>NZ_JBFTME010000008.1:0-340602 GCF_056396805.1 Rhizobium sp. 05N49
CATTACGAGTTCCGCCTGGTGCGGGAATCGCTGATGGAGCGCGAGATCCTCTGGGCCATGGCCCCGCATATCATCTGGCCTTTGCGCTTCGTGCTGCCCTATCACAAGGGCGGGATCAGGCCGGCCTGGATGATCCGGCTTGGCCTCTTCCTCTATGACCATCTCGGCGGCCGCAAGCTGTTGCCGCCGACTGCGGTCCTGAACATGCGCAGCGATGCGGCGGCAAAACCGCTGAAAGCGCTGTTTACGAAGGCTTTCGAATATTCCGACGGCTGGGTCGACGATGCCCGCATGGTGGTGCTCAATGCCCGCGATGCCGCCGACAAGGGCGCCACGATCATGCCACGCACCAAGGTCGTCTCCGCCCATCAGGAAAAGGATGCGCAGGCAAGCAGCGTCTGGCAGATCGAGACGATCAACAGTCTCACCGGCAAGAGCGAGCGCCATCAGGCCCGCATGCTGATCAATGCCGCCGGTCCCTGGGTCGACCATGTCATCCGCTCCGCCTTCGGCCATAACGAGGCCCGCCATGTGCGCCTCGTCCAGGGCAGCCACATCATCGTGAAGAAGAAGTTCGAGGGGCCGCGCGCCTATTTCTTCCAGAACCCCGACAACCGCATCATCTTCGCTATTCCCTATGAGACCGATTTTACCCTGATCGGCACCACCGACCGCGACTACACCGCCGATCCGAAGGATGTGAAGATCTCCGAGGAGGAGACCGTCTATCTCTGCAATGCGGCCTCGGAATATTTCAAGGAGCCGGTCAAGCCGGAGGATATCGTCTGGACCTATTCGGCGGTRCGYCCGCTCTTCGACGACGGCGCCTCGAAGGCGCAGGAGGCGACRCGTGACTACGTGCTGAAGGTCGAGGGCAAGGCGGGCGAGGCGCCGCTTCTCAACGTCTTCGGCGGCAAGCTCACCACCTACCGGCGTCTGTCGGAACATGCGCTGGAGAAGATCGGCGAAGCGATCGGCGTCAAGGGCAGGCCGTGGACGGCGGGCAGCCATCTGCCGGGCGGGGATTTTCCGGTGCAGGGCTATGAGGGCGAGGTCGTCAAGCTCAAGAGCCGCTATCCGTTCCTGGCCGATGCCCATGCCCGACGGCTTGTCCGCCGCTACGGCACGAAGGCTGCAACGCTTCTCGGCAATGCCGCAAAGATCGACGATCTCGGCCGGTTGTTCGGATCCGACCTCTACGAGGCCGAGGTCCGCTACCTGATCGACAATGAATGGGCCGTCACTGCCCACGATGTGCTCTGGCGGAGAACCAAGGCCGGCCTGCACATGACACCACAACAGATAGATATTTTGGAGGAGTACATCGCCGCTCTGCCCGCGAAACTCGCAGGCTAAGCCGGCATGTGGTCCCCGTCTTGAGGAGGCACGGGAACCGGAATGCTCGAATTGCGCCATGCCGCAAAGATGGTCGGCGGTGAATATCATATTCACCCGACGGACCTGACATTTGAACGGGGATCGCTGAACGTCCTGCTCGGACCGACGCTCTCCGGCAAGACATCATTGATGCGGCTGATGGCCGGTCTCGATCGGCCGACCAGCGGTTCCGTGCATTTCGACGGCGCCGACGTCACCGGCATGCCGGTGCAGAAGCGCAATGTTGCGATGGTCTACCAGCAGTTCATCAATTATCCCGCACTCAGCGTCTATGAAAACATCGCCTCGCCGATGCGCATTGCCCGGCACGATGCCAAGACGATCGATATCGAAGTGCGCAAGGCCGCAGAGCTTCTGAAGCTGACGCCCTATCTCGACCGTACGCCGCTCAATCTTTCCGGCGGCCAGCAGCAGCGTACCGCCCTTGCCCGCGCGCTCGTCAAGAATGCCAGCCTCGTGTTGCTCGACGAGCCACTCGCCAATCTGGACTATAAGCTGCGCGAGGAACTGCGCGAAGAGCTGCCGCGTATCTTCGCGCAATCCGGCGCCATCTTCGTCTATGCGACGACCGAACCCTCCGAAGCCCTTTTGCTCGGCGGCAATACGGTGACGCTGAGCGAAGGCCGCGTGACGCAGTTCGGCAAGACGATCGAGGTCTATCGCCGCCCGGTCGATCTCGTCACCGCCAAGACCTTCGCCGACCCGCCGCTGAACTTCATCGAGGTGGAGAAGAACGGCAGCATCTTCCGCCATGGAGCTGGCGCTGAGATCGTCGTGCCGGCACATCTTGCCGCTACGCCGGATGGCGCCGTCACGATCGCCTTCCACCCGCATCATCTGTCACTGCAAGCCCAGACTTCGGCTTCGCCGCGACTGACGGCGCGCACGCAGATTTCCGAAATCACCGGCTCGGAAAGCTTCGTGCATGTCGATTTCAATGGTGTGCGCTGGGTGATGCTGGCGCATGGCATTCACGACATCGATCCCGATACCGAGATCGCCGTCTTCCTCGACACCCGCCATCTCATGGCCTTCGGGCCTGATGGGCGGGCAATCGCAACCGGCAACCAGGCGGCATAGGAGGTTTCAATGGCACGCATCACGCTCGACCATATCCGCCACGCCTATGGGCCCGACCCGAAGTCGGACAAGGATTATGCGCTGAAGGAAGTCGACCACGAATGGACCGATGGCGGCGCCTATGCGCTGCTCGGTCCCTCCGGCTGCGGCAAGACCACGCTGCTCAATATCATTTCCGGCCTGTTGCAGCCCTCGCACGGGCGCATCCTTTTCGATGGCCGCGATGTCACCAATCTTTCGACGCAGGCGCGCAATATTGCGCAGGTCTTCCAGTTCCCGGTTATCTACGACACGATGACCGTCTACGACAATCTGGCCTTTCCGCTGCGCAACAGGGGCGTTGCCGAACCCGAGGTCGACCGGCGCGTCCGCGAAATCCTCGAGATGATCGATCTGACCGACTGGGCAAAACGCAAGGCGCAGCGCCTGACGGCCGATCAGAAGCAGAAGATCTCGCTCGGCCGCGGCCTCGTGCGCAATGACGTCAACGCCATCCTGTTCGACGAACCGTTGACCGTCATCGATCCGCATATGAAATGGGTGCTGCGCTCGCAGCTGAAGCGCCTGCACAAGCAGTTCGGCTTCACCATGGTCTACGTCACGCATGACCAGACGGAAGCGCTGACCTTCGCCGAAAAGGTGGTGGTCATGTATGAAGGCGAGATCGTCCAGATCGGCACGCCGGCCGAACTCTTCGAGCGGCCGAGCCACACATTCGTCGGCTATTTCATCGGCTCGCCCGGCATGAACGTCATGCCCGCGAAGGTCGCTGGTTCCAGCGTCAGTGTCGGCGGCGAGACCATCAATCTCGATTATGCGCCCGACACGTCGCGGGCCGCCAAGGTCGAGCTCGGCATCCGTCCCGAATTCATCCGGCTTGGCCGTGACGGCATGCCGGTATCGATCTCCAAGGTCGAGGATATCGGACGCCAGAAGATCGTACGCGCCCGTTTTGCCGGCCAGCCGTTGGCGATCGTCCTATCGGAGGACGCCGAGATCCCGGAAGATGCGCGGGTCAGTTTCGACCCCGCAGCGATCAGCATCTACGCCGATTCCTGGCGTGTCGGCAGGGAGGCCTGAATCATGGAAAAGACCTGGAACAACAAGGCCTGGTTTCTGGTTCTGCCTGTCCTGGTGCTCGTCGCCTTCTCGGCGGCCATCCCGCTGATGACGGTCGTCAACTATTCGGTGCAGGATACGTTCGGCAATAACGAGTTCTTCTGGGCCGGCACGGACTGGTTCGTGCAGACCCTGGAGTCGGATCGCTTCTGGGCAGCCCTGCAGCGCAACCTGCTCTTCTCGATCATCATCCTGGCGCTCGAAATTCCGCTCGGCATCTTCATCGCGCTCAACATGCCGAAGAAGGGTATCGGCGTGCCGATCTGCCTCGTCCTGATGGCGCTGCCGCTGCTGATCCCGTGGAACGTCGTCGGCACGATTTGGCAGGTCTTCGGCCGCGTCGATATCGGCCTGCTCGGCCATACGCTGGAAGCGATCGGCCTCGACTACAACTATGTCCGCGATCCGCTCGATGCCTGGATCACCATCATCGTCATGGATGTCTGGCACTGGACGAGCCTCGTCGTGCTGCTCTGCTATGCCGGCCTCGTGTCTATCCCCGACGCCTATTACCAGGCTGCCAAGATCGACGGCGCCTCGCGCTGGTCCGTCTTCCGCTACATCCAACTGCCGAAGATGAAGCGGGTGCTTCTGATCGCCGTGCTGCTGCGCTTCATGGACAGCTTCATGATCTACACCGAGCCTTTCGTCGTTACCGGCGGCGGGCCGGGCAATTCGACGACCTTCCTGTCGATCGATCTCGTCAAGATGGCCGTCGGTCAGTTCGACCTCGGGCCCGCGGCGGCCATGTCGATCGTCTACTTCCTGATCATCCTGCTGCTGTCGTGGATCTTCTACACGGTCATGACCAGCAGCGACGCAAACGCTTGAGAAAGGAGAGATCCATGGTTTCAAAAATGAAATACAAGCCCGCCGGAAACCTCTCCTGGGTGGTCACGACGATCTACATTCTCTTCCTGCTGCTGCCGATCTACTGGCTGGTCAACATGAGCTTCAAGGAGAATGCCGAGATCACCGGCACCTTCTCGCTCTGGCCGCAGAACCCGACAATCAGGAATTACGCGGTCATCTTCACCGATCCGTCCTGGTATAACGGCTATATCAACTCGATCATCTATGTGGCGATGAACACGGTCATCTCCGTGCTCGCCGCACTTCCCGCCGCCTACGCCTTCTCGCGCTATCGCTTTTTAGGCGACAAGCACCTGTTCTTCTGGCTCTTGACCAACCGCATGGCGCCGCCGGCCGTCTTCGCACTGCCGTTCTTCCAGCTCTATTCGGCCTTTGGCCTGATCGACACGCATATCGCAGTGGCGCTTGCCCATTGCCTGTTCAACGTGCCGCTCGCTGTCTGGATCCTCGAAGGTTTCATGTCCGGCGTGCCGAAGGAGATCGACGAGACCGCCTATATTGACGGCTATTCCTTCCCGCGCTTCTTCGTGAAGATCTTCATGCCGCTGATTGCGAGCGGCGTCGGTGTCGCCGCCTTCTTCTGCTTCATGTTCTCGTGGGTTGAGCTCCTGCTTGCGCGCACGCTGACGACGACGGCGGCGAAGCCGATCTCGGCGATCATGACCCGCACGGTCTCGGCGGCTGGCATGGACTGGGGTGTGCTCGCGGCAGCCGGCGTGCTGACCATCATTCCCGGCGCGCTCGTCATCTATTTCGTTCGCAACTACATCGCCAAGGGCTTTGCCCTGGGCCGCGTCTGAGGAGATCAGGATATGACCCTTTCGTGGATGGCCTGGACGCTGCCGACGGCGCTCTTCTTTCTCACGATCCTGACCCTGCTCATCGCCATGAGCGTCTGGGAATATTTTTCGCCGGGCGGCTCGCCGCGCGTTGGCTTGCTTCGGTTCGAGACGACGCGCGGCGACCGGCTCTTCATCTCGCTGCTCGGCGCAGCATTCATTCATCTCGCATGGTTGGGTCTTGTCGGACCCAGCCTGTGGTGGGCTCTTGGCATCTCCGTGATCTACGCCATCGGCGTGTTCCGTTACGTGTGATTCCAAGCTGATACGGATGGCCGGGGGTACTGGCCGCCTGAGACGTAAGGACTGCAATCGCTAAACCTGGGAGGATATTATGCGACGGCATCTACTAGTGACGACAGCAGGCATTTTGCTGGCCATGGCGGGCTCCGCCTATGCCGGCATGGATGAGGCGAAAACCTTCCTCGACAAGGAGGTCGGCGATCTCTCGACGCTTACGCGCGCGGACCAGGAAAAGGAAATGCAATGGTTCGTCGATGCGGGCAAGCCTTTCGCCGGCATGGACATCAAGGTYGTGTCCGAAACGCTGACAACGCATGAATACGAATCCAAGGTGCTGGCGCCCGCCTTCACCGCGATTACCGGCATCAAGGTCACCCATGACCTGATCGGCGAAGGCGACGTGGTCGAAAAGCTGCAGACGCAGATGCAGTCGGGCGAAAACATCTACGACGCCTATGTCAACGATAGCGACCTGATCGGTACCCATTGGCGCTACCAGCAGGCCCGTTCGCTGACGGACTGGATGGCCAATGAAGGCAAGGATGTCACCAATCCCGGCCTCGATCTCGACGACTTCATCGGCACCAAGTTCACGACCGCGCCGGACAAGAAGCTCTACCAGCTTCCCGACCAGCAGTTCGCAAACCTCTACTGGTTCCGCTACGACTGGTTCAACGACGAAAAGAACAAGGCCGATTTCAAGGCGAAATACGGCTACGACCTCGGCGTTCCCGTCAACTGGTCGGCCTATGAGGACATTGCCGAATTCTTCACCGGCCGCGACGTGAACGGCAAGAAGGTCTTCGGCCATATGGACTACGGCAAGAAGGACCCGTCGCTCGGCTGGCGCTTCACCGATGCCTGGCTGTCCATGGCCGGCAACGGCGACAAGGGCCTGCCGAACGGTCTTCCGGTCGACGAATGGGGCATCAAGGTCGACGAGAATTCGCGTCCGGTCGGCTCCTGCGTCGCACGCGGCGGTGACACAAACGGCCCGGCTTCCGTCTATTCGATCCAGAAATATCTCGACTGGATCAAGGGCTATGCTCCGCCGGAAGCAGGTGGCATGACCTTCTCCGAATCCGGCCCGGTTCCGGCGCAGGGTGCGGTTGCCCAGCAGATCTTCTGGTATACGGCCTTTACCGCTGACATGGTCAAGCCCGGCCTGCCGGTCATGAACGAAGACGGTACCCCGAAGTGGCGCATGGCCCCCAGCCCGCATGGCGTCTACTGGAAGGACGGCATGAAGCTCGGCTATCAGGACGTCGGTTCCTGGACGCTGATGAAGTCGACGCCTGACGACCGCGCCAAGGCCGCATGGCTCTATGCGCAGTTCGTCACCTCGAAGACTGTGGACGTGAAGAAGAGCCATGTCGGCCTCACCTTCATCCGCGAATCCACAATCCGCGACAAGAGCTTCACGGAGCGCGCTCCCAAGCTCGGCGGCCTGATCGAGTTTTACCGCTCGCCAGCCCGCGTCCAGTGGTCGCCGACCGGTACCAACGTTCCTGACTATCCGAAGCTCGCGCAGCTGTGGTGGCAGGCAATCGGTGATGCCGCTTCCGGTGCAAAGACCGCGCAGGAGGCCATGGACTCGCTGTGCGCCGAACAGGAAAAGGTGCTGCAGCGCCTCGAACGCGCCAAGGTGCAGGGCGATATCGGCCCGAAGCTCGCCGAGGAGCATGATCTCGCTTACTGGAACGCAGATGCGGTGAAGAAGGGCAACCTCGCTCCGCAGCTGAAGATCGAGAACGAGAAAGAAAAGCCCATCACCGTCAACTACGACGAGCTCGTCAAGAGCTGGGCCGACGCCAAGAAATAAGCGTCATCGGCCGGGTGCGATAGCACCCGGCCATTCCCGATTTTCCAAAACAATAATGGGGACAGAGCTGCCGTTCCGGCGGAACGATAGCTGTTGCGCAGGAAGTAAAGTCATGAGCGGCCATATCCTTGCCATCGATCAGGGCACGACATCGTCGCGGGCCATAATTTTCGATCCTCAGATGCGGATCGCATCCTCGGCGCAGACTGAGATCACCCAGCATTTCCCGCAGACCGGCTGGGTGGAGCATGATGCCAGTGAGATCTGGGACACGGTACTGTCGACCGCGCGCGACGCTCTCACAAAGAGCGGTGTGGCGCCGGGCGCAATCGCTGCCATCGGCATCACCAATCAGAGGGAAACGACCGTCGTCTGGGAAAAAGACACCGGCAGGCCGCTGCACAGGGCGATCGTCTGGCAGGACAGGCGCACAGCGGAAATGTGCGACCGGCTGAAGGTCGATGGCTACGAAAAGCTCTTCACTGCCAAGACCGGCCTGCTTCTCGATCCCTATTTCTCCGGAACGAAACTGCGCTGGCTGCTTGACAATGTCGAGGGACTGCGTGCCCGGGCCGAGGCCGGCGAGGTCTGTTTCGGCACGATCGACAGCTGGCTCATCTACAAGCTGACCGGCGGGCGGGCGCATGTCACCGATGCGACCAACGCCTCGCGAACCCTGCTCTACAACATCGCCGAGAACTGCTGGGATGACGAGCTTCTCAAGATCCTGCGCATCCCGCGGGCGCTGCTGCCCGAGGTCAAGGATAGCGCCGACGATTTCGGCACGGTCGATCCCGGCATTTTCGGCGCCGCGATCCCAATCCTCGGTGTCGCCGGCGACCAGCAGGCGGCGACAATCGGCAATGCCTGTTTCGAACCGGGCATGGTGAAATCGACCTACGGCACTGGTTGTTTTGCACTTCTGAATACGGGTGACGACCGCGTGCATTCGAAGAACCGGCTGCTCACCACCATCGCCTACCGTTTGAACGGCAAGAGCACTTACGCGCTGGAAGGGTCGATCTTCATTGCCGGTGCTGCCGTGCAGTGGCTGCGTGATGGTCTCGGCATTATCGGAAATGCATCGGAAACCGGCGCGCTGGCCGACAGAGCCGATCCGCAGCAAAGGGTCTATGTCGTGCCCGCTTTCACCGGGCTCGGCGCCCCCTATTGGGATCCGGAGGCCCGCGGCGCGATTTTCGGCCTGACACGCAACAGCGGCCCGGCGGAACTGGCGCGCGCCGTCCTGGAATCGGTTGCCTACCAGACGCTCGACCTGCTTGTGGCGATGCGAAGCGACTGGGGCGACCACCCGATTGAGACGGTACTGCGCGTCGATGGCGGCATGTCCGCATCCGAATGGACCATGCAGCATCTCGCCAATATTCTCTCAAGTCCCGTCGATCGGGCAGCGACGTTGGAAACGACGGCGCTCGGCGCAGCCTGGCTTGCTGGATCGAAAGCCGGTGTATGGCCGGATCGGCAGGAATTTGCGCGCGCCTGGGCGAGCGACCGCAGCTTTGAGCCTGATATGGCTGACATAGACAGGCAGGCGAGAATTGTCGGCTGGCGCAACGCGATTGCGCGAACACTCAGTACGGTGGCCTGACTGGGGCGGACCGCCACCGTAAATAAGGAGCCGGGTGGTGTCAGGCCGCCCGGCTCGTCGCTCCATCCATGACCGTCCTAGGCGTCAAGCCGGTTCTGCGTCTGCCGGTCGAAGAAATGCACTTTCGGGGTCGCAAAAGACAGTCTCACCCGCTGTTCAGGCGCCAGGTTCACCCGTTCGCGCAGGACCCAAGTCAGTTCCTTGCCCTCGACCTCGACGGCGACGTGGGTTTCCGACCCGGTCGGCTCGATCACCTTCACGATCGCTTCGACACCTTCCTCGCCACCGAGCGAAATATCTTCGGGGCGGATGCCGAGTGTCAGTTGCCTGCCGGCGGAATTCTCAGGCGCCTGCGAGAGTTTGACGCGCGCGCCGCCGGAAAGAGCGAGGCTCGGACTGCCGCCAGTCTCGAGCGTGCCTTCGAGGAAGTTCATCGCCGGCGAGCCGAGGAAACCGGCGACGAAGATGTTGCGCGGCCGGTCGTAGAGTTCGAGCGGACTGCCGATCTGCTCCACCTTGCCGCCCTGCAGCACGACGATCTTGTCGGCCATGGTCATGGCTTCGATCTGGTCATGTGTGACATAGACGATCGTCGTCTTCAGGCGCTGGTGCAGGGCTTTGATCTCGGCCCGCATCTTGACGCGCAGCTTGGCGTCGAGGTTCGACAACGGCTCGTCGAAGAGGAAGACTTTCGGATCGCGAACGATGGCGCGACCCATGGCAACACGCTGGCGCTGGCCGCCGGAAAGCTGTGCCGGCTTGCGCTCCAACAACGGCTGCAGGCCGAGGATGGCGGCAGCTTCGGAGACTTTCCTGTCGATCTCCGGCCGCTTGGCGCCGGCGAGCTCCAGCGCAAAGCCCATATTCTGGGCGACCGTCATCTGCGGATAGAGCGCGTAGTTCTGAAAGACCATGGCGATGTCACGGTCCTTCGGCTGCAGATTGTTGACGACGCGCCCATCGATGCTGATCTTGCCGGCGCTGATATCCTCAAGACCGGCAATCATGCGCAAGAGCGTTGACTTGCCACAACCGGACGGGCCGACGAGGATGACGAACTCGCCATCGGCGATATCGACATCGATGCCATGGATGATGTCGACCGCGCCGAAGGATTTCTTGACGTTCTGGATGTTCAAGCCGGACATGGGCTCCTCCTTAAATCCCTAGCGCTTTCTGCGCACACGCAGCGCCTGATGCGGCTTGCGCGGAAGCTTGACGCCGAAAGCCGCGTCCGGCTTGCCGCCACGCACGATCGCGCCGTGGCGAGTGGGGTGCGGGACGGGTGCGGCAACCTTCTCGGCCGGCGTGATCGTCATCTCCCAGGTGTCGATGATATCGACCTCGTAATTGTCGTCGTCGAGCGGCAGGCCTGATGACCAGATGACGGGCTGGTGCTCGCCGAGATAGATCAGCCGGAAATCGCCGTCGCCATCCCTTGCGCCAGAGACGCGTGACCAGGGCCATTCGCCGAGGACGCCGAGCGGTTCCAGCCCGTGCCTGACGTCGGCCTCGAGTAGATCGCGCAGGAAGCCGATGCGCTTCCAGGCCTCGCCGCGCAGCTCGCCGCCCTTCGCCCACCAGATCAGGTCCTTGGGATGCGAATAGGTCTCGCCGTGGCCGGCATAACCGCCGCGCGCCATGGTGATCCAGTAGCGATGCACCAGCTCCTGGGCGGAGAGATTGCCCCAGGACTGCACGATGTCGCCTTCATATTCCGGCTCGTCGTTGACGACCGGCTTGCCATAGGCGTTGCGCCATTCCTGCGTGCGCTTGACGTCGGGATTCTGGATGCAGGTATGGGTGACCCACGGTTTGCGATGATCGAAATTTGCCGTCACGTCGCCGTTATGGATCGAACGCAGGTGCTGGTAGGGATCGTTTTCTTCCAGGATGTGGAAATAGCGGTCCCATTGTTCCATCGGCTTGGTGTCGATCAGGAAGTCATATTCGTTGGCGAGCGACCACCAGACGTTCCGATAGGCAGAAAGCCGCGCCGCCAGATAGGCGACATAGCGGAAATCCTGCTCGGCCGACATGTCGGCATAACCCCAGCGGTCATAGGGATGGAAGATGATGATGTCGGCCTCGATGCCGAGCGCGCAAAGGGCGGCCACCTGCCGGTCGAAATGCTGGAAGAGGGCCGGGTTCGGCCGGTCGAAATCCTCCTTGCCGTCAGCATCCTTCTCGAAGCAGGCGTGCAGCGGCTCGTTGGTATTATAGGGATAGTCCTTCGGGAAGACGCCCATGCGGATCTTGTTGAAGCGGGTCTTCTTCAGCGTCTCCAACGTCTGTTGCTGCATCTCCAGGGGCTGATGCGTCCAGGCATAGCAGGTAGTGCCGAAGGAGAAGAAGGGCGTACCGTCGGCATAGCCGAAATGGAATTTGTTGCGCACGCGCACCGGGCCGTGATTGCCGGCTGACGGGGCGGTTGCTGCAAACTGCCCCGTCCTGCCGTCCAGGGCAGCGGTCTTCGAACGCGTCCTGAAGGACCATTCGCCTTCGACATCGGGCATGAAGCGGATGCGGTAGGTGCCGTTGCCGTCGTAAAAGCCAGGCACACGGACCTCGCGGCTCTTATGCGTGAACACGGCATCGAATGCCACGTCGAGATAGGGATTGCCTTCGGATGGGCCGGCGAAGGCCGCTTCGAACACACCCCATTTTTCGACTGCTGCATCGGACATATGTCTCTCCTCGTAGAACAGATTTCGGTATCAGCCCTTCACGGCGCCGGAGGTCAGTCCGGACACGAAGTAGCGCTGGAACATGAGATAGACGATCGTCGCCGGAAGCACGGTCATCACGATCGCGGCGTTGAGCTGGCCGTAATTGCTGGAAAACTGGCCCTGGAACGACATCAGGCCGAGCGGCAGGGTCCACATATGCTGGTCCTGCAGAAGGACGAGCGCCATGGCGAATTCGTTCCAGGTTGAGACGAAGTCGAGGATCAGCAAGGCGGCAAGAACCGGCAGGCAAACCGGCAGGAAGATGCGCCGGAAGATGGTGAAATGTGTTGCGCCATCGATGAGGGCAGCCTCCGACAACTCCTTCGGAATGCCCTTGAAGAAGCCGTGCAGGATGAAGACCTGATAGGGAACACCGAAGGCGATGTAGGGCAGGATGACGCCGGGATAGGTGTCGATCAGTCCGAAGGAATTCACCAGTGTAAAGAGCGGCGCCAGCATCACCTGGAAAGGGATCATCGTGCCGAAGACGACGAGCAGAAGCAGCGCCTTGCTGATCCTGAGCTTGATCTTGGCAAGTGCGTAGGCGGCCATTGCCGACAGCGCCAGGCCGAGCGGCACCTTGATCACGGTGATGATCACGCTGTTGAAAAAGGAGCTTGCGAAATTGCCGCGGCTCCAGGCGTCGGCGTAGTTTTGAAAGGCGAGTTCCGTCGGCGGCATGAAGGCGCCGGTGCTGGTGACCGCAGCCGGTGTTTTCAGCGAGGTAAAGACGATGAAGACAAAGGGTGCCACCCAGATCAGCGCGACAAGGATGAGGGCGATCCACAAGCCGATGAGGATGGGATCCCGCTTCAGGCGAAGCGGCTTGGTATCGATGTCGAGATCATCGGCTTGCGCTCCGAGAACTGTCACGATTCGACCTCCTCATGCTTTTGCGTCCAGCGCAGATAGGGGATGACGATCGCCACGGTGATGAGAAGCAGCACGACCGAGATCGCTGCACCGCGGCCGAAATCGAAGATCTGCATGGCCTGGGTGAAGGCCCAGAGCGCCAGCATCTGCGTCGATTGGGCCGGGCCGCCGCCGGTCAGGCCATAGACGATATCGAAGGCCTTCAGCGAGGAGATGATTGAGAGAACCAGAACGATGGTGATCGTCGGGCGCAGCGCCGGAAGGGTGACATGCTTGAAGACTGCCCAGCGGCCGGCACCATCGATGCGGGCGGCTTCCACCAGCGTCTGCGAGACGTTCTGAAGACCTGCCAGGAACAGCACCATCGAAAAGCCGACGGTCTGCCAGAGGTAGGCGATGAAGACGGAATAGAGCGCAATATCCTTGTTGCCGAGCCAGTCCTTGATCCAGGTCTGCATGCCCCATGTGGTCAGCATCTGGCTGAACAGGCCGAAGAAGGGATCGTACATCCATTTCCACATCGTGGCGACGGCGATCGGCGCGATGATGACGGGCAGGTAGAAGATGGCGCGCAGGCTGTTGCGGCCAAAAATCTTCTGGTTGAGGCTGAGCGCGAGCAGCAGCCCGACCAGCGGCGGGAAGACCAGGCTCATCAGCGTCCAGATCACGGTATTCTTGAAGGCGACCCAGAAGACCGGGTCGCGCGTGAAGATCGCCGTGTAGTTTGCAAGGCCGACGAATGGGCGCTGCGGGTCTAGCCCGTTCCATTTCTGGAAGCTGATGACGACCACGTTCAGCATCGGGTAGAGCGCGAAGATCGCGTAGATGGCCAGAGCCGGGACGAGCAGGATGAAGGCCTGCACGCGCGGATCATGCGTTGTTTGGCGCAAGGACATTCTCACCTCCGGGGGCAGGATATCCACCCTGCCGGTCTTGCGGATGCGGCGCCAGCCGACCGACAAGGTGTCGGCCAGCCGGCGTCTCGGGAGGGGTCAGGTTCTGCCGGCGATGAAGGCCTGCATCTGCTTGGCGGCGTCGGCCGGTTCGATGCTGCCGGAGGCGACATCGTTGATGACGCGGAAATATTCCGTCGTCACATCAAGCGGGAAGGCCTGGTCGCCGTTCATATAGATCTTGTCGTAGGTCTTGAAGATATCCAGCCACTCGGCTTCCAGAGGCTTCTGGTTGGTGTACTGGACGTTCTTGTTGACCGAGATCGAGCTGATCTGCCCGACGAGATCCTGCTGCACCTTCGTCGACAGGAAATAGTCGACGAATTTCGCAGCCATATCCGGGTTCTTGGTCTTGGTGCTGATGTAATTGTACTCGGCGAAACCGTAGAGGCGGTTGGTATTGGTCGGGAAGGGGAAGATCCCGTAATCGTCGAGATTGGCGCCGCTGCCCGAGAGCTGGCCGACCAGCCAGTCGCCTTCCAGCATCATCGCTGCGCGACCGGCGGTGAAGAGGCTATAGGACTGCTTGTTGTCGATGCCCATGAAGGGCTGCAGCGTATAGTCCTTCGTCCACTTGGCGAATTCGGCGAAACTGTCGGTGGCGCAGGGCTCCTTCGACCAGTCGAGCTTCATCAGCTTCAGCTGGTCGTGCTTTTCAGCGCCGCACTTGGTTTCGAGGATCACATCTATTAGGCGCATGACGTGCCAGTTGACCGTCCCGCCGAAGGTGAAGGCCGGGATGCCGGCTGCCTTCAGCTTGTCGGCTGCGGCCAGAAGCTCTTCATAGGTCTTCGGCTCCTCGGTGATGCCGGCTTGCTGGAAGAGTTTCTTGTTATAATAGACGGCCTCACCCTTGAAGGTAAAAGGCGTGCCGTGCTTGCCGCCCGGATAAAGGTCGGCAAAGGCCGCTGCCGAGGGAAGCAGCTCGTCGTTCCACTTGTATTCGGTGTAGTACTTGTCGAGCGGCAGCGACAGGCCGGCCTTCACATATTCGCCGCCGAGGCCAAGGCCTGCCCAGCTGAAATAGATGTCTGGGCCGCGGTTGGAGCCGGCGGCAACGCGCAGCGCCGTCTTGTGTTCGTCGACAGCGCGCTGGACGATCTCGATATGGGTTCCGGGGTTTGCCGCTTCGAAGTCGCTGGCAACCTTCTTCAGGGCCACGTTGGCGGCATTGTTGTCGAAGTTCAGCGTCCAGAGCGTGATGTCTTCAGCCTTGACGGGGGTGACTGCAACGGCCGCAACAGCGATGGCAGCCATGCATGAAGACTTCAATTTTGCAGAAAGCGTCAGCATTACGTCCTCCTCTTGTAAGCTGGGGCCTTTCTTGCCGGATGCTCATTGACATGTCAACTGGTATGATGAGCTAACCATGAGAATAGGCGTCTTATGATCGATGCCCGTTTCATTGGGGCCTTGCGGGGGAAGGCGGCAGCGGCCGGAGGATCCGTTTGTCGGAATGGCTATCTCGGGTTGGAAAAACGTGGCGCCTTCTAGCTTCGGTGTCCGGATTCGTGCGTGCACGGTAGCGCGTTCGAAACGGCTGTCCGCGACACGATCGAAAGCGATCTGGCGTTGAGCCATGCGCTGCTGCCGCTGTTGCAAGCCATGCAAATGCTTCTGAAGTATGACCCGTGTGAACGATCAGGCCGATGATGCGCCAGGCAGACCGGAGCTCGACGAGGCTATGCTCAAATCCTTAGACCTCGACTGCAAAAGATAGTCGCGTCGTTTTCCGCTCAGCGGAAGATGTCTCTTTCTAGATGCGATCGTGATCGAACTTTGTAGAGCCTGGGCAGCGACACGAAGAAACCCCTCCTACCGTTCGAGTGAGATCGTCTGTGGGTGGGCAGAAACAGGGGCTGCGAGAAATTGATCAAGCAGGGCGATAACCTCGTCGGGCGCTTGCAGTGGCGGTACATGGGCACAGCCCTTGAGTATGGATAATCTGGCATCGCGAAGCCGTCCGACCAGATCATGGGCCATCTCTGAGGGTGTTGCCCGATCTTCATCTCCGACAATGACCAGTGTCGGGCAGCGCACCGCCGAAACGCCGGTCGACAGATCAAGCGAAGCGAGTGTGTCACAGGCCTCGCAAAAGACACCCACATTCGTGCGGAGAAACGCCTGTCGACGATCCTGCATTAGATCGGGATGGCTCTCTTGAAATTCGGCGGCAAACAATCTGTTCATCGCGGTTTCGGCAACCGCAGCAAGCCCGGCCGCGGACGCGACCGTCGCCATTTTTCGAAACGCCTCCCTGCCCTCGTCCGAAAATCTTGTCCCACAGCCTATCAGAACGAGACGGGATACTAGCGTAGGATGCCTGATCGCAGTCTGGAGCGCCACAAACGCGCCGAAACCATTTCCGAGCAGGGCAGCTTCCTCATTCGCCGCAAATGCTTCGATCAGGTTTGCGATACGATCCGCGGTTTCGTCAAAACCTTCCACGCTCGCGGGAGATCCGCCAAAACCTGGAAGATCGGGGACGATCACTCGATAGTGCGCAGTGAGCGCGGGCATTATTCTATCGAAACTTTCACGGTCGGACAGCAACGAATGAAGCAGGATCAGCGGCTGTCCACGACCGGCCACGTAAAGGTTCATTTTCTTGTCCATCACAAATCCCTAACTGCGCAGGGTTTGATATTTCATAAATCCCATTTTTGTGTATTGCAAGTCGTTATTTTTCAGGCGTATGACTCATATTGTGAAATATCACGAAATACGGAAATGCTAGAAGCGAGATACGAACTTGCTGCTCAGAGAAAATATCTACGACGCGCTTCGCACCGAAATCTTGACCTGCCGCTTGATGCCGGGCGAGGAAATCCGCGAACAGGATCTCGCTGCCCGTTATGAGGTCAGCCGACAGCCAATCCGCGAAGCGTTACTGCGGTTGCAGCAGGATCGCCTGGTGACCGTGCAGCCGCGCCAAGGCTATCAGGTCAATCCGATTTCGATGAAAGACGTCCGGGATCTCTTCCAGTTTCGCCTTGCGCTGGAGCCCGCATGTGTCGCCGCTGCGATCGAGAGCGCCGACGATCAGACACTGTCGGCCCTGGATCGTTTTCGATCCATCGGACCCGAAGAGGAATTTATCGACTACAACAGGGCCTTTCATGATGCGCTCGCGGCCGCCTCCGGCAACAGCCGGATGGAGGCCGCCATCCGGGATGTTCTTGATCAGGCCGACCGCCTCGTTCGCCTTTCCGTCAGCGCCATCAAGGGACGAGACCCGCAAAAGCTCGTCGATGAACACGGCGATATCATCGATGCCGTGCAGCGGCATGATGCCCGTGTGGCGCGTAAACTCATCCGTGCCCACGTGATTGATGGCCAGAAGCGTGTCCTATCCGCCCTCGGGCGGAGCGCTGTCAGGTCTTGATTGGAGAAAAGTCATGAACCAAACGACCCGTAATCCTGCCGTGGAGACCCACGGTAATTTCGTAGATGGCAAGGAAATCGACGCTGGCAACGGCGCGTTCATCGATGTCCGCAACCCGGCGACCGGAATGGTGATCGCGCGCATTCCGAACTCGACGCCTAGCGATATCGATTGCGCGATGAAGAGTGCGCGTGCGGCTTTCGAAGGCCGCGAATGGGGCGGGATGGATATTCGCGCGCGGGCCCGCCTCGTCAACAGACTGGCGGATGCTTTTGAGGCCAACCTTGAAACTCTGTACCGCCTGGAGACGCTGAACAACGGCAGGCCGCTCAATGAGACGCGGGCGCAACTGTCCCGGCTTCCGGATTTCTTCCGCTACTTTGCTGGCCTTGCAATTGCCCGCCGCGACGATGTCATTCCGGTCGAAGGGTCCTATCTCAACTACACGCTGCGCACGCCGATCGGCGTCGTCGCCAACTGCACGCCGTTCAACCATCCGCTGATGATCATGTGCAAGTCCCTTGCCGCGGTTTTGGCATCTGGATGCACGACCGTCGTCAAGCCGTCGGAATATACCCCGCTGACCACCTTGAAACTTGCGGAGATCTTCGTTGAAGCCGGACTGCCGAAAGGCGTGTTCAATGTCGTCCTTGGCTACGGCCCCGAAGCTGGCCGATTCCTGGCAGAGCATCCCGACATCAACAAACTCGTGCTGACCGGCGGCACGGAAGCCGGCCGGATTGCAGGCAGCGCCGCCGGGAAAGTGTTCGCGCATCAGACGCTGGAGCTCGGCGGCAAGACCCCCGTCATGGTCTTTGACGACTTCGACGTCGATCAGGCAGTGAACTATGCCGCGTTTGGCGCCTTCATCGGGGCGGGCCAGACATGCGTGTGCGGCAGCCGGCATCTCGTCCAGGAATCGATCTACGATGCCTTTGTCGAAAAACTTGCCGCAAAGGCGCGTTCCCTCCGGATCGGAAACCCGTTCGATCCTGAGACGCAGCTTGGCCCCGTTATTTCGGCCAAGCAACGCGAGCGTGTCCTGAGGTATTCCCAGCTCGGCCGGGAGGCCGGAGCCCGTGCGGTCGCGGGCGGCGACATCGCAAACGTACCGGGATTTGAAGGCGGCTATTTCGTCCAGCCGACCGTGTTTGCCGACGTCAAGTCGGACATGCGCGTCTTTCAGGAAGAGGTATTCGGGCCATTCACCAGCGTTACGCCCTTCAAGGATGAAGCAGAGGCGCTGCGCCTCGCCAATGATTCGCCGTTCGGTCTCGGAGCTGCAATCCGCACCCGCGATGTTGCCCGCGCGCACCGCGTCGCGGCTGGCGTCAAGGCCGGAATTGTCTGGGTCAACGACCATCACCGCCTGGATCCGGCCTCTCCCTGGGGAGGTGTCGGTGAAAGCGGCATCGGCCGTGAGTTCGGACTGGAAAGCTTCAACGATCATTTCAGCGTCAAGAGCGTCATGGTGGCAACCGCAGACAAGCCCTTCGACTGGTACAGCGCCACCGCAACGCAAACCCGTCTCAACTGACGGACAGCGCGTGGCGGCAGCGGAAGAATTCTCCGCCTCGCGATCACAATTGATCTCAGGAGAAGATAACGTCGACCATCGTCAATGCAGGTGGGCGCCTCGATCGGCTGCCCACCCCGAGCTGTTTCCGACAGAAGTGCGCCTGCGCGCTAGCGGGATATGCCAGAACCTGGGGCGAGGGGCCAGCTCGCAACGCCTTCATCGTCGTCTCGCTTTTCCAGTCGCATGGAATATCCACGGCACCCATAGTGATGCCCAACGGTCTGCGCGATGTGCCTGAAAATCCTAAACGGCAAGTATGATCGACGCCGTACCAAAAGGCGCGAGTGCCATGCTCGTGCCTTGCGAGGCTGACCCGAAAGCACTGATATCGATGCTTTGCTCTTCCGCGGTCAGGTTGACGATGTGCAGCGTCGCAGCTGACGATTGCCGGGAAACGAAAGCCAGGAGTTCCGACGGGCGCGAAGAAATGCAGTTGCTCCATGGCGATCCGGCAAGGCTCGACAGTAGCTTGACGACTTTGAAGAGCGGCCGATTGCCGCCTTCGTCCGTTGGCTCTGCCTTGCCGGCAATGAGGCCGAAAGGACCAGTGAGTGCCGCGAGCGTCAGGCATTCGATATTGGCATCAAGTATCCGGATGGCATAACCGAGCGCAAACGCCTCCGCGAAGCGGCCATTATGACGCGGATCGCGGTTTGCCATCGGAATGCGTCTGCCGGAGGGATTGTCCATTGTGCGGCTGCCATAGGGGTTCTGCCGCATGGGAATGGTCGAGGGGCCGATCCGGTAGGGTTTGTCGCCATAGATGGCGCGCACCGAACCGGTGATGAAGGGCAGAGCCTCCAGCGTCTGCATGACACTGAGATCATCAGCGGCATGGACGATGGGATTTGTGCAGTGGCTGACGAAACCGAGGCGGTCGGCCGGCACCCGTTTGCGGTTGAGTTCGGTGAAGTAGCTCAGCATGCCGCCGCCGATACGAATGCCGGCAAAGGCTTCGTGGGCCGCAGCATAAACCTCCTCGAGTGGCGGGCATTCGGGCCATTTGCTGCCCGGAGGCGTCGACTGCCGATCAACGGCAGGCGAGATCAGGATGGCGTCCGGGTGGAAGCCTGCATCCTGCATCTGCCGTGCGATCTCTGCCGTCTCGATGGCTGGCGCCTGCTTGCAGGGCAAGGCGATTTCCAGCGTCGATCTGCCGCCGTTGATAGCGGCGACGGCAGCGAAATCCACTAGAGCCCGCATCCCGTGGCCGGCATTCGGGTCGAAGTGGAACAGCAGTTCCTGCGGAGCGATCTCGGAAAGCAGATTGCGGGCTTCAAGCGTCGCTTTCGCTTCATCGGGGGTGACGAGCAGGCCGATCGCCGGCATGGTGCCGCCGCGCTCACCCGGTTCGAGCCGGATGTCATCAGCGGTCGAGCCGAGGGCCGCCACTTGCCCGCTTCTGGTATCGCGGATGGAAAGGACGATCCTCTGCCGCACCGGTTCGTGCGCGGTGATCTGATACGGCCAGGGCAGCGCCAGCGGGCGCACATAGGTCTTGTAGGAAGCGTCGGACCAGTTGCGCTGATCCTCCATCTCGAACGTATCGCCTTCCATCCGGCATTCGGCCGAAATACCCGGCAACACCTGATGGGTAATCGCCCGCATATCCTTGAAAGGTTGCCAGGGCTCGATCTGATCGGGAAAGCGCGTCTCGTTCACGTTGCCGTCGACATGCTCGACCTTGGCCGGGCTTCCGGCAATGCCGACGATCGGGTGCAGGATGCAGAAGCCGCAGCGATTGGTCTCGAAACCAGTTGGCGAAAGGGCTCCCGCCTCGAAGATCAGCTCCCGCTCGGTGGCTGCAATATGCACCGAAATGGCAAGCCTTGTGTCTTCCGGTCCCTTGCAATGGGCGACATAACGGACGGAAAAGCTATCCTTGCCCTGCTCGACCCAGAGATTGTCGATTGTCGGACTATAGGTCCCCCAGTCGCGGTCACGCACCAGATAGGAGACGGCACGCAATACTTCTACGCCGTCATAGCGGATCGTCCGCAGATTGCCCTTGGCAAGATCGACCGAGAGGCGCCCGGCAGCCAGGCGGACCGGATGCTCTTCGGCCTCATGCGTGCCGTAGAGGGCAAAGGCGTCCGTCATCATTTCAGCATGGCCCCCACGTCGATCGTCTTTCCCGATGCGGCACTGTCATAGGCCGCTTCGACAAGGGCGAATGTCTTGAGATTGTCGGCGCCTGAGGTTGCCGGCTCGCCGCCGTTCTTCAGCCGCTCGATCCAGTGCTTTTGGATGGCGTAGACGCTTTCCTGAATATTGTGCCAGGGTCGCGATGCCCAGGAGAGAAGCTGCGGCGACGCATCGGAAACGACCGTGCCGGCAGCATTCGTGACCTCGAGCCGATAGCCGGATGAAAGGCGGATCGTGCCATCGGTGCCGTCGAGCTCGATCAGCGTTTCCGGGAAAGGCTCGGCGGCAAGCTTCGTCGCGTAGCTGACGTCGACGATAGAGGTCGCCCCACATTCGTGGTCGAGCAGGATCGTTGCCACATCCTCGCCCTTGATCCTGGGATTGACGCGTTTTGCGCGCGCCGTCAGCGTCTTCACGTCGCCAAGGATGAAGCGGGCGATATCGAGCGTGTGGATGCCGAGATCCTCGATGATGAAACGTTCGCCTTCGGCGAGGTAAGGCTGGCCGGAAAAGACGTCATACCCTGAGCGGAAGGAGAAACGGCCCCAGAAGGGCGTGCCGATCGCCTTGTTGTCGAGCAGCCGGCGGACGGCCTGGATCGGCGTTTGCCAGCGGAAATTCTCATGCACCATCAACGGGATGCCGGCACTTCGGCAGGCCTCGACCATCGCCTTGGCGTCGACAAGCGTCTTGGCGAAGGGCTTCTGGCAGATGGCGGGGATCTTGTGGCTCGCCGCCATCTCCACCAGCGCCCGGTGGCTTTGGACCGTGGTGGCGATGTCGACGAAATCGAAGCCGCCATCGGCAAACATGGCCGCGGCATCCGTGTAGCGCCTGTTGATGCCGAACTGTTCGCCGACAATTTTCAGGCGCTCGGGATCGCGGTCGCAGATCGCCACGATCGAGGCGCCGTCGACATCCTTCCACGCGTGCATCTGGTTGATCGCAAAGAAGCCGCAACCGATCAAAGCACCTTTCAATTCAGCCATTTCAACCTGCCTTTGCCATCTGCATGAGGGTCACGCGCTGCTGCAGCCGGCGCTGCGCCTGATCGACGACGACGGCGATGATGATCACCAGACCCTTGATGACCATCTGCCAGAAGGAGGAAACCCCCATCATGACCAGACCGTCGGAGAGAATGCCGATCACGAAGGCGCCGATGATCGTGCCGCCAATCGTGCCGCGTCCGCCCGACATCGAGGTGCCGCCAAGAACGGCCGCGGCAATCGCGTTGAGTTCGAAGCTTTCACCCGTTGCTGGATGCGCGGCCATCAGCTCCGAGGAGATGACGATGCCGACGATCGCAGCACACAGGCCAGAGAACATATAGACGAAGATTTTCACCAGATCGACGCGGATACCCGACATGCGCGCGGCGCGCTCATTGCCGCCGACAGCGAAGATATGTCGCCCGATCGGCGTCGAGCGCGCCACGTAGGCGGCAAGAAGCGCCAGCACGATCAGGATCCAGATCGAGACCGGCAGGCCGAGAATGCGGCCGGCACCGAAGAAATCGAAACCGGTCGTCGCATATTCCGGTCGGCCGACGAGGTTCGGGAAGGTCTGGCCGTCGGAGGAAAGCAGCGCCAGGCCGCGGGCGACATAGAGCGTGCCGAGTGTGGCGATGAAGGGCGCGACGTTGAGCTTGGTAATCAGCAAGCCATTGATCAGGCCGATGAAGAGACCGATCGCCAGCGTGATCAGCACAATCTCGGCGAGGTTGAAATAGACCGTATAGCCGATCGGCAGTTCGATGCCATAAAGGATCAGCCCGCCGGCGACCATGCCGCAGAGGCCGACGATCGAGCCGACCGAGAGGTCGATGCCACCGGTGATGATGACGAAGGTCATGCCCATCGCCAGGAAAGCATTCAGCGCCACGTGCTTCGACATCAGGATCATGTTTGCGGTCGAGGTGAAGTTCGGCGCGAAGATCGAGAAGAAGATGATGACGGCAAAGAGCGCGATGAAGGTTCGAAGCTTCATCAGCGTCAGCAGGAAGGAGCCGTTCGCGCCCTTCGGCGCGGAATTGGATGCGGTAGCCGCCGTCATGACGCGAGTTTCCCTTGATGTTCGTGCCCCTTGGCGGAGGCCGCGATAATGGCTTCTTCTGTTGCCTGCGCGCGGTCGAAGACGGCGATGAGATGGCCGTTGCTGAGCACTGCGATGCGATCGGAGAGCGCCATGACCTCTTCGAGGTCGGAGGTTGAAAACAGGATGGCGAGACCGTTGGCAGCAAGCCGACGCATCGTGCGGAAGACATCCGCCTTGGCGCCGACATCGATGCCGCGGCTCGGTTCGTCCATCAAAAGGACCTTCGGATTGGTCATCAGCGCCTTGCCGATGACCACTTTCTGCTGGTTGCCGCCGGACATGGAGGTCACCTCGAAGTCCGGGTTCGGTGCTTTGATGGAGAGATCGCGGATCGCCTCCGCGATGGCGTTCTTCTCCGCCTTGGCATTGATATGGAAGAGACGGGTGAACCGGCCGAGGCTCGCTAGCGTCAGGTTGGAAGCGATGGAGAGAACCTGCACCAGGCCCTCACGCTGCCGGTCCTCGGGAATGAGCGCGAGACCCCGGCGGATGCGTCGCGTGGTGTCCCGAGCGCGCACTTCCTTGCCGTCGATGAAGATCTTGCCGGTCGAATGCGCATGGCGGCCGATGACGCATTCGAAGAATTCGCTTCGCCCGGCGCCCATCAGGCCGTAAATACCGAGGATCTCGCCAGCTTTGACCGTCAATGAAACATCGTCGACGGCAAGCCCGCCGGTCGGGCGCGGCAGGCTGATGTTCTCGGCCCGAAACATTTCCTTGCCGACTGCATGTTCGACGGATTTGGCGAAATCCTTGGCGTCCGAACCGATCATCGAGCGTACGATCCAGCGCGTGTCTATATCCCTCACCATCGCCTGGCCGGTAATCTGCCCGTCGCGCAGCACGGTGATGTAATCGCCGATCCGCATCAGCTCTTCCAGGCGATGCGAAATATAGACGATCGCCACCCCTTGCGCCTTCAGTTCGCCGATCACCTTGAAGAGGATATCGACTTCCGCTGCCGACAGCGCCGATGTCGGCTCGTCCATGATCAGGATGCGGGCATTCAGCGACATTGCCTTGGCGATCTCGACAAGCTGCTGCTGGCCGATCGGCAGGTCCTCGACCATGGTCTCGGCATCGATCCCGGCATCGAGTCGCGTAAGGAATTCATTCGCTTTGCGGACCTGTTCCCTGTGGTCGATGCCAAGCACGCCGCGGGTCAGTTCGCGCGTTGCAAAGATATTTTCGGCAACCGACATGTTGGCGAAGAGATTGAGCTCCTGGAAGATCATGCCGATGCCGTGCGCCTGCGCATCCGCGGGGCTCGCGAAGGAAACGGTTTCCCCATCAAGGATGATATTCCCGAGCGTCGGCCGTTCGACGCCGGCGATAATCTTCATCAGTGTCGATTTGCCGGCGCCGTTTTCACCGACCAGCACGTTGACGGCACCGCGGCGCAGTTCGAGATTGGCGCGCTTGACTGCGACGATGCCGGAATAGACCTTCGACACATCGTCGAGGCGCAGGATGATATCGTCCTTGGGAGCCTCGGCCACCGTCATGGTGCCACCGTCAGCGCCGAAGGGGTCACGAGTGGGAGGTCGCTGCCTGATGGCAACGGGAAAGCGCCTGTCACGGTCACCATCTTGCCGACCAGCCCGTCGCGCGGAACCGCCGATAGGAAGGCGCTGTTGGCCTTCTCATTGAAGGACTTGCCGAACTGCGCCCATTCGATCTGGTTCTTGAACTCGTTGAAATTGACGAAATCCAGCGTGTCTCGCAGCGCCGTGCCACGAATGGCCGGCCCGATCTGCACTTTTGCGTCGGCCTTGCCGTCACCATCGGCATCGACATCAAGCGTCGCCGCCCGTGACGCCGTATCGGCGGCAATGACCTTGCCGTTGAACTTGACGGCATAGGTCCAGGGAGAGCTCGCCTGTTTGTGCGGATTGCCATATTTTTCGCCCGCCTGATCGGGGCTTGAAGCGGCGAGTGCCACGACGTCCTTGAGCCCGCCGGCACGCTTTTCATAGTAGGGGACGACCTCGGACTGCCAAATGGCCTCGACCTTGGCATTCGGATCGAATGCGCTCTTGGCCGTCGCTGCGGCTTTTTCTTCCGCAGTCGGTGTCTTGATGATCTTGCATCCGGGCAAAGCTGCCACGACGATCGCGGCAATCAGGACGCCCCTGATCCTCAACATGCTGTCAACCTCGAAATCAATGGAAATAAGTTGCAGGGAGCGTGGTCGCCCACGCTCCCTGCAACAGTCGGTCCGCCTTACTTTGCGATGGCAAAGGTCTCGAGCTTGCCGGCGTTGTCGGCATTGATGAGAACGCAGTCCATGAGCTGCTTTTCTTCCTTCGGTGCCGTCTTGTTCTTGATATAGGCGTCAGCCTGTTCGACAGCCATCTGGGCCTGTGCGTAGGCCGGTTGCAGCACGGTCGCCTTGATGCCGCCCGACTTGATGGAGTCGCGGACATCGTTGGAACCGTCGAAGCCGACGACGATCACGTCCTTGCGGCCGGCAGCCTGGAGGGCGGCGATTGCGCCCATGGCCATCGTGTCGTTGCCGGAGATCACGCCCTTGATATCGGGATTGGCCTGCAAGATGGTTTCCATCTTGGCATAGGCTTCCGTCTGGCTCCAGTTGGCCGACTGCTTGGCGACGGACTTCAGGTCCGGATAGTCGTCGATGACGTCATGATAGCCCTGCGAGCGGATACCGGCATTGGTATCGGACTCCTTGCCGACGAGCTCGACATAGTTGCCCTTCTCGCCCATCAGCTTGACGAATTCCTGCGCGCCGAGCTGGGCACCCTGATAGTTGTTCGACACGATCTGGGCGACGGCAACGCCGGTCGCATTGATTTCGCGGTCGATCAGGAAGGAGGGGATGCCGGCATCCTTGGCCTTCTTGACGGCGGCAACCGAAGCGTCTGCGCCGGCATTATCGAGGATGATCGCCTTGGCGCCGCGGCCGATCGCGGTATCGATCATTTCCGACTGCTTGTTGGCATCGTCGTCATGGGTCATGACGAGGGCTTCATAGCCGAGTTCCTTGGCCTTGGCTTCGGCGCCGACGGCCTCCGCCTTGAAGAACGGGTTGTCGTGGGCCGGCGTGATGATGGCGATCAGGTCAGCCGAAAATGCCGGCATGGCAACACCGAGCGACAGGGCGCCGGCGAAGGCTGCAAGGGTCAGTCTACGCGTAAGGTTCATGGTTTTCCTCCCAGGTTTGACGCATGGCCGAACCAACCCCGGTTCGGCTGAATCCATGCGAAATGAAAACCGGCCCGTCTTCAAAGTCCCCCCGGGCCGGCAAGGCGGCAAGGCTAAGCCCTGCCGCAGCAGTGTCAGGTGATGCGCCGGATGCTGTCGGCGATCTCCTGAGGTTCGAAGACCTTCTTCCAGTCGTCGCGCATGAGGGCTGGAATGCCGAACTCGATCGCCTTGTTGCAGGCATCCGAGAACACACCGTCGACTTCCTTGAAGATGACGGCGCCGAGCACGTTCATGTGGCCGAGCAGGAAGTCGCGAGCGGCTTCCGCCGGAACGCCGCGTGCGATGCATTCGTCCATCGCCTGGCGCATGATGACGAGCAGCGAGGCGCAGACGGTTTCCGAAAGCCCGGGTTCCAGCATCGCCATCTGATCGACAGTGACGCGGTGCGAGCGCATGACCGGCGCCCATATTACCTTGGCAATCTCCTCGCCGAGGCTATAGGCGCTTTCCGGCCCCTGCATCAGCGCCGAGACGATGTGCTGCTTGGCAAAGAGGCCGCCGAAATGATCCTTTTTCGCCTGCATATCCGTCTCATCGTTGAAGATCGGCGGATGGCAGGGGTGGGTGACGAAATAGGTGAGATCGTCACGCTTGGGCAGGTGACCGGCGAACGGAGCGGCGGCGTCGAGGGCGACGACCATCGTGCCGGGCTTCAGCCTGTCGACGATACCGGCGGCAACCTTGCCGATCGCTGTATCCGGCACGGCCAGGATCACGACCTCTGCGCCGTCGAGCGCTGCATCGGCGGGCGTGCAGTCGATGCCGAGATCGTTCTTCAGGCGCGCCTTGCCGACATCGCTTACCTCGACATGGCGCACATCAAAACGGGAACCTTTGAGATTCTTGGCCAGCCGGTATCCCATTTTTCCGCCGGCGCCAAAGAGGGCAATTGCAGTCATTTTTCCTCACCTTCGTATGTGGGATTGGTATCGTAACTGGTATGATGAGTCAATCACCATTCCATTGTCATTCGAGGCGCCGATCACACCTGATCGATAATCAGGATGTTCGTCCGTCCCGGATCTGCGCGAAGTAACCATCGGACCCGACCTGCCCGCCTTTCAGGGCAATCTGCAGTCCGTCCGTCGGCCCATGGCCGCCATGAGCGGTGCAGAGCGGCGAACCAGGGGTCTGGGGCAGCGGCAGCAGGGTCGTCAGCGCATCGACGCGCAGTTCCTTCAGCGCGTGGCTCGACGTGTCGCCACCGGCGATGACGGCCCGCGAAAGCCCTTCGGTTTCGACAAGACGGCGCAGGATGGTTCCGAGCGCGCGACCGAGCCGATGACGGGCGCCTGGCAGCTGATCAATATCGGCGCCGCGATCGGCCGAGGGGCCAAGTGCGGTATGCAGTATGACACTGCGGCCGGCTTTCAGAGCGGCGAGACCCGCGGCGACCGCGACGTCCAGTACCACCTCGGCATTCGCGCCGACCAGTGCCAGAGGATCGAGTGGAATGTCATGGAAACCGTCGGATATTGCCGTGCGAATCTGTCGCTCCGTCGTCGGCGAAACGCTGCCGGAAACGACGGCGAGCCGATCCACCTTGCCCGGCGACGGGAACTCTACACTCTGTCCGATCAGGCCTTTTTCGCGCCACGCGTTGAGAAGCGCATATTCAATGCCGGAGGAACCGGCGACGAAGCCGCCCTTGGCAGCCGCGATGCGCTGCAACTGTCGTCCGGCGGAAGACTGGCTGTCGCCAGAGTCGACGTCGAGAAGCAGGATGCCCGAGCCCTTGTTCGTCAGCTGGTCGATCCTGGCATCGGCATCGGATGATGCAAGCATTGTCAAGTCCGCGAGCGAAACGGCAAGCTCGGTCTGCTTGCCGAGATGCAAGGCAAGATCCGCCTCATGCATCGGTGTAACCGGATGGCGGCTCATGACCGGATGCCGGTCGATGCGGAAGACACGTCCCTGATAGGCAGCAAAGAGGTTGCCGAAGGCCGTATAGCGCTTGAGCTGCGGCGCGCCGACGATGACGGGCACGAGCTCTTGCTCGAATATGTCTTTGCCGATCTCGATCGCCTTGCCGATATTGCCGACCTCAGGCGCGGAATCGAAGGTCGAGCAGACCTTGTAGTGGCAGATGCTCGCCTGCAGCCCCTTCAGCCATTGGAAGGCCGGTGCAAGATGTTCCTGCATCCAGGCCGGGCTCTCACTGCGGCTCGTTCCGGCAATGCCGATGGCCCGGCAATCCTGGAAGCGATCGAGCAGGGCCTGATCGGGAATGCCGAGGAAGAGCACGGTCGGAATGCCGTTGCTGGCGAGCGCCTCCATCACATCGGTGGAGCCGGTGAAGTCGTCGCCGTAGTAACTGACGAGCAGGTTGCGCATCGTCACGCAGCCTTCCCGTCGCCGAACTTGGCGATCGATGCCGCAAGTTCCGGATGATCTTTGGCATAGTCGTCGAGCGGAATATCGGCAACCGCCGCCTGCCAGGCCTGTTGGACCGCGCGCACGCCGGCGGCTGGCCCCTGCGGATGGCTGACGATGCCGCCGCCGCAGAGATAGAGCAGATCGGTGGTCCTGCCGGTGCGCTGATAGGTCTCCGGCGCCTGGCCGCCCCACTGGCCGGAGCCGGCGACAGGAAGCGGGCAGTCGGAGGGGCTAAAGAGCGGCGTGCTGATCGCCTTGAAGGAGGCAACGAAGCTTTCATCCGGCTCCCAATATTTCACGCGAATGCCGTTGATCTGGAACTGGTCGACGCCAAGCAGCCGCCAGAGCTGCTGATAGACCTTGAAGTCGAGGCCGATGCCGGGATGGCGCGTCAGCACGTCCCAGCCATTGCGATGTGCATGCAACACGAGGCCGGAGCGCTTGCGCAGGAAGCTCATGCCGCCGAAGCCGATGGAATTGATATTGACGACGGCGCAGTTGCCGCCTGCCTCGAGCACGAGATCATGGTTGCGCATCATCTCGTCGGGATCGGCATGCGAGATGCCGAACGCATACATGACCTTCTTTCCGGTCTTCTGCTCGTGATCGAGAATGCGGGGCATGATGGCCGCCACGCGCTCTTTCAGCGGCGAATAGGCGGGGCTCATCAGCTTCTCGTCGTCCTTGATGAAGTCGACGCCGGATTCGATCAGTTCGCCGACGAGCTCGGCCGTCTCATATGGACGCAGACCGAGCGCCGGTTTGACGATCGTGCCTATGATCGGCCGTCCCTCGACGCCAGTCAGGCGCCGGCTGCCGGGAATGCCGAATTGCGGGCCGGGATGGGCATCCCTGAAAGCCTCGGGAAGCTTCATGTCGATGACGCGCAGGCCCGTCATGCCCTTGATCGAGAAGGTGCCGCCGATCGCAATCGTCATCAGCGCCGAAAGGTCGGTGCCGATCGCATCGAGGGGGAAGGCGATATCGGCATCGGCGCGATTGAGCCGCACTCCGTCAGGCGCTTCCGGCCAGGACGGGTGACTTGCATCTTCCAGCGGCCGGATGGCGAGCACCCGGGCGGCGACACGCGACTTCAATTCCTCAGTCTCGCCCGGAACCGGAACGAAGGTTCCGGTCGATTGATCGGAAGCGATCTTGTTCGCCATCGCTTCGACGCTGCCGGGCGTCTCGATGCGGTAGGTCAGGACTATCATCATGAAATTGCCGGTTGCTCCTCTCGCCACATCAAGAAGCCATGGCGTCAACTTGTAATCTGGTATAATGAGTATTCCATTTTCTGCAACGGAAATTTTCAACAGGTGTGAATTTCGCGTGGCGCGCTTTGTCGTCGGTCGGTGGAAATGCTAAGGGGAGAGAAGATTTGAGCCAGCGAGACGCCATGACCTCAGCCATCGAGCCAATAGTCCGTCGAAAACTGTCCGATGAGGTTTTTGACCGGCTGGAACGGCTGATTACGTCAGGAGAGTTGCAACCGGGCGACGAGATGCCCTCCGAGCGCGTTCTGATGGAACGTTTCGGCGTCGGCCGTCCGGCGATCCGCGAGGCGATGCAGTCTCTCGCCAACAAGGGTCTCGTCAGCATCTCGCACGGTGAGCGTGCGAAGGTCCTGAAACTGACCGCCCAGTCGATCTTCCGGCAGGTCGATCTGACGGCAAAGATCATGCTGGCGCAATCGGCCGATTCTCTGGAGCACCTGAAGAGCGCCCGTATCTTCTTCGAACGCGGCATGGCGCGTGAAGCGGCGCAACGCGCCAAACAGGCTGACGTCGAGGCGCTTCGCGAGATCATCGACCATCAGCGCGCATCCCTCGGCCATGCCGAGGAATTCATCTCCGCCGACATGCGATTTCATACGCGCATCGCCCAGATTTCCGCCAATCCGATCTATGTGGCCGTCAGCGAAGCCATGCTGGCATGGCTGAAGGAATATCACACGGAAATGCTGATCTGGACCGGCAAGGAAAAATATACGCTCGCCGAACATGAAGAGATCCTGGAGCAGCTTGCCGCCAACGATGCCGACGGCGCCGAAGCCGCGGTGCTCAAGCATCTGGAGCGCTCTCGCTCGCTTTACATGAAGTAGACAGTCGCTTGCGGCGAACGGCGCGCCAATGCCGTTCGCGCGCAAACAGAATGTCAGTGGTGGCAGCAGTCCTCAGCCACCTCGGCCGTCGGCGGAACGTAGGCGGCAAATTCCTGTTCGAGAGCCTTGATGACGCCGGTGCGCCAGCGATCGGCAAAGCGTTCGGAATAGGGATCGGGGAAGATATCCTCCTCGCCTCTTTCGAAGCCGTCGAATATTCCTGACGCCACCAGGCCGGGCGGCGACTTCGGCACCTCGAATCCGCGCGTCATGTCGGTATCAACAGGTCCGGTGAAACAGCTGTGCACCGCCACGCCACGCGCCGACAGGAGCGCTCGGAAGGCTTGCATCAGGTTATGTGCCGCCGCTTTCGAAATCGAATAGGCCGGTGTGGACGCGACCGGCACGAGCGCCGACAGGGAGAGGTTGTTGATGATGGCGCCTTTCGATCGCACCAGTGCCGGGAGAAAGGCCTGGGTCACCCTTAGCGGCCCGAAGAAATTGACTGCCAGATGGCGATTGATGATGTCCGTATCGCCGAGATCGTCAGGTATGAAGATGCCGGCATTGTTGATGAGGATATCGAGGTTCTCGACAGCGGCGGCCGCTTTCTGGACGTCCCACTCGTCGGTAATATCGAGGTTCACGAAGACCACGCGGTCATCCTCATGGTGCTGCTCGCCGCGCGATCCTGCATAGATGCGTTTTGCGCCGCGCCGCAGCGCTTCGTCCATGAGAGCCCGGCCGATGCCGCGATTGGCGCCTGATATCAGGACCGTTTTGTTTTCGATGTTCAAGGCTTGCTCCTGTAAATGGTCGTGCCATCAGGAGGGGTTTCCGGATGGTCATCGTGGAGCCTAGGCCCAGGTATGGACACGCGGGAGTAACAAGTCTGGCGGGATTTCAGCCCCTGCGCGGATCGCTGACCGCCGCGCAAGCGACGGTCCCACGGGCGGCAGGAGAGCGAACCAGAGCAGTCGATCAGTTTTCGATCTGCTGCTCCGAGACGACGCTGACGATGACTTCGTCGTGCCCGTTCGGATAGAGGGGCAGGTCGAGCGTGATCGCTTGCTTGCGCTCGGAAGACGATGCCTCGAAGAATTTCCTGATGCGCCCCTGACCATTCTTCGTGCCGGACGCCTTGGCGCGCGTCTCATCGACGAGGCGACGCTCAAATGCCGCAGCGTCGACTTCCGCATAGGCCATGGTGCAGCTTTCCACCTTGCTGTCGCCTACAGACGCCCGCGCGACGACGAGGGCCTCGAATGACCCATCTCCTTCTGTGGTCAGATTCCAGCCTTCGAGCGCGACCGGATTTTCCACCGGCGTGAGGCTGGTGGTCATGTCCGTCGCGAGAGCTGGCCAGTCCCGGTCCTTCGCAGCGGCGACGGTGCGCTGGAAATCCGGCCCCCGCCCGAGGCAACGTTCGCTGAATTGACCATACGGATCCGGCTGGTCGGCCGCCGCAACGCCGGCAAGGCCGGTGAGAAGGATCGCCGTCGAAAGGCATTCTGTTATCCTGCGCTTGCTTGCCATATGTCAGCCCAATGCCTCCCCGGATGTTTCGCGCTGGCGCGATCCACCTTACCATTGCAATGAAAAGGGAGAAATCATGGCCGCCGTGCCCCCGGAGCTTGCGATGGGTGCATGTCGATCACGGCGAGAAGGCCCGATCGCGGCGTTAACCATCCACGGCCTTGCCCCTGGCAAAGATCGTCAACTCGCAATATTCATGCCCGGAGGGGATCACCATGAAGAAACTTATTTCGATCGCGGTAAGCATGCTCTTTGTCGGCACGCCCGTGCTTGCGCAGTCGAGCGTGACTGCCACGCATACGAACCGCCCCATTGAGCACTACCGCGCCTATATCGGCGAGGCGGATCTCTTCAATTCGAAAGGGACGCGGCTCACGCAACCTTGGCAGATCATCCGCCAGGATCGAGCGAATTTCCATCAATACGGTATCCGCGACAATGATGACCAGTCGGACTCCTTTTTTGCCGATCCCGCCAATCGTCAATCCCTTGAAGTCATGCTCCGCAACGGGACCATGACCAGGGAAGCTGCTGCAATGATCGTTCACGGCAATGTCTGGATTGACGTCGATATCTATGGCAGCCAGGGGACCGGACGCTGGATCGATGTGACGGTTTCCGACTGACGGTCCGCCCGGCCAGCCGACACAGGCGAGAAGGCACGGGCGGCGATCACTACGAGGCGCATTGTTCAGCGCCTTTTTTTGTCGTTAACCGGCCTTCGCCCGCAAGGCGGCATTCTCGGCTTCCAGTTCTGCGAGGCGCTGGCGGAGCGGCTCGACGGCGACAGCAATTTCCGCCTCGGTATAACGCGGCGTTATATGCTGCGGGCAGTTCCAGTCGAAAGCTTCGAGGCGCAGGCGGAAGAGGCGTTCAGGCTTTGCCCGATAGCCAGGCGTGGCCAGCAGGTCCGTCAGCTTGGGATCGGCGTCGAGCGAGAGCTTTTCGGCATGCGCATAGATCTTCAGCCTTGCGCGACGGGCATAGTCCATCAGAAACAGGCAGACCTTGTCATTGGCAGCAATATTGCCGGTGCTGATGTACTGGCGATTGCCGCGATAATCCGCAAAGCCAAGCGTGCGGTCATCGACCACTTTCAGAAAACCCTGCGGGCCGCCCCGATGCTGCACATAGGGCCAGTCCGTTTCGGAAACGGTGGCCATGTAGAAGCTGTCGCGAGAGGCGATAAAGGCTCTTTCGTTTTCCGTGAAGCGGTCGAAGCTCCGGTCCGTCGGCAGATTGGTCCAGAAGTCCTGGAGTCCCATTTCTGCCTGGGCGGCGCGCACGCTGGGTGTCGAGGCTATGTCGAGAAATCCGTAGGACATGATCCATCTCCTCAAGGTTGGACGGAGCGGAGCTTCACCCCGCTCCTCATCCGTCAGGCCGCATTGGCGGCCGGCACAGCCGGGAAGTCGATATCGGTCTTTGCAACTTCGTTCAGATAATTGGTGAAGGTGTTCTCCGCGACCAGAGCGACGATTTCGACGATCTGCGCATCTGAAAAGCCGGCAGCGCGCACGGCGGCAATGTCGGTGTCGGCGACATGGCCGCGAGCCTCGGCGATCTTGGCCGCAAAGCTGACGGCAGCACTCGCCTTGGCATCGGCGGACGCACCTTTGCGGTTCAGCGCGATTTCTTCCGGGCTGATTTTTGCAAGATTAAGGCCGAGATAGGTATGGGCGGAAAGGCAATAGTCGCAGCCGTTCACTTGTGCGACGGCGAGCGCAATGCGTTCACGGGTCTTGACGTCGAGCGTCTTCGACAACGCCCCCTGAAAGCCGGTGAAAGCCGTCAGCGCTGCCGGGCTGTTGGCAACCAGGCGAAAAATGTTCGGAACGAAACCGAGTGCCTTCTGGATGCCGTCAAGTATCGGCCTCGCCGCATCAGGGGCGTCGTCTTTGGCGGGAATAGAAATGCGGGACATGGAAGATCTCCTTCGGAACAGGGCAAACCGTGATTGGCTTGTTGATACGAATATGTCGCTTTCCATCCACAAAGAGAATATGCTTTAAGTGAAAGTGATTTTACCAGAAATTGGAAGAATGCTGTGGACCGGTTCGAAGCCATGTCGATCCTGCTGGAGGTGGTGGACAAGGGGAGCCTGTCGGCGGCCAGCCGTTCGCTGAAGATTCCGCTGCCGACGCTGAGCCGCAAGATTACCGAGCTCGAGGCTCTTCTTTCAACAAAACTGCTCACCCGAACCACACGCAAGATCGCCCTCACAGATGCAGGGGCTACCTATGTGGAAGCCGCAAAACGCATTCTTGAACAGGTCGAGGAAGCCGAACGCCAGGCATCGGGAGAGTTTGCGATGCCGAAGGGCGAGTTGGTGATCACGGCGCCGGTGCAGTTCGGCCGTCTTCACGTCCTGCCTGTCGTGACCGATTTTCTGGCCGCCTTTCCGGCGATCAACGTGCGTCTGATGCTGGCCGACCGGAATATCGATCTCGTCGAGGAGCATGTCGACATGGCAGTGCGGATCGGCAATCTGCCCGATAGCGCCATGGTCGCAACACGCGTCGGCTCGGTTCGTCGGGTGGTTTGCGGCAGTCCTGGTCTCTTTGCCAGCCGTGGCGTGCCGAAGGAACCGGCCGATCTCCTGGATCTGCCCTGCATTGGCGTTGAAGTGCTGACCCCGTTTGCAGGCTGGCAGTTTCGGAAGTCCGGCATCGGCAAACCGATCGAGGTGGCGGTCACGCCGCGGCTTTCCGTCACCACGACGGAAGCGGCTGCGGAGGCGGCGATCCGCGGTGCCGGCGTCACCCGGCTGCTCTATTATCAGGTGGCACAAGACGTTTCCGCAGGCACACTGAGGCTGGTGCTCGAGGATTTCGAACCCGAACCGGCGCCCATCCACCTCATTCATCTTGCGCGTGGGCAGATGCCGCTGAAGATGCGTCATTTCCTTGATTTCGCCGCACCTCGGTTGCGGGCGAGCATCGCGGCCCTTCAATCCTCGTCGCAGCAGCGAAACGCCGCATCACATTCTTCGTGACGCCGCATCATGGACGCTCCATACCGGTGAAATTTGCATTCGTCAGAATATCGTTTGAATCCTAACTATTTTGATGCTATTAAAGCGCCCATGCAATCGCTCACCTCCCTGCAGCGCGTGTTCACCGCGAACCTTTTGTCGACCGGACGCAACTGGCGCCGGGCGGTGGATCTTGCGCTGACTTCCCACGGCATTTCGGAAGCCTGCGCGGCGCCGCTGTTGTGGATCGGACGTCTCGGCGGCGGCGTGCGTCAGATCGTGCTGGCCAATCATGTCGGTATCGAAGGGCCGTCGCTGGTGAGGCTGCTCGACCAGCTGGAGGCGCTCGAGCTCGTGGTGCGCAAGGACGACCCGATCGACAGGCGGGCAAAAGGTCTCTGGCTGACGGAGGAGGGCCAGAGCCTCGCAACCCGCATGGAAGCCATTCTCGACGACCTGCGCGGCAGGATCCTCGCTGATGTCAGTGAAGCCGATCTCGAAGCGGCGGTGCGCGTCCTCGCTGCCTTCGAAGAGATCAGCCCGTCGCAGGTTGCGGCCGTAACCCAGAAGTTCGAGGAGACGCCGTGACCCTTCCCTCCTGGCGGGACTGGCTCTTCTCGGCGAAGGCCTTTCTCGCTTCCATGCTTGCCCTTTTTGTCGCCCTGTCCCTCGATCTGCCACGGCCTTACTGGGCGATGGCGGCCGTCTATGTCGTTGCCAATCCGCTTGCAGGTGCGACCAGCTCCAAGGGCCTTTATCGCGCGCTCGGCACCCTGCTTGGTGCCAGCGCAGCGGTCTCCTTCGTGCCGCTCTTCGTCAACGCGCCGGAGCTCTTGAGCATTGTTATCGCGCTCTGGACCGGCACGCTGCTCTTCATTTCGATGCTGGACCGATCCTCGCGCAGCTATGTCTTCATGCTGGCAGGCTATTCCCTGCCGCTGATCGCCCTGCCGTCGGTCGGTTCGCCCGAAACGATCTTCGATACGGCGCTCGCCCGCTCGGAAGAGATCATCATCGGCATCGTCTGCGCGAGCCTCGTCAGCGCCGTCGTCTTCCCGACCAGCGTGCGCAGCGTGCTCGGCCAGCGCATCTCCACCTGGCTCGACGATGCCGGAAGCTGGGCGAACGATATTCTGCGCGGCGAGGGCGCCACACCGGCGACACCCCTGAAGCGGCAGAAACTGGCGGCTGACGTCACCGGCCTCGATCTCATCATCAGCCAGCTCGGCTATGATGCCGGCAGCCGCGATATCGTACGCCATTCGCGCGAATTGCGTGGTCGTCTCCTGATGCTTCTGCCGCTCTTCTCCTCGCTTGCCGACCGGCTTCATGCCCTGCGGGCCGAAGGCGAGACGCTCCCAAAAGACCTGATCTGCCTCTTGAACGAGGTTGCCGACTGGCTGGGCCGCGGCGCAAAATCGCAGGCTGACGATACGGCCGAAAAACTGGTGCGGCAGATCGAAAGCCTGCGCGAGACCGATCCGGACCGCCGCTGGAGCGACCTGCTTTTGTCGAGCGCGCTGGCGCGTCTAAAGGAGATCGTCGATCTCTGGCAGGATTGCCTGACGCTGCGCGACGAAATCGTCAGCGGCAGACATTCCGGTCCCTGGCGGCCAGCCTTTCGCCATCGCCAGATCGTCGGCCGTATCAGGCATTTCGATTATGCGTTGCTTGCCTTCCAGGCAGGCGCCGTTGTTGCCGGCATTCTCGTCGCCTGCATGTTCTGGATCTATAGCGGCTGGCAGAACGGGGCCGGTTTCGTCACCATGGCGGCCGTTGCCTGCTCTTTCTTCGCCTCGCTCGATCGGCCGGCCCCCTTCATCACCTCGATGTTCATCTGGTGCGGCGTCAGCCTCGTCATCTCCTTCGTCTACATTTTTGGCATCCTGCCGATGGTCAACAGCTACGAGCTGCTGGTTCTGGTCTTCGCTCCGCCCTTCCTGCTGCTCGGCCTGATGATCCCGAAGCCGCAGTTCAATATGCTCGCCATGCTGCTCACCGTGAACAGCGCCTCCTTCATTGCGCTGCAGGATCGCTATGCCTCGGATTTCACCACCTTCACCAATGAGGCCATCGCGGCCCTCGCCGGCATCGGCTTTGCCCTGGTCTGGACTCTGATTGCCCGCCCCTTCGGAGCAGAGCTTGCGGCCTGGCGCCTGGTGCGGGCGGGCTGGAGCGATCTTGCCGAGACGGCTGCCGGCGAGCGCCGCGCCGATCACGAGAAACTCTCCGGCCGCATTCTCGATCGCCTCGGCCAGCTCGTTCCGCGCCTTGCCGTCGTCGAGGATCGCGAGCTGAAGAAAGTGGATGGCTTTGCCGAAGTGCGCATCGGCTTCAACGTGCTAGTGCTGCAGAACGAGCGCAAGAAACTGCGTGGCGCCAGTGCGGCTTCGCTCGGCGCTGTTCTCTCCGGCATTGCCGATTTCTACCACGGCCGTATCGAGGCCGGCCGGGCGGTCGATCCGCAGGATGGCCTGCGCCAGTCGATCGACGACAGCCTGAAGATCATCGCGCTCGAAGACGACATGCGCGGCGCCGAGAGTATCGACGCGCTTGTCGGTGTCAGGCGCGCACTTTTCCCTGACGCAGCTCCGCCAGCAAGCTGGCAGGCAGCCGAGGCTGCGCCGCAACTTCTACCGCTTGCCGCTGAGTAATTGTCATGCCCGCAGAATTTGATGTTTACGGCGTCTATGTGCCACGCCTCCTTGTTCTCATGGTGCTGAGCCTTCTCTTGATTATCGTCGTCAGACGGATGCTTGCCTGGCTCGGTGCCTATTCCCTCGTCTGGCATCGCGGTCTCTTCGACCTTGCCCTTTACGTGCTCGTCCTCGGAGCCGTCTCCTCCATCACACGCTGGTACTTTGCATGAACGCCCTGAAATTCACTGGCCGCCTTATCGTCACCCTTGCCGTTGTCATCGCCGCCCTCTTCGTTGGCCGCGGTCTCTGGGGCCACTACATGGACGAACCCTGGACGCGCGATGCGCGCCTGCGCGCCGATGTTGTCGGGATCGCGCCTGATGTTTCCGGCCTTGTCAGCGACGTGCTCGTTACCGACAACCAGATGGTCAGGAAAGGCGATGTCCTTTTCCGCATTGATCGCGAACGGTTCGCGATCGCTCTCACCCAGTCTGAGGCAGCGCTTGAAAGCAGCAAGGCCGCCCTCGACCAGGCGCATCGCGAGCACGAGCGTCAGGGCCGCCTCGGCGACGCCGCCTCTCTGCAGCAGAAGGAACAGGCGCAGACGGCGGAAGAACAGGCAGAGGCCGCCTTCCGACAGGCGAAAGCCAACCGTGATCTCGCTGCGCTCAATCTCGACCGTTCCGAGATCAAGGCAACGGTCAACGGCACGGTTTCCAATCTCAGCCTGCGACCGGGCGACTATGTCAGCGCCGGCACTGCCAAGATCGCGCTGATCGATACGGATTCGCTGCGCGTCGAAGGCTATTTCGAGGAAACCAAGCTGCCGCGCATCCACCCCGGCGATAAGGTTTCCATCCACCTGATGGGGCATTCGCAGAGCCTTGACGGCCATGTCGAAAGTATTGCGACCGGCATCGAGGATCGCGAACGCACTTCCGGCACCGGTCTGCTTGCCAATATCAACCCGACCTTCAGCTGGGTGCGTCTTGCCCAGCGCGTGCCGGTGCGCATCAGCATCGACAACGTTCCTGACGATGTCAGGCTGATTGCCGGCCTGACGGCGACTGTCGAGGTGGATAAGAGCTGATCGTAAGCCGCCACGCTCTCGCCTAGCCTTCGAATCTGGACAATAGTCGAGGCTGCATCAGATCGAAATGACACCACGGAGTTCCGTCAGAATGGTAAAATCCGCTTTCAGGCATGCGCTTGTCGCGGTTGTGCTGATGTTATCCGCGATTTCCGCGATGGGGCACAACCAGGCCGTCGCCACCTGGAGCGATTTCATCAGGGGCAGGCACGATCTGACCGCCCTCAATGAGCAGAAGCGGAAGAAAATTCTTAGTGAACTCGGCGCGGCGATTATCGCCGATCCTGCCGGCGTGAGTGATGAGATCGAGAGGAGCAGCGGCGCGCCGGCTCTTTGCCAATATGTGCGTCTCATGTTCGCGAGCGATAGGGCCGCCGAGGTGGTTGATCAGCTTGATGCTGTGCTCCATTGGGGCAAACGGGACAAATCCATCCAGGAGAGGCTTGGCACCCCGACCTTCGACGACGGCAGCGCCTGGTTTCCGAGGGCCAAGAGAGCCGGCTATTTCACAGGCTGTGTGGCTGGAACGCTGGACAGGAGGAGGAAGGGCGGCCCAAACCTTGCGGGGCGGCTGGTCTTGCTCTTGAAAGCAAGGGATCAGACCGCCATCACCCTGCAGATCGCCGAGCGCCTGAAGATTGGGCCACTCCCGAAGGGCGATACCTATGGCAAATGGATACTGGATGGCCTGGCGAAGAAGGAACTCTTGTCGGATGATGCGCTTGATTGGTTTGAGCTCGGCTTCGACAGATCCTATTGAGCGGTCTCGGAGCTTCAACGCATGCGCAAGTCTGGACTTCAATCCAGGTGAAACACCTCCGGCATCATTGCCCACCATTCGCCTTCCTTGCGCGTAGCAAGTGGCTTCTGGCAGGGCATGCAGGCCGCCCACCATTCCTGGTTTTTCGGGTCGGCGGCCATCTTCGCCATGTCGGCATTGAAATCGTCGCCGACATATTCCCAGTAGCCGAAAAGCAGGTTTTCCGGCTCCTTGAGGTAGATTGAATAGTTGGTGATGTTGCAAACCGAGAGCAGCGCCAGGATCTCCGGCCAGACGGCGGCATGCAGTGCCTTGTAGTCTGCGACCTTGTCGGGCTCCAACCCGATCACCATGCCCATGCGCTGCATATTCTACCGCCCTTGCGTGATTTCCGTGGTGAACTCGGCGACGCTGCGGGCCTTCACGGCATCCCAATCCCATTCGATGCCGATGCCAGGTTCGGAAGGGGCGACGGCGCGACCGTTTCGGATCTCCATGCCCTTGGCCGTCAGGTCGTCCAGCTGCGGAATGTATTCGACATATTTGCCGTTCTGGATGGCGCAGACCAGACTGACATGCAGCTCCATCAGGAAATGCGGGCAGACGGGGATATCGAAGGCTTCGGCCGCGTGCGCCACCTTCAGCCAGGGCGTGATACCGCCGATGCGGGCGACGTCGACCTGCACGATCGAGCAGGCGCCCTTCTGCATATATTCGCGGAAATGCCGGATCGAATAGAGGGATTCACCGACGGCGATCGGCGTCGGGGTCGAGCGTGACAGCCGGATATGGCCGTCGAGATCGTCGGCCGGCAGCGGCTCTTCGATCCAGGCGAGATCGAGTTCTCTCAGCCGCGCCGCGCGGCGGATCACTTCATCGACGGTAAAGCCTTGGTTGCAGTCGGTCATGATCTCGAAGCCATCGCCGAGCGCCGCACGCATTGCAGCCAGCCGGGCGTAGTCCTCGGCGCCGTGCGGCTTGCCGATCTTCACCTTCGAGCCGGAAAAGCCCTTGGCCTTCGCCTGCAGGGCGTCTTCGACAAGCGCTTCCTTCTCGATATGCAACCAGCCGCCTTCGGTCGTATAGAGCGGGCAGCTCTCCTTCGCGCCGCCGGCTAGCTTCCAGAGCGGCAGACCCTGCTTCTTTGCCCTGAGATCCCAGAGCGCGGTATCGACGGCGGCGAGTGCCAGCGCTGTTATCGCACCGATCGTTGTGGCATGTGTGGCAAATTCCAGCCTGTGCCAGATCGCCTCGATGCAATCGGCATCCTCGCCGATCAGGAGCGGGGCCAGATGGTCCGACAGAAGCCGCATGACGGAGGAACCGCCTGTCCCGATCGTATAGGAATAACCGGTGCCGGAAGCCCCGTCGGAATCGGTGATGGTGACGATTGGTGTTTCCTGGCTGACGAAGCTCTGGATCGCATCGGTACGCTTCACCTTCGGCGGCAGGTCCACCATGCGCAGTTCGATCTTTTCAATGCGGGCCATGGTTCCTCCTAGCTTGCCGTACGGGCCTGAGCGGGTTCGGCAGCGTGGATCGCCGACATGATGGCGCGGCTGGCCGTTTCATACTTGTGGTCGTTTTCATGTTCGTGGACGATCTTGAAATCGTGCATGACGAGAATGCGGTCGGCGAGCGCCACCATTTCCGGCATGTCGCTGGAGATCAGCAGGATCGCCATGCCCTTGTCGGCAAGGCCGTTGATCAGCTCATGGATATAGGCCTTGGCCTTGATGTCGATGCCGACGGTCGGCTCGTCGATGAAGAGGATATCGACATCGGCGGCGAGCCATTTGGCGAGCGAGACCTTCTGCTGGTTACCGCCCGAGAGGTTGCCGACGAGTTGTTCCAGGCTGGGTGTTCGGATTTCCAGCTGCCGGGCGAGCGGCGCGGCAGTCTTGCGCTCCTTGCCAGCGCCGATCAGCCCAAGGGTCGAGGCAATCCTGCCCCAGACGGTCATGGCGATATTCGAACGGATCGGATGGGCGAGAATGACGCCCTCGTGCTTCCTATCCTCGCTGACATAGCCCATGCGGAAGCGCTTGATCGCCTCCTCAACCGAGCGGATGCGGACGGCTTTGCCATCGATCACCACCGTTCCCGATGTCAGCTTGTCCTTGCCGATGACGGCACGGACAAGCTCGGTCCGGCCGGCGCCGACAAGGCCGTAGAGGCCGAGGATTTCGCCGCGATGAACCGAGAAATTGACATTGTCATGGCCGGCGGCGGTGGCGACATCACGCAACTCGAGTTTCGCCACCCCTTCCTGCGGCTTGCGTGAGCGCGCGATGACCGGGCGCTCAGCGCGGCCGATCATCGCCTCGATCAGCGTCTGCCGCGTCATGCCGGTCATCGGCGCACCGCGTAGCGTGGTTTCGCCGTCGCGCAGGACCGTGACCCGATCGCAAAGGCTCAAGACTTCCTCCAGCTTGTGGCTGACGAAGAGGATCGCCGTTCCCTGATCGCGCAGCTGTCGCACGAGGCGAAAGAGGATTTCAGTTTCGGCATCGGTAATCGATGCGGTTGGCTCGTCGAGCAGAAGTACCTTGGCCTGATGGCTGAGCGCCTTGGCGATCTCCACCATCTGCATCTGGGCGACGCTGAGGCGTCGCACCTCCGTTGCCGGATCGACGTCGAGGCCGACCTTGCGCAGATGCATGCGCGCCTCTTCATTGGCGCGGCGGAAATCGACGAGGCCGTTGCGAACCGGCAAGCTCTCCAGAAGAATGTTCTCCGCCACTGAGAAGCGCGGAATGAGGTTGCGTTCCTGGTGCACCGCGGAAATGCCGAGCGCGATCGCGTCGCGCGGCGAGGCAAGTGACAGCGGCATACCATCGAACGTGACTGTCCCGCTGTCTGGCCGGTGGACGCCGGTGATGATCTTGATCAGCGTCGATTTGCCGGCGCCGTTTTCGCCCATCAGCGCGTGTATCTCGCCGCCGTTGAGGGTCAGCGATGCATTGTTGAGCGCCCGCACGCCCGGGAACGATTTGCCGATCCGGTCCAGAATGAGTGCCATCTCAATCCTCCCCGACCCGGATCGCCCGGTAGCGATTGATCCAGACGGCGGCAAGGATCAGCGCACCGAGCAGGAAGGTGACCCAGTAGGGATCGACCGCCAGCAGCACCATGGCATTCTGGATCAGCCCGACCAGCAACACGGCGATGAGGGTGCCGAGAATGGAGATGGAGCCGCCGGCAAGGCTGGCACCGCCGATGATCGGTGCCGCAAAGGAAATGACCACCCAGTCCGCGCCGATCGTCGGCTGGGCAGAGCCGAGCTGGGCGACGGCCAGCACACCGGCGGTCGCGGCCAGCAGGCCTGACACGACATGGGCCATGATGGTGGCGCGGGCGACCGAAATGCCCGAAAGTTCCGCCGCATGGGCATTGCCGCCGACCGCCAGCATGTAGCGGCCCTCGACCGTGCGGGCAAAGAAGATGACGAGCAGCACGGTCACCAGCAGCGGCACGATGAGCAGGAGCGGAAAGGGTCCGAAACGGCCGTTGCCGAAGGCGACGAAGGCAGGCGATAGATTGTAGAAGGGGATGGCCTTGGTTATCCCGAGATTGATGCCGGCAAAGGCCGATCCCGTCGCAAGTGTCACGATGAAGCCGTTAATGCCGGTCCTCACCGTCAGCCAGCCATTGATAAAGCCGGCAAGGCCGCCGAAGACGATGCCGATGCCGATGGCGACGATCGCCGGCAGGCCCCAGACATCCATCAGTCCGCCGGTAACGACGGCGACGAGACCGCCGAGCGCGCCGACCGAAAGGTTCATCTGGCCGACGCCCAGCATGACCATCTGGCTGAAGGCGACGAGCAGCGAAACGCAGATGCTGCGCAGCATGACGAACCAGTTGAATTCGGTCATGAAGGCAGGCGAGGCGAAGGAAAGTGCAATACCGCCGGCAATGACGCCGACAAGGATGCCGGACCATTGCGTGCGCGCTGCGAAGGAAAGCAACGTTTTCATGCGCGCCTCGTCTGTTCGCGGATGGCGAGTTTGGCGCGGTAGCGCTCGAAGAGGATGGCCGAGAGCAGGAAGACGCCAAGGAAGAGCTGCAGCCAGAAATTCCCGACCTGCAGCACAAGCAGGCCGCTGCGGATGGTGGCAACCAGCAGTGCTCCGAGGATCGTGCCGATCACTGATACCATGCCGCCGGCAAGTGCGGTGCCGCCGATGACGGGAGCGAGGAAGGAGGGCAGCAGCCAGTCGTCACCGGCAACGGCGGGCATGGCGGCCGAAAGCCTCGATGTCAGCATCAATGCGGCAGCGCCGGCAAGCACACCCGAGAGGACATGCACGAAGATCGTGATCCGCCCGACCGGAATACCGGACATTTCCGCCGTGCGCGCATTGGCGCCGACGGCGAGAATCTGCCGGCCGAGAACCGTATGCTTGAAGAGAATGTAGAGCAGGGCACCGATCAGGAGGGCAACGATTGCGAGCGACGGCACTGGGCCGACGCCGCTACGCCCGAAGGCGCCGAAGGTTGCCGGCAGGCCGTTTAGTGGCACGCCCTTGGTGAAGATCAGCATGCCGCCGGAAAACAGGCTGGCGCTCGCAAGCGTCACGATGAAGCTGTTGACGCCGGTCTTGACGATCGCCAACCCATTGAGCGCGCCGAGCAAACCGCCGAAGGCGAGCGTGAGCAGGATCGCGACAGGAATAGGCAGGCCGGCCGCCTGCATGAGATAGCCGGCAATCATGACGCAGCAGACGCCGATCGCACCGACGGAAAGGTTCATGCCGCCGGTCGCCAGCACCACCATCTGGGCGAAACCGACGACGACGTCGATCGCGACCGAGCGGCCCATGGAATTCAGGTTGAAACGCGACAGGAAGCCGGGCGCCAGGCTGGTGAAAACGAACCACAGGATCAGAAGGATGATCAGCAGGCCCAGCTGCGCGGGTCCTCTGGTCAGCAGTCCCAGCAGGCTGTGTCTGCCTGCATCGGGGACGGGACTATCATTGTCGATGGGTGCCATGCGCTCGGACGACCGGTCTCGTGGAATAGGAATGGTTGGGCGCGGGGTGGATGGTCCCCGCGCCGCTCCTCTTACTTGCAGGAAAGGTAAGTGTCCTTGAAGCTTGCCTGCAGCTTCTTCGTCAGCGCCTTCAGATCGTCCTTGTAGCTGTCGACGTTCTTGGCGGAGATCAGCAGCGTGCCGGAATCGACGAAATGCGCAGTCTGCGGCGTGGCGATCCACGGGGCATCGGCCTTGACGCTGCAGCCGCCGGCCATCTGGTCCAGCGCATAGGCGCCGATATAGGCCTGACCATAAGGGTTCTGCGCCATGGTGCCGGCGACGAAGCCATCCCGGATTCCATCGAGGATGATCTTGTCGTCATCGATGCCGACGAGTTTGATCTTTTTGTCCCCGAGGTTCTTGAGCGCGGTCGCAGCCACGACCGAGGAAATATAGCCGGTCGCGATCAGCCCGTTGATTTTGTCTTTCTGCGCGGCAAGCAGGGCATTGATCTTCTGGTCGCCCTGTTCCTGGCTGTCGGTATCGCCGACGGTCTGCAGCAGGGTCACGGCGCCATTCGTTTCGGCGACGGCCTTTTCGACCGCCTTGACACGCAGCGTCGTGTTCGGATCGACGAGCAGGCCGGCAAGATGGACGATCGTGCCCTTGCCGCCCATCGCCTCGATCAGTGCCTTGGTCCCAAGGTAGGCCGATTGCGAAACGTCGGTTGCCAGGCAAAGGCCGACATCGGTTGGATCCTGCGCGCAGCCGCCGAGCGCGACCGAGGGAATGCTGTTGCTCTTCATTTCCGACAATATGGCGTTGACGCCGACCGCGTCACCCGGAAACACGCCGAAGCCGTTTGTTCCTTGCGCCGCGAGGCTCTCCAGAAGCTCGGTCTGGGCCTCGAGCTTCCATTCGCTCGGCACTTTGTATTCGACCGCGGCAATGCCGAAATCCTTGGCGGCATCGGCGGCGGCCTGTTCCCAGGGCGCAAAATAAGGGTGCGGACCGCCGGGAACCAGGGCGATCTTGTTGTCCGAGGCGAAAGCGCCGAGCGGCGCAAGTGCCACAGAGCATGCAAGGCCTGCAGCAATGAAACTGCGAATTGTCATGACATCCTCCCGTTTGGGCAAGCCAGTCCTCTTCCAGCATTGCCATACCCAATCGCTAACATGATCGAATATCGCATGCAATATTCGATCATTGACTTTTTTGTCATCTTCCGGTTCCATCTCGGCAGGCAATCGGCGGGAGGAGTTGATGAAGCCGCAAGAAAACCAGGCCCCGGTCGATCGATCGAGGCTTCTGCCGGAATATCGAACCCTGCTGGAGGAGATCGACGCATTGGGCGGGCCGGCTCTGGAAACGCTTTCGCCCCAGGAAGCGCGTGCCGATTCCGAGGTTCGGCTGGCGCTTCTTTGGGGGGCAAAGGACGAGGTTGCGGGTATCGAGAACCTCGAAATCCCAAACGGTGAAATGAAGCTGAAGGCAAGGCTCTACCGCAGGTCCGACGCCAGGCGGACCATCCTCTTCTTCCATGGCGGCGGCTGGATGGTCGGCAGTATCGAAACCCATGACGGGCCGGTGCGCACGCTGTGCAATGCGGCGCGTGCCAATGTGCTCTCGGTCGAATATCGCAAGGCGCCGGAGGCGCCGTTTCCGGCGGCATTGGAGGATGCCGAAGTGGCACTCCTGTGGCTTCGAGCAAAGGGAGAGGCACTCGGGCTTGATGCAGAGAGCCTGATCCTTGCAGGCGACAGCGCCGGCGCCAGCATCTGCGCATCCCTGGCAATCCGGGCGCGGGATCTCGAAATCCCGCTTGCCGGTCAGGTTCTGGTCTATCCGGCGACCGACCTCGCAGGCACGACGGCGAGCCGGGCTGAATTTTCGAACGGTTTTTCGCTGCAGCAGTCGACGATGATCTGGTTTGCGGAAAACTATCTCTCTGGCGGCACGCCGCCTTCCGATCCGCGTGTTTCGCCGCTGCTTGCCGCCGACCTCTCGAACCTGGCGCTGACCCTGCTGATTACCGCCGACCATGATCCGCTGCGGGACGAGGGCCGTGCTTATGCACAGCGTTTGATTGCCGCCGGAAATGACGTCTGTTACGAGGAGTGGCAGGGAACCATCCACGGTTTCTTCATCATGGATCGCGCAGGCAAGACCGCCCGCAAACTGATCGGGCACATCGGGGAATGGGCAGAGAGCCTCTGGAAGAGACATGACGATGCCGAGCGAGGTGGAGACTGAAGCCGCCGCTGCGGTTCGGTCGGAGCCCATCTACCTGACGATCTATCAGGTTCTTCGAGACCATCTGGAACGGCGCGTTCTGACGCCGGGCCTCGTTCTCGGCCAGGCGAATGTCGCGCGCGCCTTCAATGTCAGTCGTATTCCGGCCGGTATTGCGCTGGGGCGACTCCTGGGGGACGGCCTTATCCACACCTTCGAAGGGCGCGGCTACATCGTACCGGGCGGCGAGCCGCAGCGCGGGGACCTTTTTGCTGCGGGCCTCGACCTGCCTCGTTCACTCACGGTGCCGGTGGTCAATCGCCGGGAACAGATCTACCCGGAAGTCGAGCATGCCGTCGCCGTCTGTCTTGCCTACGGCCGCTTCCTGTTGAACGAGACCGCACTTGCCCAGCACTATGACGTCAGCCGCACCATCGCCCATGAAGTGCTGACACAGCTTGAGCGCAGCGGCGTCATCGAGCAGGACAGCAATAACCGGTGGTACGCCGGACCGCTCAGCGCCAAGGTTTTCCGCCACCATTACGACATGCGCCGTCTGCTGGAACCGGAAGCTTTGCGCCAGGCCTATCCCTTGCTCGCGAAGACGGACCTGAAGGAACGCAGGCAAAGGCTTGTTACCCTCGGTCCCTACCCGCAGGCGCCGGAAAAGCTGGAGCAGGCGGAAGCAGATCTGCATCTGGACTCGCTTGCGCCTTGCCCCAACACGGTACTTCTTTCCGCCGTGCGCCGAAGCCAGCGTGTCCTCATCGCCACCCACTCGACCTTCGCCAAGCTCCGCACCAAGGAAGAGATTTCGATGATGATTTCGGAGCATACACGTGTCTATGACGCGTTGCTCGCCAACGATATCGAGAAGGCCTGTTCAGCACTTTCCGATCATCTTCGCCGGGCGCTCGATCCCAACCTGAAGATCCTCCAGCACCTGCCCACCATGCCTTCCGGCCTGACGCCGCCTTACCTGATCCAGGTCAAGGGAGAGCGCTGATCGCTTGCGCCATCATGGGCTCGGGATGATCGGCGCGTAAGCTGCGCCATCGACCGTTGCCGGGCGCCCGGCAAGGCTCAATTCGGCAATACGCGGCGCCGAGCGGGCAATGATCTTGCCGCGGCGAATGACGGTCAGCCGGTTCGCCTTCAGCCTGAGCGCTTCCACCGGATCGCGCGCCTGCAGGATGACGAGGTCGGCATTCCCACCCTTTTCCAGGCCGTAGCCTTCGAGGCCCATGGTTTTTGCCGAATTGACTGTCAACGCATCGAAGATCTTCTTCTTGTCCTCGATGCCGGCCATTTGTGCCACATGGATCGCCATATGGCCGACCTCCAGCATGTCGCCGGAGCCCATGGAATACCAGGGGTCCATCACGCAATCATGGCCGAAGGAGACATTGAGGCCGGCTTCCATCAGTTCGCGCACCCGTGTCATGCCGCGCCGCTTCGGGTAGGTGTCGTGGCGTCCCTGCAGCATGATGTTGATGAGCGGATTGGGGATGACGTTGATCTGAGCCTCCGCCATCAGCGGAATGAGCTTGGAGACGTAATAATTGTCCATCGAATGCATGGAGGTCAGGTGCGAGCCGGCAACCCGGCCCTGCAGGCCGAAGCGCACCGTCTCGGCGGCAAGCGTCTCGATATGACGCGACATCGGATCGTCGGTCTCGTCGCAATGCATGTCGACGGGCAGGCCACGATCGGCGGCGATGCGGCAGAGTGCTGCGACCGAGGCTGCGCCATCGGCCATGGTGCGCTCGAAATGCGGAATGCCACCAACGATATCGAGACCCATGTCGAGCGCGCGGTTCAGGGCGTCAACGCCGCCGGGCGAACGATAGTAACCATCCTGCGGGAAGGCGACGAGCTGCAGGTCGAGATATGGAGCGACCTTCTCGCGCACCTCGATCAGTGCCTCGGCGGTCACCAGCCTGGGATCGCTGGTATCGACATGGCTGCGGATGGCGAGAAGCCCCTGCGAGACAGCAAGATCGCAATAGCGAAGCGCCCGCTCCACCAGGGCTTCGCGGGTGAGGATCGGCCGCAGTTCCCCCCAGAGCGCGATGCCTTCGAGAAGCGTGCCGGAGCGGTTCATGCGCGGCAGGCCGAGCGAGAGCGTTGCGTCCATGTGGAAATGCGGATCGACGAAGGGTGGGCTGACGAGCTGGCCGGTCGCATCGATTTCCTCGCCGGCACTGGCCTCGATCTTCGCCGCCACCTCGACGATTTTGCCCTTCTCTATGGCGATGTCGATGCCCATGCGGCCATCGGGAAGATTTGCGTTTCTGATGATCAGGTCAAACATGGCGGCACCGGTCTGTTGTGGTTCTGAAGGATGGGATCACCGCTCGCCGCGGCGATAGGGCTGCATCAGCGCCTGCGGCACGCGGGCGCGTCGCGCCATCACGGCAAGAGCTGCGATCGACAGGAGATAGGGCGTCATCAGGAAAAGCTGATAGGGCACGACCCCGCCGAACACCGTCTGCAGCCGCAGCTGGAAGGCATCGAAGAAGGCAAAGAGCAGCGCGCCGAGCAGGGCCCGGCCGGGCCGCCACGAGGCGAAGACGACGAGCGCAATGGAAATCCAGCCGCGCCCCTGGACCATGGTTGGGAAGAAGCTGTTGAAGGCAGAGAGCGTCAGAAAGGCGCCGCCGACCGCCATCAAGGCGCTTCCGGCAATGATTGCACCATAACGGATCCGGATCGGATCTATGCCCTGCGCCTCGGCGGCATGCGGGTTTTCGCCGGTCATGCGGATCGTCAGGCCAAGTGGCGTTCGGAAGATCAGATAGCCCATCGCGAGTGCCAGGAAGATCGCCAGATAGGTCGGCGCCGTCTGTGCAAAGAGCGCAGGGCCAAGGAAGGGCAGGCCGGAGAGGACGGGAATATCGATCGGCTGGAAGGGCACGATCGTCGGCGGTGTGCCGGCAAGCGGCACGACCAGGCGGAAAATGAAATAACTGAGGCTGGCGGCAAAGAGCGTGATGCCGAGGCCCGTGACGTGCTGCGACAGGCCAAGCGTGACGGTCAGCAGCGCATGCAGCAGACCGAAGACCGCGCCGGCAAAGGCTGCGACCAGAAGGCCGGTCCAGAGATCGGCGCCATGAAAGACCGCGAGCCAGCCGATCATCGCCCCGAAGGTCATGATGCCTTCGATGCCGAGATTGAGCACGCCCGCTCGCTCGCAGAGCAGCGCGCCGAGCGTGCCGAAGATCAGCGGCGTGGCGATGCGCAGCACGGCGGCCCAGAGGCCTGCAGAGGAGACAATGTCGATCAGAGCCATCATCTGCGGATCCTGTATTGGGTGAAGAACAGGGCAATCAGCATGGTGAGCAGAGAGACGGCAACGGTCACGTCGGCAATATAGGTCGGTATGCCGAGCGCCCGGCTCATGCCGTCGGCGCCGACGAACACCGTGGCGGTGAAGAGGGCCGCGGCAATCACGCCGATCGGGTGCAGGTTCGCGAGCATGGCGACGATGATGCCGGAATAGCCGAAGCCGGGCGAGAGATCGGTCGTTACATAACCCTTGACGCCCATCACCTCGATCGCACCGGCGAGACCCGCGAGACCGCCGGAAAGGCATGCGACTTTCACCAGCGTCATACCAAGCGGAACGCCGGCAAAGACGGCGCCGGCAGGATTGAGACCGGCGGCGCGCGAACGCAGACCGAAGACAGTGCGCGACTGAAGAAAATATACGGCAAATGCAATGACGATGGCGATGATGAAGCCGACATGCAGCCGTGAGCGCGCCACCAGTTTCGGCAGCAGAGCATGATCGCTGACCGGCATGGATTGCGGCCAGCCGAAGGCGAGCGGATCCTTCAGGACGCCATCGATCAGCATGGAGACGAAGAGAAGGGCGACAAAATTCAACAGCAGGCTGGTGACCACTTCATCGACCGAAAAGCGCAGCCGCAGCCAGAGCGGAACAAGGATCAGCACCATGCCGGCAACGGCGCCCGCGACCAGCAAAGCAGGGATGAGAAGTACCGCCGGCAGGCCTGCCAGGAGCTTGGAGCCAAGTGCGGCAACTGTGATGGCGCCAAGATAGAACTGGCCTTCGGCGCCGATATTCCAGAGCCGGGCGCGGAAGGCGACAGCTGCGGCAAGGCCGGTCAGCATCAACGGCGTCGCTCGCGTCAGCGTCTCCGTCGCCGAAAGCCGCGTGCCGAAGGCGCCGGTCAGAATGCGCCAATAGGCTTCGAAGACAGGGGCGCCTGCGAGCGCAATCAGAATCCCGGCAATGGCGAGTGCGGCGATGACGGCACCGACAGGCGCTGCCACGACCAGGTAGAGCGGACGGTGGTCGCGACGTTCAAGACGCATGCTGGGCCTCGGACATCCATTCACCTGACATCATCAGGCCGAGTTTTCGGGGATCGGCACTTTGTGCATCGATAGGGGGCGACAGGCGCCCCTTGACGATCGCCTGGATGCGATCGGCAAGGCCGATCACCTCGTCCAGATCCTCCGATATCAGAAGCACGGCCGTGCCCTCCTTGCGTGCCTGCAATATCCGGGCATGGACGGCGGCGACCGCGCCCTCGTCGAGCCCACGTGTCGGCTGCGCGGCAATCAGGATCTTCGGCCTGTCATGCAGGTTGCGCCCAAGGATCAGCTTCTGCATGTTGCCACCAGACAGAAGCCGCGTGCGCGTCGAGGGTCCGCCGCCGCGAATATCGAACTCCGCGATGATCTCCTGGGCAAAGGCCATGCCGGCCTTGCGGTCGACCAGCCCATGGCGAGAGAAGCGCGGCGAGGCGATGCGCTCCAGCACGGCATTTTCCCAGACCGCGAGTTCGCCGATCGCCCCTTCCTTATTGCGGTCCTCCGGAATGCGGCCGATGCCGGCATCGATGAGACTTTCGACACTGACGTCGGTGACCGGCTGTCCGAAGAGCATGATATCGCCGCGGCTCCAGCCCACCAGTCCGCTGACGAGATGGCTGAGTGTCGCCTGGCCATTCCCGGAGACGCCGATAATGCCGAGTGTCTCGCCGGCATGGAGCTGAAAGCTGATATCTCTCAGCCGCTCCTGGCCGCCGTCAGTGACGGTGACGCCGACAGCCTCGAAAACGACCGCGCCGGGCGTAGACGCTTCGCGCACCGGGCGCGTCACCCGGCGGCCAACCATGAGTTCGGCGAGTTCCGCCTTGCTGGTCTCGCCGGTCCGCCGCTCGGCGACCACCTTTCCGCCGCGCAGCACGACGACGCGGTCGGCTGCACCGATCACCTCGTCAAGCTTGTGAGAAATGAAGATCAGCGACAGGCCCTGCCGGGCCATTTCCCGAAGCGTCTGGAAAAGGCGCTCGGCCTCGATATTGGTCAGCACCGCCGTCGGCTCGTCGAGGATGAGAATTCGGGCATCGTTATAGAGCGCCTTGAGGATTTCGACGCGCTGCTGCTCGCCGACCGAGAGGTCGCCGAGCCGGGCATCGGGGTTGACGCCGAGGCCGAAGCGGGAGGCGATGGAGAGAAGCCTGGCGCGGCCGGCCGTTCTCTCCGATTTGAAGGACCAGAGTTTTTCCGTCCCCGTCATGACGTTTTCGAGAACGGTCAGGTTGGGCGCCAAGGAGAAATGCTGGTGCACCATGCCGATGCCGGCGCGGATCGCCGCACGCGGCCGGCCGGCCGGCAATTCGCTGCCTTCGATATGGATCGTTCCTGCATCCGGCACATAATGACCGAAGAGGATGCTCATGAGCGTCGTCTTGCCGGCACCGTTTTCGCCGAGCAGGGCCAACACTTCGCCCTTGGCGAGGCTCAGCGAAATATCGTCATTGGCCTGGATTGCGCCGAAACGCTTGCTGATATTGTCAAGCTGGAGCACGGGAGCTGACGTCATGAGGCAAGTCCCGCAATGGCATGGGGGTGGATCCAACGTTGCTCTGCTTCCAGCCGCGAGGCAAGGGCAAGCAGCAGTGGTTCGCGGCCCATCGGTGCCAGCAATTGCACAGGCAGCGGCATTCCGTCCGCATCGCTTCCAAAAGGCAGTGTCAGCGCCGGAAAGCCGGAAATATTGGCAAGACAGGCAAGTGGCGCAAAGCGCGCCATGCGGTTCAGATGCAGGTCGGTATCCTGATGATCGGTCGGGAAGGAGCCGATCGGCCGAGGGGCTGTCGCAAGCATCGGCGTCAGCAGGCAATCGATATCGTCGAACAGGTGCCAGACGTCATGGCTGACATGCGGCATGGTGCTGAGGCTTTGCCAGAGCGCAGTCGGCGCAAGTCTGGCCCCGCGCACCGCAAAGGCTGCCGTCAGAGGTTCGGCCTTCGAGAGGTCAAGATGGAAGCTATCGACGAGCCATGCCAGATTGATTGCTATGATATCGGCGAAAATGACGGCACTCGCGATGATGCTTGCTTCAAGCCGCTGCCATTCCACGATGACGATCTCATGTCCGTCCCCCTCGAGGCCGCGGGCCGCGGCCTCTACGGCTTGCTGTCGTGCAGCCTCGGTCGGAAAGTCGCTGCCGGTATCCGTTAGCAGGCCGATGCGCAGGCGGGGTCTTTCGCTCCTGTCGAGCGCCGGCTCCGGGTAAGGTCCGGCGGGTTTTCCATGAAGCGCGTCGAAGATAGCACCGGCATCGCGGACCGAGCGGCAGACTGCCAGCTCGCTGGCGAGGCCGCCGAGATGATTGCCGAAGCCCGGCCCGCCCGGAATGGCGCCGCGGCTGGGCTTCAGGCCGATTAGGCCACAACAGGCGGCGGGCACGCGAATGGAACCACCGGCATCCGTTGCGTGGGCAATCGCCACGATACCGGCAGCAACCGCAGCGGCAGCGCCGCCCGAAGAGCCGCCCGCGGTACGGGAGGGGTCAAGGGGATTGCAGCAGACGGGTCCGCGCATGGGTTCGCTTGCGAGGGAGAGGCCGACTTCCGGGCTGGTGGTGAGACCGAAGAGGCTGAAACCGGCCTGACGAAAACGATCTGCCAGATCGGAATCGGCAGACGGATCGAGCATGTCGTCGAAGAGATGCGAGCCGGCGCGAACCGGAAGACCCTTGAACGGGCCGCCGAGATCCTTGGCAAGCGTTGGCACGCCGGCAAACGGCCGGACGGAGAATATGGCGGGATTGTTTCGATATTCGCGATCAAGCGCGGCGGCATTCGCGAGGCCCAGATCTTCGTCGAGATGACAGATCGCGCCCAGCGCATCCTTCGCCCTGGCGGCGGAAATCGCAGCCTTCATCGCTTCGGTGCAATCAAATGCACCGGTCCCGATCCGGGCGGCGAGCGCAATCGCGTCGCCGCCCGGTATAGAGCCCTTGCTTTTCTCAATCCCGTTCATGCAGATGCCGGCTTACTTCGGCTCCTCGGGCATGATCGGAACCTCAAAGGCGCCGGACTTGATGGCGGCGCGCTTGGCCTCCATCGCCGCTTCGGCGTCGGCCGGTGCGACACCCTTGACGTAGACGATATCGCTGCCGCCTTCCTTCATCAGGCCAAAGCGGGTGTAGTTGTTGCCGGTCGGCTTGCCAGCCTTCACATCGGCGATCGCGGCATTGAGGATCGGCCGGAAACCCCAGATGGCATTGGCAAAGACGGTGTCGGGATAACGCGGCGTATAGTCGATCAGCGAACCGACCGACTTGATGCCGCGCTCCTTGGCAGCGTCTGCCGTGCCGATGCGCTCGCCGAACAGGATGTCGGCGCCGGCATCGATCTGGGCAAGGCCGGCCTCGCGCGCCTTCGGCGGATCGAAGAAGGTGCCGATGAAGGCGACGAGGTGCTTGGCATCCGGGCGGACTTCCTTCACGCCGGCAGCAAAGGCATTCATCAGCATGTTGACTTCCGGGATCGGCAGCGCGCCGACCGAGCCGACAATGCCCGACTTCGTCATCTTGCCCGCGAGCATGCCGGCAAGATAGGCGCCGTCATGGTTCCAGGTGCCGAAGACGCCGAAATTGTCGCCCGACGGCTCGCCGCTGGAGCCCAGCATGAAAGCGGTCTTCGGATAGTCGGCGGCAACCTGGCGGGCTTCGCGCTCGACGGCATAGGCCTCGCCGACGATGAGGGCGTTGCCCTGCTCGGCATATTCGCGCATGGCACGCGGATAGTCGGTGCCCGAAACGCCTTCGGAGAAGACGTATTCGATCACGCCTTCCGAAGCGGCGTCCTGAAGGGCCTTGTGCAGACAGGAGTTCCAGGCATTTTCTACAGGCGAGGCGTGAATGCCTGCAACCTTCAGTTTTTCCTGCGCCCAGAGCTTGGGTGCAAAGGCGGTTGCACCGAGTGCCATGCCAGAGGCAAGCACCGTGCGGCGAGACATAATGATCTGATTTTTCATGAGTTCCCCTCTTTTTTACCAGATGGATAAAACTCTATGGATCGCCCAAAATTGTGTCAAGTAATGCTGCTGCGCAAAAACTAGACAATAGATGTGAGCGGCTGCACTCTGAGGCCACGGAGAGGGGCCGCTCCTATTGGTGCTGCATGACGCTCAAACCGCCATCGATCGTCAGGCAGGTGGCGTTCATGAAGGTGCACTCATCCGAGATCATGAAAACCGCCGCCATGGCGATTTCCTTCGGCGTGGCGATGCGACCGCCCGGATGCAGTTTCATGGTCTCAGCCTTTGCCTTTTCGGGATCGGCAAAGCCGTTCCAGTAATCGATGACCTTCTGGGTCGAGACGTAGCCGGGCGCGATCGCGTTCACACGCACGTTTTGAGACGCATATTCGATGCCGAGGGACTTGGTCATGCCGAGAAGCGCATGTTTGGCGAGAGGGTAGGGGAAGGTGTGGGGAATGATGGTGAAGGCGTGGGTCGAGGCGATATTGAGGATCACGCCACCACCTTCTGCGATCATCTGCGGCAGCACTGAGCGGCAGCAGTGCCAGGCACCCTTGAGATTGATGTCGAAGCATCGCTGCCACTCGTCGTCTGTCGTCTGCAATGGTTCGGCAAAGACATTGACGCCGGCATTGTTGACGAGGGCATTGATGCTGCCGATGTCGCTTGCCGCTTTTACAACGGCCGCCTTGATCGCATCGCCATCAGTGATATCGGCTGCCTGGTAACCGAGCACGGCCCCCTTTGCAGCAAGGGCGGCAGCGGTTTCCTCGAGCAGCTTTTCATCGCGGTCGACGAGGAAGAGGCGGGCATCCTCGGCCGCGAATGCCTCGGCGATCGCCTGTCCGATCCCCTGGGCGGCACCCGTGATGAAGACCCGTTTTCCGGAAAGGCGGTTTGGCATCGTCTGTTTCCTCCTTATGCGCGTGATAATCAGCCGATTTCCTGTGGCTGCAGACGGATCGAGCCCGCGAGGCTTTCGCCTGGCCGCAGGACGGTGAGGTCGCCGAGACCAGGAAGATTGTGCCCGTTGGCAAGATGCGACATGGGCTCGAAGCAGAAATAGTCCCCGCGAAATCCCGGGTCGAAACGCTCGTCCGACAGGAAGAGGACGGCGTGGCGGAAGATCGGGTCGGCCGTCAGGTCGAGCACTGTTTTCGTCTCGGGCCAGGTGATGCGCGCCGTACCGTTCCAGCCCTCGAATCCATTGTTGATCCAGCGCTGCGGCAGTACGGCTGCCCGCGAGAAATCAAGATCCGCGGGGATTTCGGCGGGCTCGCCCGGCAGCCAGCTCTCCGCTTCGGTCCAGAAGCGATCGGCCTTTGCCAGAAGCGTCGTGCGCTCGCTCAGCGGAAAGAAGGGATGCCAGCCAAGCCCGAAAGGCAAGGCTTCGTCGCCGGTATTTTCCACCCGCATGCAGAGTTCCAGCTCGTCTGCCGTCAGTGCGAAGCTCTGCTCTGCCTGGTAGCTATAGGGCGTGCCGTCGGCTCGATGACGAAAAGCAATCCGCGCGTTGCTGCTATCCCTGGAAAGAAGGTCCCATTCCGCCAGCCAGCCATCGCCATGCAAGTAATGCGGATCCCAGTCCCTGTTCGGCCGCAGGCTGTAGTCGTGCCCCTTGAATGTGAAGCGGTTGCCTCTCACGCGATTGCCAAAGGGCACGAGCGGATAGCAGGCAGAGGAAAGTGCATCGGCATTATCGGCCGCCGGCCGCAGAAGCGGGATTGTCAGGCCGTCCCGCAGCCAGGAATAATGAAGGAGCAGGCCGCCTGTCGTAGAAATGCGGGCCGAAAGCGCGCCGCCCTGCAAATCGATGATGGCCATGAAGCGACGTCTTCTCCGCGAGATCGAGGCTGATCCGGACTGTGGCGGCACCCTATTATCGGTCACTCGAATGTCAATATATATAGGATTTATTTTCGGGCTCAGAGATGGTCAAGAGCCTGTTTCCCGCCAATTTATCGATCAACGGCGCCGCGTCGGAGACTTCAACTGCCTTTTCACCCGCGAAATCGCAGAAATAATCATACACAAATATTGACTGGTATGATGTTTGTTCATATTCAGTAGTCGCTGCCGAGTGAGCGGCAGATCAAGATTTAGGGAGAGAGATTATGCGCTTCTTCAAAGCAGCCGTCCTCGCTGGCGCCTTTGCCGTTCTGGCCGCCGGCTCCGTATTGGCGGAGGATGTCAAGATCGGTTTCATCGTGAAGCAGCCGGAAGAGCCGTGGTTCCAGGACGAATGGAAGTTCGCCGACCAGGCCGCCAAGGAAAAGGGTTTCACCGTCGTCAAGATCGGCGCCGAAGATGGCGAGAAGGTCCAGTCGGCGATCGACAACCTCGGTGCGCAGGGCGCCCAGGGCTTCATCATCTGCACGCCTGACGTCAAGCTCGGCCCCGGCATCGTCGCCAAGGCTGCCGCCAACCAGCTCAAGCTGATGACGGTCGACGACCGCCTGGTCGGCGCCGATGGCAAGCCGCTGGAAGACGTGCCGCACATGGGCATTTCCGCTACCAAGATCGGCGAAGGCGTGGGCCAGGCGATCGTCGATGAAATGAAGAAGCGCGGCTGGGACATGAAGAATGTCGGCGCGATCCGCGTTTCCTACGATCAGCTGCCGACCGCCGTCGACCGCGTCGAAGGCGCGATCTCGGTTCTGAAGGCTGCTGGCTTCCCGGCCGAAAACATCTACGACGCGCCGCAGGCAAAGACGGATACGGAAGCAGCGCTCAACGCTGCGACCACCGTTCTCAACAAGCATGCCGACGTGAAGTACTGGATCGCCTTCGGCCTCAATGACGAAGCGGTTCTCGGCGCCGTGCGCGCATCGGAATCGGTCGGCATTCCCGCCGACAACATGATCGGCGTCGGCATCGGCGGTGCGGAATCGGCAATCAACGAGTTCAAGAAGCCGTCCGCAACCGGCTTCTTCGGCACGGTCATCATCTCGCCGAAGCGTCACGGCTATGAAACCGCACTCAACATGTATGACTGGATCGCCAACGGCAAGGAGCCGGAAAAGGTCACGCTGACCTCGGGTTCCCTCGCTCTGCGTGGCGACTACGAAAAGGTTCGCAAGGACCTCGGCATCGAATAATCATCCTCCGATGATGATTTCATCCCGGCGGCGCTATCCGCCGCCGGGCCTATTCTCGACGGAGCGATGATGGCCTTCCTCGAATTCAATTCCATTTCCAAGGGCTATCCGGGCGTCCAGGCTCTGTCCAACGTCTCCTTCGGTGTCGAAAAGGGCGCCGTGCACGGGCTGATGGGCGAAAACGGTGCCGGAAAATCCACTCTGATCCGCGTGCTCTCCGGCGACCAGTCGGCTGATGAAGGTAGCATTCTCATCGATGGCGTCGAGCAGAAATACAACTCCGTCCGCGATGCCTTCCATGCCGGCGTCATCGTCATCCATCAGGAGCTGCAGCTCGTTCCAGAGCTGACGGTTGCCGAAAACCTCTGGCTCGGCCGTTTTCCCGCCAAGGCCGGTGTGATTAACGGCAGGACCCTGATCGAGACGGTGCGCGCCAGGCTGGATGAGATCGGCATCGATGTCGACCCTTCCGCAAAAGTCTCTTCTCTTTCTATCGGCGCCCGCCAGATGGTCGAGATTGCCAAGGCCGTGATGCTCGATGCGCGGGTGATCGCGCTCGACGAGCCGACCTCGTCGCTCTCCTCGCGCGAAAGCGAAATTCTCTTCACGTTGATCGGCAAGCTCAAGGCCAAGGGCACGGTCATCCTTTACGTCTCCCACCGCCTCGACGAGATCTTCCGTCTCTGCGACAGCCTGACGGTACTGCGCGACGGCAAGCTCGCCGCCCATCATCCCAAAGTCGCCGAGACGACGCGCGAGCAGATCATTGCCGAAATGGTCGGGCGCGAGATCAGCAACATCTGGGGCTGGCGCGAGCGGCCGCTTGGCGAGGTGCGCCTCGAGGTCAAGGCTCTCTCGGGCTCCAAGCTTCGCACACCCATCAGCTTCTCCGCCCGCAAGGGCGAAATTCTTGGTTTCTTCGGCCTGATCGGTGCGGGTCGAAGCGAGATGGCGCGGCTGCTCTATGGTGCCGACCATCGCCATCAAGGCAGCGTCACAATCGACGGCGTGGCCGTTTCCCCCAACAACCCGAAGGCGGCGATCAGCGCTGGCATGGTGCTCTGCCCGGAGGATCGCAAATTCGACGGCATCATTCAGGGCCGGTCGATCGAGGAGAATATCGCCATCTCCTCGCGTCGCCATTTCTCGCCCTTCGGCGTCTTGAACCCGAAGAAGGAAGCCTCGGTCGCCGAGCAGTTCATTGCCAAGCTTCGGGTGCGCACACCCTCGCGCAAGCAGGACATCATCAATCTCTCTGGCGGCAACCAGCAGAAGGTCATCCTCGGCCGCTGGCTCTCCGAACAGGGCGTCAAGGTGCTTGTTATCGACGAGCCGACACGCGGCATCGATGTCGGCGCCAAGTCGGAAATCTATGAAATCCTCTACGAACTCGCCGCCGGCGGCATGGCGATCGTCGTCATCTCCAGCGAGTTGCCCGAGGTCATGGGCATTTCCGATCGCATCATGGTCATGTGCCAGGGCCGCGTCGCCGCCAGTGTGGCGCGCGCCGATTTCGACGAACGCAGCATTCTGACCGCGGCGCTGCCCGACAAGAATGCCGCCGGCACAATCTAGTTTCAGGAAGAGCAGTCATGAACGCGTTGAAAAAAATCCTTCTCGGCGAACAGGGTCTGGTGGTGATCTTCGCGATCGCCTTCGTGATCGTCTCGCTGACCGTGCCGAGCTTCCTGACCGAACGCAATATGCTGGGCCTCCTGCAGTCTGTGGTGACGATCGGGATCGTTGCCTGCACCATGATGTTCTGCCTTGCCTCGCGCGACTTCGACCTCTCGGTCGGCTCCACTGTCGCCTTTTCCGGCATGATCGCCGTGATGGTGTCAAACTCGACCGGCTCCATTCCGCTCGGCCTGCTGGCAGCCCTGGTCTGCGGCAGCATCGTCGGCGTCGTCAATGGCGTGGTCATTGCCCGCTTCCGCATCAACGCGCTGATCACGACGCTCGCCACCATGCAGATCGTCCGCGGGCTCGCGCTGATCGCGTCCGATGGGCGCGCCGTCGGCATCAATGATCCGGCCTTCTACCAGCTGGCGTTGTCGCGTTTCCTGACGGTGCCGACGCCGATCTGGATCATGATCCTGCTCTTCATCGTCTTCGGCTTCGTGCTGAACCGCACCGTCTTCGGCAAGAACACGCTGGCGATCGGCGGCAATCCGGAAGCTTCGCGCCTTGCCGGCGTCAATGTCGTCAACATGCGTATCTGGATCTTCGCGCTGCAGGGTCTCGTCTGCGCCATCGCCGGCATCCTTCTCGCATCGCGTATCACCTCCGGCCAGCCGAATGCGGCCACCGGGCTTGAGCTTTCCGTCATCTCGGCCTGCGTGCTCGGCGGCGTGTCGCTTGCCGGTGGACGGGCGGCGATGACTGGCGTGATCGTCGGCGTGCTGATCATGGGCATTGCCGAAAACGTCATGAACCTGCTCAACATTCAGGCCTTCTATCAATATGTGGTACGTGGCCTTATTCTGCTGATCGCCGTCCTGCTCGACAATATGCGCTCGTCGGCTGCCGGGCGCGGCAGCCGTGCGTGATGATCGGATTTCTTGGGAGAAGCCTGCTGAGCCTGAGGTTGTCCATTGATGAGAAAGCATGACGCTGCTCATGGTGACAACAAGACCAGCGGTATGGGGGACGTTATGAGCACGCGATCGGGACTTCTGCGAACGGGAAGTGCGGTGGCCAAACCCGAACAGGGACGCCGCACGGTGCGCGAGGAGCTTTTGAAGAAGCTCATCGGCCAGATCGTGTCGGGCGATATTGCCGAAGGATCGTTGTTGCCGAATGAAGCCGAGCTCTCCGAGGTCTATGGTGTCAGCCGCACCAGCCTGCGCGAGGCCATGCAATATCTCTCGGCGCTCGGCATGGTCCGCTCGCGCACTCGTGCCGGCACCAGCGTGCTGCCGCGCGAGAACTGGAACTATCTCGATCCGTTGGTCCTCGATGCGACACTCGAATTCAGCGATGACCGCGGTTTCTACGATTCCCTGCTCGACGCTCGCCAGTTGCTGGAGCCCGCGGCTGCCGCACAGGCGGCTGCGAACGCCACAGCCAAGCAACTCGCCCAGATCGCCGCAGCCTTCGAGGACATGGTGGCGGCCAACGCCCGCGATAATGAGGCCTGGAGCCAGGCCGACCTCGAATTTCATACCGCCATCATCAATGCGAGCGGCAACTGGGTCTTCCGCCAGTTCGCCACCGCCATCCGCGCCGCGCTGCTTGCAAGCTTCCGCCTGACGAACCGGGCAAGCCAGAGCCACGACTACGCCATCGCCCGGCACCAGGACGTGCTCGATGCGATCCGCATGCGCCGGCCAGATGCGGCGCGCTTTGCGATGGAGCAATTGATCGGCACGGCCCGCATGGAATTGAGCGACGCTCTTCGGGTCAGCAAGCCGGGCAAACAGGAGTAGGTGCTGACGCATCACCCCGGCAAAGGAACATTCAAAATTCCGTCTGCCGACAGAAAGTATATAGTGTTTGAAGTCGCCCGACGGATTCGCTAGTAGACGGGTATAAACTCGGCTGCTTGAAAGGAAAACCGAAGCGTGGACGAGATCGAAAAACTGCAAACGCACCGGCGCGGCTCCGGCGTATCGACGGTTTACGAGACGCTTCGAAACGAGATCATCGAGTTAAAGCTGCCGCCGGGCAGCCCGATCGACGAACAGCAGTTGTCCGATCGGTTTGCGCTATCGCGAACACCGATCCGCGAGGCACTCGTACGGCTTGCCGCCGAGGGCCTGATCACGACGCTCACCAACCGCGCGACGATCGTCTCGAACATCGATTTTCTCGGCCTGCCGGAATTTTTCGATGCGCTGACGCTGATGTATCGCGTGACGACGCGGCTTGCAGCTGCCAACCACTCCGAAGGTGATATCGCCGTCATCCGCGTTCAACAGAAGGCCTTCGAGATTGCGGTCACCGACCGCGATGTCCTCGGCATGATTTCGACCAATCGCGACTTCCATATTGCGATCGCGCAGGCCGGCCGCAACCGCTATTACGTCGAACTCTTCACCCGGCTGCTGGACGAAGGACGTCGCATTCTCAGGCTCTACTATTCTTCCTTCAACGATGTCCTGCCGCGCCAGTATGTCGGCGAGCACGAGGAGATGATCCAGGCGATCATCAAGCGCGACCTGGCGCTCGCCGATAGTCTCGCATCTGCCCATGCCGACCAGATCGTCCGGCAGATTCGCTCCTACATTACCGCCGATTCCCGCCACAATGCCGGCCTGGCGCTCTAGCCGCTCCCTTCCGGTTATTCCCCGCCGCCGGAACCGACCCAGGTCACGGTTATGAAAATTCTTGTTTGTATTTTTCTTGTCGACAAGAAGTCGGCAAACTGTTAAATCCCTTCTGAACCCCGCCATTGGGGAGTTTCCAGAGAACGAGAGATTGACGATGACTGGTTCCGTATTCCAAGGCTGCATCCCGGCGCTGATGACGCCCTGCAAGGATGACCGTACCCCTGACTTCGACGCGCTCGCCCGCAAGGGCAAGGAATTGATCGACCTCGGCATGTCCGCCGTCGTCTATTGCGGCTCGATGGGCGACTGGCCGCTGCTGACGGACGAACAACGCCAGGAGGGCGTTAAGCGCCTCGTCGAGGCGGGCGTTCCCGTCATTGTCGGCACCGGTGCCGTCAATACCAAGTCTGCCGCAGCCCATGCCGCCCATGCCGCGGCGGTCGGTGCCAAGGGACTGATGGTCATTCCGCGCGTCCTGTCGCGTGGCTCGTCCGTTTCGGCCCAGCGGGATCATTTTTCGGCGATCCTGGAGGCTGCGAAGGGCCTTCCGGCAGTCATCTACAATAGCCCTTATTACGGCTTTGCAACGCGCGCCGATCTGTTTTTCGATCTGCGCTCGCGCTTCTCGAACCTCGTCGGTTTCAAGGAGTTCGGCGGCAAAAGCGACATGACATATGCGGCCGAAAACATCACGTCGGGCGATGATGCGCTGACGCTGATGGTCGGTGTCGATACCGGCGTCTATCATGGTTTCGTCAATTGCGGCGCAGGCGGCGCCATCACCGGCATCGGCAACGCGCTGCCGAAGGAAGTCCTGCACCTCGTTTCGCTTTGCGAGAAGGCCGCCAAGGGTGACGCAGTGGCTCGCAGCGCCGCCCGCGAGCTCGAAGAGGCGCTGACGGTTCTGTCGACCTATGACGAAGGTCCGGATCTCGTGCTGCACTACAAGTATCTGATGGTGCTGAATGGCGAGAAGGAATACACGCTGCACTTCAACGAGACCGACAAGCTGAGCAACTCGCAGCGCCGTCATCTCGAAAACCAGTATCGCCTGTTCAAGAGCTGGTACGCAGCACGTCATCCGAACGCCGCCTGAGCCTGCCGGGAGTGCCGGAGGCCCCGCAGCTTCCGGCGAGGCCAAAACGGGCGGCGCCCTGTCAGGTGGGCGTCGCACCGGCGGCAAATGAACTGACCTTGGTCAGGCCGCTTAATGCCGGTCAGTTTGCCACATCGCTGGCGGCCAGGGAGTGGACCAGCATCGTCAGATTGCGTCGGATCTTCACATCGGAGATCCGTCCGATTTCTTCCACGAGATGGGCTGCCTCGTCCTCGACGCCAGCGCCCGCCTCCGTTTCGACGCCGTTGACGAACCAGCCGGCATCCACCTTCATGAAGTCGCATAGCCGCAGCATGACTGCGACGGACAGTCGGTTTGTACCATTCTCGTATTTCTGGATCTGCTGAAACGCGACGCCGATATGCGCGGCGAGTTCGCTCTGCGTGACGCCGCGAGCGGCGCGCACCGAGCGTAATCTTTGGCCGATCGCCAAATTCAGTTCCTGATCTTTCATACCTGTCCTTGAGAATACTTCCGTCGACTGCAGGTCTTTCGGGCTCTCTTTACATGATCGGCTTTTGAGGTCCACCTCCATCTGTCAAAAGCGTCAGTTGTTCTTTGAGTTGCCGTTGTTCTGTTTCGGAAAGCCGCGCAATCTCATTTTCGACGAAGCTCGCAATGGCCCGCGGGTCGTCGCCAAACCGGCGTGCCCCTTCCGCACAGAGCGCAATAATGGTTGCCATAGGACTGGCAGGGTCCGTCATATTTGAAATCCCCCCTGAAATCTTCGTCCTTCGCGCAGCACGCGTTCTGCGGTTGAAGTGGGTTGTACAGACAAAGAGGCGGACCGATGGTGAACAAGTATCCTAATCTTCGATGCCAAGTCGCAACGACCCCGGATCATGTTCGGGATGCGATGATCTTGAGAAGCATATGCTTTGTCCATGAGCACGGTATCTCGCCCTCCTTCATCTTCGATGGCAATGATCATCAGGCCACGCATTTCGTCTTTTATGATGGCGAAGAGCCGGTTGGTTCGCTTCGCATCCGTTGGTTCGCTGATTTTGCCAAGTATGAACGAACCTGCTTCCGCGAAAAGTACCGACACCCTTTTACGGTTAAGCGTTGCATTCAGATGACCTTCGATCATGTGGCGCGCAAGGGCTATACGAAGGTTCTGACCCAAGCGGAGCAGCGTCTTGCACGGCTGTGGACCATCCTCTTCGACCTGGAGATCGTCGACAGCCCGCCGGTGGAAATCGCCGGCCATCCGGAGCCCTATCTGACCGTTGTCGGCACGATCCCCGCATCATCTGATCCGATTACCATGGAAAGCAGCAGCGCCCTGCTGTTGCGCGTCGAAGGTCAATGGGACGCCCCAAGTTCGTTTGAGACAGCATGACAATGGCAGGTTTTGGCAATGCGGGCGACAGGTCCGCAACGGCTGCGCTACAGGAAGAAATCCTGACGCGCACGAAACTCCACACCGAAATGGTGCGTCGTCTCATCAATGATCCGACCGTACAGCCGATTGAGCTGGCCGGCTTCCTGGAGGACGTCGCGAATGCCTATCTTTCGATTTCGGAAGAGCTCACCCAAATTGTGAAGGCGGCGGAGGGGCGATAGTTTCGAGCATCTTGCGCAGGCTCTCTTCCTGCTCATGCTGCCCGGACGGGAAGGTCAGGCCGGTGCTGAACGACGGATTGCTCCTGAAGATCTCGACAATCCAGTCATAGACGGCGGCCACCGGCCTGGATTGCCGTCGATTGGCAACCGAGATCAGATAGATGGGCAGGGCGACATGCACGCCGAGGTCAAGCGGCACGAGTTCAGGATCTGCAAGCACGTAATTGCCGAGCAACCCCACGCCGGCGCCGTTACGGACGAGAGCAAAATAGGCGAGCGAATTTTCGCAATTGTGCGTCTGGTGGCCGGCTTCGACAAGGCGGCGCCAGCCATCCCAGATCTCCCGTTCGGAAGCATAATAGTTGCACTGCACGTAGACATGCTGGGAAACGAACTGGCGCTGCGGAACCCCGGATTTCTTCAGATAATCACGGCTGGCAATCGGAACGAGATGAAGAGTGCCAATCTCGACGCAATCGACATCCGCCCGCGAAATCGGCGAGAGCGAGATCATCAGATCGGCCTGGTTCTTCTCGAAGTTGACGAGCGACACCTGTTCCCGGATGTCGAGGTTGAGCCGGGGATAGTTGTCGTTCAGACGGGGCACGGCGGGACCGACGATGGCGACGGCAAGGCCGGATGTTACGCTGACGGCAACCCGTCCGGTAACGGCGTCCATCTCGTCCTTCAGGTCGTTGGAAAGGGAAAACAGCTGGAAATCAAGCTCTGCAACCTGGATGGCGAGCTTGCGCCCGGTTTCCGTCAGCGTGACGCCGGAAAAGGTCGAGATGACGAGCTGCGAACCGATCTGGTCCTGGAGGCGCTTCACGTCGCGACTGACGGTCGGCGCACTCGTGCCGAGCAGCTCAGCTGCTTGAGCAAAGGAAGGGCTTTTGGCGACCGCCAGAAAGGTTCTGAGCTCGCGCCAGATTGGCCGCGAAAGCAGACCCCTGATTTCGAGTGGCGATTTATCCAGGTCGGCACGTTCGCTGCCGAATGGAAGAGGAGGGAAGGGTTTGTTCACGACCGGCTCGCGTATTAGTGGAGGCGCAACAATATACTTAATCTGGGATTACGGGCAATTGTTGAAGAATCGCAGCTTATCGGTGCGCCGGTCGCCGTTTGGTGGTCGCGATCCCCAATTCTAGTTGCAACTTTCAATATGCTACTTATAAGGTGTGTAGATATACCTCGGAAATCGGGAAATGTTATCGTTTCTCTATCAATAATGGCATAAAGCATTTCGTTTACGCAACTCATGGGGTGTGTTAGCGTTTTCGTTAACGGGCAAGATCCGATTCAACATTCCGTTTCCAGATCGATGCAGGCGGACCTGCTCGATCGCGAAACTTTCGCCAGGCTCGGAGGCAAATCAAGGCGATGGCCGATGGAATTTCTGATATGAATGACAGCAATGGTCCGGTGGGATTTCTGCGACTTTTCCGCCTCATTTCTGCGGCGAGAAAGAGCGCCTCATCGTTGGAGCTCATGGATCTCGTGCGGCTGATGGACATGGCGCTCATGCAGACGGCGCTCGACTGGGAAGGGCTTGATGCTGAGAACCTGGATGAGCGGGCTTTCCTCAACCTCATCCGCGAGAAGCGGGAAATTGCCGATAGGCCGCACCTACGCGCTGTCCCGAACTGACGTGATCATCACCAGCTTCCGAGGGTCGCAGGAGCTGGTATTCAGATCTTTGCAAAGGAAAAGGCGTTGATCGGGAGGTCGGTCCGCCCATCGATGGCAAGATCCGCGAGGATTTCGCCGATGACGCTCGTGAACTTGAAGCCGTGGCCGGAGCAGGGCGAGGCAACGACAACGTTCTTTTCGCCGGGCATGTGGTCGAGAAGAAAATCCTCGCTCGGCAGCATCGTATAACGGCAGGTCGTTGCCTTCACGCGAAGGCCGGCCGCGCCCGGAATCCGCTTTCTGATAAATCCGTCAAGCAGGGCCCTGTCGGCGTCATTGACGGGCGGGTTCGGCTGGTCGGGATCGATCGGTTCGCGGAAATGTGCGTGTTTGCCGATCTTCACACCGTCGACCCCGATGGCCGGGAAACCGAAATAGGAGCCCTCCGCACCTTCATCCCGCAGGAAGCAGGGCATCCTCTGCGGCTGAGTGGCAAAACCATCCTGCGGCTGATACCAGGCGACCACCTGACGGATCGGTACGGCTGCGCGCCTGAGCTGCGGCACGAGTTCGGCAATCCACGAGCCGGTCGCCACCACGATCTTTCTTGCCCGATACTGTCCGGTCTCGGAGATGATTGTCACGCCGCCGTCATCGGGCTCGATTGCCGTGATCTTCTCACCGAAGTGCAGAACCGCGCCACCCTCTGCGGCGAGCTTCAGATAGCCCATGACTGCGGCTTCGGGGCGAAGATAGCCGCCCTGCGGATCAAGCAGGCCGATCTCGTGGTCATCGAGCTGGAAGGCTGGAAAGCGCCGCGCCATTTCCGCCTTGTCCAGCGCCTCATGGGCAAGCCCGTGCAGCTCGCAGGAGGCACGCGTACCGCCGACGACCTTGCCGTCGGGGGCGCCGATCTGCAGCACGCCCGTGATCGTCAGGATATCGGTGCGCAGCCGCGCTTCCAGCGATCGCCAGTTCTGATAGGCGCGTTTGAGCAGCGGCACATAGGAAGGATCTTCGAAATAACCGAGCCGGATAAGGCGGCTGTCACCATGCGACGAACTCAACGCATGGGCGGGGAAATACGCGTCAAAACCAATCGCCTTGACACCGCGATCCGCAAGAAAGGCGAGCGCAGCACTCCCCATGGCGCCGAGGCCGATAACGGCGACGTCGAAGCTGGCGTTCATGAAGTCTCCTCAGGGAATTGCCGGTGCAGCGGCCTCGCGCAGAAACCCGCGCAGGGCCTCGATGTCACGCGAAAGAGGCCGATCATCGGCATAGGCAGGGACGATGGCGCGCACCGCTTTATAGATTGCATCCGTTCCCGTTGCCCGCGATGCGGTGCCGGCAAGGAATTCGTGCGCCTGTGCAGCCGCCATCAATTCGATCGCCAGAATGTATTCGGCGTTGTCGATCAGCGCGAGAAGCTTATTGGCGGCGGCCGTCGGATGCGCCAGGAAATCCTCCTGGAGGCCCGATGTGACGCCGCCATCAGTGGAAGCCGGTGCGGCGAGCCGCCGGTTCTCATTGGCAAGGGCTGCTGCCGTATATTGCGCGATCATGAAGCCGGAATTGCTGCCGGCATCGCTTGCGAGGAAGGGCGGCAGGCCGCTCACCAACGGATTGACGAGGCGGTCCATGCGCCGCTCGCTCATCACGGAAATCTGTGCGAATGCCGTAGCAAGCCCATCGGCAGCCAGTGCGAGGGCAGGGGCTACGGCATGTGCCTCGGAGGATACGATCGGCTTTTCGGGCGTGCCCGATATGGCGGGATTGTCGGTGACGGAGGCAAGTTCCTGATCGACAACGAGGGCCGAGGCATCGAAGACATCGCGCGCAGCGCCATGAGCATGCGGGATCGAGCGCAGGCTGAGGGCGTCCTGCGTTCGTTTGCCTGTCGCAGCTGATATCAGCCCGCTGCCGGCAAGTCGGGCGCGCAGCGAAGCGCCGACGCTGGCGATGCCCCTGGAGGGGCGCAGGGCGAGAACAGTTGCATCGAAGGCCGCCATCTGGCAGCCGGCTGCTTCAAGCGTCAGTGCTGCGATCGCATCGGCCCAGTCGAGCAGCCGCTCGGCACGTGCGAGCGCAACGCTTGCGAGCCCGGTCGCACAGGCCGTGCCGTTGACGAGGCTCAGGCCCTCCTTGGCACCGAGCACCAACGGCTGGAGGCCGATGGCGGCAAGCGCATCGCGCCCGTTCATAGAGTTGCCCTTGACGCGGGCGCTGCCTTCACCGATCAGCACCAGCGCGTTGTGGGCATTATGGGTGAGGTAGCCCGCCGAACCCTTGGAGGGAACGTCGGGAATGCAACCTTTTTCGAGAAAAGCGGCGAGATGGCGGACGATTTCGGGGCGCACGCCGGAATGCCCGTGGGCAAAATTGGCAATCTGTGCGGCGATGATGGCGCGCACCTCGCGCGGCGCCAGCAATTCTCCGACGCCAACAGCATGGCTGAGAATGATATTGCGTGACAGCCGGCTCTGTGAGGCCCGGTCAACCACAGTGTCCGAAAGCGCGCCAACACCGGTATTGATGCCATAGGCCCTGACGCCGCTCTCGACGATGCGCTCGACGATGCGGCTCGCATGCGCGACACGATCCCAGGCCACTTGCGATAGGGCAAGCGTCTCCCCCTCGGCCACGCGTGCAATATCGCGCCAGCCGGCGGCTTTATCGATGGTGATGATCATTGGCCGTTTCCGAAATGGCCGATGAACTGGCGGAAGGCCGGTGATGCGCCGCCGCCGAACATTTCGTCCGGCGTGCCGCTGCTTTCGACCAGCCCTTCGCGCATGAAGACCACGCGGTTCGACACATTGCGGGCAAAGCTCATYTCGTGGGTGACGACGAGCATSGTCATGCCCTCYTCGGCMAGCGCGCGCATGACGCGCAGGACTTCRCCSACCARTTCCGGATCGAGCGCCGATGTCGGTTCGTCGAAAAGCATCACCTTCGGCTTCATGGCGAGCGAGCGGGCAATTGCTGCACGCTGCTGCTGGCCGCCGGAAAGATGTGCAGGGTAGGCATGGCGCTTGTCGGCAATTCCGACCTTTTCGAGCAGCGCTTCGGCTTCGGCAATGCATTCGGCCCGTGGCCGCTTCAAGACATGGACCGGCCCTTCGATGACATTCTGCAGGATGGTCATGTGGGACCACAAATTGAAGGACTGGAAGACCATACCGAGTTCAGAGCGGATGTGATCGACCTGCTTCTGGCTCGCCGGCTTCGTCTTACCGTTCTTGTGGATCATCTCGATATGTTCGCCGTCGACCCAGATCTCGCCATCGGATGCGATCTCCAGCAGGTTGATGCAGCGCAGGAAGGTGGATTTACCGGAGCCGGAGGCGCCGAGCAACGAAATCACGTCACCGTCCTGAGCGTCGAGCGATATGCCGCGCAGCACCTCATGGGTGCCGAAGCTCTTTCTGATATTGCGGACCGAAAGTCGGGTTACGCCGGGCATGGAAGCTCCAATCACGTTCAGTCGGGTTCAGGCCTTCAAGGCCGGCGGAATGGCGCGGCGATGACGGGAAAGCCAATATTCCAGCAGGGCCATGGCCTGCAGGATGATGAAATTCAAAACAAGGTAGATGATGGCCGCGCAGAGGAACACTTCCATCGTCCGGTAGGTCTGCGAGATCAGCCGCTGCGCCACGCCCGTCACTTCCCAGACCGTCACCAGGCTCGCAAGTGCAGTCGATTTCATCATCAGGACGATTTCGGTCGAATAGGCCGGCAGCGCATGTCGGAAAGCGATCGGCGCCAGGATGCGGCGCACCATCAGGAAGCCGGACATGCCGATGGCGCGGGCCGCCTCAATTTCCTTCGGCGAGACGGCGCGGATGCCGCCACGGAAGATTTCGGCCGAATAACCGGCGGTACAGAGTGCGAGCGACAGCACCGCGCAGACCATTGGCTCACGCAGAAAGGGCCAGAGAAACGAGTAGCGGATGACGCCGAACTGGCCGAGACCGTAAAAGACCAGGAACATCTGGATCAACAGCGGCGAGCCGCGGAAGACGAAAATATAGCCCTTGGCGAAGCCTGACAGGATCGGATTGCCGCTGACACGCATGGAAACGATGACGAGCGCGAGCAGCCCGCCGAAGAAGATCGACAGGAAGAACAGGATCAGCGTCGTCGGCACAGCCTTGAGCAGCGTGACCATAGTGCTGGAAAGGAAGGCGATATCCATTTGGTCCTCCCTAAGCCTGGCCCATGGCCGAAGCCGGCATGCTGCGATTGGCCTTGCGCTCGGCGCCGTTGAAGACGCGGTCCGACAGGCTGGTGAGGATCAGGTAGAGAGCGCCGCCGACAATGTAGAACAGGAAATATTGTCGGGTCGAACCGGCCGCGACCTGGCTCGAACGCATCAGCTCGGCGAGGCCGGTGACGGAAATCAGCGCGGAATCCTTCAGGCTGAGCTGCCAGACATTGCCAAGGCCGGGAATGGCAAAGCGTAGGACCTGTGGAATGACGATGCGGCGGAAGCGTAACCCGCGATGCATGCCGATTGCCGAGGCGGCCTCGAGCTCGCCTTTGGAAATGGCAAGATAGGCGCCGCGATAGACTTCCGCCTGGTAGGCGCCGGAGATGATGCCGACGGCAAGCGCACCGGCAGCAAAGGACGGCAGGCCGAGGAAGCCCTCATAGCCCATGGACTGGCCGATGGCGGTGATCGCCGTAGAGCCGCCGAAATAGATCAGGTAGATAATCAGCAATTCAGGCACACCGCGGAAGACGGTTGTGTAGATATGGCCGATCGCGACGAGGATGAAATTTCCGGAGAGCTTCGCCCCGGCGATGATCGCGCCGAGCACGGCGCCGATGGCCAGCGCCGTGGCGGTGACACTTAATGTCAGCAACAGGCCGAGAAGCAGAAACGCTCCCCACCCGGTTGAACCGAATCCGATGAGTTCGAGTGTCGCCATGGGCCTTCCCCAGCGCTGTCGTCGTCAAAATGACGGGCGGTCAGAATAGCACGTGGTCCCCGATCAGAAAGCGGAGACCACGGAACGCGGCTTTCAGTCGAAAGCTTAGTTCTGCGGGCTGACGTCGACCTTGAACCATTTCATCGAGAGGTTCTTGACCGTGCCATCGGCGAGCGCGGACTTGATCGCTTCGCTCAACTTGTCGCGCAGGTCAGTATCGGCCTTGCGGATGCCGAGGCCTTCGCCTTCGCCCCAGATCGAGCCTACGATTTCAGGGCCGGTGAAGGCGAGCGTGTCGTTGGCGGACGCAAAGGCATTAGCGAAATAGACAGCGTCGTCGAAACCAAGGTCGATACGGCCGTTCTGCAGGTCGAGGTCGCGGTCGGCGCCAGTCTTGTATTCGCGGATCTCGGCGATGCTGCCGAAATTGTCATAGACGAATTTGGCATAGACGGTCGCAGCCTGAATACCGATCGTCTTGCCCTTGAAGACTTCCTTGAGCGCGTCGATTTCCTTCACGCCGGTCTGGCCAGGTGTCATCTTGATAATTGCGCCGGTGCCGGCAGCATTCGCAAGCGGGCTATCCTTGGCGGTCGCAAAGGCTGCTGGCGTTGCTGCATAGGGAACGGTGAAATCGATGACCTGCTTGCGCTCTTCGGTAATCGACAGTGCATCCATGATGACATCGAACTTGCCGGCATTCAGCGCAGGGATCATGCCATCCCAGTCGGAGGCAACCAGTGTGCACTCGATCTTGGCGCGTTCGCACAGAACCTTGGCGAGTTCCGGTTCGAAGCCGCCGAGCGTGCCGTCGGCATTGGTGAGGTTCCAGGGAGCGTAGGCGCCTTCGAGCGTGATGGTCGCCTTCGTCCAGTCCTTGGCAGAGGCAGGCGCCGCTAAGGCCGCTGCCGTCATCGCGCAGGAAAGAAGAATCGTGCTGAACTTCATTGATGTGATCTCCTCTGAGATTGGACAGACCTTGCGGTATGAATGCCGATCTTCGCCGGCTTGCCTGCTATTTTTTGATCGGCAGGTTGTATAGGGTACCATATGAGATATTTTGTGTTATGCAAGTGGAAAGTCGATTTAGAAGGCAGATTCCACCGGTGCAAAGGGAATAGGCAATGAAGCGTTCCGGCGAGATGAAGCGTGAACTGGCGGAAAATGACGGTGGCCCGCTTTATGCTGGCGTCAAGCAGGTCATTCTCGACCGGATCCGCAGCGGCGAATGGCCGCCGCGACACCGGGTTCCCTCGGAAAACGAGCTGGTGGTGGAGCTCGGCGTCAGCAAGATGACCGCCAACCGGGCGCTCCGGGAACTGGCGAACGAAGGCGAACTCCTCCGCATCCAGGGCGTCGGTTCCTTCGTTGCGGAACGCAAGGGCTATTCGGCGCTCTTCGAGGTGCGCAATATCGCCGACGAGATCGCCGAGCGTGGCCACACACATGAGGCGACAGTCATCGTTTTGGCCGAAGAGACGGCTTCTCCGGAGGTTGCCGATGCGCTCGAACTCGATATCGGCGCGCCGGTTTTTCACTCGCTGATCGTCCACAGCGAGAACGGCGTGCCCGTGCAGATCGAGGACCGCTTCGTCAATCCTGGAGCGGCGCCAGATTATCTGGCGCAGGACTTTTCGACCCTGACGCCAAATGCCTATCTGACGGCGGCGGCGCCGCTCAGTGCATCGGAGCATATCGTCGAGGCTGTGATACCGCGCGCCTGGGAATGCAAGCTGTTGACAATCCTGCAGAGCGAGCCGTGCCTCGCCATTCGCCGTCGCACCTGGTCGGCTCGTCAGGTGGTTTCGACCGCGCGTCTCGTCTATCCCGGACATCGCTACAGGCTGGAAACGCGTAGCGGCAAAATGTTCGAGGAATGATCCAGTTGTATATGGAACCTGTCGCGAATGGGCCCTATTGCCGGAAGGTGTCATTGCTTTTCCGCCCAGCCGATTGAAATGGCGTAGCAAAGCGCACGGCCGCCGAGGTTGAGCCCATCGCTTCCGCCTTCCTCGAATAACAACGCATCACCGGCGCCAAGCTCGATCCTCTCCGGACCTGCGTCAACAGTCACGGTTCCGTTGGCGCAGAAGAGCATGAAGCTCCCTCGCGTAAACTCCTCTCGTTTCTCACCATCGATCTCGATCCGCGCAACAGCGTGCCGGAGCGTGCTGCGTCGGGTCATGACATTCAGGTCGGTGATCGCTCCATCAGGCAGCGTTGCCGAGACCGCAATATCTGCAGCAAAGGCAAGCGGATCGCTTGCCCGCGTCAGGACCACCGGATCACGCCCCTCGATCAGGAGCCGCATGCCATTGCCTTCCAGGATCGACAGCGTGCGGTCGATCCCGGGAAAGACTGAGAAAGGGCCGTCGGAGGCGACCGTCGCCATGCTGACCCGCCAATCGAAATCGGCAAGTCCTGCGCCCTGGGGCGAAATGGCGATTTCCACCGTTTCGCCGCCGCCGTTCTTCCAGGGCATGCGCTTGTGATCGGCAGAGCGCAGGATCTTCATGGCTCAGTTCCCGAGGATGCCGGGCAGGCGCAGGCCCTTTTCCTTGGCGCAGTCGATTGCGATGTCGTAGCCGGCATCGGCATGGCGCATGACACCGGTCGCCGGATCGTTCCAGAGAACATTTCCGAGACGGCGCGCCGCATCGTCAGTACCGTCGGCGCAAATGACCATGCCGGAATGCTGCGAGAAGCCCATGCCGACGCCGCCGCCGTGATGCAGCGATACCCAGGTGGCGCCCGACGCAGTGTTGAGCAGCGCGTTCAGGAGCGGCCAGTCGGAGACGGCATCCGAGCCATCCTTCATCGCTTCCGTTTCGCGGTTCGGCGAGGCGACGGAACCGGAATCGAGGTGGTCGCGGCCGATGACGACAGGGGCCTTCAGCTCGCCGTTCCTGACCATCTCGTTGAAGGCGAGGCCGAGGCGATGGCGGTCGCCGAGGCCGACCCAGCAGATGCGGGCCGGCAAGCCCTGGAATGCGATGCGCTCTCTGGCCATGTCGAGCCAGTTGTGCAGGTGCTTGTTGTCGGGCAGCAGTTCCTTCACTTTGGCATCGGTCTTGTAGATATCTTCGGGATCACCCGAGAGGGCCGCCCAGCGGAACGGGCCGATGCCGCGGCAGAAGAGCGGGCGGATATAGGCCGGCACGAAGCCCGGGAAGGCGAAGGCGTTTTCGAGACCCTCGTCCTTGGCGACCTGGCGAATGTTGTTGCCGTAGTCGAGCGTGGGAACGCCAGCATCCCAGAAGGCGACCATGGCCTCGACATGGGCCTTCATCGAGGCGCGGGCCGCAGCTTCGACCGCCTTCGGATCGCTCTCGCGCTTGGCCTTGGCTTCGGCAACGGTCCAGCCAACCGGCAGGTAGCCGTTGCGTGGATCATGGGCGGAGGTCTGGTCGGTAACGATATCGGGGCGCGGGCCACCGGCCTCCATGCGACGCACCAATTCCGGAAAGATTTCCGCGGCATTGCCGACGAGGCCGACCGATTTTGCTTCGCCGGCCTTGGTCCAGCGCTCGATCTTTTCCAGCGCCTCGTCCAGCGTGTGGGCCTTTTCGTCGACATAGCGGGTGCGCAGGCGGAAATCGATGCGGGTCTCGTCGCATTCGACGGCCAGGCAGCAGGCACCGGCCATGACGGCTGCGAGCGGCTGGGCGCCGCCCATGCCGCCAAGGCCGCCGGTCAGGATCCACTTGCCCCTGAGATTGCCATTATAGTGCTGGCGCCCGGCCTCGACGAAGGTCTCGTACGTGCCCTGCACGATGCCCTGCGTGCCGATATAGATCCACGAGCCGGCCGTCATCTGGCCGTACATGGCAAGGCCTTTCTTGTCGAGCTCGTTGAAATGATCCCAGGTCGCCCAGTGCGGCACGAGGTTGGAATTGGCGATCAGCACGCGCGGCGCATCCTTGTGCGTGCGGAACACGCCGACCGGCTTGCCGGACTGAACGAGCAGCGTCTCGTCCTCGTTCAGGGTCTTCAGCGTTGCCGTGATGCGGTCGAAATCGTCCCAGGTGCGGGCGGCGCGGCCGATGCCGCCATAGACGACCAGCTCATGCGGGTTTTCGGCGACGTCGGGGTCGAGATTGTTCATGAGCATGCGCAGCGGCGCTTCGGTCATCCAGCTCTTGGCGTTGAGCTGATCGCCGCGTGGGGCGCGGACGTCGCGGATATTGTGGCGCGGGTTTACGGTCATGATGATGTTCCCTTGTTTTAGCGTTTCAGACCGAGCGCGATCTCTTCGATCCGCGTCAGGATAGATTTGAGATGGATGCGCAGCTTGTCAGCCTTGGCGTCGTCATAGGCGAAGGGCGATGCTTCGGTTGTCAGATGCGTTGATTGGGCGAGCTCCATCTGGATGGCGTGAACGCCGGTTTCTGGCCTGCCGTAATGGCGGGTCGTCCAGCCGCCCTTGAAGCGGCCGTTCAGAATGCTGTCATAACCCGTCGCAGCCGCGGCAATGGCGACGGTCGCCTGTTCGATTGCCGGATCGCAGGTCTTGCCCATATCCGTGCCGATATTGAAATCCGGCAGCTTCCCATCGAAGAGGAAGGAAATGTGCGAGCGGATGGAATGGCAGTCGTAGAGTACGACGACACCGTGAATGGCTTTCACCCGCTCGATCTCGGCCGCAAGGGCGGCATGGTAGGGCGCATGGTATGTGCGCAGTCGTTCGGCGATATCGGCTTCGGTTGGTTCTGCCCCGGTCTTCCAGATCGGCTTGCCGTCGAAATCCGTCTCCGGGATCAGCCCGGTCGTGTTCTGGCCGGGATAGAGGCTCGTACCGGCGGGATCGCGATTGGCGTCCAGCACATAGCGGTGGAAGGTGGCGCGCACGACGGTCGGGTTGTCGAGCAGGCCGTCATAGAGATGGTGGATATGCCAGTCGGTATCGGAAAGTAGCCGGCCGGTCTCATTCAGACGCTCCCAGATGTCGGCGGGAACATCGGTGCCCGTGTGCGGAAAGCCGAGGATGACGGGGGACTTGCCTTGCTTGACCTCGAAAACAGCCATGTCAGACCTCCAGAGCCGGCAGGATGCCGCTTGAAACGGATGCGTTGAGAGCACCGCCGCCAACGAGAATGCTGGCCGCCTTCAGGTCATTTGCCATGTAGCGATCCTCCTCGAGCGAGGGCACGACGTTACGGATCGCGGCGATTGCTTTCGTCAGTTCGGGGCTGGTCGCAAGCGGCGCGCGAAGCTCGACGCCTTGCGCTGCGGTCAACGCTTCGATGCCGACGATGGCGAAGAGATTGTCGGTCATCGGCAGAAGCCGGCGTGCGCCGTGGCAGGCCATGGAGACGTGGTCTTCCTGATTGGCCGATGTCGGCGTCGAATCGACGGAAGCCGGGTGCGACATCTGCTTGTTTTCGCTCATCAGCGCCGCGGACGTGACTTCGGCAATCATCAGGCCGGAATTGAGCCCTGGCTTCTTTGCAAGGAAGGCCGGCAATCCATACGAAAGCGCAGGATCGACGAGCAGCGCGATGCGGCGCTGGGCGATCGCCCCGATCTCGCAGACGGCGAGCGCGATCTGGTCGGCGGCGAAGGCAACAGGCTCTGCATGGAAATTGCCGCCGGAGACGACCGAATTATCCGAGAGCACCAGCGGATTGTCCGTCACGGCATTGGCCTCGATTTCCAGTGTGCGCGCAACCGAGCGCAGGAGGTCCAGGCAGGCGCCATCGACCTGCGGCTGGCAGCGAATGCAGTAGGGATCCTGCACGCGCTCGTCGCCTTCGATATGGCTCTGGCGGATCGGCGAGTTTTCGAGCAGGGCGCGAAGTGCTGCTGCCGTATCGATCTGACCCCGATGACCGCGCAGCGTATGAATGTCAGGATGGAACGGTGCGGACGAACCCATGGCGGCATCCGTCGACATGGCGCCGGTAATCAGCGCCGATTGCGCCGCCCGGTGGGCGCGGAAGAGACCGGCGAGCGCGAGCGCCGTCGAGGTCTGCGTGCCATTGATGAGCGCAAGCCCTTCCTTGGCGGCGAGCACGATGGGATGCAGCCCGGCCTTGAGCAGCGCAGTTGCGCCATGCAGCCTCTCGCCCCCGAAGAAGGCCTCGCCATGGCCCATCATGACGGCCGTCATATGGGCAAGCGGCGCAAGGTCGCCGGAAGCGCCAACCGAGCCCTTTTCCGGAATGACAGGGATGACGCCGCGAGCCATCATCGCTTCGATCAGCCGCACAAGCTCCAGACGCACGCCGGAGGCGCCGCGGCCGAGCGAAACAAGCTTCAGCGCCATGATGAGGCGCACGACATTTTCCGGCAGCGGTTCGCCGACGCCGCAGCAATGCGACAGGATCAGATTGCGCTGGAGCGTTGCCACATCGGCGCTGTCGATCTTGATCGAGGCGAGTTTGCCGAAGCCGGTATTGATACCGTAGACCGGCGCATTGCCGGCGGCGATCTCGGCGATGCGGTTCGCCGCCCTGATGATGCCGGCGTCGAAGGATGGGTCGAGCTTTGCCGGGACGCAGGTCCAGTAAATCGTTGCGAGATCCTGCAGCGAGACGGAGCCCGGATGGAGGGTAATGGTCATCGGTCGATCCTCTGGCCCTTGAAAATATGTGCGTGAAGTGGGTTGAAGCCGATGCGGTAGACGAGCTCGGCGGGGCTTTCGATATCCCAGATCGCCAGATCAGCAGACTTGCCGGCCTCGATCGTGCCGGTCTCGCTAAGCAGGCCGAGTGCACGGGCGCCCTCGCGGGTTGCGCCGGCGATGCATTCCTCCACCGTCAGCCTGAACAGCGTCGCCGACATGTTCATGGTCAGCAGCAGCGATGTGAGAGGCGAGGTGCCGGGATTGCTGTCCGTGGCGATGGCGATGTGCACGCCGGCCTGCCTCAAGGCCTGAACCGGCGGCTTCTGCTTCTCGTTGATGGCGTAGAAGGCACCCGGGAGCAGAACCGCAACCGTCCCGGCCGCCGCCATTGCCTGCGCGCCATCTTCATCCAGATATTCCAGATGATCGGCCGAAAGCGCACCATAGGAGGCTGCGAGTTTCGCGCCGCCGAGATTGGAGAGTTGTTCGGCATGGAGCTTGACGTGAGTACCGAGCGAACGGGCCTTGTCGAAGACCCGCGCGATCTCATCGACTGAGAAGGCGATGCCTTCGCAAAAACCGTCAACGGCGTCGACGAGGCCTTCGGCACGTGCCCGCTCCAGGCCCGGCAGGACGACATCGGATATGTAATCCTGGTTCCGTCCCTTGTATTCGACGGGTGTTGCATGGGCGCCGAGATAGGAGGTGATGACCCTTACCGGCCGGTGGTCTGCAAGTGCGCGCGCGGCGCGCAGCATCTTCAGTTCCGCCTCGATATTGAGCCCGTAGCCGGACTTGACCTCGATGGTGGTCACGCCTTCCGAGATCAGCGTGTCGAGCCGCGGCAGGGCGGCCTCGACGAGGCCTTCGACGGACAGCGCATTGGTTGCCTTCACCGAGGAGACGATGCCGCCGCCGGCGCGCGCGATTTCTTCATAGGTTGCGCCTTCGAGCCGCATCTCGAATTCCCGCGCACGGTTGCCGCCATAGACGATGTGGGTATGGCAGTCGACGAGGCCGGGCGTGACCCAGCGGCCTTCGAGATCGGTAATGTCGGCCGCCTCGATCAGCCAGGACGGCAGTTCGGCTTCCGGCCCTGCGTAAAGGATGCGCCCGCCTTCACAGACGACGGCGCCTTTTTCGATAATGCCAAGGCCCGGCAGATCCTCCCGCAACGTCGCAAGGCGCGCATTGCGCCATAGCGAGCGAGCGCTGGAATTGCGGCCCGATCCGGAAAAATTGTTCCCACTCATCAGCTTTACGCCTTTCCTTATGGCTGAATATGTATATACATAATAAAAAGGGTGACAAGTAGAAATTTATGGCCTTTCGCATAAAGGCAAGCGAAGCGGTCAATTGCGAAACGGGAGAGCGATCATGACGAAACTTCATGCAGCGGCTGCCTTGTTAGCCGAAGGCTGGCGCAAGAATGTGCGCCTGACGCTTGCGGACGGACGCATTGCCGCAATCGAAATGGATGTTGCGCCTGACGCCGATGACGAGCGTCATGCTGTCCTGCTGCCGGCAATGCCGAACCTCCACAGCCATGCCTTTCAGCGGGCGATGGCGGGGCTTGCGGAAGTGCGCGGCCCGGCCAATGACAGTTTCTGGAGCTGGCGCACCGTCATGTACAAATTTGCGCTCTCGATGACGCCAGACCATGTCGAAGCTGTAGCGGCGAAACTCTATATGGAAATGCTGGAAGCCGGCTTCTGCCGCGTCGGCGAGTTCCACTATCTGCATCACGACAAGGATGGCAGCCCCTATACGAATATCGCCGAAATGGCCGAAAGGATTGGTGCTGCGAGTGCCGAAACCGGCATCGGATTGACGTTGCTGCCGGTTCTCTACGCTCATTCCGGCTTTGGCGGCGCGGCGCCCATCGAAGGGCAGCGCCGCTTCATCAATTCCGCCGAGAGTTTTGCGCGGCTGATGGAAGGTTGCCGACAGGTTACAGGAGGGCTCCCTGGTTCGGAGATCGGTGTCGCGCCGCACAGCCTGCGCGCCGTCACGCCGGAGGAACTATCTGTCGCCATTGCGCTCGCCGATAACGGCCCCATCCACATTCATGTCGCCGAGCAGGTCAGGGAGGTTGAGGATTGCCTCGCCTGGTCCGGTGCAAGACCCGTCCAATGGCTGCTCGACAATGCGCCGGTTGATCAGCGCTGGTGCCTCATCCACGCAACTCACATGACGGCGGACGAAACACGGCGGACGGCAAGGAGCGGCGCCATTGCGGGCCTCTGCCCGATTACCGAAGCCAATCTCGGCGACGGGACATTTTCGGCACCGCTATTCTTGTCCGAAGCCGGGCGCTTCGGCATCGGGTCCGATTCCAACATTCTCATTTCCATTGCCGGGGAACTTCGCCAGCTCGAATATTCCGAGCGTCTGGCGCTACGTGCCCGCAATGTCATCGCCAGCACTGGCGGCTCCACCGGCCAGGCCCTCTTTGAACACGCGCTAGCCGGCGGTGGTGCAGCATTGAAGGCACCGGCGGGTCTTGCTGCAGGCAATTATGCCGACATCGTATCGCTTGATACCAGAGCGGTTCCCTATCTTTCCGAAGGCCAGGTTCTCGATCATTGGATCTTTGCCGGTGATGTCGCAGTCGACAGCGTCTGGGCGCTCGGCCGCAAGCAGGTCGAATACGGCCGGCATCTGCGCCGCGAGCTGATCGACCGGCGCTTCATCGCGGCGATGAAGGAGCTCTTGGCAGCATGACGATCTTTCCTCCGCGCTTCCCAGGCGCTACAGCGGGAGGGAAGCCGGAGCGTAATGATGAATGAACCCAAGGAAACGACCTTACATCAGCGTATCCTCAGTGATATCGAGGGCCGTATCGTTTCGGGCGAATGGCCGCCGGGCTACCGCATTCCCTTCGAAGTGGAGCTGACCAAGCAATACGATTGCTCCCGCATGACGGTAAACAAGGCCCTGACCCAGCTGGTGAAGGCCGGGCTCATCGAGCGCCGCAAGAAATCCGGCAGCTTCGTCATGCAGCCGCAAGCCCAGGCCGCGGTGCTCGAGATCCACGATATCAAGGCGGAGGTTCAATCCCTCAATCTCGCCTATTCGTACAAGGTCGCGAAACGCGTGCGCAGAAAGGCGCAATCGCAGGATCGCCAGATGCTGGACCTCCAGCAAAATTCAAGCCTGATCGAAGTCATCTGCACGCACTATGCCGGATCGAAGCCTTTCTGCCTGGAAAAGCGGTTGATCAATCTTCAAACCGTGCCGGAAGCAGCGGACGAGGATTTCGAGGAAACGGCCCCAGGCCCGTGGCTTCTGAGCCTGGTTCCGTGGAGTGCGGCGGAGCATAAGATATTTGCAGTTGGTGTCGATCAAGAGGAAGGCGCCATGCTTTCCATCCCCGAGGCAACTGCTTGCCTCGTCATCGAACGACGTACCTGGAACAAGTCCGGACCGGTAACGCATGTGCGCTTCGTCTATCCCGGAAATCGCCACGCGCTCTACGCGCGCTTCACTCCCGAAGCGGTGAAGTAGGCCTGTTTCCCCGCAGAAAAGGCGTCCGGTCACCTCGTATGACCGAACGCCTGTTTTTGCCGCCGCACTGGGTCGACGGCTTCCCATAGAGAGCGACTTTCCCGGCGTCAACATCCCTAAAACAAGGGTATTGCGAAAGTCGACGCTTACCTTAAAGCAACAGATTGTTGGAGATTTCTGTCAGCACCTCGCCGACAGGATCGTCGCCTGGCCCGCAGCGGACAGCGCTGCCTAGGCTTCCTGCGCTTCCGGAATGAGCGGTGGCACCTGGATGACGACAGGCTTGTCGGCACCGGATTCGATGAGCTCGAAAACCTTGTTCAACATGCCCGGCACGTCCTGGCGCACCATCTCGATGCCATTGCCGAGCAGGGTCACAAAAGGGTCCCAGTCGAAACAGCCGAGCACAAGGCTGCGGTCGTCGAGATGGCCTGAGCGGCGGATCCAACGCATGACACCTTCGAGCGAGATCGTCGAGTTGACGAACATGCCTTTGGGTAGGGCATTGCCGCGCAGCGCGCGCTCGTCCAACGCTTTTTCGGCCTTTTCAGGGGCATAACCGCAGGCGAGTATATTCTCCTCGTGCACGGCGACACCGAGATCCTCATGCGCAGCGCGAAAGCCGCGGATGCGCTCGGCCGTGTTGTGGTCGCTGCCGCGCCCGCCAATGAAGAGCAGCGGCTCCATCCTGCCGAGCCTTTGCTCGCTGTTTTTCAGGATCCGGCGTGTCAGTTCCCGCGCGCCGGCGAAATTGTCCGAGATGACCGAAGGGGCAAGCGCGCCTGGAAGGTCGAGGTTGAAGCTGCGCACGCCGGCCGCCGCGCACATTTCAGTGATCCGGTCGGGATCGGTCGCACCCGTCGCGATCAGGCATTCGACCTGGTAGGAGAGCATGGTGCGCGCCGCCTCGACCTCCAGCTGCGGGTCGCGGCGTGTACAGGTGATGATCGGAAAAAGGCCGCGCGCACGTGCCATGTCTTCGAAGAGTTCGACGATCGATCCGAAATAGCGGTTGTCGTATTTAGGCACGATCATGCCGATAATATGGGATTTTTCGCGCCTCAGCAGGCTCGCCTGCATGTTCAGCGCATACCCCTGCTCCTCGGCGATCCGGATGATCTTTTCGGCAAGCTGGCTGCTGATCCTGCGCTTCTTCCAGTTGCCATTGAGCACGGCGCTGACGGCGCTGGCCGATGTGCCGGCAAGCTCCGCCAGATCATAGATCGTCGTCCTCTTCGTCTGCTTCACCTGATTCAAAATGCCTTCTCCGTTTGACGGTAACTTGACATCAATCTGCGGAAGTGGCAATTCTTGCTTCATCGATTGAGCAAGCTTGCGCAATCGATGATACAACCGGTTAATCGGCCGGTACAGGGAGGTATTTCTAAGGGGCTGCGGAGAGGCTGTCCTTTTGCAGGGGCGCTTTGCTCGCCGGTTTTATGGCGGCGAGAGCGGCGAGCGGGCAAACCGCAGTGACTTCCAGCAATGCCTGGTCCTGTCTTTCGATCACACCAAGGAGGAGAAAATGAATTATCGCAATTTGCTCATGGCATCCGTGACAGTTTTCATGGGGCTTGCCGGTGCGGCTTCAGCTCAGGAAGCTGCGACCGTCGCTTTCCTGATGCCTGACCAGGCATCCACACGTTATGAGCAGCACGATTTCCCCGGCTTCAAGGCCGAGATGGAAAAGCTGTGCCCGAAGTGCACGGTCATCTATCAGAACGCCAACGCCGACGCCTCGCTGCAGCAGCAGCAGTTCAACTCGGTGATAGCCCAGGGCGCCAAGGTCGTCGTGCTCGACCCCGTCGATTCTGCCGCCGCCGCTGGTCTCGTCGAGATCGCCCAGTCGCAGGACGTCAAGGTCATCGCTTATGACCGCCCGATTCCGGACAAGCCTGCTGACTACTACGTCTCCTTCGACAATGAAGGCATCGGCTATGCCATCGCCAAATCGCTTGTCGAACACCTGAAGGCTGCCGGCGTTGCCGATGGCGCGGGCGTGCTCGAAATCAACGGCTCGCCGACCGATGCGGCCGCAGGCCTGATCCGGGATGGTATCCATCGCGGTCTGAAGGAATCGGCATACAAGACGCTTGCCGAGTATGACACCCCGGAATGGGCGCCGCCGAAGGCACAGGAATGGGCTGCCGGCCAGATCACCCGCTTTGGCGCCGACATCAAGGGCGTGGTCGCCGCCAATGACGGCACGGCCGGTGGCGCGATTGCCGCCTTCAAGGCCGCCGGTGTCAAGCCGGTTCCCCCGGTCACCGGCAATGACGCGACGATTGCAGCGCTTCAGCTGGTTATTTCCGGAGATCAGTACAACACGATTTCCAAGCCATCGGAAATCGTCGCGGCAGCCGCTGCCAATGTTGCGGTGCAGATGATCAAGGGAGAAAAGCCGGAAGCCAAGACGACGCTTTACAATACGCCGTCTCAGCTGTTCATCCCTGCCGTCGTGACGGCAGAGAACATCAAGGCAGAAATCTTCGACAAGAAGATCCAGACGCCCGAGCAGATCTGCACCGGTGAATATGCCGAAGGCTGCAAGAAGCTTGGCATTACCAACTAAACGCGGTTGAGTGAACTCCGGCCGCGCCCGTCGCGGCCGGATGCCCCTATGGCAAGAAGGACTGCCCCATGAGCAGGGATCTGAAGGATATGCCGGAGAAGGGTCAGACGATCCTCCGGTTGAGCAATATTTCCAAAAATTTCGGCGCCGTGTCGGCGCTGACCGACATCGAACTGGACGTGAAGGCCGGCGAGGTCGTGGCGCTGGTCGGTGACAATGGTGCCGGCAAGTCGACCCTGATCAAGGTCCTGGCGGGCGTGCACCAGCCTTCGTCCGGAACGATCGAGTTCTGCGGCCAGAACGTCACGCTCGACAGTCCCGGCAAGGCGCTGGAACTCGGCATTGCCACTGTCTTCCAGGATCTCGCGCTCTGCGAAAACCTCGACGTCGTCGCCAATCTTTTCCTCGGCCATGAAATCTCTCCGTGGGGCCTCGACGAAGTGGCCATGGAAGTGCGAGCCTGGACTTTGCTCCGGGAACTTGCCGCCCGCATCCCCTCGGTGCGCGAGCCGATCGCCTCGCTTTCCGGCGGTCAGCGCCAGACGGTTGCCATCGCGCGTTCGCTGTTGCTCGATCCGAAGATCATCATGCTGGACGAACCGACCGCAGCGCTCGGTGTCGCCCAGACTGCGGAGGTGCTGAACCTGATCGAGCGCGTCCGCGAACGCGGCCTCGGTGTCATCATCATCAGCCACAATATGGAAGACGTGCGCGCCGTGGCGGACCGCATCGTCGTGCTGCGCCTTGGGCGCAACAATGGCGTCTTCACGCCGGATTCGTCCAATCAGGAACTCGTCGCCGCCATCACCGGCGCCACCGAAAACGCCGTCTCCCGGCGCATCGAGCGCAAGACGGGTGCTGCCCATGAAACCAGCGGGAGGCCCGCATGAGCCAGAAGATGTCAGAGACTATCCGCCAGCCGGCTACCCTTGACCGCAGCGACGAGCGCGTCCGCCACGACGACAACATTACGGGCATGGTCAAGGCCTTCTTCGACCGCGTACGCTCGGGCGATCTCGGCATGCTGCCGGTTTTTGTCGGCCTGATCGTCATCTCGACGGTCTTCTCGCTGCTCAATCCGGTGTTTCTGGCGCCGAACAACCTCGTCAATCTGCTGTTCGACTGCGCCACCGTCGGCGTTATCTCGCTCGGCATCGTCTGCGTGCTGATGCTCGGAGAAATCGATCTCTCCGTCGGTTCGATGAGCGGTCTTTCCTCTGCCATCCTCGGCGTGCTTTGGGTCAACATGGGCTGGCCGATTCCTCTGGCGATCCTGGTCGCGATCGTTGCCGGCATTATCGTCGGCGCGCTCTACGCGGTTCTCTATAACAGGCTCGGCATGCCGAGCTTCGTCGCCACACTGGCCGGCCTGCTCGCGCTGCTCGGCATGCAGCTTTATATCCTAGGACCAACCGGCAGCATCAATCTGCCTTACGCCTCGCCGCTCGTCCGTTTCGGCCAGATCCTCGTCATGCCGGACTGGCTGTCCTACGTGCTTGCCCTGCTGCCGGGCGTGGTCCTTGTCGTCAATGAAATGCGAAAGCGCCGCCAGCGCCAGGCCTCGAATCTCTCCTCGCCACCGGTTGGCGCTCTCGCGATCAAGGCGATCGTGCTCACTGCCGCGCTGGAATTTGCCGTTTATTATCTCAATCTCGGCCGTGGCGTGCCGTGGATGTTCGGTCTCTTCGTCGCCATCGCCGTCATCCTCAACTACGCGCTGACGCGCACAAAATGGGGACGCTCGATGTTTGCCGTCGGCGGCAATCGCGAAGCGGCGCGCCGCGCCGGCATCAATGTGCGTCGCATCTATCTCAGCGCTTTCGTGCTTTGCTCGACGCTTGCCACGATCGGCGGCATCCTGTCGGCCTCGCGACTTGCCTCCTCCAGCCAGCAGGCCGGCACCGGCGATGTGAACCTGAACGCCATTGCGGCGGCGGTCATCGGCGGTACCAGCCTGTTCGGCGGGCGCGGCAGCGCCTATTCGGCTCTGCTCGGCATTATTGTCATCCAAGCGATTTCCAACGGGCTGACGCTGCTCAATCTCAGCTCGTCGCTGCGCTACATGATAACAGGTGCTGTTCTTGCCATCGCCGTCATCGTCGATTCGCTTGCCCGCCGGTCCCGTGTCAGCCACGGCCGCGCCTGACCCGCATTCTCAAGGAGTATTCACGTGACTGATCTCATGAAAGGCAAGGTTGCCGCCATTACCGGTGCGGCATCTGGCATTGGGCTGGAATGCGCCCGTACGCTTCATGCCGAAGGCGCAACCGTCGTGCTCATTGACCGTGCCAAGGACAAGCTCGAGTCGCTCTGCAAGGAGATCGGTAAGGGCGCCCTGCCGCTCGTCGTCGATCTTCTCGACGGCCCGCAGGTCTCCGGCATGTTGCCGCGCATCCTGGAAGCCGCTGGCCGGCTGGATGTCTTCCACGCCAATGCCGGCGCCTATATCGGCGGGCCGGTCGCCGAAGGCGATCCGGATGCCTGGGACCGGATGCTCAACCTCAATATCAATGCTGCCTTCCGCTCGGTCCACGCCGTGCTGCCGCACATGATCGAGCAGAAGTCCGGCGATATCCTGTTTACAAGCTCGATCGCCGGCGTCGTGCCGGTGGTCTGGGAGCCGATCTATACCGCCTCGAAATTTGCCGTTCAGGCCTTCGTCCATTCGACCCGCCGCCAGGTCGCACAGCATGGCGTGCGCGTCGGCGCCGTATTGCCGGGACCGGTCGTCACCGCGCTGTTGGATGACTGGCCGAAAGCCAAGATGGAAGAGGCGCTCGCCAACGGCAGCCTGATGCAGCCGAAGGAAGTGGCCGAGGCCGTGCTCTTCATGCTATCGCGGCCGCGCAACGTCACCGTCCGCGATCTGGTGATCCTGCCGAACAGCGTCGACCTCTGAGGTTGACAGGTCCGGTTCCGGATTGCTCTAGAACCTGAAACTGCCGATTTGAAACGAGAGATCATGAGCGACACTTCACGCACGCCACCAGCGGGTGCCAAACATGTTATCGGCGTCGATGTCGGCACCGGCAGCGCCCGTGCGGGCCTGTTCGACCTTGATGGCCGGATGCTTGCATCCGCCAAGCGGGATATCACGCTCTTCCACGAGGCCGGTTCGATCGTCGAGCAATCGAGCACCGAAATCTGGGCAGCGGTCTGTGCCGCCGTTCGCGAAATCGTGGCGACAAGCGGTGTCGATCCGGCTTCGGTTGCCGGCCTGGGTTTCGACGCGACCTGCTCGCTGGTCGTGCTCGGCAAAGGTGGCGGACCACTGCCCGTCGGTCCTTCGGAAGATCCGAACCGGGACATCATTGTCTGGATGGATCATCGCGCCGTTCCGCAGGCGGAGCGCATCAACGCGCTCGGTCATGACGTGCTGCGTTATGTCGGCGGACGTATCTCGCCCGAGATGGAAACGCCGAAACTGCTTTGGCTGAAGGAAAACCGGCCGCAGGTATTCGATGCCGCCTGGCAGTTCTTCGATCTCGCTGATTTCCTGACCTGGCGGGCAACCGGCGACCTGTCGCGCTCGACCTGCACGGTCACGTGCAAGTGGACCTATCTCGCCCACGAGAAACGTTGGGATGCCTCCTATTTCCACCAGATCGGCCTCGGCGTACTGGCCGACGAAGGTTTTACCCGTATCGGGCAATCGATCGTCGAGCCGGGTTCGGCACTCGGCCAGGGACTGACCGCGGCTGCGGCCGGTGAACTTGGTCTCCTGCCGGGAACGGCGGTTGCCGCCGGTCTCATCGATGCACATGCCGGCGGTATTGGAACGGTCGGGATCGGCGCCGGCCCGCAGGCCAATCTCGGCTACGTCTTCGGCACCTCGTCCTGCACCATGACATCGACATCGCAGCCGGCCTTCGTTCCGGGCGTCTGGGGTCCCTATTTTTCGGCCATGGTGCCGGGCATGTGGTTGAACGAGGGCGGCCAGAGTGCGGCAGGCGCGGCCATCGATCAGTTGCTCTCTTTCCATCCGGCTGCCAGCGAGGCGCGAGAGCTTTCGAAACGTGCGGGTGTTCCGCTGCCGGCCCTGTTGGCAGACATGGCGGTGCGGAAGGCAGGGCGCTCCTCCGATGCCGTCGAGCTTGTCGCAGGCCTGCATGTCGTTCCCGAATTCCTCGGCAATCGCGCACCCTTTGCCGATCCGCATGCCCGCGCCGTCATCGCCGGCCTCGACATGGAGAGGGATATCGACAGTCTGGTCGCGCTCTACATCGCCGGTCTTTGCGGCATAGGTTATGGCCTGAGACAGATCATCAACACCCAGGCCGATGCCGGCGTTACCATCGAGAACGTCGTGATCAGCGGCGGCGCCGGCCAGCATGATTTCGTCCGTCAGATGCTTGCCGATGCGAGCGGCAAGCCGGTGATCGCGACGAAGGCCGAGGAACCTGTCCTTCTGGGCGCGGCGATCCTCGGCGCCGTCGCGGGCGGTCTGTTTTCCGATATGCGCGCGGCGATGACGAAACTCTCGGCCGTTGAGAAGACCTATGAGCCGGCGCAAGGTGCGATCGCTGATCGTCACGCAAAGCGTTATGAGGGTTTCAGGCAGTTCCAGACGCTGACGCGTGAGTTGCGGAAATTCTGAACGGCCGTCGTCCCAGTCGCGAGTGTCTCACGGCCAGGCGGCAAAGGACGGGACGAGGTCTTTCTCCGACTGCGCGGCGATCTTGCGCCGGTAGGCGCCTGGCGGCTCGCCGACACGGTTCTTGAAGAAGCGGCTGAAATAGCCGGGATCGCGAAAACCGAGCCCGAAGCCGATCTGCTCGACCGACTGCTGCGATTGCCCAAGCCGCAGTTTCGCCTCGGCGATCAACCTTTCGTGGATCAGTTCCAAGGGGCTTTTCCCGACGCCGGCGATACAGACCCGATGCAGATGGTCATAGGTGATGCCCATGGTGCGAGCGATATCGGCAATCGCCGGCTGCTCGCGATAGCGCAGTTCGACGATCTGCCGGAACCGCTGCAGCGTCATTGCCCCGGTGCCAGACGTCGTCGGCAAGGAAGCTCCGGAGGCTCGCCAGAGCCGCAATAGCAGCACGGAGAGATAGGCGCTTACGATGGCAGTTCCTCCCGGTAGAAGATGCTGTCCTTCCTCGGTCATCACCGCGAAGGCGCGACCGATGTCTGCTGCAGGCCCGGCAAGGTTTTCGCCTTGAGCGACGACGATCCGCTCGATCATGTCGTGCAGCTGGACGGCAGCCGGACTGTCGCCGACCGTCCTGTGGACGACATTTTCGGCGGCCAGCAGCATCGCTCCTTCACCGCCGGCGGCAAGGACGAATCTGCCCGCAACCCGTCGTGGCAGCCAGAGCAATGCCGGTGCTGCAAGCCCGAGTTCCTCCTGCCCGTCGATGAACAATGTCGCCTTGCCGCGGGAGACGAAGAAGGCCCTGTAGGAGGGGCGGCTGTCACGGGTGCCCAGGCTCCAGGTCTGGCTACCGAGACCGGCGGCAATCGCCGCCGCGATGACAGACAGAGCTGGCGTATCAACCGATCTTTCGGCCATGTCTGCCTCGAAACTTAAAACGATAGTGCTGCCGTTGTTGCTCGGCAAATTCTCGGAAAAAGTACAATAGACTGCCAGAAATATCCATTCTATTTCGTGGCGGATTGGTTCCTACTGGATTGCGAGGAGAACCTGATATTCAGGCGGCAGGGTGAGGAACTTCCCGTGAAAGACTTCGATTGCCGGGCGTGAGCGCCGGATTCGCATGAGCCCGGCATATGCCGGAAACCAGCAAACATCATCGCGCCATCCCTTGGGAGGGACAGCAGGCGCATATCGGAAAGGGAACGAGATGGTAGACCTGATGCTTCTCATTGGGGGCCGCACCATGCCGGCCTCGAACGGCGTGACTTTCGAACGGCTGAACCCGATTACCGGTCAGGTGGCAACCACGGCCGCTGCGGCAACGCTGGACGATGCGCATGCGGCCGTCGTTGCAGCAGCTGCAGCCTTTCCGGCCTGGTCGGCGCTCGCTCCGACTGAACGGCGCAAGCGCCTTTCAAAGGCTGCCGACCTCCTGGATTCCCGCACGGGCGAATTCATCGCCGCGATGGCCGAGGAAACCGGCTCGACTGCCGCCTGGGCAGGCTTCAATGTCTATCTCGCCGCCAACATGCTGAGGGAAGCCGCGGCCATGTGCACCCAGATCAGTGGCGAGGTCATCCCGTCGGACAAGCCGGGCCTGATGGCAATGGCCGTGCGGCAGCCGGCCGGCGTCGTCCTCGGTATCGCTCCCTGGAATGCTCCTGTCATCCTCGGCGTGCGTGCAGTCGCCCTGCCGCTTGCCTGCGGCAATACCGTTATCCTCAAGGCGTCCGAGCTTTGCCCCAGGACACATCACCTGATCGGCGAGACATTGCAGGAAGCAGGTCTTGGTGACGGTGTCGTCAATGTCGTGACCAATGCTCCTGCCGATGCCGCGACCGTTGTCGAAAAGATGATCGCCCATCCGGCGGTACGCCGCGTCAATTTCACCGGTTCGACCCGCGTTGGAAGGGTGATTGCAGAGGTTTCCGCGCGCCATCTGAAACCCGTGCTGTTGGAACTCGGCGGCAAGGCCCCCTTCCTGGTGCTTGATGACGCCGATATCGGGGAAGCGGTGAAGGCCGCGGCCTTCGGCGCATTCATGAACCAGGGTCAGATCTGCATGTCGACCGAGAGGATTGTCGTCGACGAGACGGTCGCCGACGAGTTCGCCGAAATGTTCGCCCGCAAGGCCTCGACGCTCGTCGCCGGCGATCCGCGCCAGAGCAATTCGCCCCTCGGCTCGATGATCGGTCTTGATGCGGTGGAACGCGTCAACGGCCTGATCGAGGACGCGGTTTCCAAGGGAGCACGCCTGCTGGCAGGTGGCCGTGCAGTCGGAACACTGATGGATGCGACGGTGCTCGACCACGTGACGCCGTCGATGCGGATCTATGGCGAGGAGAGCTTCGGACCGGTTGCCTGCATGGTGCGCGTGCGTGGTGTCGATGAGGCGGTCCGTGTTGCCAATGATACAGAGTATGGCCTGTCTGCCGCAGTCTTCGGCCGGGATGCCACCCGCGCGATGCAGGTCGCAAGACGGATCGAAAGCGGCATCTGCCATGTGAACGGTCCGACCGTTCATGACGAGGCACAGATGCCGTTCGGCGGCGTGAAGGCCTCCGGATATGGCCGCTTCGGCGGCAAGGCCGGCATCAACGAATTCACCGACCTGCGGTGGCTTACCGTGGCATCGCAGCCGGGGCATTATCCAATCTGATGCCAGGACTTTGTAGCCGGGCACGCCTTACAGGCGATGGCAGACGGTCACGAAATTCGTGCGTGGAATATAGCGGTATTCCACGATCATGTCCGTGCAATCGAGACATCGACGCTGCACATACCGCGCACGAACCATCGGCTTCGGTCGATGCTTGGCGACATGGGGTCGTTCATAACTTTGAATCATGTCGGCAGAATTGACCGGGCCTGTCGAAATGGCGGCTAYGGCCAACGTAAACAACGATACCAGCAAGGCGCGCATGCAGCTCTTCTCCTCGGAAATAAAGGTGGGCGCGCGCATATGTGCGCGCCTCCTGGGCCTAATGTGTGCTCAGCTTCGCTTCTGTGGCGGCGGCGAGAAAATCGTCCCTTGCGGTTTCCACACTGATGCGCCCTTCGACGGCACCTTTGCAGGTGTTGCTTGCCTTCACGAATTTCGCTCCCGTGCGTCGCGGCCACATGTCATGGAGATAGATGAGCGCATCGAACGGGCCTCTGACGGTCCGGGATCCGGCGTTGTCAAACTGGATCTCGACCGGCTCACTCCATTGGGTGTTTGGCATCGTTTTTCCTCCTCCTGTCGCGAGCCCCACAACGTCGCGAACGGGAATTTGTTCCCGCGCTGAAGATCGGTTGGTTAATCGCGGCTTTACCGCAGGTGTGCAAACGGCAGCTCTCGGCCGTGCCGAGTTTCTGGACGCCCGCCATCGGCTGCTACTAGCCCACCTTGTCCCGCAGGGGATGGCAGTTCCCAAGGGATCCTCTCATGTCCATCCATTTCTGACGGTTGTGCGTTGTGACTGCGCACCGTACGTTTTGCGGCGCAATTGAACAGCCCGTCTGGACTTCTAAATCCCAGCCTTATCTTTCTTGATCGGATGCATACTTTATCAGTGAATGCGATACAGGTTATTTGAACACCCGCGATACTGCTCTCGAAAGGACCGGGAGGATCGGTCCAGGGCAAATACGCAGCAGTTCTCGGCGACCGGTCGATGAAAAAGAGGAAGTAAATTGAGTATTTCAAGCGGCAGAATTGCCTGGGAAGAGGTCATCGAGGCCAGGGCTTTCATCGATCTTGCGAGGGTCACGCCCCAACCTTTTAAAGACAGCGTCGAGTTTACCTGCCTGCCGGTGGCCCAAGGCTGCGCCATTTCGCTGCCTACAGCTCCTGCGGTTGGGCTCAATCGCATTCTTGCTTTGAATAGCAGAGACGAACTCAATGTCGCATTCGAATGGATGAAGACCAGAACGGGCAGGCGGCATGTTCAGATCAGCGAAACCTCCGCCTCCAACGAATTGCGTGACTGGATCCTGGAGCAGAAACTGGTCGAAGATGGCGCCTGGGCAAAACTCACGCGGCCAGCACCATCCGCCCCGCTTCCCGTCGAAGGGCCTGTGCTGGCGCGGCTCGCCGATATCGAGGACGCGCCGATTGTCGGCAGGCTGATGTGCGCAGGCTTTGCTTTTCCGACGGCGCTTGAACCACTGTGGTCATCCCTGGTCGCCAAGAAAGGCTGGGCCTGCTTCATTGCGGAACTGGACGGCACGCCGATTGGAACCGGGGCGATGTTCGTTGAGGACGGATGTGCCTGGCTGGGAGTCGGAACGACGCTTGCCGAATATCGGAATCTCGGTGCGCAAAAGGCGCTGATCAATGCGCGATTGAACGAGGGCCTTGCTCAGGGTGTTTCGCTGTTTGCGGTGGAAACAGCCAAACCGGAAGAAGGACAACCGAACATATCCTTCGGAAACCTCACGAAGTCAGGCTTCAAGCCATCCTATATTCGCAAGAATTATCTCCTGCCGAATTAAGTCCTTCCCGCCGATGCTGATTGCCGCATCGGTGCCATATCCCGTGACTAGATCGGAACAAGCCCCGTGAAGCGGCCGGACTTGAGAAGGAAACGAGATGCAGTTGAACGGCGAACTGAACCCGAACGATCCCGAATTCTTTGAGCTTCTCACTGGGAGCTTCAGGCGCCTTCTCGGACGAGACCTTCTCCCCAGGGATCGGGGGCCTGAATGGCTCTACGGCGATGCCCCGTTTGTGGTTCTTGCCCATAATACTGCGCCCGATCCGGTCTTCGTCTATGCCAATGGTGCAGCACAGAGGCGGTTCGGGTACTGCTGGAGTGAGTTCGTGAAGCTGCAGTCGCGTTTATCCGCTGGCCCAAGCGAGCGGTCAGAGCGCCAGGCGTTGCTCGACGCGGTGGCACGCAACGGATTTATGACGGGCTATCGGGGATTGCGGGTCACAAAGTCGGGGAGCCGGTTCTGGATGGAAGATGGAATAGTCTGGCAGCTTCGCACCGCAGACGGACAGGATTTCGGCCAGGCAGCGACCTTCTCGCAGTGGGCCGAGGTGCCGCCCTCCTAAACCGTCGTCTTGTCTCGCCCTGGTACGTGGAGGCACTTCTCGCGATGAACAGGCATCGGGGCTGCGCGCGCCGGTCGCCTCTCGTAGACGCAGGCCGCACCTCACCTCATCCGCCCGCCAGCAACGCCCTTGCGCTCTCCTCATCCGTGATCAGCACGGTTGCGAGTCCGGCGCGCACGGTGGCGCTAAGGATGGCGTGTTTGTGGGGGCCGCCCGAGGCGACGATGCGGCAGGGGATCTTGCGATAGTCGGCGAGGTCGGGGGCCAGCACCTGCGCGTTCAGCGGGTGGGGGACTGGGCGGCCCTCGGCATCGATATAGCGGCCGAGCAGGTCGCCGACGGCGCCGACAGCGATGAGGTCACCGACGTCGGTTCCGGCCGGCAGGCCGTAGCGCACCTGCAGGGACTGCCTGGTTACGTCGCCGACGCTCAGGTAGGAAATATCCACTTCGCAGGTCTGGCGGAAGATGCGCTCGAAGACCGATTGCGTGATGATCGCCTCGCGCGATTGCGGGCTCTCGGCATAGATCGGTGCCGCGAAATAGTGGCATTGGGCCTTCAGAACCTGCGCGAAGGCGCGCACGACCTCGAACGTGTTGATCTCCGAGCCGCGCGTCAGCCCGCCCATCATCGAGCGCAGTTCGATCCCGGGCTCGCTTGCCGGCGTCATGTGAGTAATGGTCTCGCGCAGCGTCGCGCCCCAGCCGACCCCGATGGAGCGGGGCTTGCGGGCCTGGATCAGCCGGTCGAGATAGGCAGCCGCGCCGCGGCCGAGCGCCTGGTGCAGAAGCTGCGGATCGGCAGGGGTGGGCACGACGACTGCCGCCTCCAGGCCAAAACGTTCCTGCAGACGCGATTCCAGCTCCATGCCGGCGGCAAGCGGCGAGGTGAAGCTTACCCTGACGATGCCTTCCTCAAGGGCTGCGGCCAGGAACTCGTTTACCCGGCGACGGGTGAGGTACATACGCTCGGCGATCTGCGCCTGCGTCAGCCCCTCGACGTGATAGAGCCAGGCCGCCCGGATTTTCAGTTCATGCGATTCCATCAATCCCCATCCCAAATGTGCCCTACATGCCCCGACGTTACATATTTCACACTGGTGTAACATATGTAACGTAATGCCGTCTGCATGACGATAGAACTTCTGATCTTCGATTGCGACGGCGTACTGATCGACAGCGAGCCGCTGGCGAGCGGCGCGCTGGCACAGGCTCTGCAGCGGGCCGGCGTTCCCTTGAGCCACGCCGAAGTCCACCGTCGCTTCACCGGTCTTTCGGGCGAGGCGGCCGGCCGCCTCTGTCGCGAGGAACTCGGCCTTGCCGATCCGGCTCATGTCTTCGCCGATGCAAAAAGCGCGCTCTACGCGGAATTTTCCCGTTCGCTGCGGCCGATGGCCGGCATCGAAGAGCTGGTGCGGAATGTGAGGCAGCGCAAATGCGTCGCGTCCAACAGCGACATGGAGAGGCTGCGTCGCAGCCTCGGCCTTCTGGATCTCTGGGCGGAATTTGACCCGCATATCTACAGCGCCGAGATGGTGGCGAGGCCCAAGCCTGCGCCTGACCTGTTCCTTCTCTGCTCCGAAAATCTCGGCGTGGCGCCGCATCGCTGCCTTGTCATCGACGACAGCGCGCTCGGGATCGCGGGTGCCGTGGCGGCCGGCATGGCGGCGATCGGCTTCGTCGATCCGGCCGATCCGCGCAGCGGACGCCACGAGGCGCTGAACGCGGCAGGCGCTCTGCAAACGGTCGAGGGGGCGGGGGAACTGGCGATTGCTCTCGAAGCGCTCTCTTCATCATCCGCAAAGGAAGAGGCGGCTCATGCCGCCGGGCCTGCAAGGAATCCGGCGGTGGAGACCGCCGGCTAATCTCGCGCAGGCCGATGCTTCGCGCGCTGGAATGGCTCTTCGCGGCGTCCGCGACGGGCGGCTGTAACCGAAACTTCATGAAGCCGTCAATCAGGCGACATGGAGCTGATCCTAAGAACCAAGACCGCGAGCCGGGGGCCCGCCGGTCAAGACACAAGGAGTTTCCGATGATATCGATCAATCGACGCAGCGCGCTCGGTCTGCTCGGCGCCACCGCCGGCACGCTCATTCTGCCGCGCATGGCTTTCAGCCAGGCAAAGCGTCCTTCCATCACCATCGCGGTGCAGAAGATCACCAACAACAATTCGCTCGACGTCTATCACGAGCAGTCGAACGTCGGCGAGCGCATCTTCTTCCCGAACCTCTGGGAAGGCCTGATCCTGCGCGATTGGATGGGCAACCAGGGCCCGGTTCCAGGTCTTGCGACCGAATGGAAGCGTATCGACGACAAGACGCTCGAACTGAAGCTGCGCCAGGGCGTCAAGTTCCACAACGGCGACGAAATGACCGCCGAGGATGTCGCCTTCTCCTTCTCCAAGGAGCGCGTATTCGGCAACACGGAACCGGCCGGCGGCAAGACCATTTTCGAAGCCGACCACAAGCCTGCGACCGCCAAGGAACTGCCCGCAACCGTTCCCGGCGTCGGACGTCGCCTGTGGCCGGCGCTCGCCGGTATCGAGATCGTCGACAAGTACACCGTGCGCCTGCACAACGCCACGCCCGACGTGACGCTGGAAGGCCGCCTCTATTCCGGCGGTAGCCAGATCACCAACCGCCGCGCCTGGGATGAAGCAGCAACCTTCACGGAATGGTCGCGCAAGCCGATCACGACCGGCCCCTACATGGTCGCCGAGTACAAGCCGGACGTTTCGCTGACGCTCGTCGCCTTCGACGAATATTGGGGCGGCCGCCCGCCGCTCGAGCAGATCCGCTTCGTGGAAGTTCCTGAGGTCGCCTCGCGCGTCAACGGCCTGCTGTCCGGCGAATACGACTTCGCCTGCGACCTGCCGCCGGATCAGATCGCCGCCGTTCAGGCCGCTCCTGGTTACGAGATCCAGAACTCGACGATCTGGAACCACCGCATTTCGGTCTTCAACACCCAGAATGAGATCCTCGCCAACCCGCTGGTTCGCCGTGCCATGACCCATGCCATCGACCGCCAGGCGATCATCGATGCACTCTGGGCCGGCAAGACGGTCATCCCGGCCGGCCTGCAGTTCGAATCCTTCCGTACCGGTGATATGTTCATCGAAGGCTGGGCGCCCCCGGCTTACGATCCCCATCTCGCCAAGGACCTCCTCAAGCAGGCCAACTACAAGGGCGATGCGATCCCCTACCGCCTGCTCAACAACTACTACACGAACCAGACGGCCAACGGCCAGATCATGGTCGAGATGTGGAAGCAGGTCGGCCTCAACGTCGAGATCGAGATGAAGGAAAACTGGGCACAGATCCACGACCCGGCAGGTGTCAAGGGCGTGCGCGACTGGTCGGCCTCCAACACGATCAACGATCCGATCACGCCGATGATCGTGCAGTTCGGCCCGAACGGCGAAGTGCAGCAGAAGAAGGACTGGACGAACGAGGAGATGAACAAGCTCGCCGTCGTCATGGAAACCTCCACCGACCGTGCACAGCGCAAGAAGGCCATCGCCCGCATGCTGGAAATCTGCGAGCGCGAGGACCCGGTCTATCAGGTCCTGCACCAGAATGCCGTCTTCACCGGCATGAAGTCCTCGCTGAAGTGGAAGGCCGCTCCGGCCTTCGCCATGGACTTCCGCGCCGCAAACTGGTCGATCTGATCGGTTCGTCACTCCGGTCTCCGGCGGCTGACGCGCTGCCGGAGATCGTCTTTTTGGTGCAAGCGAAAAGCGGGGATGAAAGATGGGCGCGACCGGCTCCAATCTCGTGGAACTGCGTGACCTGACGGTCGCCTTCGACGGCGTGCAGGTTCTCCACGGCATCGATCTCGATGTCGGCAAAGGCGAAGCGCTCGGCCTCGTCGGCGAATCCGGCTGCGGCAAGTCGGTCACGTGGCTCGCGGCCCTCGGCCTGCTGCCCGGCAAGGCCCGCGTTTCCGGCTCAGTGCAAATCGAAGGTCGCGAACTCATCGGCGGATCGCGCGAGGTGCTCGAAAGCGTGCGCGGCAGCCGCATCGCCATGATCTTTCAGGACCCGTCCAGCTCGCTCAATCCGGTGCTGCGCATCGGGCGGCAGATTTCCGAGGCGTTGTCGGTCCATCGCGGCCTGCGCGGCGAGGCGGCAAAGGCCGAGGCGCTGCGGCTGATCGATATGGTCGGCATTCCCGATTCGCGCCGCCGCTTCGATCTCTATCCGCATGAATTTTCCGGCGGCCAGTGCCAGCGCCTGATGATTGCGATGGCGCTGGCCGGCCAGCCCGACCTTCTGATTGCCGATGAACCGACCACCGCGCTCGATGCGACGATCCAGGCGCAGATCCTCGATCTCTTGATCCGTCTGCGTGCCGAAACAGGCATGGCGACCGTTTTCATCAGCCATGATCTCGGCGCCGTCAGCCAGGTCTGCGAGCGCGTCTGCGTCATGTACGCCGGACGCATCGTGGAGGAGGGCAGTGTCGAACAGCTCTTCTCCGAGCCGCGCCACCCCTATACGCGCGGCCTGTTCGATGCCATTCCGCGCCTCGACGGCGGCCGCGAACGGCTGATCCCCATTCCCGGAACCGTTCCCAATCCGAAACATCTGCCGGAGGGCTGTTCCTTCTCGCCGCGGTGTCCGCGCGCCGTCGAGGCCTGTCGCAGCGAGCAGCCGCCGCTCGTTTCGCTCGATGGCGGCCGCAAGCTCGCCTGCGTACGGCCGGTTCCTGTCGCGGCTGCCGTCGAGACCCGGTCGTCCCGTATCGCCGAGGGCCTGCTGCAATGACGCCGCTCATCGAAGCCCATGATCTCGTCCGCATCTATCAGATCCGTCACGGGCTGTTCGGCCGCCCGGCGCTGGTACGCGCCGTCGACGGCGTTTCGCTCTCGGTCGTGGCGAGAGAAACGCTCGGCATCGTCGGTGAATCCGGCTCCGGCAAATCGACGCTCGGGCGGATGCTGCTCGGCATCGATGATGCGCAGCAAGGAAGTGTGCGCTTTCAGGGGCAGCCGATGCCGGTGCGAAACTCCGCGGAATGGCGGGCACTGCGCGCGAGGATGCAGCTTGTGTTCCAGGACCCGCTCGCCGCACTCGACCGCCGCGTGACGATTGCCAGGCAGATCGCCGAGCCGCTCGATATCCACAAGCTCATTCCCAAAGAGCACCAGACTGACCGGGTGACGGAACTGATGAGGGCCGTCGGCCTGCGCCCGGACCAGGCCGATCGTTATCCTCACGAGCTATCGGGCGGCCAGCGCCAGCGCGCCGTGATCGCCCGGGCGCTCGCGTCGCGGCCGAAGCTGCTCGTCTGCGATGAGCCGGTGTCGGCGCTCGATGTCTCCATCCAGGCGCAGGTCGTCAACATGATGCGCGATCTGCAAGAGAAAAACGGCATCGCCATGGTCTTCATCAGCCACGACCTGAAGGTGGTGCGCAACATCGCCGACCGTGTCGCGGTCATGTATCTCGGCCGCATCGTCGAGGAGGCTTCTTCCGACGTTATCTTCCGCGTCCCGCAGCATCCCTATACGAAGGCGCTGGTATCCAGCGTGCCCGTTCCCGGCAAGCCGCTCGAAGGCCGTGTCGTCCTGCAGGGCGAGCCGCCGAACCCGGCGAGCCGCCCCTCCGGCTGCGCCTTCCACCCACGCTGTCCGCTGGCGCGGGAGATCTGCCGTTCCGTCGTGCCGGAACTCAAAGATATCGGCGGGGGCCGTACCGCGGCCTGCCATGTCGTGGCGGGCGAAACCACGCCGGTCGCGGCATAGGGGGGGGGTCCATGATCCGTTTCGTTCTCGTGCGCCTGTTCCGTGCTCTCCTGACCATCATGGCGGTCGTCACCTTCGCCTTCGTCGTGCTGCGCATGTCGGGCGATCCCGCAACTGTCATGCTCGGGCCTGATGTGCCGAAGGAGGCGGTCGATGCCTTCCGCAAGGCATGGGGCCTCGACCAGCCGCTGTGGATTCAATATCTCGCCTATATCAAGTCGATCTTTACCGGCGATTTCGGCGTCTCGATGCGCGACAAGGCGTCCGCACTGAACCTCGTGCTGGAACGCGTGCCGGCGACGCTGCAATTGACCATCCCGGCGCTCATCCTCAAGCTCATCTTCGGCATTCCCTCCGGCGTCTATGCTGCGCTGCACCGGCAGAGTTTTTCCGACCGTGGCGTCATCCTGCTTGCCGTCCTTGGCTTTACCATTCCCTCCTTCGTCATGGGTCTGCTGCTCGTGCTGATCTTCTCGGTCATCCTTGGCTGGCTGCCCTCGGGCGGGCAGGATACCTGGATGCACGGCATATTGCCGACGCTGACGATGAGCATCGGCGGCATCGGCATCCTCGCCCGCTTTTCGCGCAGCGCCATGATCGAGGTGATGGGCCAGCCCTATATCCGCACCGCCTCGGCCAAGGGGCTGACATGGCGCGACGTGGTCTGGAACCATGCATTGCCCAATGCGGCAGTGCCGATCGTCACAATCGTCGGCTTCATGGTCGGTTCGCTGATTGCAGGTGCAGTCGTGGTGGAATCGATCTTTTCCTGGCCCGGCATCGGCCGCCTGCTGGTAGTCTCGGTCACCAATCGCGATCTCGCGGTCGTGCAATGCATCCTGCTGATCATCGCCGTCGCCATGGTCGTATCGAACCTCGTCGTCGACCTGCTCTACGGCTGGCTCGATCCGCGCCTTCGTTCGCATGCGGCCGGACATTAGGAGAAAACCGATGGCTACTGTCGATCTCGCCGCAACGCCGGCTTCCGGAAAGCCCAACCGGCTCATCTCCTTCCTGCGCCGCAACGTCCCGCTGTCGGTGGCCTTCGGTCTGCTGTGGCTTGCGGCAATGGTCTTGACCGCCGTGTTTGCCGACTATATCCGCCCGTTCAACATCACCGCCATGGATCTCGGCAGCCGGCTTTCGGCGCCGGGCGGGCTTAAGCATCTGCTCGGCACCGACGAACTCGGCCGCGACGTACTTTCGCGCCTCATCCAGTCGATCCGGGTGTCGCTCGTCATCGCCTTCGGCGCGACGATCCTCTCGGCGCTCTTCGGCACACTGCTCGGGTTCCTCGCGGCGCGGTTCCGCGGGTTCGTGGAGCATCTGGTCCTGATGCTCGCCGATTTCCAGGCCGCTCTTCCCTTCCTCATTATGTCGCTGGCAGTGCTGGCCTTTTTCGGTTCCTCCATGCTGCTGCTCGTGTGCCTCATGGGTTTCTACGGCTGGGAGCGCTATGCGCGCATCGCCCGCGGCCTTGCGATCTCCGCCGGCGCCCAGGGCTATGCGGCGGCTGTGGTGCAGCTCGGTGCCACGCCTTCGCGCGTCTACCTGCATCATATCCTGCCGAACGTTGCCTCGACGCTGATCGTTTCCATGACCCTCACATTCCCGGAAATCATCCTGATGGAAAGCGGGCTCTCCTTCCTCGGCCTCGGCGTGCAGCCGCCCGAAACCAGCCTCGGTAACATGGTGGGCTTCGGACGCGAATATCTGACGCGAGCGCCCTGGATCATGCTGGCGCCCGCCGCCGTGATCATGCTGACGACGCTTTCGATCTCGCTCGTCGGCGACTGGTTGCGCGACAAGCTCGACCCGACGATCCGCTAGTGCTGTGAAATCAATATACTGAAGGAATTTCCATGACGCTCATCACCGGCCATCGCGGCGCCCGCAACCTCTGGCCCGAAAACTCGCTCACTGGTTTCCGCAACGCGATCACGCTGGGCGTCGACGCCATCGAATTCGACGTGCACCTGACGCGATCGGGCGAGCTCGTCGTCATCCACGACGCCACACTGGAGCGCACTGCCGAAGGCGCTGGCCCGGTGCAGGACCTGTCGGTGGAGGCCCGCAAGGCGACCCTGCTGAAAGGTACGGACGAGGCGATCCCGACGCTCGCCGACGTGCTCGGCGTGCTTGCCGCAAACAAGGGCATTGACCTGCATGTCGAGATCAAGATCGACGAGACCGGCACGCCCTATCCTGATATCGCCGCACGCGTCGCAGCCGAGCTTTCGCGCTTCGGCGTCGGCGAACGTTCCTACCTGACCTCCTTCGATACGTCGGTGCTGGAGGATTGCCGCCTGCATGCGGCTGATGTTTCGCGCCTCGTTTCCGTCAATGCCGTCTGGGCCGAAAAGCAGGGCGGGCTTGCCGCCTTCATCGACCGCGTGGACGAACTGGTGGAGATCATCGCCATCCATCACGGGCTGATGGAAGCGGAATGGGACCTGATCCGCAGCCGGCTGCCGATGGAACGGCTCTGCGTCTGGACCCTCAACGACGAGCCCGGCATCCACCACTGGCTGGAACGCGGCATCGGCAGCTTGACCTCGGACAGCCCGGATCTGGCGCTGAAACTGCGTGYCGGCATCGCTCCGTGAGCTATGGCTTTGCTTCTTCGCCCTAGCGGGGGAACGGCCCACTAAGCCTGTGCCACTGGATCAATGACACGGTCATGGCGCTGTGCTTTTTGCGGGTCGGCTTGGACATCATGTGAAATGGTCGACGGCCAGCTTTCGTCCTCATATCGAAAGCAGTGCCACCGATGACATCATTCATCCAGGATCTATCATCAAGCCAGGCTGCTCGCAGTCTGGCCAAGATATCATCAATGCGAACCCAACGGATTTAGGTCAAGGAGCTAGGGTAGGAGCAGGATTCCCTGTTGCTCCAGCCCCTGTTTGTGGCATCAGTCGCAGCGAAGCATTCATGGCTGGCGGCATTTGCAAAACGACTTCGTCATCGGCCTACGTTTTTCGGGTATGCGGTGAGGCCGGCACCCAGCGACACCCTCGTCAAACATCGGTCAGTTTCCCCTATCGGTTCAGCAAAGCCTATCCGGGAAACGCAGTTTTATAGTGCTAAGCCTTGGTTGCATAAAATGTGATCGTTTCTTTTAGAACGTTGTGAACATTCCGGCGATACTGCTTCCTCAGGTTGAATAATTCGGTGGATGAGGTGTGTTTTGAGAGGTCTCGCGATCGGACGATTTCGTGCGTCTGAAGAGGGCGCCACTGCCGTTGAATTCGCGATCATTGCCCCCATCCTGATCTTCATCATGTTCGCCATTATCGAGACGGGAATCGCGTTTGCCGCCGACATCCTTTTGAAGAACGCGACTTATGACGCTGCAAGAACAGGCAGGACGGGCTTCATCTCGGAAAAGTCCACTCAGGACGCGACCGTGAAGCAGAAAATCAGATCTGAAGCTGGCGTCATAATGGATGCCGACAAGCTCGTTATCACGAGCCTCTCCTATAAGAGCTTTGACGCTCTGAAAAAGCCGGAGCCTTTTATCGATAAGAATGGCAATGGTGTCAGAGACAACGGCGAGAACTTTACGGACGTCAACGGTAACGGCGTCTATGACAAGGACCAGGGCGCCAGCGGCTATGGTGGCACGGCACAGGTCGTTATCTACACGGTGACCTATCCCTGGTCGTTCCACACACCTTTTCTCAATCGGCTCATCGGCAACAACGGCACCGTTGAACTGACGGCAACAGCGGTGGTCCAGAATGAGCCCTATTGAGATCGTATGCCGTGCGGCCAGAGAGTGGGTTCTCCTCATCCGTCGCCTTGTGCACGATGACAACGGCGTTGCCGGAATCGAGATGGCCATCATAATGCCTGTGTTGCTGCTGCTCTTTTGCGGCGGGGGCGAAATCGCCCTTTATGCGCGATCTCATTTCCAGGCCTCGCAGATGGCGTCCACGGTCGCCGACGCGGTTTCCCGCTACGAGACTCTGACCGCCTCCGACGTTGCATCGATATTCACGGTCACGTCCGAGATCATGGGAACCGACGACTTCGGCAAGAACGGTTATGTGATCCTGTCCTCGGTATCGCGTACGGGGGGAGCCACTTCTATCGTGGCCTGGCAATGTAAGGGCGGCGCACTTCCGAGCACGAGCAAGATCGGCATCGTGAACAAGGCGGCGACGCTGCCCGGTAACCTCACGCTAGACGCTACCGACAACGTTATCGTCGCCGAGGTTTTTTACCGGCATACGCCGATATTCTCGAACTTCATCTCCATCGAACCGCAACTCTATGAGACAGCGGTTTTCCGTCCCCGTCTCGGTAGCCTCACAAGCGCGCCCGGATGCTAGCTGCAAGAAAGATTGATCCAATGGGATTGGGATCCATGATCACGGGTTTTTGCCGGGACAGAGATGGCGCGGTATTGCCATTCGTTGGCATCGTCAGTCTCGTACTGATCGGTGCTACCGGCTTCGGCATCGATGCCGCCCGGCTGATGCTCTTGCATTCGACGCTGCAGCGTTCGATCGACGCGGGAGCGCTGTCTACCGTTGCCAAGCTCGACACCGCGACGATCGATGTCCAACTGCGCAAGTTCACGGTGGCTAACTTCGGAGACGGGCAGATCGGCGCGACGCTCGACGGTCTCACCTGGACGATCTCGAGCGACAACAAGACACTGACCGTAAAGGCGAGCGCCAGCGCACCGGCATCGCTCATGAAGATTCTCGGTATCCAGACGATCAGCACCAGCGCAGAGAGCGTGATCGAGCGTTCGACGAGTGGCCTTGAACTGGCGCTGGTGCTGGACAACACCGGCTCTATGGCCGGCTCAGGTATTACCAGCCTCAAGAGTGCTGCCAACACGCTCGTCGACATTCTCTATGGCGACAAGCCCATTGCCGAAAACCTCTATGTCGGAATCGTTCCTTTCTCGCAGACGGTCAATGTCGGAAAGGCGCACACGGATTGGCTGCAGGCGGGATCGCTCGCCGCGCTCGACTGGGGAACAACCTCGTGGGGTGGATGTGTCGAGGCGCAGAGCGCAACCGTGGACGATGTCTCGGACGCAGTGCCGTCCACCAATCCAATTGTGCCCTACTACTGGGAAGACAGCGATGGCAACGACTGGATCAGCGTCAACAGCAAGGGCAAGAAGACTTATGACGCGACGCTCGATGAAACGAACGGTCCGAACAAGAACTGCCCGGCCGAAGTCACGCGGCTGACACCCGAAAAGGCGAAGGTCGTTTCCGCGATTAACGCCATGAAGGCGGTCGGCAATACGCACGTCAACTTCGGAGCCGTCTGGGGATGGCGGATGCTCTCACCCAAGTGGCGCGGTCTTTGGGGTGGCGACATGACGACATACAAGCTTCCGCTGGACTATTACACGCCGCATATGAGCAAGGCGGCGGTAATCATGACCGACGGTGCAAACACGATGTCAGAGCAGGTCTACAGCGCCTATGGCTGGCTTGCCGACAAAAATCTCGGAACCAGCAATTCCAGCACGGCAGTGACCGAACTCAACAATCGACTGAGCAAGGTTTGCACGGCCATGAAGAATGCCGGCGTTATCGTCTACACGATCGCGTTCAACAATCCCGGCACCAGTACGCAGAATCTCCTGCGTGGTTGCGCGAGCCAGAACGCATTTTACTTCAACTCGCCTAGCACCGCAGCGTTGCAATCCGCCTTCAAGCAGATTGGCAACTCACTATCGAATCTCAGGGTTAGCAGGTGAGATGCTGGCTCGATTTTCGTGCCTTCTGCGGGGCGCTTCGGCTATCGGGAGTATCTCGGGCGGCTGAGGACAAAAACGAGATCGCACGCCGGGCCGCGCTTTAGTTGAATTTGCCACCAAAAAGCTTTCCTTGAAACAGCAGTTCCATCGCTGAAGCAGCTTTGCCGAGCAGCTAACAATGGTTTTTGAGGCCAAGGGACCCGTATGTCGTTGAGAGCCAGGATCTTCATTGCGGTCATCGCTGCTGCTTCGATCGTCGTGATGGGAGGTTCCGCGTGGTTATGGGATCGGTCCGGCGCTTACGGCTTCAATGTGATTTTGCGAAGGGGCGGGACCTACTGGATCAGCGTTAAAGCCAACGATCCGCGCTTGTCTCCCGCCATGCAGCTGTCTCTGACCAATCCCGAGCCGGTCGCAACAGCCGGTCAAGTCATTTGGCGCGAAGCCGAGAAGGGCTTCGAGGTGGCGGAACTTCCCGTCATGGTCGGCGGCCACGAAATCGATACCATCCTGCTCAATCGGATCGATCCCATGCTGTATCGGTTCGTGGCGAGGAATGCGTCTGCCGGCGACCGAGGGATCGACGAATGGGAGAAGGCGGTCCCACAGGCGGTGCTGATCGTTAACGGCAGCTACTACGATCACAAGGGCGAGCCTGACACGCCGATCCTCAGCGACGGCGTGCCAATGGGACCGGCGGACTATGACGCCAAGGCAGGAGCCTTCGTCTCCGGCGAAGGCTTTGCGGATATCAAGGGTCTGTCTGCACAATCATGGCAAACGGCTTTTCAAGGGGCGACCAACGCAATGGTGTCCTATCCCCTGTTGCTCGGCGCCGACGGTCAGACGCATGTGCCAGTCAAAAGCCGGTGGCTTGCCAATCGGACTTTTGTCGCCAAGGACAACGATGGGCGCGTGATCATCGGCACCACAAAGGAGGCCTTCTTCTCGCTCACCGGCCTTGCCGATTTCCTGAAAGACTCGCCGTTGAACCTAAAGGTTGCTCTGAATTTTGACGGTGGCCCGATCGCTTGCCAGAGCGTGCGTTTGACGGGATTTCAGCGAAAGTTCTATGCGCGATGGGAGGCGCAGGTCGAAGGCGACGAGGTGCGGCTGCTGCGGTGGCCTCTTGGCAGTGCAAGTTGGGCGATGCCTATGGCGCTGACAGTTGAACGACGGACAGACGGTTAGGACCGTAACCTGCAACCTGGATTCCGCACATGGGGTTGCTCGTTCGTATCCGCTCATTGCAACGGCATGCCCCGTGACGGACGCCGAAGTCATGTTTCGATGAGGCGGCGAGGTCGCATTCGGCGCGGCCGATAAGTGAGCCGCCTGTAAGCGAAGTCGAGGAAGGCCGGTTTCGCGCAGCCTTCTTCGTACCTACCCTATTGCGTCCTGCGGGTACTTTCCAAAAGCGGCAAAGCCGCGCGTGCGAAGGATATAGACACTAAGTTTGGGTTGTCTGTGGGTCTGGGAGGCGCGCAATTAGACCCCGCGGCATTGGAGCGACGCGAATGCCGGCAGCACGGAGGAAAACGTCATGGATGTGTATGAGGCAGTGACTAGCCGCCGGTCTGTGCGAGGGTTCAAAGACGAGCCTGTATCGAGGGAGATACTGGAGCGCGTGCTCGACGCGGCTTCTTGGGCGCCATCCGGATCGAACATCCAGCCGTGGAACACTTACGTCATTACCGGCGCGCCCCTGGTCGAGCTCAAGACATCCGCTGTCGAGCGCGTCGCCCATGGCGATCCGTGGGACGAGCGACAGTACGAGATGTACCCGTCCTCGCTGAAGTCCCCGTATGCGGATCGCCGGTCAGCTTTCGGACGAGAACGCTACAGCGCGCTCGGCATTGCACGTGAAGACTGGGAGGCGCGCCAGCGCGCAGCCATTGCCAATTGGAACTGTTTCGGCGCACCCGCCGCCCTATTCTGCTACATCGACCGCGACCTAGGGCGACCTCAATGGGCCGACGTCGGCATGTATCTTCAGACAGTCATGCTGCTGCTCCGCGCCGAAGGCCTGCACAGTTGCCCGCAGATGGCGTGGTCGCAGGTTCGCGAGTCTGTCGCGGAGATCCTATCGCCCCCGGACGGGCTGATCCTCTACTGCGGCATGTCGATCGGATACGAGGACCCCACCGTCAGCTATCCCCGGACGGGTCGAGTTCCGCTCGCCGAAACGGTCACGTTTGTGGGGGATTAGTCCAAAGGTGCAGCGCCGAGCCGGAAACGGGCAAAATGATCAAGCTTCAATTGGGAATGAGCCAGCGGCGCCAAGGCGCTGATTCTGCGACCTGCGACTCGACTCATTTGATTCCCGTCCCATGTGAATCGGTCGAGACATCGAGAGGTACTGCGTCATGGACAATCTTCACAGCTCGACACCGATCCGCCCGCTTCACGTCGAGATCGACGGCGCGGCGAAATATCGTCAGGCCCATAGCGTCGAGGATCTCGCCGCTTTTCTGCTGAGCGAAAAGTGGCCGCATCTCGAAAACGATCCCGCCGCATTCCACCATGCGCTCGCGACCTCGATGGATGCCATGCAGCTCTATCTCGATCCGGAAATTGCACGCCAAGCCTTCGTGGCGGCGGCACATGCATCGAGAATGCATGTCCTTCCGGATGACATGAAAGAGAAGAAGGCCGGCAAACGATGACATAAGCCCCCAGGTGGGCGACGGCATCCGCGATAAACCAGGCTGCAGCAGGCTTGCATGCGCAGTGTGCCGCTGGTACCGATGATCAACTCTTGGAGATGCCTATGCTTGCCGCCCGCCTCACCTGCAATTCGCCGGCCGTGTCGCCGGAGATTTCAGCCCGCTGCCTAGCCCAAGGCTGAAGCTCAAGCGCGTCTCGGCCAATGATCGCCTTCGAAAGGCGTCATCTCCAAGCTGAGAAACTCATGATCATTTCCCTTACATCGAGCGCCTTCGACGCGCTCGCCGATGGCGTTGTGCCGTCGGGCCTCCGTCTCCTGCAGGATAGCGCCATCGCACCGCGGGAGGTCCTGCGCATGCTCTCCGATCTGAACCGCGCCATCGCGGCCGATTTCACTCCGTCTGCCTGGATGATCGTGGATGGCGACGAGGTCGTCGGCCTCTGCTCGATCATCAGACCTCCTGAAAACGGCGAACTGCATATCGGTTACGGCGTCGCGCCCTCGCGTGAAGGCCGGGGGATGGCGACCGCAGCCGTCGCGGAACTGCTGGACTGGGCGCGCAGCGACCCTCGAGTCAAAAGCGTGTCTGCAGAAACGGCCGTCGCCAACGTTGCCTCCCAGCGCGTGCTGGAGCGCAACGGCTTTTCACCGACGGGGCGAAGGAGCGACCCCGAAGACGGTCCGCTCATCTGCTGGGCGGTTGCCACTTTGTGACGACGTCGATGAGGGAGTGGCATTGTCCTCTCCCTCGTGACGGTCGGCGGGATTGGCAGGCGCTCCAACCCTGTGCGACACCGTCAAGCTGATGTCGGCGGCTTGCGGAGGGGACAGGCCGCCTGATCCAGCGCTCAAAAACAAATGCTGACGAGTGACGCGGGCGGCGCTCGTTCCGTCGCTTTGTTGTCGCCTTCCGCTTGCATAGCCGGCCGCTCGATTTTCTGATCATCCAAGGACGGATGACAGAAATTCGCGTGTCCTCTCCGCTTGCGGCGAACCGAATATCTTGTCCGGCGCGCCCTGTTCGCAAATGCGACCCTTATCGAAGAAACAGACGCGATCCGATACTTCTCGGGCAAAGCGCATTTCATGGGTGACGAGCAGCATGGTCAGATCATGTTCATGTGCCAGTCCGCGGATGACGGACAGCACTTCGCCGACCAGTTGTGGATCGAGCGCCGAGGTCGGCTCATCGAAAAGCAGAACGCGTGGACGCATGGCAAGCGCACGGGCAATCGCCACGCGCTGCTGTTGCCCGCCGGAAAGCTGTACCGGATAGTGGTCCTTCTTATCGGCCAGCCCCACCATCTGCAGCAGTTCAATCGCACGTGCTTCCGCTTCCGCTCGCGCCATTCCCAGTACCCGTACGGGCGCTTCGACAACGTTACGAAGGACCGTCATATGAGGAAAGAGATTGAAGCTCTGAAAGACCATGCCGACGTGATTGCGGATCTGGCGCAGGTGCTTTTCCGAAGCTTGGAAAGAACCTTTGCCGCCCGCTTCGTGGTAGGACGTACCGGCCAGGGTCAGCGTGCCCTCCTGGAACGGCTCGAGCGTCATCAGGATGCGCAAAACCGTGGATTTACCGGAGCCGGATGGGCCGATCAGGGTGACCTTTTCGCCTTTCGCAACACTAAAATTGAAGTTGTCGAGTACGGTCAGAATACCAAAACGCTTGGTGACGTCGCGAAATTCGATAATGGGTTGCTCGGAGGTATTGGTCATCGCAAGGGTATTCCTGCTTTGGGAAGAGCTCTCTGCAAGCGGTGGAGGCCGGCCGAGCAGATCAGCGTCAGGAGAAGGAAGATCACGCCGACAAGGGTCAGCGGCACAAGGTATTCGAACGTGCGCTCGCCGATCATGTTGGCAAGCCCCATCATTTCGAGAACGGTCACGACGGAAAGAACCGGCGTTTCCTTGATCATGGCGACGAGATAGTTGCCCATGGCCGGCACGATGCGCGGAACAGTCTGCGGAATGACGACATCGCGATACGTCTGCATGCGCGACAGGTTGAGCGCGGTTGCTGCTTCCCACTGCCCGCGTGGTATGGCTTCGATGCCGCCGCGATAGACTTCCGACGTATAGGCCGCATATTGCAGACCGAGCGCCAATGCGCCGGTGAGGAACGCGGGCAGCACGACACCGAAATCGGGCAGCACGTAGTAGAGAAAGAACAGCTGCACCAGAAGCGGCGTGTCGCGCAGGAACTCGACGATGAGCGCGGTTGTCCAGGAGATTGCTATGATGCGGCTGCGACGCAGCAGAGCGAACACCAGGCCGAGCACCAGCGCAATCCCGAAGCCGGCAGCGGCTGCCTTCAATGTGACCGTCAACCCGATCAGGATGATCGGGAGGATCGAGGTCGTGTAAGTGACCCAGGTCGTTGTGTCCCACTCGTAACCATACATCATTGCTATCCTTACGAATGGCCGCCGCGGGGAAAGACATCGCCGCGTCGTACAAAGTGCTCGATCACGCGAACGGCTGCCATCAGGACAAGCGACATGGCGAAGTAGCACACGAGCGTGACCGAATAGACGCTGGCGCTATCCAGCGTGATGTTGCGGATGGATTGGGCTGCGAAGGTAAGGTCGGCAATCGAGATCAACGAGACCAACGAGGACAGCTTCAGCGTTTCGATGGCGAGGTTGCCGAAGGCCGGCATCATCTCGACAACGGCCTGCGGCAGCGAAATGCGAAAGAGCGTCTGGACGCGGTTGAAATTCAAGGCCCGGGCGGCTTCCAGCTGCTGCACGGAGACCGACAGGAGCGCCCCGCGGACGATTTCGGCGCCATAGCCGCCGACATGGGCGGCCAATACCAGGATGCCGGTGGTGATCGGATCGAAACTCAGGCCGACCAATGGCAGCGCGTAATAGAACCAGAACAGCTGAACGAACAGCGACGTCCCGCGAAATACTTCCGTGTAACACAGCGCGACGGCCGACAGGAGCGGTCCTCCCTCGACACGCAGGATGCCGAAGACGAAGGCGAGCAGCGCGCCACAGACGATCGCTGCCACGGTGATCGTCATCGTCACGATAGCGCCGTGCCAAATCATGGAAAGATAGGCTGTCCAGCTCATCTGGCATTCTCTCCGAATGAAAGCAGGTGGCGCCCGGTCCGGGACCGGGCGCCTTTGTCGTTACTTCCCGGCGCAGAGATCGGCGACGTTCTTCTCAGCTGCTGCCGCAATGCTCTGTTCCGACAGACCGTACTTCATGAGGATCTTCTTGTAGTCGTCCGTCTTTCGGAACGCGACAAGCGCAGTGTTGAACGCGTCGCGCAATTCCTTGTCTTCCGGACGGAAGGCAAAGCCGCCGTAGTTGCGGACCGGTGCCTCCTTGACGATCGGGTCCTTGAACGGCGCGACCTGCTCGACATTGGCTTGATCCTTGGCGAGCGCGGAGACCGTCAGCTCGGTGGCCGCATAGGCATCGACGCGGCTCTGTACAGTTGGGATCGCATCGGCATTCGCCGGAATGAAGACGATCTGGTCGTCCTTGACGCCGACGGCGCGCAGGAAGTCGACATTGTTTGCGCCCGAAACCACCGCAACTTTCAAGGACGGGTCTTTGGCGATGTCGGCATAGGTTGTCAGACCCTTCGGATTGCCCTTTTTGACCAGCAGTCCCTCGCCGTAGGACGAGTTGGGTTCCGTAAAGGCGACCTGCTTGCAACGCTCGGGGGAAATGTTCTGCTCTGCGGCAGCAAAGTCGAAGCGACGCGCCTTAAGGCCCGGGATGAGCGTGCCGAAGGGCGTCACCGTCCAGTTGATTTCCTCGATGCCCATGGATTTCAGGACGGCATTGGCAACATCGGGGCCGATGCCGGCAGAGGTGCCGTCCGGCTGCATATAGGAATAGGGGACCTCGTTGGCTGTGGCGGCCCGGATAAATCCCTGCTTCTTGGCCTCTTCGACGGTCAGTGCGCTGGCCGATGTGACGCCGATGCCGAGCGCAAGCGCGGAAAGGCAAATGGTTTTTGAGATGCGCATTCGAATTCTCCTCTGGTTAAGGTCTTGTGGTCCGTTTTCGGATCTCACGTCTTTCGTCTGGTCAGGTTTTCTCCGTGATCGTTGCGATGACGGAAAGGCAGTCGCCGGCCTTGATCAGGCCGGGCACATGGCGGGCCGCGAGCACGCCGTCCATGGCGGCGCGGTATTCGATTGGCGCAACGCCTGTCTTCCCGACGGAATACACACGGGCGACGATTTCGTTCCTTTTGACCGGCTCGCCCAGATCAAGGGCAAAGGCGATAAGTCCGTCGTCCTCGGCAAAGGTGAAGCAGTCGTCCGATGGCATATCCAGCCAGCGGGTCGGCCGAGCGTCTGGCGCGCCCGTCAGTATTCCGGCATGGCGCAGGAGATTGAGGCTGCCCTTCCGCGCGATCTCGATCGTACGCGCGCTTGCCGTGCCCGCCCCGCCGAGCTCGGTGGTCACGAAGGTCTTTCCCATTTCCTCGACCGTCGTATCGAGCATGCCGACAGCATCGATCTCCAGCATCCTCATTGAATAGGGGGCAGCGAAAGCCGCAACGGCATCGAAACAGCGCGCCTCCTGCGCCTTGTCGGGCAGTTCGTGGGCTGCGGCATAGGGCAGGAAGTCGAGCGTCCTGCCGCCGGAATGGAAGTCGAGCACAATGTCGGCGAGCGGGATCAGGTGACGTGTCACGTAATCGGCGATCTTCTCCGTTACCGTGCCATCCGGGCGACCTGGAAAGCTGCGGTTCAGATTTCCGCGATCGATCGGCGATGTGCGTGTACCGGCCCGGAACGCAGGGTAATTGAGCGCCGGGACTATGATGATGCGTCCGTTGACCTCCGAAGGATCGAGCGACCGCGCCAACTCGAAGAGGGCGGCCGGACCTTCGTATTCGTCGCCATGATTGGCGCCGGTCAGAAGTGCGGTCGGGCCTTCGCCATTGGCGATGACGCAGACCGGGATCATGATCGAACCCCAGGCGCTGTCATCGCGGCTGTAGGGTAGGCGCAAATGCCCGTGCTGCACGCCCTTCGCGTCGAAATCGACGGAAGGGGCGATTGGCGAGGGACGAGGCGTGCCGGTCAGCATCCCATCAGCCCTTCACGAACAATTGGCGCGGCACGTTTGACAGGCATTCCATGCCTGTTTCGGTGATCGCAATGCTTTCGGTGATTTCGAGCCCCATGTCTTCGAGCCAGAGACCGGTCATGAAATGGAAGGTCATGCCAGGCTTCAGTTCCGTGCGGTCGCCCGGGCGAAGGCTCATGGTGCGTTCGCCCCAGTCCGGCGGATAGGACAGACCGATCGGATAGCCGGTGCGGTTGTCCTTGATGATCCCGTATTTCTTCAGAACCGCGAAGAAGGCGTTGGCGATGTCCTCGCAGCTATTGCCCGGCCTTGCTGCGGACAGGCCCGCTTCCATGCCTTCGAGCGTCGCCTTTTCCGCGTCGAGAAAGGCTTGGGTCGGCTTGCCGAGAAACACGGTGCGCGAAAGCGGGCAGTGGTAGCGTTTGTAGGCGCCGGCGATCTCGAAGAACGTCCCTTCGCCCGAGCGCATCGGCTTGTCATCCCAGGTCAGGTGTGGCGCGGAAGCGTCCGCACCCGATGGCAGCAGCGGCACGATCGCCGGATAGTCACCGCCGAATTCATGCGTCCCGCGAATGCCTGCGTCATAGATTTCGGCGACGAGATCGCATTTGCGCATGCCGGGCTCCACGACCTCGACAATGCGCTTGTGCATCAGCTCGACGATCTTGCCCGCCTTGCGCATGTAGTCGAGCTCGGTCGAGCTCTTGACCGCGCGCTGCCAGTTGACGAGACCCGCCGCATCCTTGAAGCGGGCATTGGGCAGATACTTTTGCAGAGACGCGAAGGCGGCGGCCGAGAAGTAGTAGTTGTCCATCTCGACGCCGACAGTCAGGCTCGACCATTTCCGCTCATCGATGATCTGCGCCAGGAGATCCATCGGGTGGCGCTCGTTCGACTGGACGTAGTGATCCGGGTAGCCGATGATATTGTCATGGTTCAGATAGGCGGTGCGTTTGGCGCCATTGGCATCCTGCTTGCGACCGTACCAGATCGGCTCGCCGCTCGGCGGCACCAGAACGCATTGATGCACATAGAAGGACCAACCGTCATAGCCGGTGAGCCAGTGCATGTTGGACGGATCGGTGACGATCAGGAGATCGATCCCCGCCTTTTCCATCGCCTGACGGGTCTTCGACAAGCGCGCGGCATATTCCCCGCGCGTAAAATTCAGCGTCACGCTCACGCTGCATCTCCCATTTTGATGTCGTTTTCGATCGTCCGGCCGCTTCCTGCGTCTCTTGCGCGGGCAAGTGCCAGATTGGCGATGGCAGTGTCCTGCACGCCTGTGCCTGTGAGGTCTGCGAAGGTGATTTCGTCTGCGCTCGACCGACCGACCGCCGTGCCGGCGATCACGGTTCCGAGTTCGGCAAACTGCTGGTCCAGCGTCACTGCGCCGGCCTTGATGGCATGGTGCAGTTCGCCGAGAATGCGGGTCTGCGAGAGCCGATCTGCAACGTAAGTCGCGCGAGCAAAGACGGCGGGGTCGATCTCGTTCTTGTGCTCTGTGTCCGACCCCATTGCTGTCAGATGCTGACCGGGTTCAAGCCATTCGGCCATCAGGAGCGGCTTTTCTGCCGGTGTCGTCGTTACAACGATATCCGCGCCTCGGATGGCTTCACGCGGATCGGCAATGGCGGTGACTTCGATCGCGTGGTCGCGAGCCAAATTGGAAGCAAGCGTCTTGGCCTTTGCGTGATCGCGTGCCCAGATCCGGGCCGATTTGATCGGCCGTACAAGCATGAGAGCCTCTAGCTGCAGTCGCGCCTGCATGCCTGCACCGAAAATCGTGGCAACGTTGGCGTCTTCACGCGACAGATGGCGTGCGGCGACCGCACCGGCCGCTGCCGTGCGCACATCCGTCAGATAGCCATTGTCGAGGAGAAGGGCTTCGACCAGCCCGGTCTTCGCGCTCAACAGGATCATCAGTCCGTTGAGGCTCGGCAGGCCGATCTTGGGATTATCGAAGAATCCGGGACTGACCTTGATGGCGAAACCGTCGAAACCCGGCACATAGGCCGTCTTGACGTCCACCTCGCCACGAAACTCCGGAATGTCGAGGCGCAGGATCGGCGGCATGGCAACGGCTTTCGTCGCGAGCGCAGCGAAGGCCTGCTCGACACAATCGACCGCGGAGACATCGAGCTTGACGACAGCGCGAAGGTCTTTTTCCATCAAAATGCTGATGCGGCTCATGTGGCAGCCTCCGCGACGATTCTCTGGTGCAGGGTCGGGTCAATGTTGCCGCCTGAGATGATGAGAGCGGCAGGGCCGAAAACTGCGATCTTGTTTGCGAGGATGGCGGCAATGCCGACCGCGCCGGCACCCTCAACGGTCATGTCCTCCTGTCGCGCCGCATGGCGGATGCCCTCGGCGATCTCGTCTTCGGTGAGAAGGACGATGTCATCGAGCAGATCGCGGCAAAGTGTGAAGGTCACATGGTTTGAAAGACCGATGCCGCCGCCCAGCGAATCCGCCAGCGTTTCCTCCTCGCGGACCGCGACAGGCTTGCCGGCGGCGATCGCCGCATGCATAGCCGCCCCACGCTCCATCGATATGCCGATGACGCGGGCTTGGGGCTTCAAGGTCTTGATGGCAACAGCAATGCCGCCAGCCAGACCACCGCCGGAAAGAGGCACGAGCACGGTCGCGAAATCGGGAAGATCCTCGACAATTTCGAGGCCGATCGTGCCTTGACCGGCAACGACGTCCGCATCGTCGAAGGGCGGGATCGGCGTGAGGCCACGGCTCTCGGTCAGGCGCTCGGCTTCCACCTGAGCATCGTCCTGAGATGTGCCGATGATGCGGATCTCGGCGCCCACCGCGCGGATCGCTTCGACTTTGTTGGCGGGAACAAGCGATGACATGCAGATGGTGGCGGGAACGCCGAGTTCTCGTGCGGCATAGGCGACGGCGCGACCGTGATTTCCTGTCGAGGCAGTGACGAGACCACGCTTGCGTGCCGCGTCATCCAGCGAGAGGATCGCGTTCATCGCGCCGCGCAGCTTGAATGCGCCGATCGGCTGGCGCGTCTCGAGCTTGAGATGGACGGGCTGACCGGTGCGCTCAGACAGAGAACCGGAGTAGATGAGCGGTGTGCGCGTCACCCGGCCGAAGATGCGGGCGGCAGCCCGCTTGATGTCCGCCAGCGTGACTGGCAGCACCTTTTCCTCGGTCGATCTGGACAGGAATTCGCTCTTCATGATTGTCATGTTGAGAGCGAAGTAAAATCATGTCAATTATTTTATTGTAATGATTCAATGATTGTCTTGGGCGGACTCTACCCGATGGCACCGATGTCATAGACCGGTGGCAATTGCTCGAAGGCCTGCCGTACGATCGTCAGTGCCCTGGCCAGGCTTGCATGGTTCATGCGTCCGCCCAGACAGATGCGAATGCCGCCGCCATGGCCAGGGCCGGCAATGAAGGGTTCGGACGGCGTGACCGCGACATTCTGGTTGGTCAGTGAACGGACCAGCCCGTCCTCGGTCCAGTACGGCGGAACCTTGAGCCAGGCGCAGAGCGAGAGCGGATGACTGGAGGCGATATGGTCTCCGAGGATTTCACTGGCGATAGCTTGGCGCGCTCGCGCTTCGTCACGCTGGATTTCGACCAACCGCTGAGCCGTGCCGTTCTCGACCCAACGCGTGGCGATTTCGCCGGTCAGATAGGTCCCGCTCCAGCTCGACACACGCAGGATCGAGGCGGCGCGAATGGAATAGGCGGGTGGAACAACGAGATAGCCAACGCGCAACCCAGTCAGCACCGCTTTGGTGAAGCTCGTGACGAAGAAGCCGAGGTCGGGCAGCATCTCAGTGATCGACGGCAGGTCTTCCTCGATCAACGGGCGATAGACCTCATCTTCGATGACGAAGATATTATAACGTGCCGCAATCGCGGCTATCTCGCTCCTGCGGGCCGCGCCCGTGACATGACCTGTCGGATTGTTGAGAGTCGGGACCAGCACCAGGGCTCGGACACCGCCTGCAGCACAAACGGCCTCCAACGCATCGGGCAAAATGCCTTCACTATCTGTCGGCAAACCCTTCAGGCTGAAGCCAAGGACGTTCGAAAGCCCGATGATGCCATGATCGGTGAGATTCTCACACAAGACGACGTCTCCGGAGCGGACAATGCAGCTTAAGGCGAGAAAAATGGCATGGGCAGCACCATTGGTGACGAGGATGCGCTCTACCCCGGCAGTGACGCCGAGCATGCGCAACCAGGCGCGCGCCGTTTCTCGGTGGCGATCAAGGCCTGCGACGGGGCGGCACGGGCGCATGAAGCTTGCATTGTCGCCATCGGCGAGCTCACGAAGAATCTCGCGCGATGCGGTCTCATGTGCATCGAGATAGACGCCGCGGATAATGGAAAGATCGAGCACCTCGTTGGCGCTATGATCAAGCATCATGCGCCCGGCCCGGTCCGTAACCCGTGTCTTCACGAAAGTGCCGCGACCGATCTCACCGCTCAGATAGCCGAGCCGTTCAGCCTCCTTGTAGGACAGGCTGACGGTCTGGACGGAAAGGCCAAGTTCACGCGCCAGATCGCGATGCGTCGGCATGCGATCCATTGGCTTGAGCACGCCGGCATCGATATCGGCGATGATGCGCTCGGTGAGGACTGCATGCTTCGTCTCGCCTTTTTGCTTGGCGAGACTTGGTCGCCAGACCACCGGCTTCGTCGCCGTTGTCGGAGAAGTGTTCAGCGGATTGGCTTGACGTCGCATGAAATTGTCTCGTTTTGAGGACGATCATTTCATGACATTATGCACGCTTCTTCTGAAAAGATGAAGCGCTATGCATGTCGAGCCGTGATTGCTTCAGAATAATCACGATCATCTCGACTTTGCTCGCAAATCGGCAGTTGCGGGCGAGAGTTTCTCGCCCGCCGGCCATGCTTCCATCAGATCTTCTCGCCAGCCTTGATCAATTCGTCCATCACGGAACGGACTGCGGATTCAGCAATGGCGACGATTTCGTCGACTTCTTCCTTCGTCGTGACGAGCGGCGGGGCAAAACCCAGGATATCGCCATGCGGCATGGCACGGGCAATCAGCCCCCGACTGCGCGCTGCCTTTGAGATCCGTGCACCGACAGTCATGCCGGGCGCAAAGCGTGTCTTCCTTTCCCGATCGGCCACGAATTCGATGGCGCCCATCAGGCCGACGCCTCGCACTTCACCAACGATCGGGAGCTGAGCAAACTTGGCCTTGAGCTGCTCCTGGAAATAGCTGCCGACGGTGCGGGCATTCCCCGGCAGATCCTCCTTCTCGACGATGTCGAGAACGGCGTTCGCCGCTGCGGCGCCGATCGGGTGACCTGAATAAGTGTAGCCATGCGAGAAAGAGCCGACGCGATCAGCCCCTTCTTCCATCACCTTGTAGACCTTTTCGCCGACGATTGCGCCCGACAGCGGAAAATAGGCGGAGGTGAGACCCTTGGCGACGGTGATCAGGTCGGGTTCGATGCCGTAATGCTGCGATCCGAACATCGAGCCGGTGCGTCCGAAACCGGTAATGACTTCGTCGGCGATGAGCAGGATGTCGTATTTCTTGAGGATCTTCTGTACCTCCTCCCAATAGCCCTGTGGCGGCGGCGTGATGCCGCCGGTGCCGAGCACGGGTTCGGCGATGAAGGCACCGATCGTGTCCGGGTCTTCACGCAGGATCAGGGCTTCGAGCTCGTCAGCGCGGCGTTTGGAAAACTCGCGTTCCGTTTCGCCGGCTTCGGCGCCCCAATAGAAATGCGGTGCACCGGTGTGGATAATGCCCGCACGCGGCAGGTCCATATGGTCATGGTAGAAACTCATGCCGGTCATGGAGCCGGAGACGACGCTGCAACCATGATAGCCCCGTTCGCGGGAGATGATCTTCTTCTTGTTCGGCTTGCCGCGCAGGTTGCTGTAATACCAGACGAGCTTGGCTTGCGTTTCGTTGGCGTCGGAGCCTGACATGCCGTAGAAAATCTTGCTCATCTTGCCGGGCGCCATTTTCACCAGCCGATCGGAAAGGATCGCGAGCTCATCCGTCGTGTGGGCGGCATAGGTGTGGTAGTAGGCGAGGCGATAGGCTTGGCGCGAAATGGCCTCGGCGACCTCGGTACGGCCATAGCCGATATTGACGCAGTAGAGACCGGCGAAGCCGTCGATCAGCTGCTTGCCGTGCGCATCCTGAATACGGATGCCCTTGCCGGTTTCGACGATCGTCGGATCGCCCATCTTGCCGCTGGCGAAATCCTTGAGCTGCGTGAAAGGGTGCAGGACCGAATTACGGTCCATCTCGGCGATCTGATTGGGATTGACGGTCATGGCGCGGATCCTTTCATGCAGCGAGGTTGCCGAAGCAGACATATTTTGCTTCGAGATATTCCAGGAGGCCGTGGCGCGAACCTTCGCGACCAAGGCCCGATTGTTTCCAGCCGCCGAATGGTATCGGGGCGCCGGTGAATTTCGGTGTGTTGACGGCGATCATGCCGTATTCGAGCCGGTCGGTGAGACGCATCGCGCGGCTGAGATCGTTGGTGTAGACGTAGGCAGCCAGCCCCATTTCCGTGGCATTGGCACGTGCGAGCACTTCCTGCTCGTCATCGAAGGGCAGTATCGCTGCCACCGGGCCGAAGGTCTCATCGCGGGCAATCAGCATCTCGTCAGTGACATCGGCGAGCACGGTCGGTGTCACGAAATTGCCGCCAAGCGGGCTGTCCTGTCCGCCGCAGACGAGACGCGCACCGGCTGAAAGCGCCTGCGCAATCTGCTGGCGGCATTTTTCGGCAACCGAAGCGCGCGTCATCGGCCCGATATCGGTGCCGGCTGCAAGGCCATGACCGACGTTGAGCTCCATGGTCGCCCTGGCGAAGGCTTCGACGAAACGATCATAGTGCCCACGCTGGACGTAAATCCTGTTGGCGGCGAGGCAATCCTGTCCCGACGTCGCGAATTTTGCGCCCATACAGCCTCTCACAGCCTTGGAAAGCTCGGCATCGTCGAACAGGATGAAAGGTGCGTGGCCGCCAAGCTCCAGCGAGGCCTTCTTCACAGTCGCTGCCGATTGCGTCAGCAGGATCCGCCCGACTTCCGTCGAGCCGGTGAAGGAAAAGGCACGCACATCCGTGTGTTCGAGCAGGCGGCGCGCAAGCGGGGCCGCTTCCCCGGTGAGAACCTGGAATACGCCGGCGGGCATCCCGGCCTCCTCAGCAAGCTTTGCCAGAGCAAGCGCAGATAGAGGTGTTTCCGGGGCGGGTTTGACGATCATCGTGCAGCCGGCCGCGAGCGCGGCACCCGCCTTGCGGGTAATCATCGCAGAGGGAAAATTCCACGGCGTGATCGCAACCGTCACGCCAAGCGGCTGCATCTGCACTGAAAGGCGGCTGCCCGGCAGGTGGCTCGGCATCGTTTCGCCATAGGCACGCTCGCCTTCAGCTGCGAACCAGTCGAGAAAGTTTGCGGCATAGGAAATCTCGCCAAACGATTCTGCCAGCGGCTTTCCCTGTTCAGCGGTCATGATGACAGCAAGGTCCTGCGCGTTGTCGCGCATCAATTTGCTCCAGGAACGCAGGATCTGGCCCCGTTCGACCGGGAGCCTGTCACGCCAATCGAGAAAGGCATGTTTCGCGGCGTCGACGGCGGCATCGGCATCTTCGAGCGAGCAGGCCGCGACCTCGGCGAGGTGCTCACCGGTTGCCGGATCGATGACGCTGAGCGTCTCTCGCCGGTGTGCCCAGTTGCCGTCGAGAAACGCGCGGCGCTCGATCAGATCGGGTCGTTGCAGGTTTTTCAGCGCAGTGCTGGCGATACCCTTCATGCGGAGCTCCAGGTGGGTTTACAAGGAGACTAGCCGTGCATCATAATCGATAGGCTGCATTGAATTGAGGTTCTCTGCAGGAGTTGGGCTTAATTTGCACACTTAACGCAGGATTTCTGCATGACCACTCTCGATAGAGCCGATCGCGCACTGCTTGACGCCGTCCAGAAGAACAACCGCCTAACCTCGGAAGAACTGGCACAGATCGTCAATCTCTCGCCAACTGCCTGTCAGCGACGGCTGAAGCGGCTGCGTGAGGAAGGAGTGATCGAGGCAGACGTGTCCATCGTCTCGCCCAAGGCTGCCGGGCGCGGTATCACCATGATTGTTCTTGTCTCTCTGGAGCGCGAACGGGCAGACATCGTCGATCGCTTCAAGGCGGCGATCCGCGCCACCAAGGAAGTGATGATCGGCTACTACGTGACGGGTGATGCCGATTTCATCCTGGTGATTACGGCGAAGGACATGGAAGACTACGAAGCCTTCACACGCCGGTTCTTCTATGAGAACCACGATATCAAGGGTTTCAAGACAATGGTGGTGATGGATCGGGTGAAAGCTGGCTTTTCATTTCCAATAGAAGATTGACTGTCGGGTGTCCTGCTTCAAACGTTTTTAGAGCAGCCTTATCGTTCCAAGTCTGCCGATTTTGCGGCATCCTCCACCGGTGCCGAGAGGGTGCCGTCCGCCCGAAGGTGACGGCTCTCGACGTTGTAGGACGTGCCCTGATCGTCTCCACCAGATTTCCATTGCTCAGTTCGTCGCGGTCGAGCCCGAAATAAGCAAGCGTTTTTGACCGGCGCGGAAAGTTCGCGCTGTCAGGGTTGCCTTCGCGGAATACGCGCACCGGCGACGACACGATCCGCCATACCGGAGGCACACTTGGGATTGCGCCTCGACTGAACGCAGCTCCGGCAAGGGTGGTATGCGATTGGAATTATACTCCACCCATGAGAGTAATAGCCATAAATGGCTACATAGACAGGAAATTAAATTGCGAATACAAATTAAGCAATTGCTGGGTACAGGGTGCATAATATGAGTCCAATCTCAGTAGCGTTGGTCGACGACCATCCGCTAATGCTGGCAGGATTGACGGAGATCCTTAGGAAGCAGCCGGCATTTGCTGTCGCAGCGACCGGGTCGAGCGCTGAGGAGGCATTGGAGATTGGCCTGCGCCTGGCGCCCGACGTTTTTATCGTCGATCTGATAATGCCGGGAAACATGTTCGACACGATCTCGAAACTTGTCGAAAAAATACGAACAAAGATCCTGGTCTTCACAGCCATGACGGGCAGCGATTACGCTGTGCGAGCACTCAATGCCGGCGCTAGCGGCTATGTGCTCAAAGGCAGTAGCGCCAAGGAGCTCATCCAGGCCATCGCAACCGTCCACCGTGGCGATATGTTCATCACTCCCGCCTTTGCCTGCAAGGTCATAGAAGAGCTCAAGATAGCCTCGCTGCGAAAAGTGACGGGTACGGAAGTGAAGCTCAGCATCCGCGAGGGCCAGATCATCCGCATGTTGTTGCGGGGATTCACGAACCGTCAGATCGCAGCCGACCTGCAGATCGGCGAGAAGACTGTGAAGAACTACATGACGATACTCATGCAGAAGCTGAACGCGCGAAATCGGCTGGAAGTCCTACTCGCCGCTCAAAAGCTTGAGAGTGGAACAGACACCATTCAGCGCCACTAGATACTGTTGCCTTCCATCGGCACGACGACCTCAAGCTCGGTTCCCGAGCGCGGGCCGTGGCGAATCTGAACACGACCGCCGAAGGCCTCAACGCGATTGCGGATGCCCTGCAGGCCGAGCGGTCTGTGGTTCCCTCTCGGGGTGCTCTTTCCAAAGCCCGGGCCGCCGTCTGCAATGACGACAGTGATGGCCGACAGGTCTGCCGAAGCAGAGACCCGCTGGTCACGGCCGCCGCCATGCCGAAATGCGTTGCTGAGCCCCTCTTGGACCACCCGATAAAGACAGATCTTCAAAGGATGCGCGACACGCTCGGGCAACTCGTCGCACTCCGATGTAACTTTCGAACCGGTTGCATATTCGTGCCGGTCGATCGCCATGCGCAGGGCCGCCTTCAGCGGCAAATGTTCTATCTCCGGCAAGACCAGCCCTGTCGACAGTTCACGCAACTCTGTAAGCACCTGGCTTGCGATACGTGAGGGAGCAAGATCGGCCTCTTGCACCCCGGATGCGTTCTCGACGGTCGCGGGGGTCGATGAAACCGGTGCCTCTGTATTTTCTCCAAGCTTGAGGATCAGCAGGCTGAGTAGCTGAACAGGACCATCGTGAAGATCCGCACCAATGCGGTTGAGAAGCTGCTCGTTGGACTTAGAGGCATCCATGCGCGCCCGATCGGCGGCCTTGCGAAGCTCGGTGTTCTGCTTGGCCAGCGTCTGAGCCTCGGTCAGTTGTGATTTCAGCGTCATCCTTTGATTGGCAATGATATTGCTCGCCCGTCGAACGATGAGGAACAGCAACGCCATGATGGCCAGTGTTGTTGCGCCGACGATTGCCCAGGTCTGACGTTGGACCCGGGCTCGCTGGACCACGAATTCGGCGGCATCCTCGTAGAGCTCTCCTACGGCAATGATGTCGCGCGTGCCGGAGCGATAGATCGGCGCGTAGATTTCGATCAACGGTCGGCCGGTGGTCGCCTCTCCTTCCTCACCGTCGTTATGGCCGTCTTCAAGCTGGGCGACGACCTGGCCCGAAAAGGCCAGGTCGATATCCGACGACGGGAAAGTTTTCCCGATGAGAGACTTGTCGGTGCTGTAGATCACTGCCCCATCACTGCGCCAGATCCTGAAGCCTTCGACACGGCGCGCGAGATCGGTGCCGATCAACAGATCGTCGAGTTCCTTGCGGCGGGCTTCGGCCACCTGGGGGTCGCTCGACGTTCCCTCGATGTGACGAGCAAGAAAGCCCTCCATGTAAAGGGCGCCGGATTCGGCCCGACTTCTCAGCTGATTTGCCGCAATCTGGCCGTTAAGCCACTCTCCCAGGATTGCCATCGAACTGCAGATGACGAGTCCCGCCACAATCAAAAATTGCTTCGTCAAATCAAGGCTGTGCCAAGTTGCCAGGATCTTGGAACTCAAGCCGCCGCAGATCTTCTTAAACGGGACGAAAGTCACTTTTTCTTCCGGGCCTAACGTCCCGGCCTCCTGAAGACCAAAGTCCGTAAATGTCTGCGGACCTTTGGAACTATCTCTTCGCCTTGCCAAAAGACAATATTTGATCGTCGCAGACAATCCTGAAGATTTTCTATCGGCTTTCGCAAATTCATCTCCGAAACGCCGGTAGAAGATCTGCAGCAGAGCTGCCTCTGTCTGCCATCGCAGGCCGGAAAGAAGCATTGCCGGAACGAACCGTTTCCTGAGCAATCCAAAGGGGGGAGTAAAATGGTCACCTATATTCGATCGGATCTCGATTTCATCTTGAAGCAGATCAAAATTGCGGAAGCCGATGCCGCTTTCCGGCAAGGCACATCGACCGGCGATCCGAACAACGTGGCAAAGCCGCTTTTCGGAGTCGGCGGCTCGATCCCGACCTATAATCTCGCCTGGGGCCTGCGCACTGTCGACGGCACATACAACAATCCGCTGCATCCGGAATGGGGTGCGGCCGACAACGAGTTTCCCGAAAACCTCGGCACGCAGTTCAAGACGGTCATGGTGCCTGGCGGACCGGGAGGCGCCCTGGTTCCCGTGACCTACCAGCCAGGTGTCGACAATGACGGACCCGGCACGGCGGGCCCTAGCGACGTCTTCGACCCCACGGTCCGCACGATCTCCAACCTGATCGTCGATCAGACGCTCGGCAATCCTTCGGCGATCCTGACGGCCCTGCAGCGCGCCGGTATTGTCCCTGCAGCGCAGCAGATGACTGTGACCGCCCAGATCACGGCGGCCTACGAGCCGCTGCGTCCATTGTTCAACGACGTGGGCACGGCCGAGCGGCTAAACGCCGAGGCACAGGCCGCCGCGTCCGCAAGCCCCGGTAATCAGGCCCTGCAGGACGCCGCCACCGCGACCGCGGCCAATCTGGCGACCGCGCAAGCGGCGCTTGATGCGCAAGATGACGCTTTGATGGCTCTGCTCGAGGCAAACGGCGTCGAACTCGAAGGCGTCAATGTTGTCATCACCAATGCCGCGCCTGACGAGGGCCTGTCGGCGCCGTTCAATTCCTGGTTCACCCTCTTCGGCCAATTCTTCGATCACGGTCTCGACCTCGTCGCCAAGGGCGGCAATGGCACGGTCTTCATCCCGTTGATGCCCGACGATCCTCTCTATGTCGAAGGAAGCGACACCAATTTTATGGTGCTCACACGCGCCACCCTTGCCGGCCCCGGCGCCGACGGCATCATGAATGACGACCCGGCAACGGCCGTCAACGAAGCTGCCGACAATACCGATCGTCCGGTAAACACGACGACCTCATTCGTCGATCAGAATCAGACCTATACGTCCCATCCGTCTCATCAAGTCTTCCTCAGGGCCTATGTATTTAACGCTGCCGGCGACCCGGTCTCGACCGGCAAGCTCATCGAGGGCGGCAATGGCGGCATGGCGACATGGGCGGACCTGAAGGCGCAGGCCGCTTCCATGCTGGGCATCCAGCTTGCCGACGCCAATGTCGGCAACGTTCCGTTGCTCGCCACGGACCCCTATGGCGAATTCATCCGCGGACCGAATGGTTTCCCGCAGATGGTGACCACCACAGGCCTTGTCGAAGGAAATCCTCTGGCCAATGGAGGATTGGGCGTTGCCGTGCCGGCAAATGCGATCCTGACCGGCCACGCCTTCCTTGCCGATATCGCGCATAATGCGGTGCCGGGTGGACTGGCCGACGGCGACATCGAGATCGGACTTGATAACCCGGGCAACGAGCCTGGAGTCTACGACAACGAATTGCTCGATGCGCACTATGTCGCCGGCGATGGCCGAGCCAACGAGAATATCGGCCTGACTGCGGTGCACCACGTGTTCCACTCGGAGCACAACCGGCTGGTGGAACACACCAAGGATGTTGTGTTCACGGATGCCGTTGCCATGCTGGGTGGCGGCGCGTCACAGGCAGAGGCAGTGGCCTTTTTGAACGAATGGCTCATTGACGACGTTGCCGAGGTTCCAGCCTCGGCGGCTGGCCTCGTCTGGGACGGCGAGCGCCTCTTCCAGGCTGCCAAGTTCGGCACCGAGATGCAGTATCAGCATCTCGTATTCGAAGAATTCGCCCGCAAGATCCAGCCGAACATCAACGTCTTCCTGGTTCCCGACGGCTACGACGTCACCATCGATCCGTCGATCGTCGCCGAATTCGCGCATGTGGTCTATCGTTTCGGCCACTCAATGCTGACGGAATCGATCGACCGTTTCGATCCGAACTTCAACCCAGACCATATCGGCCTGATCGAAGGTTTCCTCAATCCCCTGCAGTTCGAGAACAACGGCGGCACGGAAACTGTCGATGCCGATATTTCCGCAGGCGCCATCGTTCGCGGCATGACGCGGCAGGCGGGCAATGAGATCGACGAATTCGTCACCAGCGCCCTGCGCAACAACCTGCTCGGCCTACCGCTCGATCTTGCCACCATCAACCTGGCCCGCGGGCGTGACACCGGCGTACCGTCGCTGAATGCGGCCCGTACGCAGTTCTACAACGCCACCAATCAGGATGTCTTGCTCAAGCCCTATGAGAGCTGGGTCGATTTCGCCGGCCACCTGAAGCACGAGGCCTCGATCATCAACTTCGTCGCGGCTTACGGCACGCATTCCCTGATCACCGACGAGACGACACTTGAGGGTAAACGTAACGCCGCACTTACCCTAATCACCGGCGTGTCGGTCGGTGGAATGGAGGTTCCGCTCGATCGGCTCGACTTCCTCAACGCAACCGGGGCCTATGCCGGCGGTTCGCTTGGCGGCCTCAACGATGTCGATCTCTGGATCGGCGGCTTGGCCGAAGCGATCATGCCCTTCGGCGGCATGCTTGGCTCGACCTTCAATTTCGTTTTCGAAATGCAGATGGAAAAGCTGCAGAACGGCGACCGTTTCTACTATCTGCAGCGCCTCGATGGCTTGCATCTCTTCGGCGAGATGGAGAACAACTCCTTTGCCGCGATGATCATGCGCAATACCGATGCGACCCACCTGCCATCCGATGTCTTCTCGACCCCCGGTCTCATTCTCGAGGTCAACCAGACCCGGCAGTTCAACGATCTCGACGGCGACGGAACTCTGGAGAGCACCGATCCGGTCGGCGACGGCATCCTGACGCAGCTTGTCATCCGCAACAATCCGGCAACACCGGGCGCAGACACCAACTACCTGCGCTACACCGGCGGCGACCATGTGGTCATGGGTGGCACTGAAGCCAATGACACCATAATCGCAGGTATCGGTGACGACACGCTATTCGGCGATGGCGGCAACGACCGGCTTGAAGGTGGCTTCGGCAACGACATCATCAACGGCGGCGACGGCGACGACATCATCGTCGACAGCGGCGGCGACGACAATATCAAGGCCGGCAAGGGCAATGACGTGGTTCATGCCGGGCCTGGTCTCGACCTCGTAATGGGCAATGACGGCCAGGACTTCATCTTCCTGGGCACGGACATGGGCTCGGAAGTCTTTGCCGGCACCGGCAATGACTTCATCTATGGCAACAAGAATGCCGAACGCATCCTTGGCAATGAGGGCAACGACTGGATCGAAACCGGCACATTCGACGGTGCACCCGGGGATAACTTCGACGAAATCTTCTCGCATGACGAGATCGATGGCCACGATGTGTTCCTGGGCGATGGCGGCTTTGACGAGTTCATCGGCGAGGGCGGCGACGATATCTTCGTCGGCAGCGCCGGTCGCGGCAAGATGGTGGGCATGTCCGGTTTTGACTGGGCGACCTACAAGGACAACCCGAACTTCGTGAACGCCGATCTGTCGATCCCGATCGTCTTTGACGAGGCACCAACACTTCCCCAGAATGCTGCGCTCGACGAATACGAGTCGGTCGAAGGTCTGTCGGGCACGAAATTCGGCGATGTCCTGACTGGCACGAACACGCTCGCGGCAGAGCGGCTCCCCGCTACTCAGGGCGGCACCGAGGGCTATCAGGGCAGTGCGCTGACGGCCGAGGGCATCGCTCTCATCCAGGGCCTCCAGGAAATCCTTGGCGCGGGAGTGACGGAATTCAGCGCCGGTGACATCATCCTTGGTGGCGACGGCAGTGACATCATGAAAGGCCTTGCCGGAGACGACATTATCGACGGCGACAAATGGCTCGACGTCCAGATCGGTGTCTTTGCACCAGGCGACACGCAACATACCGGTCAGCCGATCGCGCTGCACAACAGCATGACGACGCTGGCTGCCGCGATGTTCAACGGTTCGATAAACCCTGGCCAACTGGCGATCGTGCGGACCATCCGGACCGATACGACGGCTGGTGATGTCGATACGGCAGTGTTCCAGGGTGCGAGGGGCGACTATACGTTCGGCGCGACTGCCGATGGGCAGGTCACCGTCACAGACGTTACCGAGCTCAACCTCGATGGCTCCGACCGGCTGCGAAATGTGGAGCGCCTGCAATTTACCGATGGCACCGTCGGCATAATCGTCGGTACCGAAGGCAACAACGTTCTCAATGGCACAACCGGCGACGACCTGATGCTAGGCCTCGGCGGCAACGACGTCCTCAACGGCGGCGACGGCAACGACATCCTCGTTGGTGGGCCGAGCACGGCGGGCACCTCAGGCACTTATGCCGATAATTTCGACAACACCGTGCTGAATGGATCGACTGGGACGGCAGTATGGGCCACGTCTTGGGTTGAAACAGGAGACAACGGCAATACGAACAGCGCAGCCGCAGGCCAGATCCGCATTGACGACGGTACCAACGAGTTGCGCCTGCGCGATGATGACAACGATCCGGGCAACGGCACGGCGACGATCACCCGATCCGTCAATCTGTCGGGCGCATCGAGCGCCACCATCAGCTACACCTACAATGAGAGCGGCTTCGACGCGGGAGAAACGGTCACGGTTCTGTTTGCCGCCGATGGCGTCAACTTCAATCAGACGATCCAGACCATAACCGGCGCATCCAACACAGGATCGATAATCAACTTGCCATTGAACGGACCGTTCGGTGCCAATTCGGCAATCAGGTTCGTAGTGGCCGGCACGAACAACAGCGGCGACTTTGTCGGGATCAATAACCTGTCGATCGCCTTCTCCAGCGCCACCGAGACACTGAACGGCGGCGCTGGCAACGACACCTATGTCATCAATCTCGGCGACGGCATCGACGTCATCAACGAAACAGCCGGTACCGACCGCATCACTGTCGGAGGCACCGTGCCGCCGGCACTACCGGCCGCTCTTACCGGGCTCAACATGTTCGAAGTGACCGCCGGCGGCGGCAACGACGACCTGGTCATCCAGTTCAACGGCCAGCAGGCAACCGTCACCGATCACTTCGACACCGCCGGCGAAGCGGTGGAGTTCATCAACTTCAACGGCAGTACCTTCGAAGGCTATGTTCTGACCGGCGACTATGCGCTTAGCACGGATGACAACGGCGAGCGGACGGCGGCTGTCGGCATCAACACGGCACTCGCAGGCACGACGGCTAACGATACCCTGACCGGCAATACCGGCTTCGACCTGCTGTTCGGCCATGAGGGCAACGATACGCTCAATGGCGGACTTGGTGAGGATCTGCTCGTCGGCGGCGCCGGTAACGACACGCTCGACGGCGGCGACGATATCGACACGCTGGTCGGTGGCGCAGGCAACGACACCTATGTCGACGATACCGGCGAGGATCTGATCGTCGAGGCCGCGGCTGGCGGTACCGACACGGTCGAGACGACAGCGGCACTCTACACACTGGCCACTTTCGCCAATGTCGAGAACCTGACCTATACGGGTGTCGACGCCGACCAGTTCGTCGGCACCGGCAACGATGGCAATAACGTCATCACCGGTGGCGATCTCGCTGACACGCTGACGGGGCTTGGCGGCAATGACACGCTGAACGGCGGCCTTGGTGCCGACGCCATGCTGGGCGGTGTCGGGGACGACATCTATTCTGTCGACGATGCCGGCGACGTGGTGACGGAACTGGCGGCAGGCGGCACGGACCGGGTCGACTCCAGCGTCGACTACACGCTCGGGGCCGAGGTGGAGAACCTCAATCTCATCGGCGCGGCGGTCACCGGACGCGGCAACACGCTCGCCAACACGATCAACGGTAATGGCGCCGCCAACCAGCTCTTCGGCGGCGGCAACAACGATACGCTCAATGGTGCCGCCGGAGCTGACCTGCTCGACGGCGGCGACGGCAACGACACGCTGAATGGCGGTGACGACAACGACACCATCATCGGCGGTGCCGGCAACGACACGATCGATGTAGGCGGCGGCGTCAACACCATCGTCTACAATTCGACCGGCTTCGGAGCCGATATCATCAATAGTTTCGATGCCACCGGCGGCACGCCGGCGAACCAGGATCGCATCGACCTCAGCGGGCTGGGGATAACGGCGGCGAACTTCGCCAATCGGGTGTTCGAATCCGCCAGCGGCGGCAACACGATCATTACCATCCGGGAGAACGGGCCGGCCTCGACCATCCAGGGCACGATCCAGATCAACGGGGTCAACAATGCCGGTATCGACATCTCCGACTTCACGCTCGCAACTGCCGGAAACGTGATCAACGGCGCTGCAGCCGGCCAGACGCATAATGGCACCGCTGGTGCGGACACGATCAATGCGCTTGGCGGCAACGACACCGTCAATGCCGGAGCCGGCAACGACATCGTCAACGGCGGCACAGGCAACGATACCCTCAACGGCGATGCCGGTGACGATACGTTCAACTGGAACGCCAACAACGCGACAGCGACGTCGCTGGCCAATTCCGACGGGCGCGACATCGTCAATGGCGGCACGGAAGGGCAGGCCGGGGACACTTTCGTGATCACGGGCAACAGCGCGGTCGCAGAAACCTACCGTATCTATACCCGCGCTGCATGGGACGCACTGGCCGGCAACAATGGCGCAAGCCTGAATGCCGCTACAGAGATCGTCATCACGCGGGGCGCCAATACCGATTTTGCCACCTCTGTCATCGCCGAGTTGCGCGAGATCGAAGAGATCCGGATCAACGGTATCGATCCGTCCGGACCCGGCTCTGCCGGAGGCGATACGTTCCAGGTGATCGGCGACTTCTCGGCAACAAGCCTGCGACTGAACACGATCACAATTGATGGTGGCGCCGGTGATGACACGATCGACATCTCGGCACTCACCTCTGCGCACCGCATCGTTTTCCGCTCGAACGGTGGCAATGACACGATCGTCGGCACCTTGCGACCGCAGGACGTCATCGACCTGCCCGCGGGCACGAGTGCCAATGATTACGAAATCACGACGGATGAAAACGGCGTGACCACAATGACAAGCAGCCAGCACAGCATTCGCTTCACCAGCGAAGGTGGCCTGCCGCAATTCAACGGCGAGGTCGATGCAGAAGAAGAGGTGCCGACGCCGGAAACGCCGACACCACCCGTTCCCGAAGCAGCAACGGGAACCACGATCGTCGGCACTGTCGCCGCCGATGTGCTTGTCGGCACGGCAAGTGGGGAAATGATCGTCGCATTCGCCGGCAATGATGTGGCGACCGGCGGCGCCGGCAGTGACATCATGCGGGGCGATGACGGTGACGACCTCCTCAGTGGGGAGGCAGGCAACGACATGGTCTTCGGCGGCGCCGGAAATGACGACCTTATGGGCGGCGGTGGAAACGACATGCTCTATGGCGATGCGGGATCCGACCGCATCTTCAGCGACGAGGGCGCCGACATGGTCTCCGGTGGCGCCGGCAACGACACGGCCCATGGCGGCGACGGCGACGATACGTTCATCGCCGAGGCAAGCGACGGCGACGACATTTATTATGGCGATGCCGGCAGCGACACACTGGACATGGCGGCGATAACCGCCAACCTGACGGTCGATCTCGGAAGCGGCTTCAAGGGCAGAGGAAGTGCATCGAGCAGCCAATCCGGCAACGACACGCTCTGGAGCGTAGAGAACGTCGTCACGGGCTCAGGCAACGACACGATCACGGCCAATGCTTCCGTCAACATCATGGATGGCGGGGCCGGAAACGACAGGTTCGTGTTCCAGTCCGAAAAGGATGCGGATGGCGATACAATCATCGGCTTCCAGCCTGGAGACAAGATCGACCTCAGCGCCACGGACGCCAACAACGGTGTCTCCGGAAATCAGACGTTCACACTGGTCGCCGGATCCACGCTCAGCGGCGCTGCGCAACTCATCGTCACCCACGAGACCCGTGACGATGGCGATTACACCGTCGTCCAGGCAAGCGTTGACGGCGACAGCAGTGCCGAGCTTCGCCTCAGCGTAAAGGGGAACCACAACCTCACCACTTCGGACTTCAATCTGTAATGCGCCAAACGCGGCGCGCCGGTCAGACCGGCGCGCCGCTTAGCTCAATATAAGCAGGAAGTGGTGAACGATATGCGACCCAAAACTCCGCTCACCGGCAGCAAGCGCAAACAGATCGGGAAACTGACCCATGGATTAAGGGGCATATTGGTGTTCCTGGTCATCACGTCAGGGGTTATCAACGTTCTTGCGCTGACCGGTTCCTTCTACATGCTGCAAATCTATGACCGTGCGCTGACCAGCGGCAGTGTCCCGACCCTCCTTGGACTTTCGGCACTGGCAATCGGCCTCTATCTGTTCCAGGGATTCTTCGACATCATCCGATCGCAAATTCTGGTGCGCATGGGTGCGCGGCTCGACAGTCGGATCGCTCCCATGGCGCATCAGGTCGCGATCGACATGCCGCGATTTGGCTTTTCGACAGCTGAATCGCTGGAGCGTGGACGTGATGTCGATACGGTTCGTGCCTTCCTCGGCAGTCAAGGCCCGGTTGCCCTATTCGACCTGCCATGGGTACCGCTCTATCTGATCTTCGTCTACATGCTCCATCCCTATCTCGGAGCACTCACATTCGCCGGCGCGTTCATCCTCTCGATACTGACGATCGTGGCGGAACTCATGACGCGCCGTTTGGCGAGCGCCACGCATAAATCGGGGATAGAGCGCAACGCCATTGCCGATTCCAATGCTCGCAACGCCGATATCCTCAAGGCGATGGGCTTTGCAGGGCGCGCGGTCGATCGCTTCAACCGCGCCAATCAGGACCATCTCGAGCTGCAGACCCGCACCAACGATATCAGCGGTACCTTCGGAGCGATTTCGCGTGTGCTTCGCATGATCCTGCAGTCTGCCGTGCTTGGCCTCGGCGCCTGGTTGACGATCAAGGGAGAGTTGTCGGCGGGTGCAATCATCGCCGCTTCGGTTGCCTCCGCACGCGCGCTTGCGCCCGTGGATCTCGCAATTGGCAACTGGAAGGGTTTTGTCGCCGCCCGTACGGCCTTCAACAGGCTGAAGGAGACGGTCATCGCGCTTTCGGGCACAGTTGCGCCGATGGCGCTGCCAGCGCCTGCCCACTCGCTGAAGGTCGAGAAGATAACAGTCGCTGCGCCTGGCTCGGGAAGGGTCCTTCTCAGCGAAGTCAGCTTCGAGATCGCCGCAGGCCAGGCGCTCGGCATCATCGGTCCAAGCGGTGGCGGCAAGACGACGCTCGCACGCGCCTTGACCGGTGTCTGGCCGACCCTTCGCGGCAGCGTCAGGCTCGACGATGCGGAACTCACGCAATGGTCGGATGCGGATCTCGGCCAGCACGTCGGATACCTGCCGCAGGATGTGGCGCTCCTGGACGCGACGATCGAGGAAAACATCTCGCGCCTGGAGCCTCAGGTCGATCCGCGCGCGATCGTCGAAGCCGCTCAAACCACGGGTATTCATGAGATGGTCGTGCGCATGCCCGATGGCTACCGCACAGCCCTCGGGCCCCAGGGTATCTCGCTTTCTGCCGGGCAGCGCCAGCGCATCGGTCTTGCAAGGGCGCTCTACCGCAATCCCTTCATCGTCATCATGGATGAGCCCAATTCAAACCTTGATGGCGAGGGCGAGACAGCACTCACCCAGACGATCAGGGCAGTGCGCGCCCGCGGTGGCATCGCAATCGTCATCGCTCACCGGCCGAGCGCACTCGCCGCCGTTGATATGGTTGCCGTCATCCAGAATGGAAAGATGATAGCGTTCGGACCCAAGGACGACATCCTCAAGCCATCGGTTGCGGACACTGGCAGCAAACCTGCGGCCGCAACACAGGTCGGCTCGCGTATGACAGCGAGGATGTCAGAATGATCGAGGTCAAGGCAACCAAACCCGTCAAGGAAGATCACGACGCGCACGATCGCTATGTTCTCAAGAATGAGGACAAAAACAGTAAAGTGCCGATGTTCCTGACGCTCTTTCTCACAGGATTCGCGCTCTATCTGAAGAGCGCACTGTCAGGGCAGCACGAAGGCCTGCCGGCAGGAGAGGCGGCTCAGCGCCCGTCCACGGATGCCGACGAGGGCCTGCCTGCGACCGATCCCGCCACTACTGGCTCCTTGGCAGGAACAGCGATCGAGGAGGAAGCGGCACCGCCTCCAAGAAAGGCGGGAGGAGTGCATCTGTCAAACCACAAGAACGCCGTGAGCTACCTGCAATCGGACTCGCCGCCGATCGAATTCGGCAGGCTGAACCTGCCGAGCCTTGCTCTCCTGAAAACGTCAGGCGGGATCTCCGTTTCCTTCCACGCATCCAACGACAATGCCTGGACCGTCGCCAAGCCAGCATCAACCGTTCCGGTGCGCATGTCCAAGGATCAGGCCTGGACAGGCGCCGACGGAGCCGCTTCAGCGACACCGCAGGCGAAAGAGGACAAGCCGGTTCAACAGGAGAAGGCACACAACCGCGCGCCACGGGTCGGCAACCCGGTGACACTCGCCGATGTTTCCGGCTGCACGATTGCCTTGATCGGCTTGGCCGATTTTTTGCGCGGCACATCGGACCCCGATGGGGACGCACTGTCGGTCAAGGACATCAAAGTCTCATCCGGCAAGCTGGTGCAGGCAGACGGTGGATGGTCTTATCAGGCCGAAGGGCTTGGTCCCGTGACCATCCACTACCAGATTACCGACGGCACCGCCTCGGTGCAGCAAACCGCGCATTTCTCCGTCGTCGAGACCGCACCAATAACCGGTACTGACGGGGACGACCTGCTGGTCGGTACCAGTTGCGTCGATGATATCGACGGACTGGCCGGCGATGACAATATCGACGCCAGAGACGGAAGCGATACCGTGGATGCCGGTGATGGAAACGACAATATCGTTGGCGGCAGCGGAGACGATACGATCTTTGCGGGCAGAGGCAATGACATCGTTCTCGCCGGTCTCGGCGACGACCACATCTTCGGAGGCGCCGGCGATGACCGCCTATATGGCGAGGAGGGTCGCGACAGTATCTTCGGAGACGCCGGCGACGATCTGCTGAGCGGCGGTGCCGATGGCGACATCCTGCACGGCGGCGCCGGCAATGACGCTTTGAAAGGCGATGACGGCAACGACGTTCTCGAGGGGGGAGATGGAAACGACAGCCTCGCCGGCGGCACCGGCAACGATGTGCTGCGCGGCGGCAGCGGCGAGGACACGGTCAATGGCGAGGATGGCAACGACACGGTTGCCGGTGATGCCGACCGGGTGAACGATACTTACGACGGCGGAGCCGGGATCGACAGCCTCGATTATTCTGCGCTTGTGGAGGTAGCCGAGATCAATCTGGCAGATGGCACCGCTTCCGGAGCCGAGATCGGCACCGACTCGATTTCGAACTTCGAAATCATACGCGCTGGCGCAAACGATGACACCGTTACTGGCAGTGCCGGGGCCGAAGAAATTCATGGCAACGGCGGCGATGACCATCTGAGCGGCGGAGGCGCTTCGGATGTCGTCAACGGCGGCGATGGCAATGATGTCGTCACAGGCGACCTCGATTGCGTGGCAGATAGCTACGATGGCGGAAGCGGAATGGACACGCTCGATTATTCAGCCGCACTCATGTCCGTCGTCGTTGATCTCGCTGCTGGTAGCGCATCCGGCCAGGAGATCGGCACCGATGGAATAAGCAACTTCGAGATCATCAGTACCGGCGAAGGTGACGACCTTCTGCGCGACGGCGACGATGCCGATTGTATCCTCGCCGGTAAGGGCGATGACACGGTCGCCGCGGCTGCCGATGCGGCGGATGACGACTTCCGGGGTGAGGACGGTTTCGACACGATCGACTATTCCCAGGCCGCCCACGGCGTGCTTATCGACCTGACAACAGGCAAGGCCACCGGTTTCGATGTCGGTCATGACAGCATCGACGGATTTGAAAAAATTATCGGTGGTTCGGGCGATGACGTCGTCCGGGCCGGCCCGGTGGCTATTGTCGTCGAGGGCGGGGCGGGCAGCGACACGTTCGAGTTCAGCGTTCCTGCAAGCCAAAGTGCCGAGGTCGTCCATCAGATTCTGGACTTCATGGTCGGGGACCGTATCGACGTGTCCAAGTACAAGATCTTCGAGGAGGTCATGGACGGGCTGGAGGATCGCTTCGAGGATATTTACGGCGAGAAGGCCGATTCCGAGCCCCTGCCGATACGTGTACGTCATGAGGGAACGGATGACATGAGCCGCACCTTCATCGAAGTCGATATGGACAAGGATCAGCATTACGAAATGACGATCAATCTGACGGGGCACCATCTCCTCGTGATCGTCGAGAATACCTGAGGGGAGACAAGACGTGTCTGCAAAGCAACCGAAAACTCAATCTGCTCCCTCACCCGAGGTAAACAACACTTTCCCTGTCACATCGCGAGTTCTTGCCGGTATAGCGCTCGGCCTCCTGCTCTTTGCAGGGGCAGGCGGCTGGGCAGCGACGACCCAGCTGCAAGGCGCGATCATCGCGTCAGGCGTCATCAAGGTCGATCGAAACCTGAAGTCGATCCAGCATCGCGATGGCGGGATCGTCAGTGAGATCGCAGTCAAGGAAGGGGACGTCGTGAGCAAGGGGCAGGTCATGCTGCGCCTCGACGATGCCCAGACGCGCGCCGAATTGTCGATCGTCAAGACGCAACTCGTCGAACTCGCGGCACGCCAGGCGCGTCTGATCGCCGAACGGGACAATCAGGAGAAACTCGCTTTCGAGCCTGCGTTCAGCGCTGAGTTTCCCCTTATCTCATCCGGCGAGCTGCGATTGTTCGATGGAAATCGTCGCAACAGGCAAAATCAGAAACAGCAGCTCCAGTACGGAATATCCCAACTTGAGGAGGAACTGAAAGGCCTCGTCGCGCAGCATCAGGCAAAGGCCGATGAACTCGATCTCGTGAGGGTCGAACATAGCAAGATCAAAGGCCTGGCGGACAAGAAACTCGTCGACACGTCCCGCAAATACGTGATCGACCGCGAACTCGCGAAGCTGACGGGAGAGAGCGGAGAGATTCAGGCCAATATTGCACGGTCGCGAGCGCGGATGAGTGAGATCCAGGTCCAGATCATTGCCATCGATGAAGCTGCGCGCACCGAGGCGCAACGAGAGCTGAGTGTCGTCGAACCGAAGCTATCCGAATTGCGGGAACGACGGATCGCTGTCGAAGACCGGCTGTCACGGACAGATATTCGGGCGCCACTGACCGGGACAGTGAACGAGCTTTTCGTGCATACGATCGGCGGCGTCATTACACCGGCTGAAAAGCTGGTGACACTGGTGCCGGCCGACGCTTCGCTGAAGATAGAGGCGAGGCTCTCCCCCACCGATATCGACCAGGTTTTCATCGGCCAGGACGCCAGGCTGCGGTTCTCCGCCTTCAACCAGCGTGCAACGCCCGAACTTGACGGCAGCATCGCTTACGTCTCCGCAGCCACCAGCACAGATCCAGCGACAGGCCAGATATTCTACCTTGCCGACGTAGCCGTGACCGCAACGGAGCTCGCAAGACTTGGAAACAAGAAGCTTCTTCCCGGCATGCCTGTTGAAGTCTTCGTCTCGACCAAAGAACGGACAGCGATGTCGTTTCTCGCCAAACCGCTCACTGATCAGTTCAGCCGGGCATTTCGCGAGGAATAGTTCCTTATTCGATCGCCCTGCCGCAGGGAGTGACAAGACGAAATATCCCCTCGTGTCCGACCCTGCAGACCTGGGCGGAGCCCGTTCGACTTGCAAGCCCGGACCTGAGGGTGCAAACTCGGTCCGGAGCGAAAAAGGGACGTCGCAGAAGCGTCCTGGAATCCGGCGTTACGGCGCCTGGTCCCCCGAACTCGATGAAGCCGGCGCATGTCGCGGCGGCCGCGAGAAAGGGTGACCAGAATGTCCTCGCAATCCAATTCCCGTTTCGTTGTCGTTCACGAAGACGACGTCGGCATCAGCCACGGCGCCAATACTGCTTTCCGCGAGCTCGCCCGCCTGGGGCTGTGCACCGCCGGCTCGGTGATGGTGCCGTGCCCGTGGTTTGCCGAAATCGCTGCCATCGCCCGCGACAATCCGGAACTCGATCTCGGCGTGCACCTGACCCTCAACTCGGACATGAAGCCCTATCGCTGGCGTCCGCTGACCGGTGTTTCGGATAAGGGCCTCACCGATCCCGCGGGTTATTTCTGGGCCGAGGTGCCCGACGTGCGCCGCAACGCCGATCCGGCGGCGGTGGAGCGCGAGCTTCGCGCCCAGATCGAGGCGGCGCTTGCTGCAGGCATCGACGTGACCCACCTCGATTGCCACATGGGTACCGCGATGATGCCCGAGTTCGTTACCGTCTACGAGCGGCTGGGTGCCGATTACCGCCTGCCGATCCTGCTTATGAAGGACTACATGACATTCTCCGTAATGGACTATGTCGGTCCGGTGACGACTGCGGAATTCGACGCAGCATCGGGAAGGGCGCGCCAGCGCGGGAATCCGATTGTCGACCTACAACTGGAAACGCCCTGGGCATGGCCGCAGGGCATCGAGGCGGCCTATCGCTCGTGTGCCAGAAGGCGTGAGCTGGCTTGCGCTGCATTTCAATGCACCCGGCGAGATTGAGCACATGGCGAGCGATGCGGCGTTCCGGACGGGAGAATATGAGTTCTTCCGCAGCCGGCGGGCCGCAGAGCTGATGGCCGAATTCGGCATCGTGCCGATGGGTGTGCGGAATTGGCGGGACCGGATGCGCGGAAAGGAGACAATCCATGGCCAAATCAACGAGGTATGATCCATGGACATTTTCATGGTCGTTCTAGATCGTGCGAAGTGCGCTGCCGGATGCGCGCTGACACCGCGTGCAGCTACAGATGTGATTATGCAGAGGATCGCCGCCGACTTCGAGGGAACGAGCGCCACAGGGACATTCCTGCATGCTAGGTGGCAAAAGGCCAATTCCGCATTGCCATTGACTGCCGGTCCTACGATCCGGAATCGGCATGGCCTATCACATTCGAGCTCATGGCCTCGGAACCGCGTGGGCAGCTACCAGAATGCCTGAACGGCGACGACGACGACGATAAATGCAACCACGACCACAGAAGCCATCCGTAAAACGGTGCGATTGGCTTGGGCGAGTACCTGTGGCTTCGGGTCTCGCTTGGGATTGAATTTGTGGCGACGTTTCTGTGGTGCTGCCGCCTGGGACGGTTTGTTTCCAGCTGCCATGGCTGTTTCGCTCGACGTGGTGGATTTGTGCAAAGCTAATTTAGCATAAAAGCTACTTGGCGCGGCGGTGACGTCAAGCATTGCGGCGAACAGAGAGCGCCGCCTGCCGAGGCAAAGAGGAACAAATGAGAGCTTGTGCGGTTCATGCCTCACACAACAAAGGAGGAATCTCATGGACCATAGCAATCATGTTCGGCTGACACCGGATCAACTCACCCCGACAAACCTCGAAGGCGCGACCGTCTACGGAGCTAATGACCAGAAGGTTGGAACGATAGATCACATCCACGGGACCAGCCTCGCCGTTATCGACGTGGGCGGCTTTCTCGGTATTGGAGCCAAGCCAGTTGCCGTCCCATTCAAGGATTTCGACTGGATGAGAGATGAGGACGGCGTCATTCACGCCGTGACTGGCTGGACCAAGGATCAGCTCAAAGACATGCCCGAGCATCGGGATTGAAGCGAGGCCCGGCCCCAGTGCCGGGCTTTCCGCTCCGCGGGTGTATTATTCCGCATTGTTCTTGTGATGGGTGAAGACATGGAAGCGCAAACGATCTTTTTTGATAAAAGCGACTGGGTGCCCAACAACCAGACGCTTCCGGTTATCGTCTATCGTGAAATCTTCATCTGCGATGATGGTTGTGAGGAATTCGCGCGTCTATTCACCTCGCACGGATGGGAAGGTGTCTGGCGCGATGGTGTTTTCGATTATCAACACTATCACGCGGGTGCGCACGAAGTGCTGGGTATCGGAAAAGGAACGGCGAAACTTCTGATCGGCGGCCCTACCGGTAAAGTGTTCGAGGTACACGCGGGAGATTGTCTCGTCCTTCCAGCGGGGACGGGACATCAAAACCTGGGCGCAAGCAGCGACTTTCGAGTGGTTGGTGCCTACCCGCCAGGCCAACACGCTGACGTTCAGACAAGCGCTGCGACCGCAGAATTCCTCAAAACGATCGCCGAGGTCGCGCTGCCCGAAACCGATCCGGTGCAAGGCGTCTCTGGCCCGTTGTTCGAGGCCTGGCATCTCGGCGACAGGTAGGGCAGCCGATTCAGGCGTTGATTCAACTAGCATCGGCTTCGTGCGGGTTCGACCTGGAGGAGCCAAGAGTGTTGATCTGGGCTCGGTACCACCTGGAACAGGGAAGATCCGACCATTGGCCGCGAAGACATTATCGATGTCGCTCGCTCGCGCGGTCTGGCAGGTGATGTGGGAGGCGCGTGCATGGACGGTTGTCTATCACCGGCAAAAATAGTCGGCGAGCAAACGAAGAAGGCCCCGCTGCTGGTGAGGCCTTCGTCTTTATCATCCGCGCCTCGTCACAGCCGAGAGCCCGGATTTCGGATCAGAACGTGCGCTGCAGGCGCAGGAAGCCCGACGTGACGTCTTCGGCACCATCCGGATCGAGATACTGAAGGGAGATCTTCGCAGCAAAATTGTCGACGAACTGGTAGTCGACCGTCAACCCGACCTTCCAGGCATCGTTGTCGTCGTTGAATTCGTCACCGACGATGCCGTAGTGGCCATAATACTGGAACGCCGGAGTGAACTTCAGCTTGTCGGTCGCCTTGACAGCATACTCGCCAGCGACAACCCACTCAGCCTTGTTGTAATAGGCATTCGGATTGCTGGAGTAGATACCGGCGAGGCTGAGAATGCCGGGACCGATAGGAACCGTACCCATGGCGCGAACGGCGCCTTCTTCATTGTCGGTGTCGTAACCAGCCGTGACCTGATACGTGAACACACCTGCCCTGCCAGCGACGGCGACTCCTACGCCCCAGTTGTTGGCGGCTTCACCATGGTAGAACGGGCTATCTTCCAGTTCGTCGACGCTGATGCCGGCGTAGAATTCGCTCGTCTCATACTGGTAACGGATGGAGTTATGCAGGGTGACCGGGGAGCCGATGTCGTCGGTTTCGCCGGTGAGACCATCGTCCCACCAGGAGTAGAAGAGACCAGCGCGGAAGCCGGCTATATCAATATAGGCGGAGTCGAGCTGGGCCTTCTGGTCTGTCGCATTGTCGGCATTCGTCTGGATGACGACGAGACCGGTGAGCGGGCCGTATTCGGTATCGCTCTTGGCCGTGAACTGAACCTGGCCTCGCGTGCGGGCGTCCCAGTCGGAATCATTCGGAACAGAACCGCCGCCGCTCGCGCTGATGGAGCTTGCGTTCGGAGCAACGTCAACCTGAAGACGGATGTAACCGTTGATCTTCAAGCAGGTTTCCGTACCCGGGATGTAGAAGTAGCCGGTGCCGTAGGCGTCGCAGACGCGGACGTATTCAACCGGTTCCGGTTCTGCAGCGACGATCGCGTCAGCAGCCTGAGCGCCGGAAACCACTGCCATAGCGGCTGCAGAGGCAAGGAGGATACTCTTGATGTTCATGATGATCCCTTTTCGTTGAGGCGCCGATCCTTGGGAAAACGAGGCGTCACGATAACGAGATCGGATCGCATGGACTATGAGCTCACGCAACAATGTGACAGTTTATGACAGGTCGAGCGCAAGTAGTGTATCCGAAACCACACATCACACTCACCGACGGAAACGTCGTTGATCGGGAGAGCGTTGCCCTGCAAAAACTGCGTCTGAACCGGGCGCGCCTCCGGAAATGCCTGTCGCCAAAACCTCTTCATATCGAGAAACTCGTCCACGGCGCCTTGTGCTCTGGCGGTCAAATCGGCTTTCTCGGGGTGAGGAGCAGGCTGTCTGCGGCTGATCTGCCAGGATGGCTTAGTCCTCGATGACCTCGATCTCTGGTAGGCCGGCGAGCGACAGGCGCAGGCGGCCGCGCTCGGCACGTTCCAGCATGATAGGCCCAGCCTTCTCCTCCAGCCGCCGGCGAAGAAGGATGAGCCGGGTCTCAAGGTTGTCCTTGAAATCCGGCAACTGCAGGCGCCGGTCGCGGCGGAGCTCGCGGTTCAGGAAGTCCTGCTTGCCGCTGCGCCTGTAATCTTCAAGAAAGTGCAGTAGCAACCGGCCCGGCACGCCGCGGATCAGGTATTCATCGTCAACGAATAACGAGCCGTCGCGCTGATAGAAGCGCACTGCGATCCGCCGACCGGCCGGCACGTGCTCCACCGGCGAACCGCCCTCGGCGCCCCGGCTCGTCTCGGGCCGCTCTGGTCCATCAGACAGGAAGGAGAGGGCGGTGGCGAGGTGTGCTGCCACCACCGTCAGCGCTTCTTCGTCTCGGTGCCGAAAGGTGAAGCGTTCTGTCGATTCCAGGAAGAGCACGCCCACGAGCGTTCCCCGTGCGGCGAGCGGCAGCGCGATCTGGCTGAGCGGCTTGTCGAGAGCCGGAAGCGGGATCGGCGTCGCATCGTCGACGCCCGCCATGGCCCGCACCGCCTGGATATAGCGCAGGCCGCGGCTGAGGTCGGTGATCCGCACGTTGCGCTGCTGTTCGGCTGCGGCCCCGATAATGCCGCGCCCGAGCGGCACCTCGGCACCGAAGCCGAATTGGTCGTAGCCGCGGCTGGCGATCGTCGTCAGGCCGCCGCGTTCGCCGTCCGGCACCAGCACCATGGAATGGTGATAGCCGAAGAGCTCACCCAGGCCCTCGAGTGTTGCGTCGAGCAGGGTTTCCGGATCACTGCAATCCGACATCCGCGCCGTCAGCCGCGCCACCTTGCCCATCAGGTCGGGCAAAGACAGCGGCTCCGGCTCGACCAGCGGATGGGCCGCAGGCACGGCCCGACAGTCCTCTACCCGGTAGATGTCGACGGCGCGCAGCTTCATGATCCCGCTCATCCGGCTTTCCAGGATCGCCAGATGGATCGCTACCCGCTCGAATGTCTCGCCCTCTGTTTCGGAGCGCGTGAACACCAGGTCGAGCACGTGCTGCTGGCCGCTATAGCCATCGACCACCATCACGGTCGCAAGCCCGTTGCGCGCCACATTGATGGCGGTCTTGGAGAAGAACTGGTTGGAGAGCGCGACATGCGTCTCGTCGACGTAATGCACGTGCGAGAGGTAGGAAATATTGGGCATTCCGTCGTCATCGGTGGTGGCGATGACGGAGGGGATGACGCCTTCAAAACTGTCCCGCAGCCTATCGAGCGGGATCATGCGGCAGCTTCCGGCGTCAGCCTGCGTCCGGCGCCCGGCCCCGGCGTCTGCTCGAAGATCGCCTGCGGTGCGATCGTCAGGCAGACGAGTTCCTGATCCGAGAGCGTGCTGGAGAGCTGCATCCGGGTGACACCGAGCGCCATCATGCGCGCCAGCTGCTCTGCGACATAGGCCACGCCCCGTGCCCGATGGGCCTCATCTGCCGGCCCCGCCTCCACGACCCGGCCCTTGATCTGGCAGGCCTTGTAGTCGGTGGCCCGCACATAGGTCGTGGCAATCGGCCGGCCCACCAGCGCCTCGCCCACGGCTCTTGGCCATTGGCTGCGGGAGGCGAGAAAATGCAGATTCCCGCTCTGCCGGTCGACATGCACGCCAGAACCGCGGCCGATCATCGGCCGGCCGGCCTCGTCGCGCGTCGCAAACAGTATCATGACGGGACTTTCTATGAATTCCACCAGTTCCGGCCCGAGCAATGCTTCCCTCCCTGAGACCAGGCGATGATAGTTAGTTAGGATATTCTTAGCAATCGTTCCAATTGCTTAGGATGGTTTTAGGAAGCGCCTCGCAGTGGCCTCGGCTATCTCCCGCTTATCAGCCCGGCGCAGAGAAAGAGGCGCCGGCCAACGAGAGGAAGACCAACATGAGCCATGAATTCTCGCTTACCAGCATCCCCGATCTCAACGGTCGTTACGATATTTACGGCGCGATACACAAAGGCCTGCGCAAGGCCGGCTGCGACCTGCTCGCCCGCCTCGGCACGGCCGATTTCCAGAACGTCGAGGAGACGGTCTTCCTGATCGGCGACCTGCGCCATTACCTGATGCTTGCCGCTTCCCATGTCATGCACGAGGACGACAACATCCACGTGGCACTCGCCGAAAAGGGTGTCTCGACCGTCACGCTGGATGAGCAGCACGACGACCACCGCACCGCCTTCCGGGAGCTGGAAGAACTCGTTGTCGCCTGGGAAAAGGCCTGGCCGCTGCACAAGTCAGCCTGCGGCCGCAAGCTCTATCTCGCCTTTGCCGCCTATCTCGCCGACGATTTCGCGCATATGCACGAGGAAGAGGCGGTGACCGGCCCCTTGCTGTGGCGTCACTTCAACGACCAGGAAATATTCGGCATCGAGATGCGCATCATCGGCTCCCTGCCGCCGGAAAAGAGCATGGCCTTCATGCGCATCATGATCCCGGCGATCAATCCGGCCGAGCGCGCTGCACTTTTGGGCGCCATGAAAAAGGATGCGCCGCCGGAAATCTTCCAGGCCGTCATCGACTTCGCCGTCCGTCCGGGGCTTTCGGCCGGCGATTTCGCCAAGCTTGCCGATGCACTGAAGCTGGCAGCCTGAGAGGCGGGCGGCGGGCAGTTGACAGATCGCCCGCTGCTTGCCCGCAACGTTAGGAGAAAATCCATGTGCAAACCGAATGGCGAGGCTGCCATGCAAGTGGAATGTCCGTATCGCGGCGATTGTCGTCTCTGTCCGACGTTATCCGTAGTTCCGGCGTCGGCAGGGGAGACAGCTGAGCACATTGGTGGGATCCTCCAGCAAAATGATCCGGATTTCCAGCTTCGCCTGACGCTCGTTCAGATGTTTTGCGCCACCTTGAACACGGATGCGAAAAGGTAGCCGAGGCTTTTGGCAGCAGAAGCGGTGATGTGATCGGCATCCATATAGAGCGGAACGCCGGCGCGCGACGCATGACAGCGGGCGTTATCGCAGAAGGAAGGCAGCGGATCGACGATCATCGCGTCGTATTCGGCGGCAGATTTCTCCAGCACGGAGCGAGCAAGCGCCTGCCGTTCTGCGATGTAAGACAGAGGCGGGGCAATGTCCGGTGAGGTGCCTTCAAGCTTGGCCTTGGCAAGTGCTTCTGGCACAAAATGCCCCATCTCCGGCACGTCCATGACCAGGACGACCTTGACGCCTTCCTGCTTCAACTGCGCCAGGGTGTTGTCAAGCGCCGTTGCGACGGGCTTTGAATAATCAGCGAGGTTCGGGGGAATGGAAGCGTCGAAATAATCGCCCTGGTTCGGCAATTCGGACTGGTGAACGTATTTGGGCCAATAGGCCAGCATGAACACGAGCGGGATATGCTTCTCGCGGATCAGGTCACGCACCGAGTCATTAAAAGCGGCGCAACGGCGCGTGTCGCCCTTGGTCGCAAGTGGTACGTCGTTAAGCGGCGGGCAGGAGGCGTGGGCAGCAAACATGCCGCCGAAGCCTCCGGCGGCCGCGGCGGCATCGATTGCCGGCGCCATCGCGGCGGCATGTGAATCGCCCCAGACGAGGAAGTCAGGACCGAGATCGCTGAGGTCACCGAGGGCGCAGACCCTGCCGCTTTCGACATCGGCATCGGATGGCCCCTTGTGATCGGATTCGCTGAAACAGCCCGCCTGATAGAAATGGCTGCGGTCATAGGTTGCCGCATAGATGGCGCGGACATCGGCCGGCAATCTGCCGGGCGCTCCGCCGCTCGTGACCACCAACGCCCCGGCACCCGCCGTTACCCCGACGAGCAGAACCGCCATTGCCGGTAGAAGCCTGCCTGTAAGCAGGACACGGCCCTTGCGGAACGGCCTTTCGACGAAGTGCCACGAAGCGACGGCGACAACGAGCGAGGCCAATATAACGACGAGACGCAGCGCGGGCGTGAGTTCATGATCCGTGAAATACCGCGTGAAGACGATGATGGGCCAGTGCCAGAGATAGAGCGAATAGGAAATCAGCCCCACGAAAACCATCGGCCGTAGCGCCAGAAGCCGGCCGACGATACCGTTGCCGGCGCGCGCATGGATGATGCAGGCCGCGCCGAGACAGGGCAGCAATGCGGCAAATCCCGGGAAGGCCGTTTTCTCCGTAAAGACGAAGACCGCAACGCCGATCAGCACGAGGCCGATCGCCGCCAGAACTTGTCGGCCTGTTTCGCTGCGCAGCTCGGGAATGGCCCCCAGGCCCAGGATGACGCCGATCAGAAGCTCCCAGACGCGATATTGCGAAAGGTAGAAGCCCGCCGTCGGATTTTGGTTCAACACCCCGATGCTGGCAGCGAAGGATGCTGCCAGCGCGACGAGCATGGCCGGCATGATCTGCCGCGGCGCCAGCCTCTGCAACAGGATCATGAGAAGAGGAAAGCCGATGTAAAACTGCTCTTCAACCGCAAGTGACCAAGTGTGCAGCAACGGCTTCATCTGGGCACCGATGTCGAAATATCCCGCCTCCTTGGCAAACTGAATATTCGACGCGAAGAGGGAGGCGGCGGTCATGCTTCGGGCGAAATACAGAAGCTCCTGTGGCATGAAGGCGAACCATGCCACGACGGCGCACGTCAGCATCATGGCAAAAAGGGCGGGAAAGATGCGACGGATGCGCCGCTGATAGAAGCCCGCGAGACTGAACTTACCGAGTGCCATCTCGCCTGTGATCAGGCTGCACATCAGGTATCCCGAGATGACAAAAAACACATCGACGCCGACAAAACCGCCACCAAAACCGGGTACGCCAGCGTGAAAGAGGACGACCGGCAGGATGGCGATAGCGCGCAATCCGTCGATATCGGCCCGATAGGGTAGATGATTTTCACCGTTCCGAAGAGAAGATCGAATGGGATTTTCTCCCCTGCTGAACATTATACATCCTCGGTGGTGTCGGCTGAGATCGAGGGCGGACCTATCCGACTCAATTAAGGTATTTTGAGGCAAACCATCCCAAAAGCAGCGCGCCGGCTAGCCAAATTGCGATCGCGATCAATCCGGCGCCCGCTAACCAAATGGGAGGCAGGTTCCGTCAAGGGCTCATCGGTGGAACTTGCCATCTCGAAGAAACGAAAGGGCTTGCGCCCACATGATTTTACTTGATGGAATGAAAGTGTGATTGGCGACGATTGCGATATGGTCGGCAGCTCCGACAAGTCGCGTGCTTTCTACAGTCACCTTACCGTCGTTGGTGTTTCGATAGCCAATGATCAAGGATGAGACGGGATCGATGGTTCGGGTTCCCGCGATGATACCCAGTTCGAAATCGACCGGACCGAAAATATGGGCGAATGTACTCTGATCGGTAGCGAGCTGCTGGCCGGCAGGGCCGTAAGCTGATTTATACAGCGGCACCTTTTTCAAGAAATCTGCGACCTGACTGCCATTATTTGGAGTCCCGATCATCACCACCCGCCCGAGATTTGATGGTCGATAGTTCTTCAACATGGCCCTGATGACCAATCCGCCCATGGAATGTCCCGCCAGATGAAGACGGCCTTCTGCGTTGCTCTCAGACGCATCTTCGACTTCCTCCGCAATGATCTCTGCCAGCCGTTCAATGGGGTAACGGGACGAAGGGTAGTCAACGTTTCGAGTAACGTAGCCTTGGGTCTGCAGGTAATTTTCGAACTTGCGCATGGAAGCGCTAGTCCTCCTGATGCCGTGAAGGAGAACAACGGTGTCGGTCATGTCAAATGCCGTGGCTCTGTCGATGGCCAGGATCTCGACGTCTCATCAACTTCGTTCTTAGCCTTGACCACAGTTCAGCCGGTACACGCCGCTACTTGCCCAGCAACATTGTACCAAGGACTCCATCGCGGCGGACGAGTCCGTGAAAAAGGGCTGCGGCGAGATGCAACAAGACGAGAGCGAAGAAGGCGAAGGCAAGATACTGGTGCGCGGTCCAAAGGAGTGTGTGCAGGCTGTCGCTCTGCGGCAGGATGGCGGGAAGCCGTATTCCGCCATACAGCACGATAGGATAAGCGGCTGCGGACATCATGGCCCACCCGATCAGAGGCATGCCGATCATCAGCGCGTACAAGGCGAGGTGAGAGAGATACGCGGCAAGTTTCATCGGCTCGGGCAGATCGGCGGGCAACGCAGGCGCGCCTGATATGAAGCGGACCACAAGACGAACCAAGGCAAGAACGAGAATGGCAATGCCCAGTGTCTTGTGTGTCACCAACAGCGGCAGATATTGGCGTCCGACAGTGGACACCATTCCGACGCCGATGAACAGCATTGCTAGGATGGCGATCGCCATCAGCCAATGCAACAGACGCTGGACGATGGTGAAGTGCGTGTTGGTGCCTGTCATGGCTTTGCGCTCGCTGTCGTTCGGGGATAATGGCTCGCTTCCGAGGTACGCAGATCGTAGGATCTGGCATAGGCGGCCGAACGGGCTGCCGGGAACGGATCATCGGAAACCTTTATGCCGTCAGGCAGAATAGTCGGATCGAAATTGATGTCCCGGCACGGGCCGTCGGCCTCCGGCTCGATTTTCTGGACAATCAGTGTACCGGCATCCACGGTTCGCCGCTCAGGCGGCCAGGCTTTGGTCGGATCCGCTGTGGGATCGGACGGCTCGGCCACGGTCAAAACGAGCGTCCAGCGCTGCGGCGACTTCGCGACGCGTTCGGCAATTTCGTCTTCGAGATGGTTGGGGCCGAGCTTTGCAAAATCCTCGCTCGTAATCGGTATCGCCTGCGCTTGCGCACGCAGCGACCAGCGCACCGCATGCTCGGCGCCGTCACGATTCGCGAAAATGAAGGCGTTTAAGCTGTTGAACGTCTCTTCGGCGTAGCTCGCAGTCCAGGGAGCCGTCGTCGCCCATGCGCCGAACGCTGCGAACTCCGGATGGGCCGTCACGAAGCCCTTCATCGCTTCGGGATCCTTGCTCTTTGACGCTTCGAGCAGTTCGTAGAAACCTTGAGGAGTGGAGACCGCGAAGACGGGGGGATCGATCAGGGCCATGCGCCAGACGTCCCTGTCCGGTGTCGAGATCTGCACACCGAGCCCGCGCACCCGCACTGTCGGATCCGCCGCATCCGGGTCGGGAGTTGCCAGATTGAAACGACCGAGGACCGGATATTGTCCGGCGGCGAACACCATTGCCCGCGAGAGTTCAACGCCGTTCCCGTTCGCTTCGAATACGCCCGTGAAACAGATGCCCTTCGCGTGATTGCGCCGATGCCCCAGAGCGGCCCCGTCTGGAGGCGCCAAGGCGTCAACGAGCTTTGTGGAAGTAAGGCGGCCGGGCGAAAGCCACCCTGCAGTATAAGCAAACGCGCCGACGCCGAAGGCGACAACGGCAGCGATCAAGACAATCGATCCTAGAGCGGAACGCTGCGGGCTTGGCATCCAAGACTCTCCGTTCTTGTCAGTATCTGCGATGCTAGGAAATAAATTTCAGTGCAAGAGCGGCATTGATCCAGCGTGTAAGCAATCGAGATCCGCCGCTTGTATCGTTGTTTCCATCGCGGAAGATGGCACCCGCGAGCGACTTGGTCAATTCGTTCTCAGGCTGGAATTTACCCCTGACTTCACTGGAATCAAGCGATGTCATGCTTGTGGTTACGGAAGCCGGCGCTTCCTGTCGATCACCTTTAAAAAACCCCTTCCACGAATGGCTTGGCGCCGTAATTCCTTATGCAAAACATAGACCATCATCGAATCGCAGAACGGGCAGGGGTGTTGATCAGAATGCGGACGACAGGTGGGGCGGACGACGAGATCTCCCGAACGATCGAAGGCGAAACTGGACTCGTCCATCCTCAGTCTGTCCTCGGATTGGGGGGACTGAAACTCTACAGGATGAACGATATGAAGAATGCGGTCGGCTACGAAGGGCTCGCGTTTTTCGACGAGCTTCGTAATGTCCATTCTGGCATGACGACGGCAGCGATTCGATGGCAATCCTCTTCAAGACTGTAATCACTGAAAATTCGGCTTTCGAGATGATCGAACAGGCGCTCTCCGGCGCCAGTCAATATGACGGCTACCTCAATGTCGCCAGCGATGCGGGGGAGACCGCAACGTCCTGGGGGCCGGCAATGCACGCCGAAGAGTTCAAGAGCGAAGTCAGCGAGATCTTGAGAGCGACATGGGATGCAGCCCGCTTCTGGGTTATCTACGAGCGCCGCGAGGAGCGGAAGGATGCCAAAGCCACCGACATCCGAAACGCCGCCTTCCATCTCACGCGCGGCTACAGCGGCGTCATCGTCGTCACGCTAAGCCTGCTCGGCAAGCGCGACAGCGACAATGACCTTGAACTCGTCTTCGTCTGCTTCGAGCAGGATTTTCACAGGCGGAATTTTCGGGTCCGCTATGAAGGAAAGCCGGTTCCGAGCCGGGATTGACGCTGTAGCCCGGATCCAGGTCGAGATAATCCACTTCACGCCATGTACGGCAATGGCGATGCAACCGAAGAGTATCGGCACGTCAGTCGGAGCGAAGCGCCGTCATGCCGAGCCACCATGGAGTGACCCGAGCCAATTGTGCTGAGGGGCCTTTCCAAGCGTTCGATGGTCCAATGGGACCTAAGTCCGTCTGGCACGATTTGGCGGGGTCACTCATATTAATATCACGATAGATACGATGTTCCTTTGAGGGGAGGAACCGGGAGGTACTATGAAATTTGGTTCTGACATTTTCGGCCACGAACAGTGCTGCTCGCAAGGCCATAGTTCTGCGTCGACCATCGCTGCGATCCAGGCCGCCCTATCAGCGGAGCCGGATATTGACAGCAGTGCCATCACGATCCGAATGCTGGGACCGGTCGCCCTCCTCGAGGGCTATATCACGAATGCGGCTGACCGGGATAAAGCGATTTCGATCGCTGCCATCATCGTTGGCTTTCACAATGTCCAGGACCGGATGCTGAGCCGCTTCCCGAGCCAATAAGGGCGTCCGGGACGATCAGACCAAGGTCCTAATCCGCACAGACTGAAGTCCCTGGTCTGGAACACTCACCTCCTCTTTCGGTTTGATCCCACAGCGGAAAAAGACCGCTCTAAAGGAGGAAACAAATGAATATCAAAGCAGTAGGAATTGCGGCCGCCCTTCTGATGGTGTCCGGCTCGGTGTTTGCTCAATCATCGACCGTCACGAGCGCAGCCGGCGGTGCCGCCACCGGCGCTATCGTTGGTGGTCCGGTCGGCGCCGCTGTCGGGGGCATTGTCGGCGGTGTAGCGGGTAGCGTCATCGATCCGCCCCCGCAGACGGTGGTCACCTACGTGCAGCAGGCGCCCGCGCCCGAGACGCACGTCGTCGTGAAGGAAAAGGTCGTCGTCGGGCAGCCGCTCCCGGAGACTGTCGTCGTAACGCCGATCCCCGATGAACCCAAATACTCTTATGCGATCGTCAACGATGAGCGCGTCATCGTCGAGCCTTCTTCGCGGAAGGTGATCCAGGTCATCCAGTGACCTCCATGTCACCAAACTGACCCCAGGCGGCGCTTGCCGTCCATTCATAAAAACAAGGACACGCATGCACTTCGCAAGGACGCGGAGACGAGATGTCGTGCCCATTACCCGGAGATCAATCATGAGAATCAATCATCTCGCCTTGGTCGCGGCGGCGTTGTCGCTCAGCGTATCACCACTTGCCACCCTGCCTGCTGCAGCACAGGGCAGCGGTACGACCCAGTCCGGCTCGCAGGCCGAAACGCAATCGGGTTCCGGTTCGAAGACCGACACCATGTCAGGTTCGCAGACGGAACAGTCGAAATCCGGGGCAGCAGCCACGGGTAGCGACTGTACCCCGGACGCTTCGGGTGCGTGCCCGAAGGGCAAGGGCCAGTCGTCGGAACAGAAGGGGAGTGGAGGTTCCGATTCACAGAAGTCTTCCACGGAAACGAAATCCAAGTCCGGTTCGCAGGACGCTTCTGGCGCCGCCACGACCGAGCAGAAGTCCAAGGGGGGAACGAACGAGAGCGGCGGATCCGCCACGACAGGCTCGAAGAGCAGCACGCAGGAGACCAATTCGTCCGGCACTATGACGAAGAGCGGTGATACGTCGAAGCAGTCAACCGATCAGAACACGTCGACGTCCAACAAAAGCTCCACCGAAACGAACGTCAACAATACTACCAAGACCAACGTCAACGTTACAGTCGAGCAACAGACTGAAATCAGACAGGTCGTGAAGGAAGTTCATGTCCAGCCTGTGAAGGAAGCCGACTTCACGGTGTCCGTCGGAACCAGGATTCCGAAGAAGGTCCGCCTCGAACGGCTACCGCCGCGTATCGTGAAGATCGTGCCGGCATACGAAGGCTACCGCTTCTTTCTCCTTGCGGACGGCCGGATCGTTATCGTCGATCCCGATGCACTCACGATCGTCTACATCGTCTCGGCCTAGCAGGCAGCACCCGGCGGTGTCCTCGACACCGCCGGGGCCGCAGGAGGATTTCCATGATCCACAATGAACCCAAGCCTTCCGGATTCGCGTTTCCACTTATCCTTGTTCTGGTCGCCATGGCGGCGATGATCGGCGGCTTGGCGATGACGGCCGGTCACACGCCGGCGACCCGGGTATGGGTTCCCCCGCTATCGCTGTGCTTGGCCGTCGCATTGTGCTCCGACCCGCGCCGGCAAAGCGAAGGCCGCGTGGCTTGACACCGGACCGACGGCGGCCCCCAATACTTTCGTCATAGTCGTCGAAAGAGAGCGTCATGGTACATTTGCTTTCGGTCAACGTTGGCCTGCCGCGTGATGTCGAGTGGCAGGGGCGGCTCGTGAATACCGCGATCTGGAAGATGCCCGTCAAGGAGCCTTGCATGGTGCGCCGCCTGAACATCGACGGCGACGGCCAGGCGGATCGCGCCGGCCATGGCGGTGAGCACCGTGCGGTTTATGTCTACCAGACCGATTCCTATCGGTATTGGCAGGAGCAACTGGGCCGAAATGACTTCGTCCATGGCCAGTTCGGCGAGAATTTCACGCTCGACGGTCTTCCGGACGCTGAAGTCTGCATCGGCGACCGATACCGTATCGGCGAAGCCCTCTTCGAGGTGAGCCAGCCGCGCGTCACCTGCTATCGGCTCGGTATCCGGATGGAATTGCCGGAAATGCCTGCTCTTCTCGTCTCGCACCGAAGGCCGGGATTCTACCTCCGTGTCCTGAAGGAAGGGAAGGTTCAGGCGGGCGACGAGGTCGAGCAGGTGTCATCGGCAGAGGAGCGCATGACGGTCGCCGATATCAACGATCTTCTCTACAAGCCTGGCCACCCTCGCGAACAATTGGAACGTGCCTTGCGGATACCGGCGCTCAGCCCCGGTTGGCGGCGCTCGTTCCAGAGCTTGCTGGCGCAATCCCCGGAGAACGGATCTTCGCCTGGAAACGCCGGCCTTACGGGAGCGGAATTCATCGCGCCTGCGTGGGACGGACTTCGTTCGTTCAAAGTGTCGAGCATGACATCAGAGAGTGAAAGCGTCACGTCTCTGGAGCTTGAGCCAGCCGACGGAAAGCGGCTGCCGGCCTTTCTTCCAGGCCAATTCATTGTGCTCGGCTTCCAACCCAGAAAGGCTTCGCTCCTCCTGCGGAGCTATTCCCTGTCAGGCTCGTCAAATGACAGGTCTTACAGAGTAAGTATCAAGCGGCAGGATCACGGCGTCGCCGGCGCCTACGTCAAGGACGAGCTGGGCATCGGCGAGACCGTGCAGGCAAGCGCTCCGCGGGGCAGCTTTACCCTGGCAGAGGGCGCGACGCCGCTCGTCTTGCTCAGTGCGGGGATTGGCGCGACGCCCCTTCTTGCCATGCTTCATGCCCTGGCAATCGACCGTTCGAGTCGGGAAGTCTGGTGGCTCCATGGTGCGCGCAACAAACGAGAACACCCGTTTGCGGATGAAGTGACAGGGCTTTTGCAACTCCTTCCAAATGCCCAACGTCTTGTCTGCTACAGCGCACCCGATCCGGCCGATAAGAGAGGAATTGATTACGACAGGCGATCTCGCCTCGACCTTGCAGCGGTCCAGTCGCTGCGGCTCCCGCTTGACGGCGACTTCTATCTCTGCGGGCCGCAAAGCTTCATGGACGATCTTGCTGCGGGGATTGAGAAGCTTGGAGTGGAGCGCAGCCGCATTCACACCGAAACGTTCGGATCGGGCCGGTCCATCACTCCGGGGATCGCGGCTTCGTTGGGCCGGCAGCCGCATCAACCGGCCGGACCCCCAGGCGCAGGTGCCGTGATCTCGTTCGCCCGCAGTGGTGTGAGCGTTGCTTGGAACCCGAAGTTCGACAATCTGCTCGAGCTTGCTGAAGCATGCGACGTGCCTGTGCGCTGGTCTTGCAGGACAGGTGTTTGCCACACTTGCGAAACGGGGTTGATTTCCGGGGCGGTGCGCTATCGTCCTGATCCGATCGACGCTCCTGCTGCTGGCAACTTTCTCCCATGCTGCTCGCAGCCGAAGGGCGAGCTCGTTATCGATTTGTAGCGGGGAATTGACCCGCGAAGGCAATTCGGGATGGGCATGCAGCTCTCCTTCCGATTCAACGGCCGCGTTTCAGGGTCGTGCTTGGGCGAGACGTGAGGCCGACAATGAATATTCCGAAGGTAATCCAGGTTAGGACGCGCGGCGCGGGACCGAGGGCAGCTGCGCGAGTTCGGCTTCCAGTTCACCGCGTTCGCGAAGTTGCGAGATCCCAAGCTGGACGACTTTGATCAGATCGGTCATCCGCTGGCCGTGGCTATTCTGATACTCTTCCAAGGTGGGCGTGCTCAGTATGACATAGGTCAGCGCTGCGACGCGATCGTCCGTTACCGCCTTGGCGCCGAGAGCCCATACGCGGTTGAACAGAATTCGGTCTGAGTCCCTGATTTGCATGACGCTTCACGAGCTGGTTGCACCCTAACCTGATATCGGTCGGGAGGGGTGAGGTAGGGGCACAGGTGCGTTCATCAACCGGACTAAAGTCCGATGCACGACGACCATCGCCGGTTGGTGCGATAGCGTACATTGGCTGCAAGCCGCCTCGACACGTATCCGACGATGTTCGGTGGAAATCGGGGTGCATCCATTTCGGGGTGCCGTGTGCAGAGCGTGATCTGCACGCGGTAGCCGACCGGGCTGGTGAGGAAAGGCCTCGCGTCGGCGGGGGGCTGAATGATGCAGCAGTCCGATTTTTTAGTGTCGGATAGACCCGGTCAGAGAAAGCGCCAGTTGCCACCGAACCGAAGCGCCCGCGCGCGGAGACCGTTTGGGCAGCCCGTTGGCTTGATCAGGTCGAATGGTCACAGAGTTCGACGAGCGACCGCTTTCGAACCAGCCGAGTCATTTGCGAACGGCTTTGCGATCTGTACCGAAGGAGAAAAGGTCCCGACAGTTTGAGCGTCTGCATTATCGGTCCTCTGGTCGAGCCATAATGAAGCCCATACCAATGCGCCAAATGCAACTGCCAAAAAGCAAGCCAAGCCTGCTTCCAGCCAGCGGGGTCTCGTTTTGATCAAGCGTTTGTTAGTGTTGAGCCTGATGATCATCGAATATCAATCCTATTGGAGAAGCTTCAATGTAGCTTGCTCCGGGGTAAGCGTGAGCTCTTTGGCCGCAGCGCCAAATCCAATTGGCGACGCAAGGACCGTCGGGTGGCCCTCCTTAGGATAGACATCACGTCGGGCAGGTCGCCGGCTGGGCAGGCGACCTGCCGATGGTCCGATTTCGTCGGCCTCGGCGGGCGGAGAACCAAGTTGCCGGAGCGAGATCGGGTCCAGTGTGCCCTCGGTGGGAGGACCCGAGAGACCAGTTTAATTTAGATCTTTGTAACGGACGTCGGAACTACACTTAGGTGTGGGCCAACTGAACTTGCTTTCGCGTCTGGAGCTTCCGGTCAAACCCTAAGTCTAGTCTTCGCGGACCAGCGTATGATTTCTCGCAAGCCTTCCCGCCAATAAGCTTCTCGGGTCGCCGAAGTCCGGCGATGAACGAGAAACAAGATCGGCCGCAGTCCCAAGTTGCGGCTCGTGACACTCATCGGAAGGATATACAATGAGCCGCATTGGGCAATTTGCAGTGGTTGCTGTCGTTTCCTCGCTCGCCTTCGCAGGCGTGAGCCGAGCCGACAGCCTGGATATGAACGATGGCGCCAAAATCGAAAAAGCGCTGCAGACGTTCAGCAGCAACTTTGACGTCCGGGATATCGATGATTACGCGAACTACAAGGATCAGCCGGAAGGTTCTGACGCCGCTCAACCGCGCACCGATGCTGGGGTTCAGCACATCCAGGCTTCCATCAAGGGAAACAAGGATCTGGTCAGGCGTCTCGGCGAGCGCGGTGTCAAGATCGACGACGTCGTCAATGCCGAGCAGGCAGCCGACGGCAGCATGACATTCTGGGTTCGCTAACCCTGGAGGCCTGGAAGATCGCAATTCCGGGCCTCCTTCATTCGCTTGTGGAGAAAGTAGCAAGCGAATGGACGAATTCATGCATGCTCCGATCACGGTTGTGGTTGTTGCCGCTGTTCCCTAGACGCATGGGGCCGCGGCAACCGTCGTGGCGAGCATGGCGCTAAGGCGACCCATGCGAACCGATCCAATTTACGACGCCCGCAATGGAGCTGAATTCGTTGACACTTCGGCTCGGGAAGTCGGGGTAAGCCGAAGCCACCATTTCGCTTAGCGCTTTCCCGGGACCGAACTCGAGAAACGAGGTTGCCCCCGCTTCTACACAGCTGCTGAGACACTCTGACCACAGGACAGTCTGCGACACCTGTCGCGCGAGTTTGGCAAGACCTGTCCGGGCATCGACGACGGTCGTGCCATCGATCCCGCTTAACAGGCGAACTCCCGGAGATTGCGGAGAGCAGACCGCCGCAAGCAGGACATCGCGGAAATCATCCGTAGCTTTGCTCAGCAAGTTTGTGTGGGACGCGACCATGACCTGTATGAATGCGACTCTTTGAGCATTTGCGGCACGAGCTGCCTCGGCAATGGCGTCCAGGGCAGGCCGGCCACCTCCGATGATAAAGGCGTCGCCGGGATTGATGATCGAGATTGCCGCTCCGTAACGAGCGCAGAGAATGTCGACCGCATTCCGTGAAAGGCCACGTATGAACAGAAGGCCGTCACCCGGAGTACTTTCGGCGTCCATGATCTCTGCCCGACGCGCAACGAGGTCTAGGGTCTCCTTGGGTGAGAACAGCCCTGCTATGCCCCAAGCCGCAACTTCTCCGACGCTATATCCGGCAACGATCATTTGCGAAGGCAGGTACGACTTAAAGGTCTCGAATGTCGCCAGCGCCTGCAGCGTGCAAAGTATCTGGCCGGTTCGATTGCCGTGAAGCGTCTCGATCGATTCTCGTTTGACGAGTTCGCGAGGGTCGACGCCGCCAAGCAAGTTCGCGCAATACGCAAAAAGCTCATCGGCTTCCGGTGCACGTTCCGTGAGAGAAAACATCGCAGAATTCTGGTGTCCTTGTCCGGAACACAGGATGGCGACTGGCATGGCGGGCTTTCACCTCGGAAAGAGGATGGCCACAGCGATGGCCAATGTGACGATGCTCGAGACCGTACTTGCGATCACCATCGATCCCGTCGCACGCGAGTCAAGGCGATAGTTGACAGCAAACAGGATCCCGAAAAAGCCGGAAGGTACAGCCGCCAGCAAGATGGCGACTTTCGCTGCGTCCCACGGGATCGACAACACCAGTACGACGCCAGTCGTCAGGATGGGGCGCACCAGGTTCGACATGATGGTCGCGCTTATGACCTTCCTGTCGAGTTTGAAAGCCTCCGCGGAAAGGACCACACCTGTCAGGAACAGCGCTACGCCGGGGGCTGCGTGACCAATTAGAAGCAGACTGGCATCGACGACATCACCCGTTTTCAGCCCACTGAGTGAAAATAGTATTCCAAGCAAGGGGGCGACGACGACAGGCTTCGTCAGGGCATGCCACAGACTGTGCGAGATCTTGGGCCGCTGCCCGTTATTCCCGCCGGGCTTGTCGACATGCATCTCGACGAGAAGCAATGACAGCGGGCTAATGATGATCGAGCCACTTGCGAGTACGATCGCGAGCGGCACAGTCCCACTGGGACCCAGCACGTCACTAAGAATAGGAAGACCTACACCTGCCAGATTCGGAAACGCGATCGTGAGTGCCTGCAGCGAGGCGTCCGCCTTGCCGACCTTCATGTAGCGTACTTGAAGTAGATACCAGGCGGCAAACACGACGAGCATGACGCCGCTGCTGATGAGGAAAAGCGGTGCTTGCGCGAGCATTTCGCTACGCGGGGCGGTCGCTGTCGCTGCGAACAGCGACGCGGGCAAGGCAAAGGTCATGACGAGGACGTTCAGTCCCTCAACATGATGATTGTCGACGATAGCCAAGCGCCCAGCAAGGTAGCCAAGCGCCATGACAAAGAAAATAGGAAGCAGCGCGAGTAAGATCGTATGTGCCATCAGATTTCCCGTCTCTCATGCACGTCGACAAACAACGTCATCGCAAGGAGATCTGCCGAACCGCCGGGGCTGAGCCAGCGATCGCGAAATTGTCGATGGATCAAAGCGGCATGACGTTTCCACTGCGGAGCACGGATTCCGCCGTCGTCCAGAAACTCCTGCGCGAGTTGCTTCGCGTAGAGAAGGCCATCCGGGCCGCCCCGATGAAGCAGGTTGGTGTCGTCGAGAGCCGCAATCAGCGCGAAACAAGTTTGGACGCGAGCAGCCTCCGCATCATCCGGACGCGCCTTGATGGCATCTCGTAGGGCGGGCAAACCAACCCGATAGACGGTTGGAAAACCCTCCGCCGCTTCGAGGCGCGCACCGCCGGCGCCAAAGCGACGTCTCGCCCTGTCGCCATGGCTGTGCAACAGGATAGGACCGTCGAGAATGTCATGCCCCCAGCGTTCTGAGACGATTGCACCAAGCGAAAGGTCGTCGGCGACAACGCCGCTTGCTCTCGCACCCGCTGCCGCGCACAAAAGTCCCATCCCGAATATCGCACCCCTATGGGTATTGATGCCGGAGGTGGCGGCACGCATCGCGGCTTCCGCCTCGATGCCGATGACCCGCAGGCGCCCCATTTCACAGTCCCGGGCCCCGGCTTCCGCCAGCGCTTCGAGGAAGGGGCTTATTGCTGCGGCGCTTTCACGAAACGTCTCGCAATTCATGTCGTCGTGGCTGCCGCAGTCAATGTGACTGACGAGCCCCGGTTTCGGCCAGGTTTCGAGCTCCAACAAAAGGCAGGCCGTCGCTGTGGACGCGATGTAGTTGAGGTTTGCTGGCCGCCTATCTCTGGCATGTGATCGTTCGTGCGTGGCGGGAGGGGGCATCAGGAAATTTCTCATAGGTGCGTACCCCCGTTCAGAAATGCCGTCGGGTGACACAGCATCGTTCCCGAGATGGATTTGACGAGAATGTCGCCAGTTGAGCCAAGAAACTCCCGCCAGTGAACTCCGGCGCCGTCATCGCGGATGAACTCTCCATCCAATCGCATCGGAGCCATCGACTGGATGCCCGCCAGATCGTTGGCCAAGGAGACGGCGTTCGTATTTCGGTGGAGATAAAACAGAAAATCGAGATCGGAGCTGGAGGTCAGATAATCCAGACCCGTAATGACACTCCATCCAAGACTGCCAAAGACCCTGACTTCGATCGCGTGCCGGGACGCCAATTCGCCGATTTCCCGCAGCGTCGGAATCCATTCACTGGGTGATTTGGGGTGGACCGCTTCCAGAACAGGAGGGCGATCAACTGACAGGATCTGATGTTCTTGAACTACCAGGGAGAGCCGTTTCTTTCCGGCAGATGGAGGCAAGGGCAGGCCGACGGAAATGCCTGCCGGCCCTCCCGCCTCCGGCCTGCGAGCGACCACGGGCCAACCGCGTCTGCACCATTCAGCAATCAGAGGCTCGGAAGAAAGGCAAGGATTGTCCTCGATTATCGAGGTCCATGACAGCGGATCCAACGAAACCAAATCGTGCCGCCTCGGCGGCACGATGTTACCGTGCGAGTGCGAGCGCATGGACCCGCTCCGCAATTTCGGCAGCCTTTATACGGCCCTTGCGTTCCTTGCCCAATGAATCGCGAATATCACGAATGTCCGGCAGATCGGCCAACAGTGCATTGAGCTGTGCCGCAAGAGAGTCGGTCTCACTCCATATTCGGTGAACCGCCCCTGTCTGTGCCAGGTTTTCGAGGCCGGGCGCGAAAACCGGCGTCGATCTCGCTTTTTCTTCGAGAACCTCGACAGATAGCTTTGTCACCTTCGACATCGAAGGCAGGTCCATGACCGCAGGAGACGCCCCCGGTAGTCCGACCAACACCCGTGTTGCCAATGCCGTCGCGAGAAACGCCCCGGCCGCGGAATGGCCGTAGAGGATGCCGATGGTCGGCCGACCGTGCATGTCGGCATAAATCAGGCATTTGGCGAGGTGCGCCAGGAATTCATTCAAGCCCAGCAACTCGTCGCGCTTGCTCATCCGCTGACTGTCGCTGTCGACGATAACAAGGATCGGGCCGCTCCCCGTTTTCAGGGCGCCGAGGACGAAGCTTGAAAGGCGGATCGCCTCGTCTACGCCCAATGCGGTCCGGTCCGAAACGCCGATCACCAGGCCCTGGCCGCCGGCTTGGAGGGAGCCGTATCCGGTAAGGATACCGTTGTCGTTCTCCACCTTGCAGCCGTCGGGAAAAAGCGAGGCCAAGATTTCATCGAGCGTCATGGTGGGTGCTCCGCAGTTTGTCGGCGAGGGATATGAATTTGTCAGTTGGCATCCCGGGCACCGAAGCGGCCTCGGACACACCGATCGCCTTCCAGATATCGAGCGCATCGCCAGACGCGCCAAAGCTTTGCAAGCGCTTCTCGAGGCGAAGCTGCTCGTTCAAAAGGGTCTCGAGGGTGAGGCCCGCAACGGTTTCTACGAGTGTCGACGCCGCCTCTCGAAACGCTTCTGCCGTGTCGTCGACAAAGACATCGGCTGCGCCGATCAGATGTCTGTGTTTTCCGCCCATCGTTCGCCACACCAAAGCGCGATCGCGGGAATCGAATTCTTCGATCCCTCGGTTCGTCTCGATGACTTCCGGTCCGGAAACGGCAATGCGTCCCTGTTCGGAGACGACGAGAGCGGAGCAGCAGCCGGCTGTCAAACCACCTCCGCCGTAGCAGCCCGCGCGGCCGCCGATAAGTCCGATGATCTTCACGCCGGCGGTCCTTGCTTCGACAACGGCCCGCATGATTTCGGCAATCGCGAGCTCTCCGGCATTTGCCTCCTGAAGCCGCACGCCGCCAGTATCGAAGAGGATCAACAAGGGTATCGACTTCGCATCCCGCGCAGCGCGCAGGAGGCCTGTCAGTTTGGCCCCATGGACCTCGCCGAACGCGCCGCCCATGAAACGGCCTTCCTGGGCCGCGATGAACACAGGCGATCCAGCGAGCAGGCCACGTCCGATGACTATGCCGTCGTCGAATTGCTCGGGGAGATCGAAGAAGCGAAGGTGGGGGCTGACCTCCCGCATTTCCGGTCCGAGGAATTCCTGGAAGCTTCCTGCATCCAGCACAAAGTCGACACGCTGGCGCGCCGAAGCCTCATACCAGCTTGAAGACATATCCTGCGGCTTTGCAGGCCGCGTTTTTTCTCCAGAGCTCATTGTTGTTCCTCCATCACGCTGACCGCTTGCGCCAATCGCAGCATCACCGTATCCGGCCGTGCGCCCCCATCGTTGATGGACAACTTGAGCCCACCGGGCGCGTATCGCTCGACAAAGTCATCGATGACAGCGGTCCAGACTTCTCTGAACCCTTCGGCTGCCGTCCTGATTTCGACCTGGCAGTGGTTGTCGGGCAGGACACGCTCGGCGAGGACTTCGAGATTGCCGGAGGCCACTACACCAACGATTGCGAGTCTTCTGTCGCCGGAAGCCCGCCTGTTGGTCGTGTGGTGAAAGGTAAGATCTTCCATCACGTGTTCCTTTCACCAGTTGCGAAACTTCGAGGGAGGGGAATAAAGACCGCCCGACCATCGGACGAGATCCTTGATGGAGCGAGCTGCCAGCAGATTTCGATCCACGTCGAGAAGGTCGATGCCGAGATCTTCCGGGCGTCGGATCACGCCTCGTTCCCTCAGGTGCTGGACCATCTTCTTGTCGCGCGCGCGGCCGACGTCGGTATAGCCTGCCACTCCGCGGATGGCCTGTTCACGCTCCCGGCTATCCCGGCACAGGAGGAGGTTTGCTATGCCTTCCTCCGTAACAATATGCGTCACGTCATCGCCGTAGATCATGACTGGCGCCAGATCGAGCTTGAGTTTTTCAGCGAGGGCCAACGCGTCCAGCTTCTCGACGAACAGGGGGACGTTTTTTTCTCCAAACGTTTCACCGATCTGAACGACGAGCTTGCGACCGCGGCGCAATGGTGCAGGGATATCGGGATCAGCTTCCTTGCCAGCTTGGAGCCATGGCTCGCTCGGATGACGCCGACCCCGCGGGTCGGAACCCATGTTCGGCGCACCGCCGAAGCCTGCGATACGTTGGGTCGTAATCGTGGATGAGTTGCCGTCGAGGTCGATCTGAAGTGTCGAGCCGATGAACATATCGCAGGCATAGAGACCAGCTACCTGGCTAAAAGCCCTGTTAGAACGCAGGGAACCGTCGGCTCCGGTGAAGTAGACATCGGGTCGGGCGCGGATGTAGTCGTCCATCCCCACTTCCGAACCGAACGAGTGGATCTGTTGGACCCAGCCCGATTCAATCGCCGGAATCAACGCGGGGTGGGGGTTCAAAGCAAAGTGGGATGCGATCTTGCCCTTAAGTCCGAGCTTGTCTGCGAATGTGGGAAGAAGGAGTTCGATCGCGGCAGTACTGAACCCGATCCCGTGGTTGAGACGTTTCACGCCGTATGGCGCATAGATCCCTTTAATGGCCATCATGGCCGTGAGGATCTGCGTTTCCGTGATAGCGCCTGGATCGCGCGTAAACAGGGGTTCCACAAAAAACGGCTTGTCGGCTTCGACGACGAAATCAATGCGATCTCCGGGGATATCGACACGGGGGATCCTATCGACAATCTCGTTGACCTGGGCGATTACGACCCCGTCCTTGAAGGCGGTCGCTTCGACGACGGTGGGCGTGTCTTCCGTGTTCGGTCCCGTATAGAGGTTGCCGTCGCGATCAGCGCTGACTGCGGCGATCAACGCGACATTGGGCGTGAGATCGATAAAATACCTGGCAAAAAGTTCGAGATAGGTGTGAACCGCGCCCAGTTCGATCTTGCCGCCGAACAACATTTTCGCAATGCGTGCGGATTGGGGACCTGAGTAGGCGTAATCGAGCCGCTTGGCGATGCCGTGGTCGAACAGATCGAGATGGCTGGGAAGAACCACGCCGGACTGTACCATGTGAAGGTTGTTGACCTTTGTTCGGTCGACGGCCAGCAACGCGCTGCTGAGCAAATCAGCCTGCTTCTGATTGTCACCCTCAAGGCACACGCGATCGCCAGGACGGACCACCGCCTCCAACAGCCGGGTCGCATCACGTGCCTCGACGATTTTTCCCTTCGCCAGAGCACTTCCCGCCTTGATGCGGGCAAGGTGCTCTTCGCGGTGTCGTTGCCAGTTCATCGTCTTCTGGGCTCCTGCTTGTCAGTTGGTCGACAACCGCGCGGTTTCGATTTGACCGATTGGGATCTGCGTGCGGAGGAATGTCTCCGCATCTGTGGGCGAGCGGTTGCGGCTATATGGCAAGGCGCGTTACTTCTTGGCGGTCGAGGCGTCTTGCTCAGCCTCGCGGGCAGCTCGGATGATCACCTCTGCCACTTGCCGGGGATGGGATTCGTATACGGAGTGGCTTGCTCCCTTGATCTCGATCGTGCGGCTCTTCGCTCTTTCGTAGTACCAGCGCTCCAGATCCGGGTTGATGATCTGGTCATTCCCCGCGACGATTGCCCAACTCGGCTTCGTTTTCCATGCCGCTGCAGTCAGCGGTGTGGTGAACACTTCGGCTGCCGCAAGCACCTGCGACCGGGCCTCGAATTCTGCCTGCCCTCTTGGCATGTCCGGAGCGAAGAGCTTCGGGAAGTCGACCGGGTTCAGGTACGTATAGCCGTCAGGCGTCTTCTTGATTGCGCCTTCGGTCTTGGCCAGGACGCTTGGAGTTTTCTTTCCAAGGGTGCCTTCGTCTTCGCCGACATCGGGTGCGTGTGCGGCGACGTAAACCAGCGCAGTCACGTTCGGGTGGACGCCCGCCTCGGTGATGATCGAGCCGCCGTAGCTGTGACCGACGAGAAGTGTCGGGCCGTCCTGAAGGTCGAGAACGCGCTTGGTTGCAGCCACGTCGTCCGCGAAGGACGTCTCGGGCTCCTGAGCCATCGTGACGTTGAAACCCTCCTTGGTCAGGATTTCGTAGACGGGTTTCCAACCAGAGCCATCCACCCAGGCGCCGTGCACCAGAACGATATTCTTGAGCGGTTCAGCGCTCGCGGGCGCCGCCAGCGCGATGAATGGAAGGGTGGCTGCAAGGGTGACATAGGTCTTGAGCTGTTTCATGGCTATGGCTTCCTGTGTGGTTGCATTGAGACAGGGCTCGGCATCTTGCGAGCACAAAAAGTAAGTCATGCGACTGAACTGGAATTCCGTTGCAGAAGTCCGATCACGCCTTGCTGCAGTCACCGACAACGGCATCAAACAGCGTCGCTACGTGGGTCGTGAAATGGGCATGTGATTGGGTAGGCTGTTTTCTCCGCATAAAAACTAGCTTCGATGGTCCCGTTCGAGAATCACACCTAGGTGTAGGACGGGCACGACCATTGCATGCAAAGGACAAGGAGGACGACATAGCCTTTCGGCCGCTCTGGGAACCGGTTCCGGACCAGACATCCATGGGGGGCGTCCGCTTGTGTGCACGAATTCGCCAGGTGCCGTGCGACGACATGGTCGCACCGCACCACCAGCAGGTGCAGCGAGCCCCCTAAGCCAGATAGTCCTTGAGTATCGGAAGATCGGAGACCGAGTACGACATGCCGAAGCGAAATCCTCGCCCCACCTCTCGCGGCGCCAGGGCATCCATATCCTCACCCTCGACATGGGGTATCGAAAGTTCTGCGGACCCCGTCCAGAAATCCGAAAACGTAAGATTGTCCATCAGCGACAGCGTCAATTCATCGACCGCGGGCCTGCCCTGCTGGCTGGCGCTCAGCGATGGGAAATATCTCCGTATCGTGGTCGGCCGATTGAACACCTTTGCCGGGTCCATCACCTTTTCCCGGAGTTCGATCCGAGCTGTTGCCATTCGCTCTCCGTGAGATGAAACACTCGCGCCGAAACGGCTTCCCGGTTCAAGCGGGCAGGCGGCGGCACCCGGCGCAGAAAAGCTCCTTGTTTGATAGATGCTGCCAAGTTTCTTGGGATAACCCTGAATCCAGCCGCGTGCGATCGCCGCATCGTTATCGACAAAGATGAAAGGACAAAAATTGACTGGCCGGCCTTCGAGACGTGCTTCCACGAGGATGAACGCCTCGCGATACTGATAGCGGGCTGGGTCCGTGTGCTCGTCGTTCGAACCTGTGAACTGCCAGTCGAGAAACCAGAAGAACGTGCGCCCCTCCGATTCGTCGTCCGGCGTCAGACCCATAGGAAGTAGGGCCGCGACAGCGGCGGGATCCGCCCAGTATTCGACGGCGATGCAATCGCCGGAATAGTGCCAAGGTGGCGGCGGGGTCAGTGAGGACTTACCGTCCGGCGTCAGCGGAACTGTATATCCCGAGAGCATTCGTCGCGCCTCCATCAAATGGCCGGTCGGAAGCACGAGATCTCCCGTTCTCTCGCATGGAACACACCTATACCGGGAAATACGAGTTTAGATTTGTGAATCGTTGTGAAGGTCCGAAGCGCTGCGGCGAAGCGATCCCAAATCGAGGCGCACGGATGTTACCGGAGTTCGTCGAGCAGCTGGCGTGCCGAGCTGACTTCCCAAGCCTCAACGTCGCCGTTGAACCGGGAATGCACAGCTAGAATAAGAGACTTTGCCTCCACGGATTTTCCTTTTTGGGCCCAGATGCGAGCGAGCGAGGTCGCTGCTCCTAGTTCCCAGCTCAAAGCATTCTGCCGGCGAGCAATCTCGATGGAACGGGTGAGGCAAGCTTCTGCTTCGGCGGAAGGTGTCGAAATTGCCATTAGCACTTCGCCTTTTGCGTGCAGTAGGGCTGGCAGCCAAAGTGTGGCGCTTGCCTGATCGGCCTGGTTTAGGGCGTCGTTGATCATGAACAATGCCTCGTCGTAATCACCTAGCCGTCTCAGGCCTTCGGCGAGCGCACGCCGTGTCGCCAGTGTCTGCACGTGATATTGATTATCGCCCATTGTCTTCAGCGCATCGCGTAGCATGTTGACGCCTGGTTCGACCTCACCGCGCGCAATCATGAGCTCACCACGTAGCGCAAGGCCGACAGCTTTTTGCGCATGGAGCGAGTATCTGAGGGCGTGAGCAATAACCTGTTCGCAAAACGAAAACGCCTCTTCAGATTGGCCACCCCAGTGCAGAACCGGAATGGAATCCAGGAGGACCGCGCAAAACAGCACCGGGTGCGATGAATTAATCACGCGCGAGATCGCCTCGCGTGCCTTTGCGATACCCTTCGTCTGTGCGCCGCTGATCCAGAGCGAGCGAGCATATGTGCCGAGCGCCCGGACATGGTAGTCGTACCCAAAGTACACAAATTCTGATGGGGCGGTGTTAACAGCAAGTCTAAACCCGCGCTCACCGTGCATGACAGCAGCGGACTGATTTCCCGCAACGTGGTGGGACGCCGCCAGGGCCCATTCGCTCATTGCGTTCTCCGCCACCCCCCCAAATTTTTCCGACAGGGCTGCAGCACGCTTTGCGACGTCCAGGGCCTTCGTAAACTCGCCACGACGGGTAAAGAAGACATTCAAGCCGAGAAGCAGGTAATGCTGAAGCCGATCCTCGCCAAGCTTTTCAGAAAGCTCCAGGCCACGTTCGAGAGCTGCTTTGACTTTTTCGCTGTCATCCCACAGGTACATCGATGAAAGCGCGAGTGCTTTCTGCAGGTAGAGTTCTCTTCGTTGGCCCCGATCGCTCGGCAGAAGTGCCGCCATCGCTTTGCTGCACCAGTTACTGCATTCGGCGAGCAGCGGGAAAGATGCAAGGAACAGGGGAGCGGCATGGGACGTGAGCTCAATGCCGATGCAGACACTTCCAGAACTGGAAAAACACCAGCCCAACGCCTGGCGGATATTGCCGATATGCGGCGCGTATGCCTCGACATTGTGCCCATGTGAAACGAGATCATCGGTTTCATGCATTTTCAAAAAGTCGGCGAAATATTGTGCGTGTCGCATCGCCACCGCGTCCGTTTCGCCGCTGGCCGCAAGTTTGGCGGCGGCATAAACGCGTGTCGTGTCGAGAAGCCGATACGTGACGATCCCGTTGGCGGGCGATATCCAGATAAGAGACTTGTCCACCAAGCTCGCAATGGCATTGGTGGTCCGGGTTGTGTCTTCCGAGGACCCGGCGACTTCGATAGCAGCCTCAAAGGTAAATTGTCCGACGAATATCGAAAGCCTGCTCAGCACCTCCTGCTCAATGTTGGACAGGAGATTGTAGCTCCAGTCGAGCATACCCTGAAGCGTTTGGTGACGAGGCACGGCATTGCGGCGCCCCTGCAACTGGAGCTCGGCGTCGTTACCCATGAGATCGAATGTACCCTGGATGCCGAAAGTGCCGACACGGCTTGCGACAAGCTCGATCGCCAGGGCGATGCCGTCGAGGCGGCGGCAGATATTGGCGACCGTCGGTGCCTCTGCGTCAGTAAGGCTCAACCTATGCCCAGAAGATGCAGCTTTCTCCATGAAAAGTTTGACAGCAGGAGAGCCAAGGGCCTGGGAAGCCGTTGTCACTTCGCCGCGCGGCGTATCAAGAGGCAGAAGCAAGTGCACGTTCTCACCGTCTACGCGCAACGCCTCACGACTGGTGGCCAATAAATGGAGCGATGGCGCAGCATGGAAAAGGCGTTCCGCAAGGGCTGCGGCGGCCGAAATGACATGCTCACAATTGTCCAACACCACGAGGATCTTCTTCCCGGATACAAACGCCAGGATGAACGGTTCTACCTCAGGGCCTTGGACAAAACAGCCGAGAGCTGAGGCGACTGCATTTGGAACCTGCTGGGCATCTTGGACCAGAGTGAGATCAACGAAATAAATCGCGCTCCCTTCGAATTCCTGGCGAAGCGAATGAGCGACCGCCACAGCGACGGTGGTTTTTCCGATGCCTCCTGGACCTACGACTGTGACAAAGCGGCGTGACAAAACCAGCAGCGACAGGACATTCACTGTCTCTGTTCGACCAAAAAGAGATGGCAATGCATGGGGAAGGCTCTGAGAACGCAGCTCGCTCGTCTCAGCAGTCGGTGATCTCTCAGGTGTGACCGGCCCTCGACGGATTGGTGCTGCGAAAGTATATCCGCGCCCTGCTACGTTCAATACATAGCGTGTGTCGTCCTCGCCGTCTGCCAAGGCCTTTCTCAGGGAGGCGATGTGAACCCTGAGGTTCGACTCTTCGACCGTGAGGCCCCTCCAGACGAGCTTTGTCAGCTCGTCACCCGTCAAGATCTCGCCGGGTCGCTGGGTCAGCGCGATGAGGATATCAAGCGCACGGCCGCCAATTGCAACCTGTTTGCCGTTCTTAGCCAGCAAACGTTCGGAGGCGATTAATTGAAACGGACCGAAATAGAGACCCTTGCTGGTGTCCGGATCGCTCTCATTCCACATGACAACCGTCCTGGAAGTCTCTACCCAGCGTGTCTGAGTCACCGTCCGCTATAGCGCAACCGATCACAAGAATAAAAAATCCGTTTTGTAGCTGCTTCAATTTCGTTGGCCCCATTACATCCTGTTGCCGGCGATCATCCCGACCGGGTGAGGTCGGCAATACAGCTGTAAAAGAAAGCTTGCCGCGGCCTTTCTTTGAGGCCCGCATCTCAATGCTGCGATGTGGTCACAATAAATGAATGAGAGGAGCGTCTCCGCTCAAAGTCCACTTAGAGGCCTGCATTCGTCGGCCCCGTCTGTCAGACGCCGGCAGACATCGCTTTTGCCGATCGCTTAACCCAGGTGCTCGTCTCATCGGGCCTGTTGGGTCACGAGCTTGATTGGCAGCGATTAGAAACCGAATGCTGCCGTTTGTCCATGGGACATGCCAGGCAGTTCCGCAGGACTTGACCTGCATTGATATTTTGAAAGCGTTGGATTTTAATCGCGTTTCGGACACAAAATGGGCTCTCCTGATGAGTTTGTTTCCCAAAGCCGCGATTTTCATAGGCTGTCTGGTGGGCGTCGCCCTAGTGTCCGTTGATGCGGGCATCGCCAATGCGAAAGACATGTTCATCGGTGCGTTGATTGAAGCATCGGGGCCGATGTCGGAAATGGGGCCGTCCGTTGAAAAAGCAGCGAAACTTGCGGTGTCGGTGAGTAACATCGCTGCGAAGGAGGCCGGACTTGATCTTTCGGTCTATCTGGTCAGCGCGGATTCTCAAGGAAACCCTCAGGCGGCCGTCTCTGCTGCGCGGACGCTCGTGGACAAGGGCGTCTCGTGCATTCTCGGACCGGCAACCACGCCCGAGTCAATCGCCGTCCTCAACGGCGTGACATTACAGCGAAGGATTACGTTGTGGCCGCAGGCATCCAGCACGCGGCTGCGCGCTGTCGAAGACGGCGGAACGATTTTCCGCACACTCGCACCGGATGACCTCCAGTCGAAGGCGTTGGTCCGGGCAATCGAGACCTATGTCGGTGCCCGCAAGAGGGTTGCGATCCTCTTTCGAAACGAGCCATACGGCGACGCTCTGTCTCGCACGTTCAGATCGGATTGGGAGGCAAGCGGTGGAACGATTGTCTCGAGCATCGCATTCGATCCCACGCAGCAAGCCTTCGATTCCGAGGCTGCTCAACTTTTCGACGAAAATCCCGACGCCTACGTCGTCATCGATTATCCCGACACTTACGCGAGGCTCGGGGCAGCACTCGTCCGCAGCGGTAAATTCGACCCAAACAAACTGTTTGTTGCGGATGCGTTGTCTTTCGCCAGAGTGCCCAAGAGCATTCCGGCGCGGGCCATCAACGGGGCTTACGGCGTTGCCGGCGGATCCCCCCGTGGAACCCCGGCATACCGATTATTCAACGAACTTTGGCGGCAGGCGGGAGGGGCGGAAGCCGGTTCCTATGCGGCGAACGTGTTCGATGCGGGCATTCTCTGTGTTCTTTCGGCCATTGAGGCTGGTGCAACCGATCCAGAGCTCATTCGCCAAAAGGTCCGAGAGGTGACAAGGGAAGGGGCGAGGCAATTCACCCTTGAGACATTGGCGGAGGCCGTGAAGGATGCCGCGGCGGGAAGACCGATTGATTATATCGGGGTGTCGGGAGCATTTCGCTTTGCGCCGAACGGAGATCCCACGAGCGGTCTTTATGATATATTCCAGTATCGGAACGGCGAGCAGGTGACGGTCAGGCAAATCGACGTGAGGTAAGCTTTGACGAACCGGAGGAGTGGCCGAGGCTTGAGAGTGTCAGCTACCGCGCAAGCCTACTTCACGGGAGTGCCGAAACCGGCGAAACTGCTGGTATCTCTCTTCTTTATCTTCCTCTGCTTGATTGCATTTTTTGGAACCGTGAAAGTCTCGCAAGCGACGATCAACGGATTTGTAACTGGTAGCTACGTCGGCCTCGGTGCAATGGGGCTGACGCTCATAATGGGCGTCATGAAACTCGTGAACCTCGCATACGGTGATTTTCTCGTGGCTGGGGCATACTTCACGTTGATGTTCACCGCGCTGGGTATGCCACTGCCGCTGTCGGTGCTGCTGGCCATCTTGGGGACAGCGCTTCTCTCGATTCTGGCCGAAAAACTCGTTTGGCGCCCATTACGGAATGCTGGCGCAAGCACACTTCAATGCTTCTTGTCCGCAATAGGATTAAGCTTTCTCATTCGCTTCACGATTCAGTTTTTTGGCGGCAGCGAGTCACGATCGTTCGATATTGACGTCCTGTCGACGATGGTTTTAGGGCCTTTTCGCGTGGGGACCCAACAGGCGCTCGGTTTCGTCATGGCCCTGGCAGCTTTGTCGATGCTTGCAATAGGCCTGTGGATCAGTGGTGCGATGAAGACGATGCGGGCGGTTTCTGACAATCGTCTGCTTGCCGAAGTTTGCGGTATCGGTGTCGGGCACACCATAGATCTCACATCGCTCTTGTCGGGCCTGCTGGCTGGCGCCGCCGGCATTGTCTATGCGACAGCTGTCGGAAGTTTCAATCCAAATTTCGGTCTGACCTTGTTGCTCAGCTTGTTTGCCGCGGCCACGCTTGGCGGAATTGGCAATATCTACGGCGCAATGCTCGGGGGCTTGGTGATTGGCCTCTCGCAGGAGTGGTCTGCTTTGTTGCTCGGCGCAAAATGGAAGCCTCTCGTGGCTCTGGTTTTCCTGGTTCTCATGCTCCTTGCTGTACCTCGTGGCATCTTCGCTCGCGCGCAGCGCCGCCCATGAGCGTGGATTTCTGGATCAATGTCGGGGTGATCGCGGGCATCTACGGAATACTCACGCTCGGGCTCCAGCTTAACACCGGATTCACGGGTCTGCTGAATTTCGGCCAAGCAGGGTTTATGGCAATCGGTGCCTACGGGGCAGGGATACTGGTCGCCGAAGCCGGGTTTTCCCTATGGTTGGCATTTTCGGCGTCTCTGGTTTTATCTGCCGTTGTCGCGATGGTAATTGGATGGTCAACGAGCAGGCTCGGGCCGGATCAGTTCGCAATCGTGACGATCGCATTTGCCGAGATCGTTCGGCACATCCTGCAAAACACTGACTTCAGCGGCGGCAACCAGGGCCTGATCGGTTTCGATGTGGAATGGCGATCGGCCAGTGAGTGGATCACTTCATTATTCTCAGGGATCGGTCTTGGTGAATACAAGCAAATCCCTCTCTTGCTGTTTGTGTGGATCACGTTCGCGGCACTAACGGGACTGATGAAGATGCTCGAACGGACGCCGTGGTCCAGGGTCCTCCGTGGCATTCGCGATGACGAGACAGCGATCGCCGCGTTGGGAAAAAACACCCTGTGGTTCAGGATGCAATCTTTGGCAATAGGCGCAGCACTCGCCGCGGTGGCCGGATTCTTCATCGCTCTCGATGTGACATATTTATATCCAGGCATCTTTGACCCGACCTTTACGTTTTTCGGGTTTGTCATCCTGCTTATTGGGGGCCTCGGAAACTACTGGGGAATAATGTTGGGAAGCGTGGTGTTCTGGACGCTGATGGAGGGGTCACGGCTCATCGAGACGTCGCTCTCCGCGACCGAACAGGCGTCTCTCCGCTTCTTGGTGGTTGGATTTTTGCTGATCGTCCTAAGTCGCGTTTACCCCCATGGTTTCTTGGGCAACAGAAGAGGACGGGCACGCGACCATGACTACTGATATGCCCATCTTGCGAGTAGCAGGTATCTCCAAAGCTTTCAGCGGACGTTGGGCCGTCTCGAATGTAAACTTCGACATTCAGCGTGGATCTGTGACAGCGCTCATTGGCCCGAATGGCGCGGGGAAAACCACGCTGTTCGATCTGATCACCGGACATTCCCGGGCAGATGAGGGCAAAATTCTTTTCAACCAGCAGAGTATCGTGGGCCTGCCGCCCCATCGTATTGCGCGTCTCGGCTTGGCACGGTCCTTTCAATTTCCGCGAGTTTTCTCTGGAATGACCGTGATCGAGAACTTGATGGTGGCATGTCCGGGACAACCGGGAGAGCATTTGGCGTCACTCTTCGTCGCGCCGCGATCCGTCCGTGATCGGGAAACGATCGGACGCGCCGCCGCCGAAGGAATGCTGGAGAAACTGAGGCTTGAAAAGAAGGCGGATCAATATGCCGGCACGTTGTCTGCCGGTCAAAAAAAGCTTCTCAACCTCGCTCAGGTGTTGATGACCGAGCCGTCCATGGTCCTGCTTGACGAACCAATGAGCGGAATGAACGAAGGGTTACGATCAACGATTTTCGAAACGATAATTTCCCTACAGGGCCGGTCGAAGACCACGTTTTTATTTATCGAGCATGATCTCGAGGCGGTCATGACCTACGCTCATCATGTCTTGGTGATGGTTGAAGCCTGTGTGATTGCCTCAGGCACCCCGGAAGCCGTCTCCTCGGACCCACGGGTCATCGACGCCTACATGGGCGACCTGCAATTCGGGTCGCTGTGATGACGGAGCTCCTCGTCGCCGAGAAATTGACAGTCGGCTATGAGGCTGATCCTGACATCTTGAATAATATCAGCCTGACTGTCTCCCATGATGAGATCGTGGCAGTTGTCGGGTCCAACGGTGCCGGCAAATCAACTCTTCTAAAGGCTTTGATAGGGTTGGCCCGGCTGCGTAGTGGCAGCATCAGGCTAGATTCGACGTTTGTAGAAGGCATGGCGCCCAGCGAGTTCGTGAAGCGCGGAATGGGTTATGTCCCCCAGAGCGACAATGTGTTTGAATCGCTTTCCGTGGACGAGAACCTCGAGATTGGCCTCAGGTCGCGATCCGACATAGCCCTTCGCCCTCGCCGCGAAGAATTATACTCTCGTTTCCCCGCACTGGCAGAACGGCGCCGCCAAAAGGCGGGAAGTCTCTCCGGGGGTGAACGTCAAATACTCGCACTGGCGCGGGCCTTGATGCCAAGGCCGAGGATTTTGCTGCTGGACGAACCCACGGCGGGCCTGGCCCCCCGGTTTGTCGAGCGCATTCTTGATCAGATCCAGGCGATTAACCGATCAGGGGTCGCCGTGCTCATGGTGGAACAGCACACCTCCGCCGCACTCAAAATATCTCATCGGGGTTACCTTTTGCGCGGTGCGACTAACGAAAAGGCGCTAGCGATCGTTGACGGAGCAACCATCACAAGCCTTTAGCTCGCTCCTGCATCTGTCGAGTAATCGAGCCCGGGGTTAACACAGCGAAGGGCGTTCACAACGATTCACAATACTAAACTCGTATACGACATCCCCTGATGTCATTGACTTCGTTCGATACCGTCATGCGACGGGAGCAGTTTATCGAGGGAGAGCGACATGTTCACAGGGCAGTGGATGGCTTTCGTACCGGTAGCGGCAATGCGTTGGTGCGCAACGATGGTGGTGTCGTGAGCACTCTTGAACTGTTTCGACGCCGCGCAGTGCCGCTGCTGGCAGCCGGACGGATTGAGCGCCATCGCTGGCTTCTTGCGTTCTGGCTATTAGGAGGTGCGGCTATAGGCCTGTTCAGCCTGGCTTGCGCAGCTCTTGGCTTCAACTTGACGCCTGCTGCGCTTGTACTCCTATTGGTCGTTATATTCCTCGCGCTATTCGACAGCTGCATTTCATCGGTCTTCTTTTCGGTTCTTGCTGTCGGATGCTTGAACTTCTGGTTTGTTGGCCCGCTGCACACGTTCATCATCGGCAGCAGGCACGACCTCGCGACATTGATTGTCTTTCTCCTGTCTTCGCTTTTTGCCGCATGCCTTATCAGACTGGTTCGCAGCTTGGGCGTGTCGGAGCGTGAACAGGCAAGCTTACTCGATCTGACAAGTGACGCCGTGTTTGTCCGCGATGCCGACGACATCATCACGTATTGGAACCGTGGCGCGGAAGAGCTGTATGGATGGTCCCGTCACGAGGCCATAGGAAAGGTCGCCCACGAACTTCTGAAAACAAGGTTTCAGGTATCGCTTCTCGAGATAAACGATGCATTACGTCGTTCAGGGCGTTGGGAAGGCGAGTTGATCCGCACGACCCGCACCGGCAGGCGGATCTCAGTTTCCAGTCGGTGGTCACACCGGCTCGAAGATCGCAGGAACAGTGTCGGGACGCTGGAATGCAATACCGATATCAGTGAGCGCAAACGTACTGAAGGCGAGCTGAACAGGAGCCAGGCGGCCTATCTTGCTGAGGCGCAGAAGCTCAGCAACACAGGAAGCTTCGGGTGGAACCTCTCGACTGGCGAGCTTTTTTGGTCGGCCGAGACCTTTCGAATATTTGGCGTGGAAGAAGGAGCAAGGCCATCAATGGCTCTTGTCCTGGAGCGGACGCATCCGGACGATCTGCCTGTTGTTCGAGATCTTCTTGTCAAAGCCCATGCCGATCGGCGCGACTTTCGACATGAGCATCGTCTTCTGATGCCAAATGGGGATGTGAAACATGTTCGCGTGGTTGCCCGATGTGACTTCGGCAGCAAGAACAGTCCCCAATTCGTCGGCGCAGTCATGGATATCACCGCTCAGAAAGAGGCCTATGCGAAGCTGGAAAAGAGCGAGCAGCGGTACCGCTATTTGTTCGACCGGATGCCCATCGCGCTATGGCAGCTTAACGCCAGCAATCTGGTTGCCCAGTTCAAGCAGCTCAGATCCGAGGGCGTGACGGATCTGGACACCTATTTCGACGAGAACCCCGCATTCCTGAGGTCATGCATGGAAGCTATGATTTTCGAGGAAGCAAATGAACGTGGCGTCCAGATGTTCGGTGGCCGTGGGGCGGACGAGTTCAAAGGCAAGTCCGTTGTCGGCACCTTTGAAGAGAGCTCAGCGACCTTCCGACGCGCAATGGTGTCCCGTTATCGAGGGAATACCAACTTCGAAGAAGAAACCAAGATGGTGACGCTCGACGGACGTATCGTAGACGTGCTTTTCACAACAGCGCGCGTTGGTCTCTCCAAAGACCCTGATACCAGCCTTGTCGGTGTCCTTGACATCTCCGCCCGGGTCGAGGCTGAACGACGCCTACAGCAGGTTCAGGCGGAATTCGCGCACGCCGCCCGTTTGTCTGTCCTTGGCGAGTTGACGGCGTCGATAGCTCACGAAATCAATCAGCCGCTGGCCGCAATCGCCAACGCCGGGGCAGCCGGATTGCGATGGATAAACCGTCCGAAGCCCGACCTTGACGAAGTGCGAGATTCTCTGACCTCGATGTTGCATGATGCCAAGCGGGCAGCCGAACTCATCGGCCGAATTCGAGCAATGGCGAACGGGAAGCCTCCGGAGCGGACGCAACTCGACTTGGACGAGGTCATACAGGAAGCGCTGCAGTTCTTACGCCACGAGATCCAGGCACGTTCCGCAATCGTGACCCATGAGAAATCGCGGCAGCCACTCGTCATAGCTGGGGACCGCACACAGGTGCACCAGGTCATCGTGAACCTGGCGATAAACGCACTTCAAGCCCCACGTCCCCAACGGAGCAACCCACACATCGTCGTGCGGTCAGGGACCTCCGCTCGCAATAGGGCGGTATTCACCGTCGAGGACAATGGAGCAGGGATCAATCCCGGTCAGGCCAGTCGGCTTTTTGAAAGCTTTTTCACCACGAAGGAGACCGGAATGGGAATGGGCCTGCGAATATGCAAGTCCATCGTGGAAGCTCACGGAGGGGAAATAACCGCAGATACCGTCAGCAGCATCGGCGGCGCCTGCTTCTCGGTCAACTTGCCTATCGTACCAGCTTGAGAGCAGCGTTCGCGTCCGATCAACCGCAGGCCACCTGAGAGGTTATCACCTTCGAGAGGTTGGCGGCCAAGAGGTCGCCATCGATGGGTTTCCTCAGGAAATAGGACGCCCCGTTTGCAAGGGCGCTGTCTTCCAGGCCAGGCTCCGCATGAGCGGTAACGACGATGACGGGCACGGTCGAGCGTTGAACAGTCATGAATTTCGTCAACTCGATGCCGCTGATACCAGGCATCTGGACATCTGTGATGAGGCAGGAGCACTCGTCGAGCGTGCTGGATCTCATGAATTCCTCAGCGGATTCGAAGCCACGCGCGTCGTATCCCATCGAACGAACAAGACGGACGAGTGACGAGCACAGTGATCGATCGTCGTCAACAATTCCGACCAACGTTACCGCTACCACTCGTGAAATCCTTTTTCTGTTTCGACTTATGGGCGCCCGTCCTGCGCCGGCTTATTGCCTGTAGCCTATGCCGAGCATTGGCCTGACCATGTCGGCCATACGCACGAGATCCGGGAGTGTTCGAGCCTCCATCTTCGTCATCGCAGCGCGGCGATGGATTTTGACCGTGACTATGCTGATACCCAGGTAACCAGCTGTTTGCTTGTTCATCTTTCCAGACGTTGCGAACATCATCACTTCCTGCTCGCGCGGCGTAAGGCGTGTGAACCGATCATAGATATCCGCAGCCTGATCCGTGTTCGCGCGTCGGTCATGGTCACGGCCAATTGCCGAGCTTATGGCGTCCAGCATGTCCTGATCTCGAAAAGGCTTGGGCAGGAAGTCGACGGCTCCCGCTTTCATGGCACGTACCGACATCGGAATATCGCCGTGGCCGGTCATGAAGATGACAGGGAGGAAGATGCCAAGATCATTGAGTTGCCCTTGGAATTCCAAGCCACTCACTCCGGGGAGGCGAACATCCAGCACCAGGCAACCCGGTTTGTCGGGCAAAGGTTGGCTTGTAAGTTCGGTGACGGATCCGTAGGTGCGGGCGTGTAAACCAACCGACCGCAGAAGTTGACAGAGCGTGTATCTTACAGATTCGTCGTCATCGACAATGTGAACCAAGGCTTTATCGGTCAGATCGCGCGTCATGATCTTACTCGGTATCAAGCTGGACGAATTTATCCGCGGAAATATACCATTCGCGTATTGTACAGGCTATCACACCAAGGTGTGTTTGGTTCCTTTTGGCAGGCAATTTTCAGGTGCTGCGGCGGGCGTGCCCAACGCAAGCAGAGCGAATGTATCGCCCGACCCAGACGCGTCGAACTAGGAACCCGTTCGGTCGCTCTCCCTGCTAGGCGTGTCTTCCACATGCTGGGTCGCTCCCTCTATCGCGTGCAGCCAGGGTTCGCGCCTCTTCGTCCAAACCTCGATATCAGGGAAGAGCCGGGCAGGCGCATCGTCGAGTGAGCCCAGGCGGATCTCGACATCCTGTTCATTCAGGCAGAACAGCCTGCCTCCGCACAGAGGGCAGAAGCTGCGGCCCTTATAGATCCTGGTAACGCCAGAAAAAGAGAATGCTTCACGCGGCCAGTGGGCGAAGGTTGTGAAGGAGGATCCGCTTTCCTTTCGACAATCAGCGCAGTGACAAAGGCCGATGCGATAGGGCTCTCCCTCCACCTGATATCGAACTGCGCCACACAAGCAGCCGCCGTGACGAGCCATGCTTTCCTCCATCACCGTTTTCAGTCCACCTCCAGAGAACCGATCTCATCAACGAAAAGTTCAATTGGTGCGGCGTAGCAGATCCATTCCAGGAGCAGTTTGCCGACATCGTGACAACGCTTTTGGGCAGTTGTTATTTCACGTCGTGGCAGCCAGACAGGAAGTTGGCCTCGCTGAGCAGCCGAGACGACGGCGAGTTATCTGGACAAGGCCCACCCAATCCTTCTGGAAACCATTTGGTAGCCATAATCTGGTCGGCGCGCGAACCAATTCTCCGCCCAGTCGTTCCCATCGAATGACGGAGGTGCTCGCTGTGGATCAATCGCGAGAAATGCCCCTGCTGGCGACGGTTGTGATCGGAGCCGTTTCAGGGCTCGTGTCCTTAGAGGTCGTGGAGATGTTCCAGCTGTCCGGCCTTTACTATATCGGGGCCGTCGGAGTTCTCATTTTCTTGACGACTCAGTTCGGCCTCCGCTCGATGCAACAGTTTTGGGAATAATCGCCCAACAGGCGTCCCATCTCTCGACGGGAAGGGCGGGAAGGTAGAAACGACGGTAAGTCCTTTTCGCCAGCGCTTTTTTCTCGATCCAGCGGCAGCTTGAAAAATGGATCGCTGCAATCGCGGCGAGGTCTCCGAACCCCCAGATTCAAACGATAACGGTCATCGCGAACCTCACGGGTCGCTTCTGCGTTTTGCTTGGAGCGGAAAGACCTCCAATGAGCAACGATGAAGATCGAAGAATGGACGATGCGACGACGGGCGAGGCAGTGTCCTTTCCCTTCGACAGGATGACAGCGCAACGGTTCCGGGAGACGTTCCCGCGTGCGCGCTGGAGCGAGGAGAAAAAGGCCTGGTTCGTGCCCGGACGTACGGCGCGGCGCCGTATCGACCGATGGCTTGCGCGCGAAGCATCCCGAACCGAGCCCTTCGCGGATGAGAGGGGGCGCGACGCATATAATTTCGAGCCTATTCTCAGTCCCTACCTGAACGTGGGCGACATTGGCTTTTGGATACGCACGCCTTATTCTCGGACGGCGGTGGAGGAACTCCGGCAAGTCCCGTTTGCAAGATGGGAGAGTGCGAAGCGCGCCTGGCTTGTCCCCTTTTCGTCCTATGACGAACTTCTGCGACGTTGGAGGACCATCGAAGAGGCCGCGCTGCGCAATGAGCCGGACGAAAGACGAAAACGCGCGGCTGCGCGAAAAGGGACGCAGGAGGAAGCAGATAGACGACGGCGTGCGGCCGAGCGACGTCGACACAGGCTGCCGGTTGCAGGCAACGATCCGCCGCCGCCCGGGAGATCTGTCTCCACAAATGCATACGGAATTGTCCTGATCGTCGAGGTCACGGGCGAAATTGTCGATCCCGAAATTGCGCAGGAGTTCTATCCTTCCTCGGGGGAGGCGGTCTGGGCATTATGGAGAAACCCGACCCTGGACGAACTTGTACATACCTGGCCGTCAAGAACCCCGACCGGAGACACTGAGAGATCGCGCGGCTGGTGGCAGCCGACGCTCGACGAACCGCGTGAGGCAAGGAAAAGCGCTCGGTCGCGCGAACGACGCCTCAAGCAGCCCAACGGGTCATGATTTGCTTACTCCCACCGATCACCGTCAGATCGCAGGCACCCATTTCCAGAAGACGCCTTCCTTGCGGTCGGGGTAGTGCTTGAACTCGCATTCGAATGCTCTGCCATAGGCGGCCGCTGCATCGAGCGCCTTGCTTCTCACGGGGTTCATTCCGGTGCCAGGCGCAAACCAATCCTCCAGCAGGTCGTCGGGAACGTATACGCCGATGCGTAGCGGTAGCTTCGTCAGGACTTCATCCAGTTCGCTTGCCGGCATGTGACCTCCCTATTACTCATTCCGCAACCCATCAGGTGTTCGAACATGCAGCGTGAAGATTGGTTCCACGCTTTTGCCGGTGCCGCATGCAAGCCCGATGCATTCGAAGCCATTTACGGCAAGCCAACCGTTGCGAGATGCATGCCATGAACCGCGTCGGGCCTGTCAGGGAGCGAAACTTCAGGCGTCCGGATTTGCGCTCCGCCTATTTTTGGGGTCCAAAACGAAAATGAGCCCCATTCCGCAGGTGATGAGCACCACGCTAAAAATGTTCCAAACGAAGAACAAAGGATAGCCGAGAAAGGTGGTGCTGTCGTTGAAGGCCACATTTCCGGCAAAAACAGAGGCAACGACAATGACCGCAATCAGAAATCGCATCGCTCCCCCATATCCGCAATTCGTCGGAGAGCGCTACTTTAACATGGCCACGCCGAAGTGGAAGCCTTTCCAAGGAGCGGCTAATGCCTTCCCGGCATACCTTATGTCGGCGACCTCATCTCCGTGCGATGCAATGTGATCAAGGGGTATATCGTCGGCGCGTTCGTCGAAAGCAGAAGCAGTCCGGCCGAAATTGCTTCATCTCATCGGCGGAGCTTCGAGACCGTTTCCTGACCGTGTTGGCCAGATTGCGGCACTTCGGCCCGTACGCGAGCATCAGGATGAAGGCCTCTGTCATCATCGGTCATTGATGAACATCATCGAGAAAGTTCCTGAGCAGGGCGTTAAAACTGGCGGGAACTTCCCAAAAGGGAGCGTGCGAGGCGCGTGGGATCCGGATGCATGTGTCGTTCCACAGATTTCCGTAGGGGACGGATTTGACGTAGTCCAGGTTGACAATGTCATCCAATGCGCCGTTCACGATTGCTGTCGGTACGCTGGTTGCAGAAAGCACGTCCCGCTGGTTTGCGCCCTGGCCTTTCATGGCTCCGCTCACGAGCAAGGGCCGAAAATGTTTGTCCGTTCGCCTGATTGTGTTTGGGATGAAAGGCTCCAGATGGGGGCCCATGATGGCGTGTGCAAATTCGACCGCCTCTTCCGACGTAAGCTCTGCCTCGCCGGCCAGTCCGCCGAGCGGCCTGCGGCGAAATCCTTCGGCGATGTTGTCCCCGACGGGCGGGGTACCGGTCACCATGATGCCGTCGATTCCTGCCGAGCGGGATAGCATCTCGATGGCTATATGACCGCCGAGCGACCAACCGACGATAACGGCGCTCCTGATGCCCATCGCCGCCATCACCTCCAGACACGCATCCGCCAATCCTGGCCGCGAATAGGTCCGTTTCGGGTCCACCGCATCGCCGGATTCTCCGTGGCCCGGCAAGTCAAGCGCGATGAGATGGTATGATTCGAGGATGTCGTCCATGAATTGCTTCCGAAAGACCGCGCGACAGGTCGAGTTACCGTGAAGAAAAAGTACTTTCGGGCCGTGTGCGGAGTTCTCCTCTACAGCAATGACCCCGTGAGAGGTGACTACTTCGGTTTTTGAAAGTTTGGACATCTACCTTCGTCCTTTGCCTGATGGCGCAATTCTCGAATATATTCGTCCGATGGGCATGGGCCGGGTCCGAGCATTGCAGCGTTGTCTCATCGGGACTTCTGGCCGGTTTCTAAGCGAGGCTCGTTGGTTTCAACTGAAACCGACGGGTGAAAGCCGGGGATCCGGGTTAGTCCACTGTGTTCAGCAAGGGCCGCATCACGGCAAAACGCTCGATGTTTTCCGCAACCGCTCGTGCGATGTCGGCCAGGGATCTGTCGGTAATGCCGGCAACATGCGGGGTCATAATGACATTTGGATGCGCAAGAAGAGGGTCGAGCGCGTCGGCGGGTTCCGTCCAGAATACATCCAGGCCCACTCCTCCCAGTTGGCCGTCTGCGATACAGGCCTCAAGCCCCTTCCTGTCGATTAGCCCGGCGCGGGCAATATTGATGAGGACAGCACCGGGACGCAGCCATCGCAAATGCTGCTCTTGAACAAGCCCTGTCGTTTCGGATGTATGTTTTACGCAAACGATCAGGATATCCGACTGTGAAAGGCAAGCTTCTGCATTTTCAGCGGAGTAGCACCGATCGAGGTGATATTCGGATGCTTTTCCCGCGGTGGGCGCTCTTGTCAGGCCGAGCAACCGAACGTCAAACGCCTTGAGACGTTTCGCAAGTGATTTCGCAACAGCGCCAAGACCGTACAAGCAAACGCTACGACCTGCCAGCGCGGTCCCGATGGGGGCTCCAAGAATTCCGTCTCGGATATTTTCTCGAACTTTATTGCATTGGCGCAAGAGCATCAGCAGCAGAAGAATTGCGTGCTCGGCAACGGAATCTGCGTTCCCCCCGGTTCCCGGAACGTTCGCGACGGGGATTCTTCTGCAACGCGCGGCGGCGAGGTCAACGCCATCAAGGCCAACACCGAATTGTTGTATGAACTTCACATTACCGCGGTCCATTTCGACCGCTCCGATCCGTTGAGCACGCGGGATCAGGACATCGATCTTGGAAGGCATAGTTGTGAGTTCACCATCCCACAGAAGTATTTCGTGCTCGCCTGCAAGCGATCGTTTTAGATAATCGGGCATGTCCGGGAATGTATGTCCGGAAAACACAATACGCATCAAAGTCACCTCGATGTCTGAGACAAAAGAAGAGGCTGAGCTATCGCGCCGTGCGAATGCAGGAATGTTTCACAGCGGGCCTCGTTTGTTTCAGATGTGAGAAATGGCTGGAATGCTCTGGGATGGGAAAGCACTTGCGGACGGAGGATCGGTCTGTTGGCTACGCATGTCGGGCGTTCAGCGGATGAATGTAATCCGCGACTAGGCGGCATGTGACCGTTCAGCGGTGTCTCTGAAATGTGCGAGGCCGGTGATTGCCTCCGTAACCGGCATTCGGATCCCGCGCTGGTTGGCGAGTTCGATGACGGCATCGCAAATCGATGCAAGTTCCAGCTGGTTCCCTTTCTCATAGTCCTGCAGCATCGAGGTCTTCACATCTCCAAGCTTTCGTCCGGATTCGAGGATGATATCCGGGTCGACTTCAAGCTTGGCGCCATAGGCATCGATCACAGGAATGACTTCCCGCAACATCTGTCGGCTGATGTCTGCAAGGTAGTGATTGCCGAAGTTTTCGCGCAATGTGGCTCCCGTGATGGCGGTTACCGGGTTGGAAATGAGATTGCGAACGACCTTGGTCCAAACTGCATCTCGAATACGAGGCGCGATCCTGGCGCTGATCCCGGCGGCGTTCAGCATACTTGCCAGGACATTTGTGCGCTCAGAGGATCGGTCATCAAGTTCCCCGATCGTCATCTGCAGCGGGTTGGCGGTTCGCGCTGTTCCCGGGCACGTGCGCTCGGCAGTGATCAGCGTGGTCGTGCCGATTATCTGTCGTGAGGGTATCAGTCTCTTCAGTCTCCCATCGGGATCGACCGATTTCACGACTTGACCGGTCCAATCACCCTCATCGCCGTCGAAATACCACCAGGGTATGCCATTGACGACTGGAACAATGATGGTCTCGGCGGAAATGAGCGGCTGTAGAACGGCCGCCAGGTCAACCAGATCATGAGACTTGGAGCAGAGAAATAAAATCCGCTGCGGGCCAAAGTCCGTCGCCTGGCCGACCTCGACGCGCGCACGATGGTCGCCTTCGCTGTCCAGTAAGCGAATACCCTGCTTGTTGATCGCGGCGAGGCTGTCGCCCCGAGCGACCAGCCGGACATGAAAGCCGGCGATCGATAGGCGCGCTGCAACCGTAATCCCTATCGCGCCAGCACCGGCTATACATATCGGTAAGCCTAAACCGGCTTTGTCGAAAAATCCGGGCATATGCCCTCCTGCTGATATCTATCGGCAGGATCGGTGAACCTCGTTTCCGCGCTATTACAGCAATCGTCCAAACCGTTACAGACTTAGTCAATCAACCTGAGTGATGACATCAAATCGTCGCTTTTGAAGAACCGGTCCCGTCACGGGATGATCGCCTCGCCCGACGCAATCCCGTCGTATCGGGCCGTGTCAATGATCACGCGGGACGATCGCCGCGTCGCCTCGCCTGTCTGGCCGGAAGCTCAAGGCGCATATCGTGTGAAGACGTAGTCGTGGTTCTCGACGTTGCTGACATGACAGGAAAGACAGGTTTCGTGCTGGGCAATATCGACCGGCTTGCCGTTTACGAACCTTCCGAAACCCCAGCCATGACTGTCAGGGTATTTCTTCGAGTCCTTCACCATGACCTGCACAGTCGTCGCGGCGCCTGGAACGGTCGCAGGCGCGAACTCCGTCGACTGCTTGCGCTTGTAGGCGAGCTTGACCAGAATCGAACCATCCGGAAAGGGCAGCGTACCCTTCTTATAGGCGTCGACCGCGATGTCGTTGCCAAGCACCGAGCGCAGTTCATCAAGCGGCGGCGCTTCCTGAGCCGGCGCTATGAACTTCCAGTCTCTGTAGCCTTCCGGAATGGTAACCCCGTAGATCGGAGAAGCATTTTCAGGAGCTGACTGCGTCGCCGCGCAAAGGGAAGCGACGGCGCCAAATGCAAGTGCGGAAATGACAAATATGCCAGGGAGTGCGGGCTTCAATTTGGACTCCTTTCGGACCGATGATCTGAAGCCACGATTGCTGGCGATTGTATCCGCATAATTTCAGGCAGGCGCCGATATGTATCAAAATGTGTACGGGCGGGCTCAAAGGACCTTGAATCGACGTCTATATCAGCCTGACAGCACGAGGTGATACCGGCCGCCATTGCGGCGAGCATGGTGCTATCGCCCAATTCTGTCCGGTAATGCGGAGGCAATCGCAAGGTGATTGAAGACACGCGAAGCCTTGGGGAAACTGCACGAAGCGCATCGCGAGACACCTATGTTCGCAGCTATGGATTGAAGCGCGCCGAAGACGTTTGTCGTTGGGCAGTCGCAACGCTGACCAGCAGTGCGACGAGCACGTTCAGAGTCAGTGCGATGAAACCGGTGTTGATCTGCTTTACCGTCGCCGGAGCATTTGGAAAGAAGCTGGCGATCGTCAAGCCAGTCGTGACGACGATGCCGACTGTGCCGACGCCGACGATTATTCCCGCGGCTGCCCCCTCCTTCGTGAAGGGGTTTTTCGGCAGGAGGCTCGCAAGAAGAGCCGGAAAGAGCTGGGTCACGATGCTGTAACCCATAATCAAGATGGCAACGATGCTTTCTCCCCCCATCAAGGTGAAAAGCACTGCAATAGCGGTCATGAGTAGAACCGAGCACTTCGTAAAACCGGTAACCAGCCTGTCAGAAATCGAGGGTGCCAGCTTTCTCAGAATATTCGTCGAGATCAGAGTGGATCCGACGATGACGATGGTCGAACCCGGCACAAGTGCCGTAAGCACGCCTGCGGCCCCGATCACGCCGACGAACCAGGGATCAAATGTGGCAATGGACAGCTTCAAGAGCGCCAGGTCGATTTCGTCGCCCTGCAATCCGGGGATCTTGAGGACGGCCGCAAAACCGACGAGCATTGCAAACAGCATAACCAGCGAATAGAGCGGCATCAGCACAGCGTTCCGCCGAAATGCACCCTCTGATCTGGACGTGTAGACGGAGGAGAAGGTGTGCGGCCACATATAAAGGCCGAGGGTCGAAAGCGCGACGGTGCTGCAATACCAAACGATCGTTTCGCCGGTATTCGGAAGCGCCAAGAAGCCGGGCCTTGCCATCTCGATCTGATCGAACATCGGTCCAATCCCCCCATAATAGTGATAGGGAAGATAGAGCCCGAGAAATGCACAAATGATCCAGATCGTTACGTCTTTGACCGCTGCTGCCCACGCAGAACCGCGCATCCCTGAAGCGATGACATACAGGGCCATCACCGCCGCGCCTAAAATCACTGCCCTGGACTTCGAAATCTCGCCCCCGGACAAGGTTTCGGCGATGATACCAAGGCCCTTGAGTTGCAGGATGAGATAGGGAATGAGGGCCACGAGGCCGACGACAGTGACCAGAAAACCGAGACCGGGGCTGTCATATTTCTGCTCGAAGAAATCCGGTTGCGTGACCAGTCGCATCTCGTTGGCAAAACGCCAAATAGGCGGAAGCAGCCAGTAGGATGTGACAAAAGCCAGGCAGGTGTAAGTCAGGATGTAGAATACTGTGCCGCCCTTGCCATAGGCAAATCCACTTGCACCAAGGAATGTAAAGGTGGTGTAGATTTCCCCCGCCATCAGCAGGAAGACCAGGACGGGCCCAAATCGCCTTCCACCCAGCGCCCACTGCTCGAGACTGACGCGGCGATGATTGCGGCCCCAAGCAGCCAGGATCAAAATCGCCGCTACGACTGCGCAAATCAGCCACAAGGCACTGTTCACAACGAGCACTCCTTCCGGTCGATTACCAGGGCAACGACTGTGGCAATCCAGAGTGGAGGCAGGGACGTGCTCTCCAAGGCCGAGCGGTCTGTGCGGATGTCACCACGTCTTTTCCGTCGCCGTGAAAAACCAACTGGGCTTCGAAGAGAGGCGGGCATCTAGCGAACAGTCTCGTTGCGATGGGGCGGCTCCAGGGTGGATCCGCGTTGGAGCCGACTCGCAGACTATCTCCGGACAAGCGAACTGAATAGGGCAGGGACGCTTCTTCTCAGGCCAATCGTCTTACGATCGTAATAATTGATTTCCGTGCTCCGGGTCTGCTCACGGTGATGTTACGAACACAATGATTTCCTCTGATTTTGCAATGAAGCGTTCATGACCCGAACCAAGCTTTGCGACCTCTCCAGGAGGCCGGCACGGACCGGTTGGCCGTCCATTGCCCGCTTCGCCCCGACGATCTGCTGCCTCATTGGGCTACGGCCTCTTCGCGGACGGAGCCATCCAATCGAGGAATTTTACATGACCCGCATTATGATCGTAGGAAATGGCGCCGTAGATTGCCGCTACGCGCCGATTATCGAGTCCGCGGACCTGGTTGTCCGGTTCAATGATTGCCGTTCCAGTGGCGCCAGTGGCCTACGCACCGACGTCGTTGCGGTTTGCAACACCGGTCGACCAGCCAAATCGATGCTGGGCTCAGACGTCTGGCGATCACATCCAGCTGTCGCTCAAGCGGAGGAGATCTGGTGTGTACGTGATCCCAGGAAATTTGCCGCGATGAAACCCCTCATTGCGGTGCTTCACCCGGAACTAGACGATTTCTGCGACGACGGCACGCAGGCATTCAATGCGTTCTGCCTGGAAAGCGGCAAGCGCTGCTTCGTCATCGACGAACGAACGCATGATTGGGTCGATGACGTGCTGCAGTCCTACCACCCGGCGCCCTATGTCGTCCCAAGCAGCGGCATCATCGTGATCGCCAGCGTGCTGGACAGATATCCCAATGCAACGGTTACCATTGTTGGATTTGGACATGAAGGATGGGAATATCACCCATTCGCCGCCGAACGGCGGCTCGTCGATGACTACGTGACGTTGGGCAAGCTGCGCAGGCTTTAGCCGGCAATCATATCCTTGCAGATGTAACCGCAATCCCCTGATCGATAACCGGGCAGACACCTGGTTTCGCAATATCCGTCACCGGCGCCGAGAGGTAACCAGCGCAAAATTCGCGCTGGGAGCCTCCATGGTGCCGGGTGCAAATGCCATTTCCACGGAGACAACACACAATGCCTGACGCATCTATCCCGAAAACGCTGGCCAATTCCTTCGATGTCATCGTTTGTGGTTCCGGGACATCTGGTTCGATCGTTGCTCGTCGTCTGTCCGACAATCCAGATCTCAACGTCCTACTGCTTGAATGCGGATGGATAACTTATTCAGACACGATCGAAACCGCCACGCGATGGCCCGAAAATATCGGCGGCCCTCACGATTGGGCGTTCCATTCCGAACCGCAGGCGGGTCTGGGCGGTAGATCGCTGCTGATGTCGATGGGCAAGGTCGTGGGTGGCAGCTCCAGCATCAATGCGATGATCTGGGCGCGAGGTCATCGCCACGATTGGGATTTCTTCGCTAGCGAAACGGGGGATGCCGGATGGGGTTACGAAGCGATTTTGAAGCTTTACGGCACGATCGAGGATTACCGCGGCAGCCCGGACATGGCGCGTGGGAAAGACGGTCCCGTCGCGGTTTTTCAGCCGGCGCGACCTCATCCGATTGCGCCAGCCTTGGTAGCTGCCGCAAAGTCTGTCGGGATCCCCGAATTCCGAAATCCCAACGGCTACATGATGGAGGCAAAGAGTGGTTGTGCCATCTCGGACGTGCGAGCCGATGGGCTGGAGCGGGTAACCATCTTCGATTCCTATCTGCGTCCGGTGTTCGGTCGCGACAATCTGACCTTGGTCACCGGCGCAGTCGTGCAGCGCGTCGTCACAGAATCCGGACGAGCAGTCGGCGTCGATGTTCTGCTCGACGGCGTACCGCAACGCTTCGCTGCCTCACAGCAGATCGTGCTGTCCACCGGATCGATCAACACGCCGCGCATTTTGATGCAATCCGGCATCGGCAACGAGATCGAACTGAAGCGGCTCGGAATTCCGATCGTTCAGCATCTTCCCGGAGTCGGCGAGAACCTGCAGGATCACCTTTGTTTCCCGAGCATTTTTGAGTATCACGAGCCGCAGCCAGCACGGGGCAATGGCAGCGAAGCGACAATCTACACATCGGTTCATTCCGGCAGCGCTTCACCGGATGTGCTGATGTGCCAGGGCGAATTCCCGGTCTGCAGCCCCGAACTTGCAAAACAGCATTCCGTTCCCCAAAATGCCTGGTCACTGGTCGCAGGATTGGCGCAGCCGCGCAGCCGAGGCAGGGTCAGACTACGCAGCGCCGATCCACGCGATGACGTCGTGTTGCAACTCAACGCTTTGTCGGATCCGCGAGACTTGGCGACTGCACGGGCAGCGGTCGAACTCAGCCGGGAAATCGGTGCCCAGGCGCACTTGAAGGAGCTGACAAAATGTGAGGCCTTTCCCGGAGGCGCCTACAAGAACGACCTCGACCTATTCATAAGGCAGAGCGCCGTTCCCTTTTGGCACCAGACCTGCACGGCAAAGATGGGGCGGGACGAATGGTCCGTCGTGGATGCAAAGCTCAAAGTCTACGGCATCGACAATCTTATGATCGCCGACGGATCGGTATTCCCCCGGATTCCGACGGGAAACACAATGGCACCCTGTGTCGTCGTCGGTGAGCGGGCCGCGCAGATATTGCTGAAGGAAATATCAGGCAGCGTCGCGACCCCGACCGCCTTCGAAACCCGGCTCTGAAGGGTCATGGGACCGGCAATTCCGTCGGCGGCGCCGCCGATCGGAATTGCCGGGGTCGATAGCGCGGGCCACAATTCTTCGACGTTCAGCCGGCCAATAGGGCGCGCCAGGAAGAGTTTGCTTTGGCACCAATTCCGGTCGGATTTTGCTTGCGCCTGTGAGGAAATGGAGAGCCACTGTTGACCGCGATTCCGTCGGATGCTCCAGGTTTTGGCGTCAAGGCGGTGCAAATTGAGTCTCACYGGCGCTTGCAGACAGCCGGCGTTTCAATTGTAACAAAGCCGCGCCGGCTGTAATGCATTTGAAATCTCGTGCAGCAATACGCGAAGCTAGGCCGAATTCATTCGAGTGGTGTCTGGGGGTTACAACGTGAAACACATTCTGGTCGTCGATGATGACAGTAAGCTTCGTGGCCTTCTGATAGACTATTTCTCGCAACACGCCTTTCGTGTCACCGGCGTGAAGGACAGTCATCAGCTCGGCCAGGTGCTGCAAGCCGAACCGGTGGATCTCGTTATTGTCGATCTCAACCTCGGCCACGAGGATGGGCTGGAAATCGTTCGGACATTATCGGGCAAATCGGACGCGCCGATCATCATTATCAGCGGAGACCGGCTCGACGAAACCGACAAGGTGGTCGGGCTGGAGCTCGGCGCCTGCGATTACATCACCAAACCTTTCGGCCTTCGGGAATTTCTGGCCCGTGTAAGAGCAGCATTGCGCGTTCACCCGGTGGCGAGCGATCGCAAGGATCGCAAGATCTATTACTTCGACAAGTGGATCCTGAACGTCAAAAGACGGCAATTGATCTCGAACGAAGAAAGCGAGGTCAAGCTGACCGCCGGTGAATTCAATCTGCTCACGGCGTTCCTCGATATGCCCCGCCAAGTGCTGTCGCGCGAGCAGCTTCTGTCGGCAAGCAGGGTGCATGACGAGGAGATTTTCGATCGCAGTATCGACGTTCTCATCCTGCGGCTCAGACGCAAGCTGGAAGCCGACGCCTCGGCGCCGAAGTTGATACGTACCGAGCGCGGCGCCGGCTACATATTCGATGCCGACGTTGTTGTTGAAGCGCGCAGGCGAGCCAAGTGATCGGTTCTCGACGGGGCGCCGGGTTCCGCATGTGGGCGACCTGGCGAAACCGTCAGGCTGTTCTTGCGGTGATTGCCCTGGGTCTTTCCTTTGGCGTTGAAGCGGTTCACGCGATCGATCGCAATCCCAATCCCCGCGAGCCGCTTGCCCCACTGACTGTGCCTGAAGGGCTTGATGCCGAGAAGGTTGCACTTGGCGGGTTGTTGTTTTCTGACCCTATCTTGTCGGGCATGAACAAGCTTGCCTGCGTGAGTTGCCACGACCTGACCGCCGGCGGAACCGTCAACGTCAGGCGAACGGTCGGCTACAAGGGTCGCGTCCACCGGTTTAACGCGCCGACGATTTTCAACGTCGGCAATAATTATCGGCTCGGCTGGAGAGGAGATTTCACGTCGCTCGAGGATCAGAACGAACGAATATTGCTCGACGACAACCTCATGGCCGCGACGTGGCCGGATCTGCTCGCGCGGCTACGCCAGAATCCGGCGTATTCGGCCAAGTTTCAGAGCCTTTATGGCCGTCCGGTGCAGCGCGAGGATCTGCTTGATGCCATCGCGACCTTTCAGCGGTCCTTGACAACGCCCAACGCGCCGTTTGACAGATACCTTGCCGGTGATCTCGACGCTCTGTCGGAGAAGGAGCTGGAAGGATACCGTCTCTTCAAGGATCTTGGTTGCGCATCCTGCCACCAGGGGTCGAACGTCGGTGGAAACATGTTTCAGAAGTTTGGGATCTTTGCTCCTCCGCCTTCAATTGATCCCGACAACGATGGAGATCTCGGGCGCTACACACTGACTGGAGTTGATGCAGATAAAGGCGTGTTCCGCGTCCCCAGCCTGCGCAACGTTGCCGTCACGGCACCTTATTTCCACAATGGCAGCGTCTCTTCACTGTCGGATGCAGTTGAAATCATGGCTCGCAGCCAGCTTGGGCGCACGCTCAGTCAGCGCGATGTGGAGTCCCTGGTGGCGTTCCTGAACACTCTTACGGGCGAGTACAATGGACACAAGCTCCAGCCGGCCCCAGCGTCGAGCAACGATTGAATTATGGCGTATCGCCGTACTCGTCATCGGTGCATTCTGCTTCGCTCTGCTGGCAATCGGACGCGTTCCGTCACGAGACACGCACGAGGCGATACTGACGGCATTGAGGGCTATCGATGTCAATCATGCTTCGTTGCAGCGCGACGTGCTGCGGGCAAGAGCAGGGCTGCTCAGGAATTATGATCCGTTGGTCGAATCGATCGTCAACCTTCATGCTGCGCTCAGCAGGCTAAGGGCGACGTTCCCGGAAAGCGGTGTCGAGAACGTCTCCGACCTCGATCGGGAACTGACTGCGCTCGCCCAGTCGATCGACCGGGACGAAGCATTGGTCGAGCGTTTCAAAACGGACAACGCGATCCTGCAGAACTCTCTTACGATAGCAAACCAGTTGCTCAGCGAACTGCATGCCAGCACTGATCCGGCAATCCAACAGGCGCTGGGGCGGTCGAACGATCTCGGCAATATGATGATGCGCTTTGAAGCCGATCCCGGCGAGCGGCTGGCTCGTTCGATCCAGGACCAACTTGGCGCCATACTTCGCTCCGATGCCGCAAACGTCGCCGAAGTCAGAACCTATGTCGCGCATGCCCGCATGATCCTCGCGACGCTGCCGGCGGTCGATGGCACGATCGCCTCGATCCAGGCATCGCAAACRCCCGTCGAGGCGCAACTCCTGCAGAAGCATTATCTCGATGCCTTCGGCGTCATCAGCGTTCGCTCGGCCTGGAGCAGGATCCTGCTGGGCTCGATCTCCGTTCTGCTGTGCATCTACCTCGCGATCCTCGTGTACCGATTGCGCAGTCAGACCAATCGTTTGACCCAGCAACTCGATCTCGAAAATCTGATAGCGGATATCAAGCAGCGTTTCAGCGATGATTTCGACTCGGTCGCGAATGCTGTCATGGACTCGCTTGTCATCGTGGCGGAGTTTTTTGATGCAAGCCGATATGCTTTCGTCGTCGTGGACACGAGTTCTCGATCGGTTGTTGAGAGTTTCGGAAATGTGGAGGCGCCTACCTTGGCCGGTCTTACCGCCCGTTTTTCGGACCAGATATCGGCTTCGACCATGGCGGAGAAGCTTCACTGGGATCGCTTCTTTTACCAAAATCTGCAGCGCTCGGAGATGCAGGCACTTCCCGAAGGTTCGCTGAGTGCCGGTTCAGTCGTTGCGACGAGCATAGACGCCGGAAAAGTCGGATTGCTCTTCCTCGAACATGCCGAAATTCGCAAGAAACCGGGTAGCGACGAAATAAGATTGCTCGGGCAAGCAATCGTCGCACTCTCACATAGTTTGAGGGGAAAGCGCGAGCGCAAGGAAAGGCAGGAGCTGGAGGGGCGCCTTGAGCATGCGCAAAGGTTGGAAGCAGTCGGAACGCTCGCCGGCGGCATTGCTCACGAATTCAACAACGCGCTTAGCGCGATAATGGGTTATGGGGAAATGGCGCTGGAGCTCAACCAGGCACCATCACGCACGCGCCAATATATTCAGGAGATTGTCTCGAGCGGCCTGCGCGCGAAGCACGTTGTCGATCAAATTCTCACTTTCAGCCGGAAGCGCGAGCGGGTAAGCAGGCCCTTCGACGTCAAGGAGGCCATCGACGACATCGTGCCGCTCGTGAAAATGTCGATTCCGGACACTATCCAGCTATCGAGCACTATCGCGCCGAACATGCCGGCGGTCGCTGGCAATCCGATCGAGCTTCAGCAGGTCATCATGAACCTCTGTACGAACGCCGCGCAGGCGACGGGCGAAAATGGAAGAATTCAACTTTCGGCGCAGATGGCAGAGTTTTCTACCGACATTGCCCTTTCGCATGGCAATATCACCGCCGGGCGCTATGTCCTTGTCGGCTTGACAGACAATGGAACCGGTATCGCACCCGGCCTTTTCCCGTACATCTTCGAGCCTTTCTTCACGACCCGTGTGAATCGAGGCGGAACCGGCCTTGGTCTGGCCGCTGTTCACGGCCTTGTCACTGCGATGGACGGCAGGATCGACGTGGAAAGTCGGCAGGGCGAAGGCACGACCTTCAATCTCTATTTCCCGGTGAGCGCTGCAGCACCCGTTCCTTTGGAACAATTTTTCAATGAGAGGACGGTTCCGCTTGGCAATGGCGAAATGGTTCTGCTTGGCCAGCGCGATCACAATCTGCGTCTGATGTACGAGGAAAAGATTGCCGCGCTCGGATATGAACCTGTCGGCTTTGAGAGCCTCTCAGCGCTCAAGGACTGGGTGTCGGAAAGCGCGCGCGCGCCCGACCTGATCCTTCTCGATCTCGATTTATGGCAAGTCATGCCGGACCTGCGACATATCGCCGGCGAATTCGGGCAGACCACCACGGTGTTTATCGTTGAGCCGGAGCATGCCGGTGCCGATCATCGCGTCTTTGCCGACATATCAATGTTGCGAAAACCCATCAGTTCCAACCGCCTTGCTGCTACGCTGTTCGAATTGATTGGGAACAAGCAACCGCGCCCCGAGGTCCCCCGATAGCCGGCCAGGTTTCCGGTAAGGTATTTTACCTTTGAGCGCTCGAGACTTGCTGCCGGTCGGTCAAGGCCTCGGGCCGAACCAAGAAGTAAACACCCAGGCCCATCGTGAGCGCGCTGACGAAGAGCAGGTAAAACACATGCGAAAGCGACGAGATCGTCAAGAACGTGGCGAGCGTTACCGGTGTCAGGCCACCAAAAAATGCGTAGGAAACATTGTAGGAGAAAGATACGCCCGAAAAACGGACCGGGGGCGGAAAGCATGAGACCATGACAACGGCTGCTCCAACGGCACTAAGGCCGGAAAAGCCGATGATGGCGCTCGAAAGAAAGACCTGGGCCGGGGCTGGCGTAGAAATATTGTAAAAAGCAAAGCCGCCGATGGCCAAAAAAAGGCCTCCGACCATGAAGAACCGCGCCGCGCCGATCCGATCGAAAAGCAGTCCGCCTGAAACCACCCCGACCACGAGGGACATCGCGCTTATCGTTGTCGCGATCAGCGCAACTTGATGGTCGACATGGTGAGATCCCTCCAGGATCGTTGGGACCATCAGCGTCAGCATCACGACACTAGCCGACAGGATCCAGGTGCAAAGGCCAGAAATAACGATGCTCCGCCGATAGGTCTTCACGACCACGGCGAGAGGCAGTTCGGGAACGAGTTGTTTTTTTGCTCTTAGAGCCACAAACACCGGCGTTTCATGCAACATGCGGCGAAGCCGCATCCCGATGAGGCCGAAGACACCACCGAGAATGAAAGGCAACCGCCACCCGTAACTCAACATGTCGGCAGGCGGCAGAATCATCGTCGTCAGTGCCGTAAGGGATGCGCCCAGGAAAATCCCAACCCCGAGCCCGGCGCACACCAGGCCGCATGCAAAGCCCACACGACGCGAGGAAACGTGTTCGGCCGCAAATGTCCAGGCGCCGGGCACTTCCCCGCCGATCGCAATACCCTGAAATATGCGGAGGACGACGAGCAATAAGGGCGCGGCAATCCCGGCGCTCTGATAGGTCGGCAAAAGCCCGACCGCGAGCGTTGCGCCGGCCATCAACAGAATTGAGAATGCAAAGACACGCTTGCGGCCAAACATGTCGCCGAAATGGGCAAGCACTATTCCTCCGAGAGGCCGGAAAATGTAGCCGGAGGCGAATATGCCGTAAGTTTGTATCATCGCCAGCCATGTCGGCATATCAGGCGGGAAGAACAGCACGCTGATCGACTCGGCAAGGAAGACAAAAATTACAAAGTCATAGAATTCCAGAGCCCCGCCAGCGGACGCAAGACAAAGCATCCGAAACACGTCTCGGCGCCTCGAGGGACGGGTCGAATGCCGATTCCATTGCGTGTCGGCTTCGGTTTGTTCTGAGCGGGTCAATTTCGATGCGACGCCAATTGGGCCTTGATGGAGCGTATAGGCTCCTAACGTCGATGGTACCTGCGGGAAAAGTGAAATTCGGTTACAGATGAAAGAACCGTACTATCCGAAGGCCAATTCCCTTCGTCCGACAGCCAAATCCCCTCGAATCTGTGCCGAACGCGGCAATTTGCTACAGATGAAATACCAAGGCAGGTTTTTGAAGCGACGGCGCAACATTTCATCCTAACCTAGGCGTATTGCAAAGTGGTCATTCTGGCCGCGCGACAATGGGAACCCAGTCATGAAGATTCTGATCGTCGGGGCCGGCATTGCCGGACTTGCTACGGCAAGAGCGCTCGAGCTGAAAGGATTTGAGGTCGACATCGTCGAGCGGCGCAGTATCTCCCCCACGACCGGTCAGGGCATCTTCCTCTTGGGCAATGCATCACGCGCCCTGGCAATGCTTGGGGTACTGGGGGACGTCTTTGATGTCGCCTTTCCAATCGAGGCACAGAGAATTTTGACGTCACGCGGTGTCGTCATCAATGATGTCGCCACCCAGACGGTCTGGGGCGACTGCGGTCCCTGCCTCGCACTGCCGCGGCACAAGCTAATTGATGCGCTCCAGGCGTCGATCAGCACGACGAAAGTGTCCTACGGTATCTCCGTCACCGCGGCCCGATTGCGGGATGGCATCAGAGAAGTGCACTTCAGCGATGGCAGCATCGACGAATACGACCTCGTCATTGGCGCTGACGGAATTCGCTCGGCCGTGCGAGAATTCGGTTTTGGCGGGAGGACACCGCGCCCCCTCAGCATGTCTTGCTGGCGCTTGGTGGTCGAAAACCACAATCAGGTGGACGCCTGGACGGCTATGCTGGGAAAAGGACGGACGCTCCTTGCCATACCTTTGAGCCGCTCCGAGCTCTATATCTATGCCGACTGTCCGGTGGAACAGTTCGGCGATGGATCGATTGGCGTTCTCCGGGCACGCTTTGCCGACTTTGGCGATCCGCTGGGCTCGATCATCGCTGCTCTCGACGATAAGGTCACTGCCCACACTGCAAGACTTGAAGAGATTCCAGCCGGTCGTTTCATTGATCAGGGGCTTGTGCTGGTCGGCGACGCTGCGCATGCCTCTTCGCCGAGCATGGCTCAAGGCGCGGCGATGGCGCTTGAGGATGCGATCGTGCTTGCCGCCTGCCTGGCTCAGAATGGTCAAGTCGCGCAAGCCCTGGAGGAATTCTACAAGCGGCGAAAGGGGCGTGTCGAATGGGTCCAGCAGCAATGTCATGCGCGCGACAAGTTGAGAGGCGCGGCAGATATTGTCCGAAATCTGGTGCTTCGCAACTTCGGAAACGCGCTCTACGCGCGGTCCTACCGGCGCCTGGCACAGAGCCTTTAGATCGATCGCCCAGCGGTTCTGAGAGAGCATTGAGGGCGCTGTTTGTTGTCGGCTGTGCCGCGCTGGGTAGCGTCGCCTCTCTGGCAGATGCTCCCTCACGCGCGGAAGAACATTGCTTGCGCCCATCGCCGGCAATGCATGATGAAATGAGATTTCACGGCTCGACCCGAACAATCAAACCGACGAAAACACGCGTCGCGCTCTCAAGACAGCCCTTCGCATTGCCAGCCGTTTGGGGCTCCTAACAGTCGACAGCTGGCGCTATCACCAGTTCTGCGATCAGGCCGCCGTCCGGCCTGTTTCGCAAATTGAGGCTTGCTCCGAACGTCGCGGCTAACTGTTGGGCGATCGCCAGACCGAGACCGCTGCCGGGAATTCCCTCGCTGGCGATCTGGCCGCCCCGCACGAAAGGCTTCTTGACAGCCTCCAGCAGTTCGTCGGCGATCCCCGGCCCCCGGTCCAATACGGTAATTATGATCTCATCGCGATGTGAGCGGATGGCGCTGACCTCGGCGGCTCCCGCGAATTTTAGCGCGTTATCAATGAAGTTCGAAAGGCTTCGTCTCAAGGCCCGCGGCTTGGTCACGATCGGACCGGTAACGGAATTGGCGATGGAAACAGTCCGGCCAGTGTCTTGATAATCAAGCACGAGGCATTCGATGAATGAGCGGAAATCGACAAGTGCGAAGCCCTCTTCATTCGCATGCGCATTCCTGGCATAGGCAATGCCTTCGCGGACCAGCCGCTCAGTCTCATCCAGATCTCTGAGGAGCTTTTCCTTTTCCGGAAAATCGCTTGCCAATTCAGCGCGCAGTCGCATGCGGGTAATCGGGGTCTGCATGTCGTGGGAGAATGCCGACAGAACCTGTATGCGCTCGTCCAACTGTTGCGAGATTCGGTGTCGCATGGCGTTGAAGGCTTTCGCCACCGCGGCAACCTCAAGAGGGCCGCCCTCTTTCAACGGTTCGCCCGGGCGATTTGGATCAAGCGCCTCCACTGCCGCAGTGATTTGGGTCAGCGGCAAAATCGACTTTCTGACGGCGTAGGCAAACATGCCTGCAGACATCAGCAGGAAGACAACATGACTTGCAATCATAGTCATCGCCGGTCCCATGGTCTGGCGTTCTGTCTTACCGGCTACGAGAATCTTCCGAGGGGGCAAAATCTCGGGCGGGGGAGGCGAAACAGCATCTGAGCCGCTGCTCTCCAGCATCCCCGCCCCATCAGCGCTTGCCTCTTCCCGTATGACCTGCAGCGGCGTCTGCCGATCGTCGAGCGCTGCAAGTTCGGTCGGTACGGCAAACACTTGTTGTTCGGCCCCGTTCGGCTGGGCTGGGTGCCGCACCTCGTTGTAGAGGCCGACCGCCAGACCGCCATGAGCAAAAACGAGACCGACGGACAGGATGAACAGCAGCCGCCCGCGCAAGGTTCTTGGCGGTACGCGCCATGCGGCGTCGGTGGAAATTGTGGTCACAGAAGAACGAAATCGCCCGGTCATCGGTTTCTCTTCAATGCGCTTGCTGGCAAACGGATGAAAGACTTGCCCATCTTCAGACGTAGAAGCAGGGGCCAGGTCGCAGGGAGAAGTGCTGCTGCAAAACCGCAGCATCGTTTCAGTTCTCTGGAAATATGTTTCGTCTGTAATGAAGTACGCCGCCGAATTCTTTCGGCAGCAAAGTATCGGGCCATCGACAATCAACCCRTTGCGACAACCTAGACCAAAGTCTAGTGACAAGTGAATTGCCGTCTAGTGTCGATCCCTGGTGCGAGGCCCTACCTCAAATATGTCTTCACACCGGAGCGCCAAGCACTTTCGAAGCGACCGACGAGAAGACCTATCGTAACCCCCTACGGAGATTTTCCGATGAACCGCGTTCTTAACCTCGCCGCCGTCGTCCTCGTTTCCTCGTTCGGCTTCGCAACTGTCAGCCACGCAGAGAGCCTTGACATGAATGCCCCGGGCCCTCTCGAAAACACCCTTCGCACCTTCTCGTCCGATTTCGACGTCCACGTACTTGGTAACTGGGACCAGTCGCCCGAGCACACCACACGTGGGTCTTCCGTTTCGGATCGCTCGGAGAACGCCATTCAGGGAATTCAGGCTGCCATTGAAGCAAATGGCCCGCTTGTCGCAAGGCTCGAAAGAGATGGCGTGAAGGTCTCCAATATCGTCGACGCAGAACAGGCTGCGGACGGCGGCATGACGTTCTATTCTCGTTAATTGCTGGTGCGGCGGGTGTTGCCGAAGCATGGCAGCACCCGCTGCAGCAAGGGTATGACGGCAGAAAGGGGGACGGGCAGCGACCCGAAATCCTTTCCTGTGCGGCGGGCAGCAAGATCTCATCGCCCGCGGAAAATGCGGGCGACCGTGATCGCCTGCATCCTGGAGCGGAGAGGCCAGGTCAATTCGGTCGGCGGTTCTCTGCGCGACCTGACGAGACCAGCCGAACACGGAGAGTTTGTGCTCGGTCCCATCCTTATGGCGCTTCCAGGCAGCCGACAGAGATAAACTTCTAAATGAGAAGGGCGCCTCATGGGCGCCCAGCTAGTGCTTGTGATTTTTAAGCGAGTGTCGCAGCTCAGAGCGGCCTGACGTTTTCCGCCTTTGCCTTGCCGGTCTTGCGGTCCTGGCCTACATCGTAGGAAACGCTCTGCCCTTCCTTCAACCCATCGCCATATTGAAGCGCGGTGACGTGGACGAAGATATCGGGTCCGCCCGTCTCCGGCGTGATGAAGCCAAAGCCCTTATCCATGTTGAAAAACTTAACCTTGCCAGTCGGCATGACGTCCTCATGTGTTTGTACGTGTTGCGGGGCGGCAACCTAGCCCTCGCCTTCCGCGAGATCAACCCGGTTTGAACCGTTGACCGACGTGTCATCCTCATCTGTCGGCGATGGCGCGATGGAGCCCAAAGCGGTGCAGAAGATCGCAACGGCGAAGAGTGCCACTCCCCCATGAACGAAATAGGCAAGGCCGTAGCCGCCAAGATCCGTCAGCCAGCCGGCGACAATATTGCTGAGAGACGCGCCGATGCCCTGAACCGTCATGACGGCGGCCAGGCCGACATTGAAGCGCCCGGTGCCTGACAGGATACGCTCTGCGGCGATCGGTGTCGCGATGCCAATGAGGCCTGCACCGACGCCGTCGAGGATCTGGACTGGAAAGATGGCGGCAAAACTCGTGAAGGTGCCGGCGATCAGGCCTCGAACAGGCAAGGCGGAAAGCGCGATGATAAAGACGGTGCCAAGGCCGAAGCGACGGATCATCAAGGGGGCGGCCAGCGCCATCGCGATCATGGACAGTTGTGACACCCCTGTCGTGACCGCGGTGGTTCGGAAGGGTGTCCCGAGCTGGATTGAGAAATCCTGGGCGATCAGGCGGCTGATCGGGGCGTTGCCGAAATGGAAGACCATCAGCACGACGGCGAGCAGGACGAGACCCTTCTTGGCAAACAGAACGGAGAAGCCGGAGGGACCAGGCGCTCCGTCGTCGTGCGCAAGACCGCGGGCGGCCTCATGGTCGATGCTGCGCGGATCGACCGCAAGAACAGCCAGAATGGTCGCTGTGGCCGTCATTGCCATCATGGCAATGACGCCCTTCAGCCCGAAAGCGAGCGACGCGAGATAGACCCCAGCAAGCGATGCGACGTTGCCGGCGTGGTTCCAGAATTCGTTGCGCGAGACCTGCCCGGAAAAGCGGCGTTCGCCGACAAGCCCGAGCGTCAGCCCCATGAGAGCGGAGCCGACGACCGCCCCGACGATTGCGGTTGCCGATTGGCCGCCGAAGACGGCGGCGTTGCCGGGGCTCGCAAGCGTCCAGAGAGCGGCAGCCGTCACCAACAGAACCGGCAGGATGATCAGCGTGCGCTTGCGATGCGTCGCGTCGACCCAGGCACCGAAGAATGGCGTGGCGACCATGCCAAGCACGCCACCGATCGTGGCGACGAGGCCAAGCGCCATAGGTGACCACCCTCGGGTGGCGAGGAAGCCGTCGAGAAAAGGTCCGAGACCGTCGCGGGCGTCAGCCAGGAAGAAGTTCAGGACGGCAAGCGCCAGAAGTGAGCGATCCTTGGCGAGCGATGCGGGCATCGAAGGCTCCGAGAGAGGCGAGGTTTAGGGCTTCAACGGGAAGCAGGCGACGGAAAACGGATGCTTTCGGCAAACGGTTCCGCTGACGCCCAATGGAGGGTCCACGCGTCCTGCGGGCCGGCGTCCCTTTCGCGTCATCTTGGAAGGAGCGGTTCAATGTGGATTTCAATAGCTGATGGGCGCACTCTCAGTGTGCCATTGGCTTGCATTCCACAGTTCTTGAACGCGACATCGGATCAGCTGCGTAAAGTTCAGGTCAGCCCAATGGGCCCTGGACTGACCTGAACGAGGATATCTCTATTAGCGACTTACTGCAGGGACGCGGCGACCGGCCGCGATCCGTTGGCAATCCTGAGGCGGTCCTGCTTTAGAGATCCAGGCGGAAATACACGCCGTTGCGATGTGGGCGATAGTAGCGATCACCGTAGTAACGGTCACGGTATCGCCAGCCGCGATCGTCCCGCCAGCGCCGCTCTGCGCGCCAATCCCGATAGTCGCGATCTCGATAGTAGCGGCGGTGATGCCAGCCATACCGGTCGTAATCACGATGATGGCGGTAGTGGCGGTGCCGGACCTGAACGACCGCGCTCTTTTCCACCGATGCGGACGGCGCCGCCGATCGAGGCATCGCCGCTGCAGGCTCTGCCGCGACCAAGGCCGAGCCGAGCGAGAGAACGGCTGCCACGGCAAAATGAGTGATTTTCATAGTTTCTCTCCTTGGTAGTTGTGACCAAGGCTGGCCCCTGCGCCATGAACTCCTTCTGAAGACGCTCTTCAGCTTAGGTTCATGTCAAAACCGCAGCCCGCGAGCGGCGCGTGAGATCGGTATTGTGAGAGAGCTCTCATTTTGCGTCGCGAACGCCCCAATTTCGCGCTTGGATATGCCGCTGCGGCGCGGTGGCCACCAGAATTCCGTTTCCCATCTTTTTTTAAGGGGCGCCTTTGCTCCCACCGCCCACCACATGAATGGTTTTCCCAGATTTTTCATGGGCTTCGCATCTCGTGTGAGATATCAAAACCGATTTATGGATACAAAACAAAATACTTGATAAAAAAACTTGTGAGAATAGCTTCTTCAAAAATCAAATTCAATAAACGAGGAACATTCATGCGAGCTAAGGCGACCCTGAACAGGGAATTCACCATTTCGAACGTCGATAAGCGTGTCTACGGCTCCTTCCTGGAGCACATGGGCCGCGCCGTTTACACCGGGATTTATGAGCCGGGCCACGAAAAAGCTGATAAGGACGGATTCCGTACCGATGTTCTTGATATGGTGCGCGACCTGGATATGCCGATCGTACGCTATCCGGGCGGCAACTTCGTCTCGGCCTATCATTGGGAAGACGGCATCGGCCCGCGCGACCAGCGCCCGACGCGTCTCGACCTCGCCTGGCGGACCCGCGAGACCAACCAGATGGGCATCAATGAATTCGCTGACTGGTCGAAGCTCGCGAAGACCGAGATGATGCTGGCCATGAACCTCGGTTCGCGCGGCCTGAACGATGCCCGCAATTTCCTCGAATATTGCAACCATCCTGGCGGTACATATTGGAGCGACCTGCGCGCCAAGCACGGCTACAAGGACCCGCACAATGTGCGGATCTGGTGCCTCGGCAACGAGATGGATGGCCCCTGGCAGGTCGGCCATAAGACCGCGACCGAATATGGCCTGCTCGCCAACGACGTCAGCAAGGCGTTCAAATATTTCGACAAGACGCTCGAAACCGTCGTCTGCGGCTCGTCGAATGACAAGATGAAGACCTATCCCGAGTGGGAGGCGCAGGTTCTGGACGCAAGCTATGATAGCGTCGACTACATCTCGCTGCACAAGTATTTCGGCAACGAGGAAAACGACACGCTGAATTACTACGCCAAGGCGATCGAACTCGACCGCTACATCGTCACGATCGGCGGCGTCATCGACTATATCAAGGCGAAGAAGCGTTCCAAGCGTGACGTGAAGATCTGCTTCGACGAATGGAACGTCTGGTATCACGACCGCAAGGAAGACGATCAGCGCTACAAGAACTGGGACTGGCCGGAGGCGCCGCCGCTCCTGGAAGAGCTCTACAATCTCGAGGACGCAATCTTCGTCGCCTCGCTGATCAACGTCTTCATCCGTCGTTCCGACCGCGTCAAGATCGCCTGCATGGCACAGCTCGTCAACGTCATCGCGCCGATCCTGACCAAGGCGGGCGGCCCGGCCTGGCGCCAGTCGATCTACTATCCGCTGCAGTTTGCTTCGAAGTACGGCCGCGGCACTGCACTGGCGGTGTCTTCATCCGGCCCGACTTACGATTGCGAAGTCGCACAGGACGTTCCCTATCTCGATCTTTCGGCCGTGCTGCATGAGGATGGCAAGAGCATCGCGCTCTTTGCGATCAACCGCAGCCTCGATGAGGCTATCGACCTCGATATCGACCTGCAGGGCTTCAAGGGCGTCAAGGTGGTCCAGCATCATGCGATGGTCGGCGATGACCTGAAGGCCCGCAACTCCGTCGAGGATCAAAACCGCATCGTGCCGAAGGCAGGATCCGGCCTGCAGGTCACCGATGAAGGCAGGCTCACCGGGTCGCTGCCGGCGAAATCCTATCATTTCATCCTGCTGTCAGTCGCTTCGGCATGAGCTGATCGCTATCGGGGCAGCGGAGGAGGCTGCCCCGTTCGGACTGCCAATCGGGAGGATGTATGTCTGGGATAAAACTGACTGATGTCAGGAAGTCGTTCGGCTCCTTCGCCGTCATTCACGGCGTCGATATCGAGATCGAGCAGGGCGAGTTCGCGGTTTTCGTCGGCCCCTCCGGCTGCGGAAAGTCGACGCTGCTGCGAATGATTGCCGGGCTTGAGGAAACGAGCGGCGGCCAGATCAGGATTGAGGATGAGGACGTCACCCACAGGGAAGCGTCGAAGCGCGGCGTTGCCATGGTCTTCCAGTCCTATGCGCTTTATCCGCATCTTTCGGTGTTCGAAAACATGGCTTTCAGTCTGTCGATCGCCAAACGGCCGAAGGCAGAGATTCAAGCGAAGGTGAAGGCGGCCGCCGATATTCTTCGCCTGACCGACTATCTTCAGCACAAACCCAGCCAGCTTTCCGGTGGTCAGCGCCAGCGCGTGGCGATCGGCCGCGCCATCGTGCGCGAACCGAGGGTTTTCCTGTTCGACGAACCGCTCTCCAACCTCGATGCCGAATTGCGCGTGAAGATGCGCATGGAAATCGCCCGTCTGCACCGCCAGATTGGTGCGACGATGGTCTATGTGACCCATGATCAGGTCGAGGCGATGACGCTCGCCGACAAGATCGTCGTGCTGAAGGAGGGTGTCGTCCAGCAGATCGGCGCACCCCTGGAACTTTACCGCAATCCGCAGAACATGTTTGTCGCCGGCTTTATCGGTTCGCCGGGCATGAATTTTCTGAAAGGCAGGGTCGTGTCCGCTGGCCAGGGCTCTGCCCGTGTCGAGCTCGATGATGCGCCGGGCCAGGCCTTCGACCTGCCGACACGCAGTCCGGTCGCCGAGGGCGCAGCCATCAATGTCGGCGTGCGGCCCGAGCATATCGGCCTTGGCGCCTCAAATGGCGGCCTGACACTGCCTGCCACTGCCGAGTTCACCGAGGAGCTCGGTGGCACCGGATATCTTCACGTGTTGACCGCAACCAATGCGGAAATGACGGTCGAGTGCCGCGAAAGCAGGCCTCAGCCGAAGGAGAAGATCAGCCTCTCCCTGAGAGTGCCTGAAATGCTGGCTTTCGACGCCGAAGGCAGAAGGCTCAGTTGATTGAAACGGAATCCGGATCGGATCCGGCGACCGAAAGAAATGCAGGACATCTGATCGCGCGCCTTTGGAGGAGGTTCGCGGCGAGAGACGCCCCGTGCCGCGGGGTGACCTTAACCCATGCTTTAGAGGAGGAACAAACGTGAGAAAGATTATAAAGCTCGCCGTCTCGGCAGCCATCGCATTGCTGCCCTCGGCGGCGGCATTTGCGCAGACGGACATTACCTGGTGGGATTTCTTGAGCGGCGGCGACGGCGTTCGCATGAAGGCGCTGATCAAGGAATTCAACGACACCCATCCTGACATCAAGATCAATGCCACGACGCTCGAATGGGGCGTGCCCTTCTATACCAAGGTGCAGACGTCGGCCGCCGTCGGCCAGCAGCCGGATATCATGACCTATCACATGTCTCGCTATCCGCTGGCCGTGCCGACCGGCATCCTGCGTCCCTTTACTGACGAAGAGCTGGCATCGGCCGGCATCAAGAAGGAAAATTACGTGGACGCGGCCTGGAAGCAGGCGACCTTCGACAACAAGGTCTATGGCATTCCCTTCGACGTGCATTCGATCGTTCTCTATTACAACAAGAACATCCTGAAGGAAGCCGGCCTGCTCGGTGACGACGGCCTGCCGAAAGGTTTCGACGGTCTCGACAATTTCAACGCCGCCCTCGACAAGATCAAGGCGACGGGCAAGGTCGAATATCCGCTGTCGCTGCACACGGATGAAGGCGGCTCCATGTGGCGCGTCTTCTATACGCTGCTTTCCCAGCAGGGGGCAAAGTTCATCGACGGGGACCAGATCCTGCCGGGCGATGCCGGCGTGAAAGCCCTGAAGACCATGGCGAACTGGGTCTCCGGGGGCTATTCGCCGAAGCTGATCTCCTATGAAGCCTCGATCGCGCTCTTCACCTCCGGCAAGGCAGCTCTCCACGTCAACGGCGTCTGGGAAGTGCCGACGATGGCCGATCTTGCCAAGAAGGGCGAACTCGGTTTCGAATGGGGTGCCATCGAAATTCCGAACCTGATGGGCACGCAGGCCACCTGGGCGGACTCGCATTCCTTCGCTGTCCCGAACAGCGACAGCAAGCCGATCACCCCTGAAAAACTGAAGGCCGTGCTGCAGATCATTGCCTGGATGAATGAGCACTCGATCTCCTGGGCAAGTGCCGGCCACATTCCTGCTTTCAAGCCGGTCACGGACAGCAAGGAATTCAAGGAAATGCAGCCGAACGCCACCTATGCGAAGCTGGCCGATACCGCCGTCTTCGACCCGGTTTCCAAGCTCGCAGGTGTTGCCGGTCCGATTTACGAGGCAACCCAGAACTTCGTGGTTCCCGCACTCAACGGTCAGCTCGATCCGGAAGATGCGATCGACCAGATGCGCGAAGAGCTGGAAAGCCAGAAGTAGGAAGACACTGGCCGGAGCCAGCCTCCGGCCAGTCCTTCGTCCAGGGAGATGATCTGTGGTCAACACTGAAAAGCGACGCAAGACGCTGACGGCGATCGTCATGATCGCGCCGTTCCTGATCGCCTATGCGACCGTCTTTGCCTATCCGGTCTACAAGATGTTCGCCTTGAGCTTTACCGACGCGCCGCTCGTCGGCGAAGGCCAATGGGTGGGCTTCGACAACTACGTGAAGCTCTTCCATCAGAAGCTCTTCTATACCTCGGTGTGGAACACCGGCTATTTCGTCGTTCTGACCGTCATCCCGAATACGCTGATCGGCCTCGGACTGGCGCTGATGGTCGTGCGTCTGAAGGGCTGGATGCAGAGCCTGGTGCTCGTGCTTTTCTTCATTCCCTATATTCTTCCGGTTTCCGTCGTGACCCAGATCTGGAAATGGGTGCTCGATCAGCAGTTCGGCATCGCCCAATTCGTCATCGAGGCCGTCACCGGCTCGCGCGTCAGCGTCTTCCGCGATCCGGTCTGGGCCATGCCGATGGTGGCGCTTGTGACCGTCTGGTGGACCAACGGTTTCAACCTGCTGCTCTTCATCGCAGGCCTGCGCAACATTCCCAATGACTATTACGAGGCGGCCATGCTTGATGGCGCGACGCGCTGGCAATGCTTCAAGCGCATTACCTGGCCGCTGATCTGGCCGGTGACCGCGCTGGTGCTGACATTGCAGCTGATCCTGCAGCTCAAAATCTTCGACCAGGTCTATCTTCTGACCGAGGGCGGGCCGTTCAATTCCACCTATGTGCTCCTGCAGCTCGTCTATCGTGAAGCCTTCCGATCGAACCATGGTGGTCTCGGCTCCGCAGTCGCAGTGATCCTGTTTCTGATCATCGTCGTCGTCTCGGTGCTGCAATACCAGCTGTTGCGAGTGAGGGAGCGCTGAGATGCCCGGCAAGACAATCGGCAACGCGCTGCTGCTGCTCCTCACGGTGGTGATCGCCTGCACCTGGGCCTTCCCGATCTATTGGGCGATCGTCACATCCATCAAGCCGGAACAGGACGTCGTCAACAAGACCACCCTCATTCCCGACGTCCTGAATTTCTCAGGCTATTATTACGCGCTCTTCGAGACGAAGCTGTCGACCTGGTACCTGAATTCCATCGTCACCTCGGTGACGGTAACCGTCGTCGTCATCCTGATCAGCGTGATGTGCGCCTACGCGCTGTCGCAGATCGTCTTTCCCGGCCGCCGGCTTCTCTACGGCATCATCCTGGCGAGCTTCATGGTGCCCTCGCAGGCGCTCGTGATCTCCCAATTCGTGCTGATGCACAAGCTGAACCTGATCAATACCTGGGGCGGCATCATCCTGCCGCAGCTGATCGTTCCCGTTGTCGTCATCGTCTACAAGCAGTTCTTCGATTCCGTGCCGAAGGAGCTGCGCGAGGCCGCAAAGCTTGATGGCTGCGGCGAGTTCCAGATCCTGTTCAAGCTCTATTTGCCGCTGAACTGGGGTATCACAACCGCGCTCGCGATCATCACCTACATCATGGCCTGGAACGCCTTCCTCTGGCCGTTCCTCGTCACCAGTTCCGACGACATGATGACGATCACCGTCGGCATCACCCAGACGCGGGATGCGTTCGGCGTCAAATATGCGCGCGATATGGCTGTCGCCATCCTTGCAGCGATGCCGGTCGCTCTTGCCTATCTGCTGTTCCAGAAACGCGTGACACAGGCCCTGATGCTGTCATCCGGCATCAAGGGATAATGCATCAGGGGTTGTTTCCGGGCCGAGGTGAGAAGGCCCCAGCCGGTCCGCGAGAGCTCTCCCGAGGCGCGGGCCGGCGATCAAAAAAGAGCGGCGACATTGGATATGACGCCGTGATATTAGCTCAAACCAACCAGAAAGACTGGAGAACCAGTATCAGGGCATGGAGACGAAACTTCTAACCGTCGATCCGATGCGGGACGTTGACGTCGTGCAGGCACTCGGTTCTCCGACGCGCATCGAAATCCTCAACCTCTTGCGCCAGAAAGGGCCGCTGAATGTCAACGACATCGCGGCACAGATGCGCCTGCCGCAATCGACGACGGCAACCAATCTGAAGTCGTTGGAGCAGGCGGGTCTCATCCAGACCCAGACGATGAAGGCGACGAAGGGAAATCAGAAGATCTGCTCCAGCATCTATGACGAAATCCTGATCCGCTTCGATACCAACGGCACGAAGGCAAGCCAGGATGTGGTGACCGTCAGCATGCCGATCGGCCTCTTCACGGAATTCGACGTCGGCGCCCCCTGCGGCCTCTGTTCGGTCAACAACGTCATCGGCATGCTCGATGTGCAGGAAGTCTTCCTCGATCCGCAACGCATGCAGGCGGCGCTGCTGTGGTTCACTCGTGGTTATGTCGAGTATAAATTCCCGAACAATGCCAAGGTCTCGGGCAAGAAGATCCGCAAGGTGGAATTCTCGGCCGAGCTGAGCTCCGAGACCCCGGCCACGAACGCGAACTGGCCATCCGACATTTCCATCTGGGTCAATGGCATCAAGGCCGGACACTGGACTTCGCCTGGCGATTTCGGCGATCGCCGCGGCATGTATTCGCCGTCCTGGTGGAAGCTATCGGGCTCCCAATACGGCAAGCTCAAGACCTGGACGATCGATGAGACAGGCACCTGGATCGACGGCGCTATGGTCTCTACCCAGACTATCGCCTCGCTCGGCATAGCCGACCGTCACTCGATCCGCTTCCGTATCGGAATCGACGAAAAGGCCGACAACCCTGGAGGCATGAACCTTTTCGGCAAGGGTTTTGGCGATTTCGACCAGGATCTGGTGATGTCGATCTATTTCTGATTGCTAACCCCGGCGTTTCCGCCGGGGCTGCTGTCGTACAGAACCTATTTCTTGCCACCCCAAAGCTCCGGATAGCCAGGCAAGTCCTGGCAGCCGCAAAGGCTGTAGTGTAGCGGCGGCATGCGCTCGTCGATATAGCTTGCCAGCGTATCCTGCGTGATCGCCGGCTGAGGCAGGATCCATTCCGGACCCGGCACCTGTTTGCCGTCGAGCACATCAAGAGCGCCGAGGATCGCTGTCCGCCACTGGTAGGTCGGATAGGATGGGCCGATTGCCGTCAGCTTGTCCTTCTGCCATTTGCGCAGGAAGTCCTGCTGGTCTTCGCCGCTGATGACAGGATAGGGCAGTCCGGCATCTTCGAATGCTTCGAGTGCTGCGGTGGACGTATCGCCGGCATCCATCCAGACGGCATCGATCTTTTCGCCGCGATTGATGTAGTCCTCGACGACCGCCTTGGTCTTGGCTCGGTCGCTGGCGGTGAATTCTGAGCCGATGACCTTCAGGCCGGCTTCGTCGAAGATGTTCTTCGCCGCCGAATAGCGGGTCTCAAGTACGTCGACACCCGGCATGATGCGCAGTGCCAGAACATTGGCGCCCTTCGGCAGCTTGCTGGCGATGAACTCGCCCGAGGTGATGCCGAACCCGTACCCACCGACCGGGTGGATGTAGGTGACCGGGCACTTGGTAGCGACGCCGCGGTCAAAGACGATGACCGGCAATTTCGCGCAGGCTGCCTCCACAGCCGGCGTTAGCGCCGCCGTCGTGTTCGGCGATACGATCAGCGCATCGCACTTGCCGCCGCTGACCAGGGCTTCGATATCGGAGATTTGCTTATCGTCCTTGCCTTCGGCATCGACGACCACCAGTTCCTTGATGCGATCCTTGTGCAGTTCGGCCTCGGCCTGCAGATTGTGCATGCCAACGACGCGCCAGGGGTTGAATATCCCGGCATTGGAAAAGCAGATCGTGACGGGGCCGTCCTTCTTGTATTTGGCGGCATCGACCATTCCGTCCCCGAGATGCTGCGCCCATGGCTTGCCCTCCGGGCCTTGCGGCGTCATCGAAAGCTGCTCGCGCTGCTTCTTGAATTCAGCGGGATCGTTGAATTCCTGCGCATAGCTAACGCCGGCAAATGCCATCGCTATCAGTGCTGCAACAACTGCTTTGTATTGCATGTTCGTCCTCCTCCATTATGCCGGCGTACCGGCGGTTCATCGCTTGTCTCTCCCTGCAAGCAATCAGGTCTTTCTCCGATCTCGCCAGGCGCTGGCGCCGACGGCGGCAATCAGAATCACCCCCTGGATGCTGTCGCGTAGCGCCTGGGGCAGGCCGGCGAGATTGAGTAGGGTGAAGAGCGCGAAAAGGCTAAGAGCGCCAAACAACGCACTCCATAGCGAGCCGCGGCCGCCGAGCAGCTGGGCACCGCCGATGACGCAGGCGGCAATCGCCTGCAGTTCCATGCCGCGGCCGGCGTTGACGGACACACCGGAAAAGCCACCGACGAGGATGCCGGCGGTGACCGCCGCCAGTGCCGACACAACGAAAGCGGCGATGCGGGTGGCGGCGACCGGCAAGCCTGCGAGTTCCGCAGCCCTCGGATTGTCGCCGATCGCCAACGCGCGTTTGCCGTAGACAGTGCCGTGCAGTCCCCACCAGGCAAACATGAGAAAAAGCAAGAGGATGATGACTGCGAGCGGCAGGCTGCCGATCAGCCAGACATCGCGCATCAGGAAACGGCCGAGATCTCGGAAATTGTCCGGCAGATCGCCGCGCGCCGCACCACCCGACCAGGCCAGCGCTAGGCCGTTGACGAGCAGCATGGTGCCAAGCGTGGCAATAATCGAAGGCACCTTCAGAAAAGTGACGACGAGACCATTCACCAGGCCAACAGCGAGACCCATGAGGTAGAGGACGCCGATCATCGGCCAGGTCATCTCGGGGTCGCCATTGATCAGGATGGAAGCTGCCAGAACGACGAGGGTGACGATGGCCCCCACGGAGAGATCGAAACCACCGGTCAGAACGACATAGAGCTGCCCGACGGCGAGGATGATCAGCGGCGCTGCCCGGCGCAGGAAGTTCATGAAAAGGCCGGCTTCGAGGTAGTTCGGCTGAAGGCTCGCGATAGCGGCATAGAGGATAATAAAGACGATCAGGCCGAAGTTGATCTTTGCAAGCGAAATGACCGGGCGACGCATCGGTGTCGTTTCTGAAAGCGGGGTCATGCGACATGCCCCTTGTGACGTATGGCGTGGATGGCAACAGCGGCGATCACGATCGCACCGCGCATCACCTGCTTGAGAAATGCATCGACACCGAGCATATTGAAACTGGCGTCAAGCGTGGCAAAGAGCAGGACGCCAGCGACCGTGCCCGCCACTCCCCCCTTGCCACCGGCCAGTATGGTCCCGCCGATGACTGTTACCGCGATCGATTCCAGGTCATAGATGCCGTCACGGCCGATCCAGGGCGTACCTGACTGCAGCCGGGCCGCCAGATAGAGCCCCGCAACGCCGGCAAAGAGGCTGGCGATGACATGGGCAGCGAGCACCACGCGCTCGGTGCGGATGCCAGCCAGACGAGCGCCTTGCGGATTTCCGCCGACGGCGTAGATGCGCGCGCCGAATACGGTGCGCGTCAGCAGCAGGCTTGCCGCGGCGGCAAGTGCGACGAACAGCAGGACCGGGTAGGGAATACCGAGAAGACTGGTATAGGCGAAGGCCTGGAAGGACGGTGCGACCGAACCTTGGAGGTAAGTGAAGGATGCCGACAATAATCCCTGGATTGTCAGGCCTGTGCCAAGCGTTGCGATCAGCGGGTTTATGCCGCAATAGGCGACGAGCAGTCCGTTGATGGCGCCGACGATCAGGCAGAGGACGAGGCACGCAAGGATCGCCGGCAGGATCATTGCCGGATTTGCCTGCATGATGAACGAGGCAAGGACCGCGACCGCGCTGATTAGCGCCGCCACCGAAAGATCGATCGAGCCGACGAGAATGACGAAGGTCTGGCCGAGCCCGACAAGGCCGAGAGCGACCATCCGTTGAAACAGGCCGGCCAGCCCTTCAAGATTTAGCTGGCTTGTCGCCCCCGTCGCTATCGCCGCAATGACAAAGATGCAGGCCGAAACCAGCACGAGCACGGCGGCCACGGAAAGGCGTATCGGGTGACGGGTACGGCTTGTCGCCGGAAGGGTCTCGCCACTCATGTGAGGGCCTCCTGCTTCTGGCGTATATCGATGCCGAGCGACAGCGCCATCACTGCTTCCTCGCTTGCGCCGCGCGGCAACTCGCCGGCGATCCGGCCCTGATGCATCACGAGAATCCGGTCGGAAATGCCGATGAGTTCTGGCATGTCAGAAGAAACGACGATGATGCCGCGGCCGGTATTGGCGAAGCTTCGCATCGCCTCGTAGATCGCCGCCTTGGCGGCGATGTCGATGCCTCGGGTCGGCTCGACGAAAACGAGGATATTCGATTGCCGCGCAAGCCAGCGGGCAATGATGACCTTCTGCTGATTGCCGCCGGAAAGCGAATCGACCGCCTGGCCGAAATCGGCAGCTCGCACGTCCGTCACCCGCAGCACCTCGTCGATGCGGTCTCTTGAGAAGGCTCCGCTTTCGGGGCGGGTGAAGAAATTCGACATGGATCGGAGCGTCAACAGTGCGTTGTCGCGAACGGACTGCCGCAGCAACAGTCCCTCGCGCTTGCGATCGCCCGGCAGATAGCCGATGCCGCGGCTCGTCGCGCGGCGCGGCGAGGTGATTGCCTGCGAACCGCCGCCAAGTCGTATCGTACCTGCTGTCAGCGGCTGATCGCCGATAATTGCCTGTGCGAGCGATGCCTTTCCGGAATCTTCCAGCCCGGCGACGCCGATGATTTCGCCGGCCCGGAGATCGAGATCGATGCCGCGCAGGTAGGTATTTCCGCCCTGTTCCACCGAGAGCAACGAATGACCGGGCTTGCCGGCCGGCGGCGATGGATAGAAGTCCTTGAGATCACGACCGACCATCGCTCTGATGATCGCGCCAATATCGGCGTCTTCCCGCGATTTCGTCCAGATCCTGCGGCCGTCCTTCAGCACCGTGATGCGATCGGCAAGAGCCATGATTTCCGGCATTCTGTGCGAGATGTAGATGATCGAGACGCCTTCACTCCGCAGGCCGCGCACGAGTTGCAGCAGGGCCTGGGCGTCACGTTCGTCAAGGGCCGCCGTCGGCTCGTCCATGACGAGAATCTGCGCATCGAGCAGCAACGCCTTGGCAATTTCCACCAATTGCTGACCCGCAATCGAAAGCGTCGAAACCTGCCGGTCCGGATCGATACCGGCGCCGAGACGCTGCAATAACTCCATGCTGCGGCGACGCATCTCGCGCCGGTCGAGAACGCCGCGCCGCGAGGGCTCGCGGCCCACGAAGATATTTTCCGCGACGCTGCGATAGGGCAATAGGCTAAGTTCCTGATGGACGATGGATATACCAGCCGCCTTGGCCTGTTGCGGGTGGGCGAAATCTGCGGATTGGCCGCGAATGCGAATCTCTCCACTATCCGGTCGATAGCTGCCACCGAGGATCTTCATGAGCGTCGACTTTCCGGCGCCATTCTCGCCACAGATTGCGTGCACCTCTCCGGGACGGCAGTCGAAATCCACCTCGTCAAGTGCGAGCGCGCCGGGGAAAGTCTTGGTGATGCCGGCCATTTCAAGTGCGGGTAGCGTCATTGCGCCGCCCCCTTCGAGCCCGATGGTGCGCGTTCTCCGGCAATGTCCCATTCCCTGCGGATGAAGGCGATGCTCTCGGCAAAGAGCGTGTCCAGGTCGTCGAAAAGATCCCGCCAGACGCGCGTGGCTCCCGCAAGCTCGGGTAGGGCACGGCTGAAGGATTCGACCGTGAGCCAGCCGTCATATTCGCAACGGCGCAACGCCTCAAAATGGGCCGCGAAGGGTACGTGACCGGTCCCCGGAATGCCGCGATCGTTCTCCGAAACATGGTAGTGATTGATTTCCCTGTGGTAACGTTCGTAAGTTGCCGGCGGATCCTTTTCTTCGATGTTGGCGTGGAAGGTATCGAACATGTAGCCATAGTTCGGGTGACCAACCTCGCCGTAGATCTCCGAGGCGGCAGCGATCGTCGACATCAGGTAGCATTCGAAACGGTTGACGGCTTCGGCGGAGATGCGAATGCCTGCAGATGCGGCATATTCGGCCAGCGCCCGCATCGCCTCGACGCAGCGGCCGCGCTCATTCGACGTTGGACCGAAGCCGGTGAAGACACCGACGGGGGAATGGAGCGGACCGGCGATCACTTCGCCGCCCATTGCCTGCGTGCAGTCGACGATCCACCGGTGATGGTCGCGGGCGCGTCGACGGACCGTAGGATCTGCACTCACGGGATTGGCCTCCTGGGTCGCGACTGCAGCGGCGCCGGCGGAGAGACCGATATCGCGCAGCATCTTGCCGAGGGCGGCATAGTGATCCGGCTTTCCAAAAAAGACGGGGATCTCGACCGCGTCATATCCCAGCGCCTTCAGTCGCTCGAGCTGACGGCCATGCGCCGTGGTGATCTCCGCTCCGAGCACAAGTAAGTTGAATGCGATCTTCACGTGTTCTCCTTCCCATGCGGCAGTCACGTCGTCGTCCCGCGGCATGGTTGCCCATCCTCGAGGTGGATACTTGGCAGACTTGACTCGGTARAACTTGCGCCCCACAACAGTGGTAAATTTCTTAAGTCATTTTCTGCGTTGGGAGGCGCGCGAAATGAATAAGCACACAATCATCAAGCCAGCCGACATTCGTCGTCCTTCGGTCTTTCGCCAGCCGGATTCGATGATGTATGCCGACAATTGCCGCGAGTTGCAGGCTGCCGCCGCGCGTGGCGAAGTCGAGTTGCACGCGTGGACCCGCGGCAGCTATCCCGGCCAGTCGCTCGGAGACCGCCTGCCGGGGATCCGTACGGTCGGCTTCTGGGATGCGCGTTATGCGCAAAGCTGGGGACTCGGCCGCCACTGCAATGAAGGGTTCAAAATCGCCTATCTGGCGCGCGGGAACCTCAATCTCGTCGTGGATGACCAGACCTACAATTTCGAGCAGGGCCAGTTCATCGTCATCCGTCCCTGGCAGCTGCATTCGATCGGCAATCCCGGCGTCGATGCGAGCCGCCTGCTGTGGATCATTCTCGATGCGGGGCTGAGGCGTCCGAGCGAAGCCTGGGGATGGCCGAGCTGGATGGTGTTTTCAAGCGAGGAAGCCCGCACGCTCGGCGAATTGCTGACGCAGAACAACCAGCCGGTCTGGGATGGCGGCGCTGATCTGTGCCGCGCCTTCGAGGCCGTGCCCTCGATCCTGCTCGGACGAACGCCCGAAGATGGCGAAACGCGGCTGAAGGTGGCGATCAATACGATCATGCTGAGCCTGATCGACCGGATGATGGAGCAGGCGCCGAAGCTCGATCCCGATCTTTCGACGTCGCAGCATACGGTGGCGATCTTCCTGCGCCGGCTGGCCTTCGCGCTTGCCGAAGACTGGACGCTCGATTCCATGGCCGAAGAATGCGGTCTGTCGCGCACCCGCTTTTCGGAATATTGCAAGCGGTTGACCAATATGACGCCGCGGCAATATCTGCAGCATCTGCGGCTGGAAGAGGCCTCGCGCCTTTTGAAGACGCCGGGGCGTAGCAGCATCACGGAGATTGCCTTCTCCTGCGGCTTCAACTCCAGCCAGTATTTCTCCAACGCATTCCGCAAGCGTTATGGCCATGCGCCGAATGGTGCGGCTGCTTCTGCCTGAGGCGGTGCGTCCGACCGCCTCGCGTGACGACATCATCGATATCGCACGGTCGCTGGCGCGGCCGGGCAGGTGAGGTGAGGGAAAGGCGGCGTTGATTGTAATGATAGCGACTGGTGGCGAGCCGGCCTCACGTAGGCAGGATCACTTCTAGCCGTTTCTCCCACCATTGTTGTGAGTGCAGATCGTCTTTCAGGTTATTGTCAGACTCCTGTGCTCACATCGCACCGCGCCGGGTGTGCTCGGGGAAAGTACTCCCACCTGAAATTGCTATAAATTAGGAGCGGGTATGACAGACCAGTCTAGCCGTCTTGTCTTGCATATGAATTCGCGCGACGAGGTGTTTGCCGACGAACGCAATTCGGTTGCGGACTTTTCTTTCAATTCCACCGTCGCAAGCGTTTTCGATGACATGGTCAGCCGTTCAGTCCCATTCTATGGGGAGATGCAGCGGATGGTTTGCGAATTGGCCCGGGACTTCGCCCAACCCCATTCGACCCTCTATGATATTGGCTGCTCGACGGCCACCACCCTGTTGGCATTGGACCACGTCGTCGACAATCAACTTGATTTCGTCGGAATCGACAATGCACCGGACATGCTCAAGAAGGCGGCGGAAAAGATTGAGGAATCGGGAACAAACCGATCAATCGATCTGGTCACAAGCGACCTCCATCGCGGCTTTACGATCGAAAATGCTAGCGTCGTGACGATGCTTCTGACGCTTCAGTTCGTGCGTCCACTGTTTCGTGAAAGAGTGATGAAGACTATCTTCAACGGGCTCAAGGCGCACGGATGCCTGCTGCTGATCGAGAAGTTGACCAGCGAGGACACGACGTTCAACAGACTGTTCATCGACCACTATTATGACTTCAAGCGGCGCAACGGATATTCCTCGATCGAAATCTCGAAGAAGCGAGAGGCACTGGAAAATGTCCTCATTCCCTACCGCCTCGAGGAGAACATCCAGTTGCTCAAGGAGGTAGGCTTCAAGAGCACCGAGGTCTTCTTCCGCTGGTACAATTTCTGCGGCATCGTCGCGGTCAAGTGAGTCGAAAAGCCATGAACAGAGTTTCCCTCGCGATCGGCCGCTTCTTTTTCAAATACCGAAACCAGGCTTTCCCGCTCATAATCGTCGCACTGTTTGTTTCTAGCCCGCCTGCCACAACCGTTTTCGGTAGTGCTGCGCTCGAAGGATGGAAAAACATTATCGCGTTGCTTGTCGTCATGGCTGGTCTGGTACTGCGCGCAACCGTGATCGGATATGCCTACATCAAGCGCGGTGGCCTCAATAAGCGGGTTTATGCCAGCGATTTGGTGACGGAAGGCATGTTTGGCGTTTGCCGCAACCCTCTATACGTGGGGAACATGTTGATTTACTCCGGGCTCTTTCTTTTCCATGGCAATCCGGTGGTCGTCGTTGCCGGATGCGTACTGTTCGGCCTTATCTACCAGTGCATCATTTACGCCGAAGAGGAATTCCTCGCGAACAAGTTCGGCGAGGCATATGGCGCTTATTGCCGGGACGTATCCAGATGGGGGCTGAAGCTGAGCGCGTTTTCGTCGTCAACGGAAGGTATGGCTTTCAATGCGAAGCGCGTCATTGCCAAGGATTACTCGACGATGTCGTCCACATTGATCGCCCTGTTGGCAACTGAATTCTATCGACTGGCGGCAGATTCAATATCGCCTGAGGAGCTTTCTTACGCGATGGTACTTGTCGCGCTCTTCGTAGCAGTCGTTGCGCTCACCGGCGTCGTGAGTTCGTTGAAGAAAATGGGGGTCTTGGACGAACTGACTGCCGCGCCCTGAAGGCGTCTCGCTTTATGCTACTCCAGGCCGAATTAGAGGATTAGGTGAACTCCTGCGGTTCGATATCGACGGCGAGGCGATATGCGTCCCACCAGCGAACATTTTCTGGTGAAGTGGTTCTAAGCCGTGTGCATTGCTTGATGCGCATAGGACTATCTCCGTTCTGTTCGCGCTCCTGGGCGATGAGCTGGTATTCCAGCATGCGACCCAGTGGCGAAGTTTCAAGCAAGCGCTATCCAGAGTATGCGCAGCTAGCCGTCTAATCGAAATTTAATTTATCGCTCCCATGATCCACCTGCTTGATATGGTGGGCTACATGAACACTTTACGGACATTCGGAAAATTGACGGCGGAACGAGCTCAGCGCGAACGCGCGCGGCTCGAAGCACTGGACCAGTTTGACTTGTTGGACGCGCCAAGGGATTCGAGCTTCGAACGAATCGTTCGGCTTATCAAAGAGATATTTTCAGTCGATATCGGGATTGTGTCTGTCATCGACGCACATCGTCAAAGTTATCAAGCCTGTGTCGGCTTGCCGAATTCAGAGGTCCCACGAGAAGAAAGCTTCTGCACGTTGATCGTCGACTCGGGAGTGCCGATGATTATTCAGGACGCGTCAAAGGACGCCAGGTTCGCAAACAATCCATCGGTGACTGGCGAAGCTCATGTCCGTTTCTATGCTGGCGTGCCACTCCAAACGCGCGAGGGGTTTGTCTTGGGGACGGTGTGCGCCATTGACCGTCGGCCCAAGTCATTTGGGGCGAGGGACCTTGCTATCCTTCAGGAGCTCGCTGGACTTGCAATGGAACGCATTGAGCTGCTTCAATCTGCTGCGACGGATGGTCTGACGGGTGTTCTCACACGAAAAGCCTTCAAGTCCGAGAGCGAGAAATTAATCGCGCAGGCACTGAGGCATCAGCATGATCTCGCATGCCTTGTATTGGATGTGGATCACTTTAAGAAGGTAAATGACACTTACGGCCATTCTGCCGGCGATGAGGTTCTCAAAGCTGTTAGTGGTGCATGTAGGGGCAGCCTGCGGGCAGGAGATCTAATTGGACGTCTAGGGGGCGAGGAATTCGCCTTTTTACTTCCCCATGTCGACAAGGCCGCAGCCGCAGCTGTTGCGGAGAAGTTGCGGAACGCTATCGCGGGGTCCCTTGTGAACGGCGACTTCGGCACCGTGAGTGTGACAGCCAGTATCGGATCGACCAACCTTTCAATTGTTAGCCGTGACACCGATACGCTCATAGCCCAGGCGGACGCGGCGATGTATGCCGCCAAAAGCGGAGGACGAAATCGCTGCGTCTCATGGCATGATCTGAAGGGTGCAAACGGAGGAGAGCGCCGCAGGGTACTGAAAAGCGCCTCCATCCTGTTCAACGAGCGGCGTTCAGTAATCGACTGCACGGTTAAGTCGCTTGGAAGCGACGGCGCAGGGCTGGTCCTTTCAAACACCTCAGGCATACCGCCGGAGTTTGATCTGGTAATCCGCGGCGAAGGCTTCGAAACCCGTTGCCGCGTTATCGCGCAGGACCGTCAAAACGTCGAAGTGTCTTTCAGGTAATAAAGGGCATCAATCACGGCGCGGTCAGTGGGGCCGTCTACGATCCTGTAGGGCTGTCCGCGTCTACATCAATACCCTCGACGACCTTCTACGGGCGATCTGTTCGGATCTCGAGTGAGGTGGACCTGTCGGCCGATATCGTCCGCTCGGTCGCCGGCAAGACCGACAGTCGCCCTCGAATCGTCATTTGCCGATTATGTTATCGGCCACCGGCTTGGCCAAGGGCTTCCGCCGTCCGGGCACGTGAGGGGGAGAAGGCGCCTTCAGCCAATGCGGTGCCGCAAGGGGCGATTAATGCACTTAGTAAGTCGTTCTTCCGCCACTAAGATCGAATGTAGACGCCGTCGTGAACGAGTTTTCCTCCGACAGGAGCCATACCGTCATCGCCGCGATCTCCGTAAGTTCGGCGAAGCGATCTCGCGGAATCCTGACCAGCATGTATTCGATGAATTCGGGCGTGAGGCCATCGAGGATCGGCGTCTTCGCTGTGGCGGGCGTAATGGCGTTGACGGCGATTCCGGTTTTCGCAAGTTCCTTGCCCAAAGACTTGGTGAAGCCAAGCACGCCTGCTTTGGCAGCACTATAGGCCGCGATATTCGGGTTACCTTCTTTTCCGGCCACCGATGAGATGTTGACGATCCGACCGTAATCTCGTTTCAACATGACCGGCACGACATGGCGGCAGCAGTTGAATGTGCCCGTCAGGCAGACGTCTACGACACTTCGCCACTCCAAGACATCGTATTCGATCGTCGGTTTGACCTTCCCCGTAATCCCTGCCGAATTCACCAGGCAATCGATCCTTCCGAAAACCTCCTCTGTCGCCGAAGCCGCCCTGCCGACGAGATCGAAATCCGTCACGTCGACCTGGAACGCGTGGGCATTCGGTCCGAGTGTGCTGGCACTATCGGCCGAGCGATTGCCATTTGAATCCCAGAGAGCAACTTTCCCGCCGGACTGGATCACCCGTTCGGCGATGGCATAACCGATCCCCTGTGCGCCGCCGGTGATGACGGTCACTCTGTCTTTCAAGTCAATCGAATTCATCAAGCGCTCCTCCAGCACGTTCCGAATGCACCCGCCGAATTGAATAAAACAAGCCTCATTTCGTCCTCGCCTTGAAATCAAAACCTGAACTGAAACTGAGTCGGCGGCGGATGCGTCACGATCCTAGCAATCTGCGGACATCTCGCCAGCGCAAACTCGACCGACCGCAACCAACAATCTTACAAGGGCGCCCTGCGCCAGCAGCCTTATCGAAGCTGAAAATCGAGATGTCGGTCTCGACTTGTCGCGTGCGGACGTCGTCGTCACGCGCGCGGAAAGCAGTTGCCGAGTTCTCGGAAGGGAAGAGGCCACCCACATGCTCGTGGTGAAGGCGTCGCCTTCAGAGAAATCAGAATCGCATACGTGGACGCGCTCTGCGCGGATTGAGCAAACTGACGAGCCTGTTGGCGCGTTCAGACTAAAAGCCTTCGTAGTAGCTGGACGTCGGTTCGACTCCGGTCGATGCGCCCAATGCCCACCGACCTAGCAGAAATCGTTGAGCTTCAGGATTTTATAGGCCTCGATCGTCGCCCGAAGTGCCTCCTCTGACGCGCGGTCTCCATCGTTTGCGTCGGGATGGTGCATCTTGAGCCTCTGCTTGTAGCGACTTCTGATTTCTTCCGGCGTGGCATCCGCGGAAAGATCGAGCGTTTCGAATGCTTTCGCTTCAAGAACTTTGAGCTTTCGGGACTGCAAAGCCGCGCGGCTGCGCGCAGCGTTTTTCCTTGCATTGATCGCCTTTGCGGTCCCGGAGCGAACTGAGGAAGGGAGGGGTGCGGCAGAAGCGTGATTGACCCTGACGCCCCAGGTCGGCCGGCTGCCGCTTGCCGCTTCCCTCTGATAACGGGCAGTGACAGGGTTCGAGAGCTTCGTCACGTAATTGTAGCCTTCGCTGTATTCTTTTGCGTGGCCACGACAGAAGAGAAGATACAGGCCCTCAGCATCCGCTCCGACGGGGGCGCGGTGCATGCCTTGTTTGTCACATCCATCCCATTGGCATGTCGGACCGCCTGGATCGCGACGTTCAGCCGGCTTGTTTCGGATCGGTCTCAGGCCGACAAAAATCTTTGAATCAGTCATCGCGCCTTATATGGCCGTACTGCTGGCCGCGGCAAGATTGTTCTTGGCAGATGACAAACCCGTTGTTCACGGGAACGTACCTGCTATCGCGGAATTTATTGTTTGGAATATCCATGATCTCTCGATCTCATTCCGTCACCGCAAACAGGCTTTACCTGGAAAATCGGGCTGAGCTTCCGAACGACATAAACTGAAAGCGTCAAGGCCAGCCCCCGATGGCAGCAAACGAAGACCGTATTGGACAGCGCGTCTACGAGATCTGGGAGCAGGAGCGCCGGCCGCTCGGGGAAGACATGCAATACTGGCCGCAGGCGTCCAGGAAATTGCCGCAAGCGCCGAGGCGGATGGCGGCGCGGTCAAGAACAGCCGGGCAAAGAAGCCTGGCCCGGAGAGCCGAAACTGCCTGGCGAAGTCCAAGCCTGCCAGGAAAGCTAGAGGTGGCGCTCAGATCGCTCCGACGACGACGCCATCGCCGACGGCTGCGAAGATCACCACCGGTGTCACCAAACACTGCGGAAAACACCGGCGAGCGGTTTGGGTATCGGAAGAAACGGGGCGCGATCGACCGCGCCCCGCTGGAACAGGCTCTCGAAAGAGTTTGGCTCAGAGCGGCCTGACGTTTTCGGCCTTCGACTTGCCGGTCTTTCGATCCTGACCGATGTCGAAGGATACGTCTTGGCCTTCCTTCAAGACATTGCCGTATTCCAGGGCAGATACGTGGACGAACACGTCGGCACCGCCCGTTTCCGGCGTGATGAAGCCAAAACCCTTGTCCGCGTTGAAAAACTTTACTTTACCGGTCGGCATGAAACCCTCGTATGTTTGCAGTTGATCGCGCGTGCAATCTAGCGACCGACATTTGCCACGGCAACCAGGGATCGAAGCAATCGTTCGACGCCGACCGGGCCCGCCTTTCTTCGACAAAGGGATCTTGTCTCAAGGGCTCGCTTCGAAGGGCAGGACGACGTTCTCTGCAATCTCCTTCGAACCCGTCGTGAGAAAGGTCGCGAAATTGCCTCTACCGCGCGCATCCAGCATGGCAGCGCCTGCTCGAATGGCGCTTTGCCATGACGAACCACGTTCCCAGGCCTCGTTGTAAACAAGAGCAAGGTCAGAGGCTCGCCTTGTTTGCAGGAGGGCTTCGAACAGGAGTGCCGCTTGGCGGATATCCTTAGCCCGTTTGACTGCCGATTGGCCGTCGGCGTGCCTGCGGCTTGCAACAATCAGCTTGTGGACAGCAAAGCGCGATGGGTCGGGGACGGTCACCGGGACACCGCTCTTGTGCAGGAGCATCGTCCGGACAGGATCACGGATCAGGAAATCGAGGAAGCGAAGCGGAGCGGCGCTGGCGCCTCCGAGCGTCGGCATCTCTGCGGGCTGATCAAGATAGTCGTCTGTTCCGCGGTTCGGTGTCAGGAATTCTACCCTGTAGCCGCTCCTGGTCTGAAACGTAGACGAGGCGGCGGCGTCTGAACGGTGTGGGACCGCCCTGAATGAGGGGGCAACGCGCACGCGACCTTGGCCGAGTGATCTGTTCAGGCTGGGAAAAGGAGAGGGGAGTAAAATTGCCGGCGAAACAGCGCTGTGCGAAAGGTTTGCCATCGGCCAGGTGCTTTGATGCCGTGGATGGAAGGAAGGAGGCCACGTGACGCTGGGAGAGCTGATCGATCGATACCGGCCATGTCTGGCTGACGAGACCGTGGGTGTACGCCGCAGCTGGGAGGAGATGTTTACCTATACACTTCGCCACTATGGCAAARATACGCCCATAGCCACTTTCGATCCTGAAATACTGTCGGAGCGACTTGTCATGTCCGGCATGCATCACCTCATCGTCGTGGGATATGTGAAGCGGTGGCGCGACCTGCTTTCCTGGGCAGGCCGCGAATAGGGCAGGGTGCTAGGCGCCACGCCACTTGTTCAGAATCATTGGTATCGGCGGACTGGTGGGATCAGGTTGACCGTCGAAGAACAGATAGATGGCAGCAATTCTTCCATCCCTTGCCACGATGAAATCCGTTCCCGCGTAGGACGGCGCCTTGCCTGGGCTGCCGGACACCCACCTCATCCGTCCTGCCGCCTCGTGAAGCACTTCGGCCGGCGCGATCGGCGTATATTTGAACTCCGGATGCATGGCGCGGATGACGCCGGCAATGCGGACGATCTCGTCGCGGCCGCGGTAGGTTCCGTGCGGCTCGACGAATACGGCATCTTCATGAAAAATCTCCTCGGCCACCGTCCGGCGGAGGGCCTCGTCGCCCTCCCCGAAGATGCCCTGCAGATTGCGTTCAAGCAATGTTGCGATATCTACCATGACGGCTCTCCTTCATGTCACCGTATCAGATCTGAGCCTGGCCGCCATCGACGAACAGTTCGACGCCGTTGATGAAGGAGGCATCGTCGGATGCGAGGAAGAGGACAGCCTTGGCGATCTCTTCCGGCTTGCCGATGCGACCGGCAGGGATGAGGCTCGCAAGGTAGTTCTTCGTGTTCTCCGCTTGGTCGCCATTGCCGAACAGCTCATTGAGGCCTGCCGTATCGGTAACGCCAGGGCTGACCGCGTTGACGCGGATATGGCGGTCCTTGAGGTCGAGGATCCAGTTGCGCGCAAAGTTGCGGATGGCGGCCTTCGTTGCCGAATAGACGCTGAAGGCAGGCGTGCCGGAAATGCTCGTTGTCGAGGAAGTGAGAATGATCGACGCACCATCGCGTAGCAGCGGCAGCGCCTTCTGGACGGTGAAGAGCGTACCCTTCACGTTCGTCGCAAATGTCTTCTCGTAGTGTTCTTCAGTGATCGCCCCGAGCAGCGCCATCTCGCCACCGCCGGCATTGGCGAAGAGGATATCGATCTGAGCGTGTTTCTGCTGGACTGCGTCATAAAGACGGTCGATATCGACGAGCTTGCTCATGTCGGCCTGCACGCCAGTCACCCTGCCCCCGATGTCTTTGACGGCAGCGTCAAGCGCTTCCTTCCGGCGGCCCGTGATGAAGACCGATGCACCTTCCTGAGAGAAGGCCTTTGCTGTCGCCAGCCCGATGCCGCTTGTGCCGCCGGTGACGATTACGACTTTGTTCTCGAACTTCTTGGTCATTGCCTTGCTCCTTGTTGCGGCCGGTTGCCGTTGAGAAGGAACATGCCAGTAGAACGCTGGTGCCAGTAGCCAGCAATTGTGTTACCCAGCGTTCTGAATGGAGAACGATGATGCGGACCGACCTAAACGATCTGGTTTATTTTGCCGAAGTCGTGGCGCATGGCGGTTTTGCCGCGGCGGGCCGGGCGCTGCGCGAGCCGAAATCGAAGCTCAGCCGGCGGATCGCGGGCCTTGAGGCACGCCTTGGTGTCCGATTGATCGAGCGCTCGAGCCGGCGCTTTCGTGTAACCGATGTCGGGCAGTCCTTTTACGAGCGCTGCAAGGCGATGCTGGCAGAGGCAGAGCGCGCCGAAGCCCTGGTTGCTGAGGCGCAGTCAGAGCCGCATGGCCTGATCCGGATGAGTTGTCCGACCGGCCTCGTCGAATCGATCTCTGGTCTGGTCACGCAGTTTCTGGCGCAACATCCGAGGGTACGCCTTCAGCTTGTCGCGATCGACCGTCCGGTGGATCTGATCGAAGAACGCATAGATGTTGCGCTGCGTGTGCGAACGTCGCTTGATGGCGACGCATCACTGACGATGCGCTCGCTGGGAAATTCGGTTCGCATTCTTGTCTCAAGCCCACAGATAGCAAGCCGCATCGGCGACATAGCCGGGCTCGCCGATCAATCGACGCTCTCAACGACTGATGACCAGGGAGAGGTCAACTGGTTTCTCGAAACGGACGATGGACGCACGCATACGCTACGCCACGAACCGCGCATGGGCTGCGCGGACTTCACTGCCGTCAGGGCCGCAGCGATTGCCGGGCTTGGGGTCGCACTCCTGCCCGACCATACCTGCCGCCAAGCCATCGACGAGGGAAAGCTCGTTCATGTGCTGCCGGCCTGGCGTGGTATGAAGGGACTCGTCCACCTCGTGTTCACGACACGCCGGGGTCTTCCGCCGGCGGTGCGCAAGTTCATCGACAGCCTGGCTGCCGGGTTTCCGAGGGATGCGTTGGCACGCTGACATTTTTGGTTGCAGCCTCCGAACGCGCTAGGCTGTGCCTGGGGTGTCGGCTCGGAAATCGATTCCGGAACACGCGGTCGTGGCAGTCGGTCCCGCTTCTTCTTCGGATCGCCGACGCTGGCGCTCCTGCGGCTGCCCTTCTTCACGCCCGCCTGTGACGCGGATTCCCGCTTTCCCGCGCTGTTGGCGCGGCCGCTATGCTGAAGGCTCCGATATGCTTCTGTCTGGTTATTGTTGACATGCACCCAAACGTGGACTGCATATTGTCACGCCGTGGTGCGCCGCAATGAATGCGCGAGCATCACGATGATGAAAGCCGGCTTAATTTCTGACATGGAAGGGTATGGTGTGAACGAGGATCTACAACTGTGGGAATGGCGGGAAAGGATCTCAAATCTCTATTACGAGATACGTTCCAGTGCGGACGCAGTTGCTGCCTGGAGGCTTTGGTGCGACACCCGTTCGACCCTGTTTCGCGACCATCCCCAGTCACCAATCGAACAGGCGGATCGCAAGGGGTTCGCAGGGCCGACTATATTTCCTTATGATCCTTCGTTGCGCATGACGGTTGAGGTTGTGTCGAAAACATCGGAACGGATAACCATCGCAACAGGCGTGGACGGTGATCTGTCGATGCATGCGTTCGCCCGCACCGCAGGGCTGGAAGCCAGATTAGGCGGCGAATTGACCCTTTACTGGATTGAAGGGTACGGTGGTGGCGTGTTCCTGCCGTTTGTAGACGGGACCTCGGGGACAGAGACGTATGGTGGTGGCCGATATCTCCTCGACACCATCAAAGGAGCGGACCTCGGAGTTGCCCGAGCAGGCGGCGCGCTGGTACTCGATTTCAACTTTTCCTATTTTCCTTCTTGCGCCTACTCGCCCCGCTATGTCTGTCCATTAGCGCCGTCGGGCAATCGACTGAAGGGCGCGGTGAGAGCAGGCGAGCGACTACCAATCTCGATATGAGCCGAGTTTAACGGGGAGGTCGATCCCGCCATGATCGACGAGCTGCCAGCCTTGCTGTCACGTGTCGCTAGGTTTGCCGTGCCCGGACGTGATCCTTCGCGTCGCCCCTGCCGGTTCGGATCGGCCTCCGCGACGCTGTCGCCGGTTTCTGGCTGTTGCTCATTAACGGGCGGGGCCTGCCGGTCGTCCACGCTGGTTTCGGAACGCTCGTCGTCTTGCGTGTCCTCGTTCAACGACTTGGGGGCACCGATCGGAATCGGCTTTTTCTGAAATCGGGCTGGTAGTCGCGAGCATATGGTCATCTCCTCGAGAGAAAGCGGAAGGTAGTGCATCGCAATGGCCACCACACACGGGCACGCAAGGGAATACGTCGCGGAAAGCCGACAACGAACCGTTCCAACCGCCTGCCTAGTCTCGACGTAACCAGCGCATACGGCTCCGCTGTTCCTGTAGACAGCCCGAAGTCAGCTACATCCAGATTGGATAAAACCGTCGTTTAAGTTTCTACGATCGGCATTACGATCGTCCTATCTGATCGCGCGAAGCTGTTGAGCGGCGCGAAAATGTTGGGAGAACATAGAATGACCGGAGCTGATAAGAGACCAAGGATCGCGTTCTTGGGAACGGGCGCGCAAGGGGCCTCCATCGGTGCAGATTTCGCTCTTGCGGGACTAGACGTCACGTTCATTGAGCAGTGGCCGGAACACGTCGAAGCAATTCGTCGCGACGGCATCACGGTTAATCTGCCGTCTCGTACGATAAATGTTCGAGTCCCAGCGTTGCACCTGTGCCAGGTAGCGGAGATCAAGGAGCCATTCGATTTGGTTTTCCTGGTCGTCAAAGCTTATGACACGAAATGGGCATGTCAGTTGATCAAGCCGTGCCTCGCTCCCGATGGTCTGGTCATCGGTCTCCAGAATGGCATGACGCACGAGGACATCGCCGATGTCGTAGGTCGACATCGGACCGTTGGTGCCGTCATCGAGATAGCGTCCAACATGTTCGTCCCCGGCATTACAAATCGCCAGAACGATCATGACACCTCGTGGTTTGCTCTTGGCGCCTTGGATCCGGCAAACCAGGACCGGGTGGAACATGTTGCCGAGCTTCTAAGAAACTCTGGGCGCGTCGAAGTGCTGGACGACATTCATTCGGCGAAGTGGATGAAGCTGGTCGTGAACGCAGCGGAGCTTATCCCCTCCGCGATCGTCAACCTTCCACTGGCTGACGCCGCGCGGCATCCGGGAATGCTGGAAGTAATGCGGGAGGCGGGATACGAAGCGATGCAGGCAGCGCTGGCCGACGGAGCTCAGATCATCCCGATCATCGGCATGTCTGCCGTCACAACCAACCATCCGGAACGGTACGTGGACCAAATTTTCGAAGAAGTCCTAAAGACGTTTTCCCAAGCCGACACGCTCACCACGTCTCTCCAGGATTGGCGAAAGGGCCGTCGGGCAGAGGTGCAGGAGGTAAATGGTCTGGTTGTGGACATACTCGCGCGCCACGGAAGGAAGGCGCCGGTGAACGAACGCGTTGTCCAGGTCGCTTTGGATATCGAGAAGGGGGTGCTCCTGGCCCAACCGGATAACTCCGGTCTGTTGATCAGAACGGACCAGGCCGTTCCGGCCTAGTGTTTGGATCCCGAAGATCGCAGCCGCCTTGAGGCGGCTGTTCTTCTCAGCGGGGACAGGTGGAGGTGCTCAAACGCTCCGAACTTCTCGACGGTGATGACTTCGCACTCTTAGGCTTGCCTCTATTTGACAAGCAGCCGTCTCGAGTGCCGCGCGAGGTGTCTTGTTGCCTAGCAATGCGTCGTGAATTTCCTCACCCAGGACTTTCTCGATCGTTGTGTACTGCGGAATTTTTGGACGCTGCCACGTGTGTAGCAGGCTCTTCTTCGCAAGCTGATCAACGAACCTGACGATCGGGGAGCTCGCCGCAGCTTCCGGATCAGCGCTCACGGAGAAACGCGGTGCTACGGGAAAGCCGTTCTTCACATGTGCTTTCATAGCTTCCCTTGAGGCCATCCACGCGATCGCATCAGCGGCCATTTCGACACGTTCTTCAGGAAGGTTTGTGGGGATGCAGAAGAGAAAGCCGCCGATCGGCGAAGCGCGTGTGCCGCCGGGTCCCGACGGCTGTGGGAGATACTCAACCCTGCGCTTCACCACCGATTGAACATCGTACTCGAACCGCGCGGCGCGCATCGTCCAGAAATAGCCAAGACTCGCTCTACCGCGAAGGAAGACGTCGAGCGTCTTGTCCCAGGCCATCTCCAAGATCTTGGGCGGTGAGATCTCCATGAGTCGGCGCATATAGTCCAGGGCGGCAAATCCTGCGTCTGAGAGGATAGTGCATGTGAGCTCATCCGGATCGAGACCATCGAGCGTAAAACCGGATCGCGTCCTGCGGAGCGATATTGCTGGTTGTCCGCACGCGCCCATGAAGAAGAGGAAACTTGATGCTATCGGCATGCCGCGAGCGCCATCCCAAACCGCACCGTACATGCCGTCATCGGGTTGGTGGAATTTGCGGCCGGCCTTGATTACTTCGTCGAAGGTTTTCGGGAAGGGTACGCCGGCTTCGGAGAGAAGGTCCTTGCGGGCGGCCAGGAATTCTACCGTGCAGTATCCGGGAACGCCATAGTCTCTGCCATCCCATGTCGCCGATGACCAGATGGTTGGATGGAAGTCGAGAGGGTTAATGCCTGTTTTTTGAATATACTGGTCAATCGGACGAACGATCCCGCTTTCGGCGAACTCTCCGAGCCACGGCATATTGATGGCAATTACGTCGTAGTCGGAGAGCTTCTTGGCCGCGTTTTCCCTTGCGCGTTTATAAAGCTCGGGAAGCGGTAACAGGTCGAAGTTCTTTCGCGAGGCAAGATTGCTGCGGAAGTCGGCCCACATGTTCCGCATGGCGGAGAAGTAGTTGTCGTTGTTCAGGAGAAAACGGAGCTCGATCTGGGACTCGGCCCGACGCTGGACAAGGCGCATTGGTGGGATGATCTGCGAGCCGAGCGGCGTCCCTCCGAAGTAGTACTCGTCTTCCTCTTCTCCGGTTCGCAGTCCCAAGGTTTGTGCAAGTAGCGATTTCGTCTTGCGAGCGTAAGACTCGAACGAGCGAATGAGCTGGTCGCTTGGCTGCAAAGCGAAGCGCTGGCCAGAGGGGCCCTTGGAAATCTTGACTATGTGGCCGGCGTCAATGAGACGATTGATCAATCTCATTGATGTTGCATAGGGGAGACCCGACTCCTGGCCAAGAGTGGAGATCGATACAGGCTGGCTCAAGATATGCGACTTGATCAGGAACATGACGATCAGCCAGACCGCATCTTCGTTGGCGGCATCGATTACCTCCCTGAACGGTCGGCGCGTCTTTTCAATGAAGTCGATGATGCGCAGCATTTCGTATTCGTTCACGTCGGCCTCCCAACCGTCGCTATTTGCAGTCAGACTAGCGTGCCGCCCATGCTTGCACCAGCCATGACGCGGACGCTCTTACTCAGGAGGCTTTCTTCTCTCGGCTGAGACCGGCTAGGCGCTCGGATTGCTCGAAGAGAACGAAAAAGTCCTTTTCCGCCAAGCCATCGGCGAATGCGGCTTCGTACTGCTGGCGGATCACGGAGGCGAGGTACATGGGCACATGATCAGACTTCGCTGCGCCAAGGATCAGGTCAAAATCCTTCATCATTTGAGAGACCGAGAAGGCGGGGTCAAAGTTCCGATTTACCAGTAGGTCGCGCTTGTATGCGATCAGCGGTGAGGCAACAGCGCTCTCGCAAATGACGTTCAGCATTGTTTCAACCGACAGATTGCCCTTCAGTCCGAGTGTGAGAGCTTCGCCAAGGAGAGCGGCAGTCGCACCAACGAGCGCGTTCAGGACGAGCTTCAGGTATCGGGCCTCCTCGCCATCTCCCAGGTAGAACTGCTTTGTGGAGAAACTGGCGAGGATCGGCTCGACCTTGCGGTAGGCATCCTCTGGGCCGGAGACCATGACAGAAAGCATGCCGGACGACGCGGTAACCGTGCTGCCTGATACCGGAGCTCTAAGATATGCGACACCGGCTCGGGATAGTGCGTCCGCAACCTCGGCTGAGAGCTCGGGAGATACGGTGCTCATCTCGACTACTATCTGACCGGGCCTCAATAGCTCGGCGAGGGTGGCTGGTGCCAGTATGAGAGTGCGCAGAATGACGTCGTTTGGAATGGTGAGCATCACCACGTCCGATGTTTCCACTAGGTCTTCAAGGCTATGAGCTACGTTTGCACCAAGAGCCACCACTGAGGCGCGATTTTCGGGGAGCGGTTCATAAACGGAAACGGGGTATCCGTTCTCGAGCACACGTCTGCTCATCGGGGCGCCCATCTTGCCAATGCCAGCCCAGCCCACTCTCAATGTCTCGCTCATTGCAAAACCTTCCTTCCCTGGCGGCGTCTGCCGTCCAGATACTTCTTGCCGCTATGTCGAAGGAGAGCCTGACAATCGGCTGCATGCGTCCGTTCGGCGCAAGCGCCATCTCCTCCCACAGAAATAGTAGCTTCAGCCCGAGAAGGATTGCTGCATTCAAAATATCCGTTTCGGATAATTAAAGATTTGTCGAGCCGCCGGTCCATCCTCTAGCGTTCGTCTAGGATCGCACGGCGTTTCCTGTGGGAGGAACCAAGCCGTCAGTCGAATGAGAACACGTGCAAGCCACCGGTTTGCGCGAAGGAGTTCTGTAGCTGATGGCTTCCTTGCATTGGCGAATTAGGCGGACCAACGACCTGCTCCCCGATGCGCCGGCTAACGGGTGGTGGAATATGGAATTCAGGGAGGTGTGTCGTGACGGGATCAGTTGAAAACAAGGTCGTCATCGTGACTGGTGCCGCGCGAGGCATCGGTGCGGGCATCGCAGCCAACTTGGTCGAGAACGGCGCTAAAGTTGTCATCGCAGACCTGAATGAGGAAACGGCGAGACAGACTGCGGCGAAGATTTCAACCGGCGACGGCGATGCCATCGCGATTGGGGTCGACGTTTCCGATCGACAGAGCGTGCAAGAGCTGATCGCAAGGACCGTCGAGCATTTCGGCCGCCTCGACGTGATGTTCAACAATGCCGGAATCAGCCAGACCTGCCCGTTCCTCGAGGTCACTGATGACGACTTCGACCGGATCATGCGGATTAATGGCCGAGGCGTGCTGATAGGTACCCAGGAAGCCGCCAAGCAGATGATCGCACAAGGCACCGGCGGGAAGATCGTAAATACGGCATCCATCGCCGGAAAGCAGGGCTATCCCTTGTTCGCGCATTATTGCGCTTCGAAGTTTGCAGTCGTGGCCCTCACGCAGGCTGCCGCCCGTTCGCTTGCAGAACACAAGATCACCGTCAATTGCTTTGGCCCCGGTGTCGTGAAGACCGAGCTCTGGGAGCAGCTTGACCGTGAGTTCATGGATCACGGCCTCACCGCAAAGCCTGAACAAGCGATCAATGAGTTTTCGCAGTCGATCCTCTTGGGAAGGGTGTCTCTCCCCGCAGACATCAGCGGCGTGACCACGTTCCTCGCCTCAGCGGCGTCCGACTACATCACCGGGCAGACGATCATGGTCGATGGCGGGATGGTTCTGATCTGACGGCGCGCTTAGGGGCGAGAATTATTCGACCGTCAGGAGATGGTGGAGCAGAACATGCAAAGGACAGAGCAATGAAGGCTGTTAGATACTACTCCAAGAAGGATATTCGGGTCGAGGACGTGAAAGCCCCCGAGGGACCGCTTGGCGACGACATGGTGCTCGTCGAGCCCCTTGTGTGCGGTATTTGTGGCACCGATATCCATGAATATATCGCGGGCCCGATCGTCACGCCGGCGACACCCCACGTCTATTCCGGGGCGACGTTGCCGCAGATCCTGGGGCATGAGTTTTCTGCTCGTGTGATCGAGGTCGGCAAGAACGTGACACACGTCGTTCCCGGATCCCGCGTCTCCATCCAGCCCCTGATTTCGCCTCGCGACGACTACTATGGACGTCGTGGGCTGTTCCATCTCAGTGAAAAGATGGCCTGTGTCGGTCTCTCGTGGGACTGGGGTGGAATGGGCGAGCGCGCAGTCGTCAACGGTTACAACGTTTTTCCGGTTCCTGACACGGTCTCGGACGTTCAGGCGGCGATGATCGAACCTGCAGCCGTGGCCGTCTACGGCGTCGATCGTGGAGGCGTTACGTCGGGAAGCTCGGTCCTCGTCTCCGGAGTAGGACCGATCGGCGCGCTCGTGTTGCTCGCGACCAGGGCCGCAGGCGCGACCAAGATCTTCGTATCCGAGCTGAACCCCAATCGAAGGGAACTTGCGAAAGCACTTGTTCCCGAGGCGATCGTCTTCGATCCGCGCGAGACCGATACCGACCAGCTATTTCGCGATCATACGGAGGAGGGGGTGGGCCTAGACGTTGCCTTGGAGTGTGTCGGCGCCGAAGCTTCGCTCAATATGTGCGCCAAGGCGGTCCGCCGCCAAGGAACCGTAGTCCAGGTTGGACTTCATGTCCGGCCAGCATCCATTGACGCCATGTTGTGGGCGCTGAAGGACATAACCGTCGAAGCCACCTGGTGCTACCCTGTTCAGATCTGGCCGAGGATCGCTCAGATGATCGGGGCCGGCATCTTCCCGGTCGAAAAGATCGTCACCGCACAGATTGCTCCCGAGGAAGTCGTCGAAAAGGGCTTCGAAGCACTTCTCGACCCCGCGGGGACCCATCTCAAAATCCTTGTCGACATGAAGGCCTGATCGCTTGCGAGCTGTCGCTGCCGCGACGCTACCGCTGAATTGAAAGGAATTATCGAATGCATTTCGTTGTTCATTGCCTAGACCATGAGGGCGCCGTCGAAAAACGACTGGCGAACTATGATGCCCACAAGGCGTATCTTTCGACGGGCAAAACCAAGACCGTGATCTCCGGGCCGCTGCTGGCCGACGACAACGAAACCATGATCGGCTCCCTGTTCGTTTTCGAGGCGGACACCAAGGAAGAGATCGTCGATTTCAACAGCGCCGACCCGTTCACCAAGGCCGGCGTATGGAAAACGGTCAATATCCATCCTTTCAACAAGCGGGTGGATAATCGATGACCATTCGCGAGGAAAAACCCGTTATCGCAGCGCTCGTTGGTCTTGGCTGGTGGGGGCGCAAGATGGCCGCCCTCGTCAGCGCCGGCGGGGCCGGAATGCACTTCACCCATGGCGTCGATCCGAATCCCGATGCATCCGCTTTCGCTGCTGAGATGGGGTTGCAGTATTCTCAGGACATGGCGGACGCGCTTGCAGATCCGTCCGTCGAGGCTGTCGTGCTGGCAACGCCGCACTCGCTGCATCGTGAGCAGATCGCGCGCGTCGTTGCTGCAGGCAAGCACGTCTTCTGCGAGAAGCCCCTCGACCTTACCAAGGCGGGTGCGGAAGCGTCCGTGGCGCTTTGCAAAGAGGCTGGCGTGGTGCTTGGGATGGGGCACGAGCGCCGGTTTGAAACGCCGATTGCAAGGATCCTTGAAGCAGCGAGCTCCGGCAAGCTGGGGCGCCTTCTGCAGATCGAGGCCAATTTCAGCCATGACAAGTTTCTCGGTCTCGACCCTTCGAACTGGCGCTTGAAGGCAGACCAGGCTCCCGCCGGAGGCATGACGGCGACGGGCATTCATCTTACAGACCTGGCCGTGAAGCTGATGGGGCCCGCCAAGGACGTGCGCGTCATGTGCGAGAACCTTGCCTCCTCGATCCCGCAAGGCGACACGATGAGTGCTCATATTCGTTTCTCCGGCGGTGGTACCGCCTACATATCGGCAACGCTCGCGACGCCGTTCATTTCCCGCTTCGCGGTATTCTGCACCGAGGGATGGATCGAAGTCCGCGACAAGGCTCACGTCGAGGCGCCGGATGGGTGGGTCGTCACCGAGGGGTGGAAGAACAAGCCGATTACGGTTCAGGAACTGCCGCCCGCTGAGCCAGTTCGTGACAATCTACGGGCGTTCGCCACCGCTGTGAGAGGTGAGGGCTCATATCCGATCACCGGGGAAGACCTGATCAACAACATTGCCCTGCTGGAAGCAATCGTACGCGCCGCCAACACTGGCTCGTTGGAACAGATTTAAGGAGGAGGATAATGAAAGCTCTAGTTTTCGAAGCTCCGGAACGGCCGGTTATCGCCGATGTCGGGATGCCGGATCTGTCGCCCAACGAGGTACTCGTCCACACCAAGGCGGTTGGGATCTGCCATTCGGATTACGAGCTCCTCGCTGGCCGCTACATCATCCCGATCTCCTACCCGGTGACGCCCGGACATGAATGGAGCGGGGAGATCGTGGAAGTCGGCCGAAACGTGAAGGGATTCAAGAAAGGCGAGCGCGTCGTGGGCGAATGCGTCGTCCGCACGCCCGATCGTCTCCATCATTTCGGTTTCTCCATGAGCGGAGCCGACCGCGAGTACTTCGCAGTCAATCCTGAATGGCTCCACAAGCTTCCTGATGCCGTCGACAACAAGAAGGCGGCGCTGATCGAGCCCTTCACATGTGGCTACTATGCGGTGATGAGGTCTGGTGGCACGAACGCAAGCGAGACGGTCGTCGTGTCGGGCGGTGGCACCATTGGCTTGGTTTCGGCCGCAGCAGCGATCGGTATGGGGGCGAGGGTCATCGTGGTCGATCCTCTGGCAACACGCCGCGAGGTCGCCAAGCGCCTCGGCGCCGACGAAGCTATCGATCCTTCTGACGGAGGCGCCGCAGACCGGATTCGCGAGCTGACCGGGGGGCACGGCGCAGACCTCGTGATCGAGGCGTCAGGCCATGATGCGTCTCTCGCTGCGGCCTTCGATTACACTCGCGAGGAAGGAAGGATGTCGATGGTTGGCATCAACATCGGACGCAAGGTGCCGGTGACGATCGGCCAGATCCAGATGAAGAACCTGACGGTGCGCGGCTGCATCGGCTCTCCCGGTGTGTGGCCTGCTGCAATTCGCTTCCTTGAGCGCACGGGGATCGACTTGTCGCCGATCCAAACCCACGATTACGCTCTCACCGACGCCGTGGAGGCGTTTTCATTCGGACAGGATCCGACGAAGAGCATCAAGATCACACTGCTGAACGGATAAGAGATGACCAAGAAGGCACTCATCGTAGGCGCGACCGGCATCACCGGAAGCAATCTTGCAGAAAACCTCCTGGCGAGCGGTGACTGGACCGTGGCAGGCCTTTCACGTTCGCAAAGCAAGGTTCCCGGGGTGCGGACGCTGAGTTGCGATCTCGTTGACGGTCAATCGGTAAAAGCCGCTCTCGCTGAAGAGCGCCCCAGCCACGTGTTCATCACGGCCTGGTCACGCCAGGATACCGAAGCGGAGAACTGCAGAGTGAATGGCGCTATCGTTCGCAACGTGCTCGATGCCGTTTCCGGCCGAGGCGTTGAACACGTAGCGCTTACTACGGGCACCAAACATTATCTCGGACCGTTCGAATCCTACGCGAAGACCAAGCCGGAAACCCCGTTCAGAGAGGAGCAGGAGCGCCTTCCTGGAGAGAATTTCTACTATGTCCAGGAAGACGAGATTTTCACTGCGTCCGCGAGGGACGGCTTCACCTGGTCCGTGCATCGTCCTCACACCCTTATCGGCTATGCAGTTGGCAATGCCATGAACATGGCGGCGACACTGGCCGTCTACGCTTCCATCTGCCGTGAAACCGGTAGACCTTTCATCTTCCCAGGATCACCGGAGCAGTGGGAAGCGGCGACAGACGTCACTGATGCCCGGCTCCTGGCAAAGCACCTCAAATGGGCGGCAACCACCAGCGCGGCGGCCAATCTCGCCTACAACGTCGTCAATGGCGAGGTGTTTCGATGGAAGTGGTTGTGGCCACGTCTTGCTGCCTATTTCGGTCTTGAAGCCGGCGCCTATCCAGGGAGCCCGACCCCGCTCGAAGAGCAGATGCGTGAGGCGGGTCCGATATGGGACGAGATGGTGGCGAAATACTCGCTGGAACCAAATGCTCTTACCCGCGTGGCATCGTTCTGGCATTCGGACGCAGATCTCGGGCGCCAGATCGAGACGTTCAACGATATGGGCCGCAGCCGGGAACTGGGATTCCTTGAATATCAAGACACAACCCGGTCTTTCACGGATGCCTTCGATCGTTTGCGGCTGGACCGCATCATTCCCTAGATGTCTCGAGGACTGGACATGGCCAAAAGCATAACCGCGATCACCTCGACGGCTGGTTTCTTTACCGAAGATAATTCCGTCGAGGCAGTGAACGCCCGAATGGGCAAAGATATAAGTCCCCGGCTTAAGGAGGTCATGTCCTGCCTTGTGAAGCACCTTCACAGCTTCGCCCGTGAAATCGAGCTGACGCAAGCGGAATGGGAGTTCGGGATCGATTTCCTGACCCGCACCGGGCAGATGTGCACGCGGGAACGACAGGAGTTCATCCTTCTTTCCGATACGCTTGGAATGTCCATGCTGGTCGATGCGATCAACAATAGACGCCCAGTTGGTGCGACGGAAAACACGGTCTTCGGACCCTTCCATGTGGAGGGGTGCCCGATCCGAAAGATGGGTGAACAGATTTGCCTCGACGGCAAGGGCGAAAGCTGCCTCTTCATTGGACGGGTGGTCGATCTGGAAGGCAATCCGGTTTCGGGTGCCCGGATCGACGTATGGTCGGACAACGCGGACGGTTATTACGACGTCCAGCAGCCCGACATCCAGCCGAAGTGGAATAACCGGGGTGTATTCATCACCGCTGCCGACGGCCAGTACAGCTTCGTTGGTATCAAGCCGGTTTCATATCCTATCCCGGACGATGGTCCTGTCGGACAGATGCTCTCAAGCCTCGGCCGCCACCCGTTTCGTCCCGCGCACATGCATTACATGGTGCGAGCGGATGGCTTTCAGAAGCTGGTCACCCACACGTTCGTTGGCGGCGATCCGTATTTGGAATCCGACACGGTTTTCGGCGTGAAGCAGACGCTCGTCGCGCCCTTCACGAAGGTGGAGGATGGCGAGACGCTCTGGCGGTCCGACTTCGACTTCGTGCTCGCACGGCAGACCGATAGGAGATGAGGGTGGAACGGTTCCTTTATACGGGAAATCCCGCCAGGGTGGTTTTTGGCCAGGGCACAATCGCTAGCCTTCCTGAGGAAGCAGACAGGCTGAAGGCCCGCCGCATCCTAGTGCTCTCGACGCCAGAGCAGGCGTCGCAGGCGGCAGACATTGCCAAGAGCCTGGGAGCGCGCGTCGTTGCGACCTTTTCCAAAGCGCAGATGCATACGCCTGTCGAGGTAACGGCCGACGCGATGAAGACTGTGGAACGCCACGATATCGACGCGCTCCTTTCAGTTGGTGGCGGGTCGACGACTGGACTGGGCAAGGCCATTGCCTTGCGAACCGACCTCCCACAGATCGTCGTCCCGACTACGTATGCTGGCTCTGAGGCGACGCCCATCCTCGGCGAGACCGATGGTGGGCACAAGGTCACCAGGTCAGATCCGCGGATACTCCCAGAGGTCATCGTCTATGATGTCGATCTTACCCTGACCTTGCCCGTGCCGTTGTCGGTGACGAGCGGGATCAATGCCGTCGCCCATGCGGTCGAGGCGCTCTACGCCAAGGAGGCAAATCCCGTCGTCTCTCTGATGGCGGAGGAGGGGATCGGTGCCATCGTGCGCGCGCTTCCTCGCATACATGCCAACAAAGGGGACGTCGAAGGACGCACTTCAGCTTTGTACGGCGCTTGGCTCTGCGGCGTGTGCCTCGGGTCGGTAGGAATGGCTCTGCATCACAAGCTCTGCCATACGCTCGGTGGCATGTTCAATCTACCGCATGCGCAGTTGCATACAGCAGTCTTGCCTCATGCTTTGGCCTACAATGCGTCTGCTACATCGGCTGCGATGGAGAGGCTAAGCCGCGCACTGGCCGCGCCTGATCCTGCGATGGCACTTCATAAACTTGCAAAAGGTCTGGGCGCCGAGATGTCGTTACGAGATCTAGGCATGCCCGACGGCAGTATCGAAGCGGCGGCAGATCAGACTCTTAGTAACGCTTATTGGAATCCAAGAGAACTGGATCGCGGAGCCCTTGTTCAACTACTGGAACGCGCCTTCCGCGGAGATGAGCCGAAGGTCGGATGATGCGAGAAGGCAACGCGGAGGCGGGATAATACTGGAACATCCGAAATGGATAATTCCCTTGTTTTCTTCCGGCACCATCAGGCTACCATCGATAATACGAAATCAAATATCGTCGGTATTGTGAGGAATCGCCGATAATTTGGGAGGTGGAGAAATGCTCGCAGTCCGTTTCGCGATATCGGATCCGAACAAGGACTCCCTGCGCGAAATCTACCTCGAGGAACACAAGCGGTACCTGCGATCGAAAGAAGTTTCGATCATCCAATCCGGGCCGATATTGAACGAGGGCGGATCAGGCGAGGGCGGGGTAGTCGTCGCCGACGTCGGATCTCTCGAAGAAATGCGTCGTTTCAGCTCGGCGGACCCCTTTGTTGTCCACGGCATCTACCGCGATGTTGCGATCTACGAGTGGCGCCCCACGATTGGAGGTCGTGGCTAGCCTCGCTCGCGAACGGGATTGATCTGCTGATTTTCTAAGGAGGAGAGAAAATGAAGGCGGTGACAGCTATCACCTTGAATGACATTCTCGATTGGATTGCAGAGGCGGGAAGCATCTGTAGCGGCATCCTCGTAGAGTATCGCGAGCTGCGTGACGGGGAAGCTGATGCCTACCGTTTACGAAATCGACTCCATGATCGGGACAGGTTTTTGCAGTCTCGCGCGAACTGACCGCGCTCTGATCTGACCGCTCCTTCTTTTTCCAAACCCAACCGACCGGGCCCGGACTTATGCCGCGAGCCCGCCGGGAAGACAGTGCCCTTTTGAGCGAAAGAAAGCTTGATGCCAAACGCTTCGCCCATCGCCGACATCGGACTTCCCAGGGAGGCAACTTTGAGGATTCCCTTCACGCGAAATTTCGTCACGGTCGTTTTCTCGACGCTCGTGCTCGTAGTCCTGTGTGCTTTGTTTGCTCCGAGCAGTCTTTCGAGCGGCGCTCTCTCGGGAAGCCTTCCGTTTGCTGCAATCATAGCCATCGTGGGCCTAGGCCAACTCCTCGTCGTGCAGCAGGGTGGTTTCGATCTGTCTCTCCCCGGCGCCGTGTCGTTATCCGTGGTCATCGCCACGCACTATCCCCAGCAGGACGACGGGTTGCTTTTCCAGGCCGTGCTTCTTTCTGCCGGACTGTGTGTCGCGGCGGGCATTCTCAACGGCGCCTTGGTGAGCTTCTTCAGGCTGAATGCAATCATTGCGACGATCGGCACCAACGCCCTTTTATACAGTGCAGTTTTCGCGGTGTCGGGCGGCGTGCCATCCATCACCACCAATCTTCTGGCCGAGATCGCAGGCGGCGAGACGTTGGGATTGCCGAACTCGGTGCTCTTCGCACTTGGCGCTATGGCTGTCGTCTCGTTCGCGCTCAAGAAGACCGTGGCCGGTCGCAGGTTCGAGGCGATCGGTGCCAATCCCCTGGCTGGCAAGGCCGCTGGCTTGAACGTGCGCCTCCATCAGATGATGGCCTACATCTATGCTCAGCTTCTTTACTGCCTGGCCGGGACGCTCATCGCGGGAATAACACGTGAGCCGACCGCTTTTCAGGGCGATAGCCTGCTGCTGCCGTCGGTTGCCGTCGTGGTGTTAGGCGGAACATCGCTGCTCGGGGGACGGGGCTTCCCAATCTCGACGGTTATCGCAGCATTTTTCCTAAATCACCTGAGCCTGTTCGCGCTGACGATCGGCGTGCCCTTTTCAGCTCAGACAATCATCCAGGCACTCGCTCTGGGCTTCGGTATCGCGGTTTATTCGATCCGTTGGTCGATGAACCAAGGTGGGAAAACTTCAGCAACAAAAGTGGAGGACGCAAAATGAAATATAGGGAACTTGCAACTTATCTCGGACTGGCAGTGACGACCGCGCTCAGCGGGATTGCGATTGCGGGAGCGGCTCAGGCAGAAGCGCCGTCCTGGTGCGGACCAAAGAAAGCGACACTTGCTTTGCTCGACGGCTACGGCGGCAACAGTTGGCGCCAGGTCACGACTGCTTCCGGCAAGCAGACGGTTGAGCTGTGCCCCAGCATAACCAAGTACGAATACGCCGACGGCCAAGGCGATACCATGAAGTCCATTTCGGATATCAAGAGCATGGCCGCAAAGGGTTTGGATGCCCTGGTCGTTTTCGGTGATGCAGGACCTGCCGTTCTGCCAGCCCTCACGAGCGTCTTCAAATCCGGAAAGGTCGTCGTTCCCTATCGCGTGGCCGTTGGTGGCGCCGATGGAAAGAACTACTCGAAGTTCGTTGGTGCATCGTTCGAGAACGATGGCGAGAGCTGGGGCAACTGGATCAAGACGATTTTGCCCAAGGGAGGCAATCTGCTGTTCTTGAGCGGTCCCGCCGGAAACAGCCAAGGCCTCGACGAGCTGAAGGGTCTGAAGAAGGTGCTCGGTCCCGAATATGTTTTCGTGAACCAGGCGCCTTTCGCAGTCACGAACTGGGATCCGGCGCTGACGCAGAAGGTGCTCACGGCAGAAATTGCGAAGAACCCGAAGATCGACGTTATCATTTCCGACTTCGGACCTTCGCTGGTTGGTGCGCTTCCGCTGTTCGAAAAGCAGGGCAAGTCGGTACCGGCCCTTGCTACGTCTGACGGCAACTCCTTGGGCTGCTTCTGGCAGGAGAACAAGGACAAGAACCCCGACTTCAAGTTGTTCACCGTTGCCACTGGCAACGACAATGTCAGGTTGGCGGTCCAATGGGCCGTGGCTTTGGCGACGGGCGGAACGCCACCGAAGGACGAGATGTTCAAGGCGCCGGGTTTCGAGGACTCCGTTTCGGGGAAGCCGAACCCAGTCCAGTGCCGCAAGGAGCTGCCCGGCGCGATTTACCTATCGTCTGAGCTTCCTGCGGAAGAGCAAGCCAAGGCTGTTGGAAAATAGCCAATCGTCTTGAGACCTGCTCGGAGCGAGTACTTTGAACAGGTCATCCTTTGGAATTGGATCGTGGACCATGGCAGCAGTTGAAATGAACGCATACGAGACACTTTCATTGGCGACTACCGAAGAGACGATCCGGCTGGCCGGAATCTCGAAGTACTTCGCTGCGATCCCGGCGCTGCGCGACATCAATGTCGATTTCAAGCCGGGCGAGGTCCACGCCATCCTGGGTGAAAACGGTGCAGGTAAGTCCACGCTGATGAACATCATCGCTGGTACGCTGCAACCCACCGAAGGCGAGATCATCTTCGAGGGACAGCAGGTCCCGCAGATGTCGCCCGACATGGCGGCTTCTCTTGGAATTGCCATATGCTTCCAGCATCCGGCCATCCTGAACGATCTCTCGATCTTGGAGAACCTGAGTGTAGCTCTGCCCGCTTCGGTGCTGCGAAATCGATCGACGCGAGATTTGGCTGAGCAGACCTTGAGATCGGTTTGTCTCGACCTGCCTTTGAACATGCGATCTGGTCATATGACGGTGGCCCAGAAGCATCTGCTTGAGATCGGTAAAGCAATTGCCGTGAACCCGAAGCTCTTGATCCTCGACGAGCCTACTGCTTCGTTGGATCAGGAGGCAACTGAGATGCTGTTCGGTCTCATTCGGACCGCGGCCAAGAACGGCACGGCCGTCATCTACATCACTCATCGACTGGCAGAGATCCGGCAGATCGCTGACCGCGTCACGGTTATGCGCGACGGACGCATCCGCGGAGCAGCCAGAGTGAGCGAGATCAGTGACAGCGAGCTGGTCAATATGATCGTCGGCCGCACCCTCGAAGCGGCTTTCCCACCAAAGTCTGAAGCTGGCGATCTTTCGCCTGTTTTCAAGGTCGAGGAACTGAGCGGCGAGGGGTTCAGCAATGTCAGCTTCAGCGTAGCGCGCGGACAAATCCTCGGTGTTGCTGGTGTTTCGGGGAACGGCCAATCTGAGCTGATGCGCGCTCTGGCAGGCCTGCATCAGACGCGGGGCGCCGCAACCTTGCATGGGCGTCACCTCGGTCAGAAGGAGCTTCTGGACGAAGCAGCCTTCATGCCGTCCGATCGCCATCTTGAAGGTGTGGCAAACGGACTGACAGTTCGTGAGAACGCAACGTTCTCGGCCCTTGAAAAATTCGCGACCGGCGGGATTTTGAGCAAGACTGCTGAACATCAGAAGGTCAGGTCGATCTTCGGTGATCTCGCGGTCAAGACGCCGGGCCTTGAGGCGTCGATCCAAGCATTGTCTGGCGGCAATCAGCAGAAGGTCGTGATGGCGCGCGCCCTTTTGTCCGAGCCTGGCATCGTGATCGCCGATGAGCCCACGCAGGGCGTGGATGTCGGGGCACGTTTCGAGATTTATCGTATTCTCAGGAGCGTCTCCAAGGCAGGAACGCCCGTTATCGTCAATTCTTCCGACGCGGTCGAGTTAGAAGGCATTTGCGACAAGGTCATCGTGATGTCGCGAGGGCAGGTGGTCGAAACTCTTGTAGGGGAGGAGATCACCGAGGAGCGGATCGTTGCCGCAGCCGTCCGGTCCGAGGCGCATGACATCGGCCATGAAAGCTCTGGGAGCCCGCAGAGCATGTCGCGCCTGAGGCATTTCATGGAATCGGACATCGCACCGGTGGTTCCACTGGCCCTCGTGACGATTTTGCTCGGCCTCTTCGTCAACAGCCAGAACGACAACTTCTTGTCGGCCTACAACATTTCGAACATTCTTCTGCTCGCGACCGCTCTGGGCTTCATAGCCATGGGCCAGACGATAGCGCTTCTGATGGGTGGGATAGATCTGTCCGTCGGGCCGCTTGCCGGCTTCCTTGTTGTGATCGCCTCATTCTTGGTGAATGAAGACATGTCTGCGGGGGTGATGGCCTCAGGGTTCCTGCTGATGGCCGTCGGTGCATTCATAACGGGAGCGATCAACGGTATTCTCATCCGGTTTGCCAACTTCACGCCGATCGCGGCAACCCTTGCGATGTATATAGCGATCCAAGGCCTGAGCTTCCTACTCCGCGAGAACCCTGACGGTTACATCAACTCGACCGTCACTGATTGGGTGAATTGGCAGATTGGCCCGTTCCCGGTGGCTTTCCTCGTGTTGGTGGGCGTCACGTTGCTCGGGGAATACGCATTGCGTCGGTCCAGAGCCGGCAGGCGCCTCCGCGCTGTGGGTTCCAACGAGGACTCCGCACGCAGGGTAGGCATCCGGGTCGACCTGACCTATGTCGGAGGCTACATCCTGTGCTCCATGCTCACGTGCCTGGGTGCGGTCATGCTGATGACGCAGATTGGCGTCGGGGATCCGCGACAAGGCGTGGCCTACACGTTGTCCAGCATCACCGCCGTCGTTCTCGGAGGAACCAGCCTGGCAGGCGGGCGAGGGACGTTCGTAGGCACCCTCATGGGCGCGGTATTGCTGACTGAGGTTCTCAGTGCGGTGACGTTTCTTAGCCTCACGCAGACCTACCAGTACCTCTTTCAAGGGGCGCTCATCGTGATCGCGGCTCTCATCTACTCTGCCGCCCGCCGCCGGTCCGCATAACGCAGGAAGCACCAATGCGATCGTCTTCGTGTTCGCCGGACGGGCACGGGTCGGAACCAATCGTTTGTCTCGGGAGAAATGAAATGACAAACAAAGTTCGCGGCATGCACCACATCGGGATCACCGTGCCGGACATCGAGGAAGGCATTTCGTTTTTCAAAGCGGTGTTTGGCGCCGTCGAGGTGTTTCGCACTGGACCCTTCGATGTCGATCAGGACTTCATGGAAAACAAGCTCGGAGCCGCGAGGCATTCCAAAATCCGTGACCTCGTGTTCCTCCGCTGCGGCAATGGGACCAGCGTTGAGCTTTTCGAATACGAAGGGGAGAGCGTGTCGCCGCCCAAACGATCATCTGAAGTGGGCGGCATGCATCTCTGCTTCGAAGTCGACGATGTCGACGCGGCCGCTGACAGGCTGCGTGATCAAGGCGTGGAGCTGCTCGATGGCCCCAACCTGGTAGATGCAGGGCCGTTGGCCGGGTTCAACTGGATCTACTTCCGTGCTCCATGGGGCCTCATTCTGGAGGTCGCGAGTTTCACCAGCCTCGGTTATGAGGATACTTCCTCCGAACGCCTTTGGCGATCCGATGATACACTGAGCGCCGAGCCGTGAATTCTCATTGATATTCATGGATGACCTAGATCGCAGGTTCGCGTCCTTTCAAGAGCCGCAGCTTTTGTCCGCTTTCGGCCCGATGCGGTCATCGCCGCAACAAAGTCGACGACAGAAATTCGGCGGCACTCTGCTGAGCTTTGTCAGCGTTCCGCGTCCCTGATCTCAGGAAAAAGTCGTGTGCGCCGCCCTCAAAAACATCAAGGCTAGCAGGCTTGCCAAGCTGTTGGGCCTTCCGTTGCAACTCCTGCCCAATAGACAAAGGAAATGTCCGGTCTGCACTTCCCCAGCAAGGTCAGCCGGTGCACAACCCTATCTTGCCGCCCTCGACGGGAATGAAAACCGCCCCTCCGACTTCGAGCGCAAGGCGCAACTGCGCTGCGGTGGCACGATGGACATCATGCCGGCAACCTTCAAAGTCTCTGATGGTGCTGCGCGATACGCCCGCGCGTTCGGCAAGGTCCGTTTGTGTCCAGTCCAGGAGACCGCGTGCAGCGCGGCACAGCTCCGGTGTCAAAATCGTTGTCCCGCTTGCTTGACCCATCGCCTAGAGTCGCCCATATTGGTTGATATAAGCCATATAGAGCAACAAAGCCCCGATTGCTAGACGGCAGTTGAACTGTTGCCCAAGCGATGGATACCGATTTTTTGGAGGATTGAGGCGTTGGGATAACAGCCGAACCATTTTTGCTTCTCGTTCTGCTGCTTCTGCCTTTCGTCGGAAGCCTCCTCTCCATACTCTTGCTCAAGACGACTTCGCCACGCCTGCCTGCAGGTCTGGCAGCTATCATCGTCACCGCTTTGTTGCTGCTTACGGGAAGTTTGTATCCGGCGGTGGCAGACGGCGGGGTGGTGCGGTTTCGGGCGGAATGGCTGCCGCAGTTTGGCCTGGACTTCGCATTGCGCATGGATGGTTTTGCATGGATTTTCACCATGCTTGTCACCGCAATCGGCCTTCTCGTCGTGCTTTATGCGCGCTACTACATGTCCGAGGAGGATCCGGTTCCACGGTTCTTCTCGTTCCTTCTTGCTTTCATGGGAGCCATGCTCGGCATTGTCGTCTCAGGCAATGTGATCCTGCTGTCCGTGTTCTGGGAACTGACCAGCATCTTCTCGTTCTTGCTCATCAGCTATTGGCATAACAATGCCAATGCCCGCGATGGGGCCAGAATGGCACTCACGATTACCGGGATTGGCGGCTTTTGCTTGTTGATCGGCTTCATTCTGCTCGGCAACGTGGTCGGCAGCTATGACGTCGACAAGATCCTCGATTCCGGCGACATCGTTCGCAGTCATCCTCTCTATCTGCCAACGCTGATTTTCATATTGCTAGGCGCTTTGACAAAGAGCGCGCAGTTTCCATTCCATTTTTGGCTTCCCAACGCCATGGCTGCCCCGACGCCGGTTTCGGCCTTCCTTCACTCGGCGACCATGGTCAAAGCCGGTGTGTTCCTGTTGGTGCGTTTCTGGCCGGTGCTTTCGGGGACGTACGAATGGTTCTGGATCGTCGGCGTCGCCGGGATCTCAACCCTGCTGCTGGGCGCATATTTTGCGCTGTTCCAGCGCGACTTGAAGGGCCTCCTGGCCTATTCGACCATCAGCCATCTTGGATTGATCGTGACACTGCTGAGCCTCGGCAGCCCATTGGCGACCGTGGCCGCCATCTTCCATATGCTCAATCACGCGACCTTCAAGGCGTCGCTCTTCATGGCAGCGGGCATCATAGATCACGAGACCGGCACACGCGACATGCGCAAGCTCAGCGGTCTCTTCCGCTTCATGCCGTTCACAGCGACCTTGGCGATCGTGGCAAGTGCCGCGATGGCTGGCGTGCCACTCCTCAACGGGTTCCTGTCCAAGGAAATGTTCTTTGCCGAGGCGGTGGAGACCCATGCCGATTCGATCCTCGACCGTATTCTTCCCTATGTCGCGACCCTCGCCGGCGCCTTCAGCGTGGCCTATTCGCTGCGGTTCATTCACACGGTTTTCTTTGGTCCGCCGCCGACCGATCTGCCGGTCAACCGTCCACACGAGCCACCCAGATGGATGCGGTTTCCGGTCGAGTTCCTCGTCATCGTCTGCCTGATCGTTGGCGTCATTCCGGCTATATCGATTGGTCCGTTTCTTCACAGCGCCGTAGTCAGCGTGCTCGGGAGTGCTACTCCCGAATACAGCCTGGCGATCTGGCATGGCGTCAACCTTCCGCTCGTAATGAGCGCGATCGCTCTTGTCGGTGGCGCGCTCATCTATTTTTTGCTGAAGGATTACCTCAGTCGTTGCGATGACGGTCCGCCGCTGTTTCGCAGGCTCAAGGGGCAACGGGTCTTCGAGCGCGTAATTGTCGAACTATCCTGGCGATGGGCGCGCCTCGCCGAGGGGCGCCTGGGCACACGCAAGCTGCAACCCCAGCTGCGCTGGCTGATCGTGACTGGTTTTGCCGCAGGCACGTTGCCGCTTTATCTGAGTGGCTTCGAAAGCCGGCCGGTTACCTACGCGAGCGTCGATCCCGCCTTCACGGCGATCTGGATCATCGGCGTGTGCCTTGCGCTTGGCACAGCCTATACGGCGAAATACCACCGCCTGGCCGCACTGGTGATGCTCGGCGGTGTCGGTCTCGTCGTCTGCATCACGTTCATATGGCTTTCGGCGCCCGATCTCGCAATCACCCAGTTGCTCGTCGAAATCGTCACGACCGTCCTGATCCTTCTCGGCCTGCGCTGGCTGCCTAAACGGACTGAGGGTTTCGGCGAGGCGATGACGTTGAGAGCACGGTTTCGCCGGTTTCGCGACCTTGCACTGGCCGTTCTCTGCGGCGTCGCCATGTCCTTCGTCGCCTATGCCGTGATGACGACGCCAGTACCCGACGCGATTGCCAACTACTTTTTGGAGAATGCTTATACCGAGGGCGGTGGCCGCAACGTCGTCAATGTCATTCTGGTGGATTTCCGTGGTTTCGATACGTTGGGAGAGATCGCTGTTCTCGGTGTCGTTGCGCTCACCGTCTATGGGCTGTTGCGCCGTTTCAGGCCTGCCGAAGACAGCATGAGGGCGCCAGAGCAGCAGCAAGCGCAAAACCGCTTTGACGAGGAGCGGCCAGAGCGGTCTGCCGGCGATACAGTGCGCGACTATCTGCTCGTGCCATCGGTCATCATGCAGTGGCTTTTTCCAGTCATCATTACCTTCTCAGTCTACCTCTTCATCCGCGGACACGATTTGCCGGGCGGCGGCTTTTCGGCGGGCCTGACGATGTCGATCGCCTTCCTATTGCAGTATCTGGCGGGAGGAACACGCTGGGCAGAGGATCGCATCCGCATCCTGCCGCTCCGCTGGATGGGCGCGGGACTGCTGACCGCCGTTGCAACCGGGGTCGGAGCTTGGTTCCTTGGTTATCCGTTCCTGACTTCGCACTCCCGCTACCTCGATCTGCCGCTGATCGGAAAAGTGCCCGCGGCCACTGCGCTGCTCTTTGATCTGGGTGTCTTCTGCCTTGTCGTCGGATCGACGGTGCTCATTCTTGTCGCACTCGCACACCAATCCTTGCGCATCAACCGGCTGCGGATGATCGACGCGGCGAAATCGGAGGAGGCGTGATGGAACTGATCCTGTCGATTGCCATAGGGGTGATGACCAGTTGTGGTGTCTGGCTTATCCTGCGCCCGCGAACCTACCAGGTGATCATCGGCCTTTCACTGCTCTCGTACGCGGTCAACCTGTTCATCTTCGGGGTCGGCGGCGTCAAGGCAAACGTCCCGCCTATTCTTGCTGACGATGCGGCGGGCCCTCTGGCCGATCCGGTTCCACAGGCTCTGGTTCTGACCGCTATCGTCATCGGCTTTGCGACAACCGCCTTGTTTCTGGTCGTGCTCCTCGCTTCGCGCGGTCTGACGGGAAGCGACCATGTCGACGGGAGAAATGAGCCGCGATGAATGCCTGGGCCCACCATCTGATCATTGCTCCGGTACTCGTACCACTGGTCGCCAGCGCATTGTTGCTGCTCGTGGACGAGCGTCAACGATTGGCCAAGGCGATGATCAGTCTTGCATCGACCTTGGTTCTGACGGCCATTGCCATCTGCCTGTTTCGCATTGAAAGCGGCCCGAACGCCTTCGATGGCATCTATCTGCTCGGTAACTGGGCGGCCCCTTTCGGTATCGTCCTGGTACTTGACGGACTGTCGGCGCTGATGCTGCTGTTGACGGCGTTGCTGGCCGTTCCTGCGCTGATCTTCTCGCTCGCTCGTTGGCACGCGGTCGGCGCGCATTTCCACAGCATGTTCCAGATCCTGTTGGTCGGCGTCAATGGTGCCTTCCTCACCGGTGATCTGTTCAATTTATTCGTGTTCTTTGAGATCATGCTGGCGGCGTCCTATGGTCTGCTCCTGCATGGTTCCGGTCCGCTTCGGGTCAAGGCGGGCCTGCACTACATCGCCGTCAATCTGGTGGCAGCCCTGTTGTTCCTCATCGGTGTGAGCCTGATTTACGGCACGGCCGGGACCCTCAATATGGCGGACCTTGCGGCGCGCATTCCCGAAATGGAGCGCGATCGCCGTATGCTCATGGAGGCAGGAGCGGCGATCTTGGGCGTAGTCTTCCTCATCAAGGCGGGGATGTGGCCGCTCTGCTTCTGGCTGCCGACAGCATATAGTGCGGCATCAGCTCCAGTGGCGGGAATGTTTGCCATCATGAGCAAGCTCGGGATTTACATAATCCTGCGCCTGACGATGCTTCTGTTCGGAGAGGGGCCGCTGGCGGGATTTGGCGCGATGGTGCTCTTATACGGTGGTGTGGCGACGCTTATCTTCGGGACGATCGGTGTGCTGGCATCCCAGGCGCTCGGCCGGCTCGCGGGGTTTTCCGTACTCGTCTCGTCGGGCACCCTGTTGATGGTCCTCGGCATCAATGACGGTGCCGTATCATCCGGTGCGCTCCTTTATCTCGTCAGTTCAACACTGACGATCAGTGCCTTCTTCATGCTGATTGAACTTGTCGAGCGCGGACAGGACGCCGGCGCCAACGTCCTTGCGGTAACGATGGAAGCCTACGGGGACGCCGACGAGCAAACCCCCGATGAAGAAGAGGGTGTCACCATGCCCGGGACGATGGCGATACTGGGAATTTGCTTTGCTGCCTGCGGGATCCTGCTGTCCGGACTGCCGCCGCTTTCCGGTTTCATAGCCAAATTTGCAATGCTGTCGGCAATGATGGGCACGGGTGCGATCGGGGTGCCGCCGACGGCAGCAATCTGGACACTGATCGTGCTCGTCATCCTCTCCGGTATCGCGGCGCTGATTTCCATGACGCGCGCCGGCATTCGTACCTTCTGGAGCTCGATCGAAGGCACAGTTCCGCGTGTCCTTGTGATCGAGATCGTCCCCGTGCTGTTTTTGCTGGTGCTCACCCTTGCCTTGACCGTGCAAGCAGGGCCGGTCCTGCAATATATGGACTTAACCATTCGCACGCTGAGCAAGCCTGCAAACTATATCGATGCGGTCCACAATGCGGTTCAGGTCCCGGGCTATCAGGGCCCGGCCGCGCCCGGAACGGAGAGCAACTGATGCTGCCTTATCCCGTTCTTTCGCTGTCGCTGCTCGTGATGTGGCTGTTGCTCAACGGCTTCACGGTCGGTCATTTTATTCTGGGTATCTTCGTCGCCGTGTTCGCCAGTTGGGCGATGGCGTCGTTGCGTCCGCAAAAGCCGCGATTGGTCAAGTGGTACCTGCTGCCCAAACTTTTTTTCGTCGTACTCTACGACATCCTCAAATCCAACATTGCGGTCGCGGGCATTATTATCCGGAGCGGTTCGCGCCGGCACGATCCGGGATTTCTGACCATTCATCTCGAAATGAGAAGCCCGTTCGCGTTGGCCGTTCTTGCAGTGATCCTGACGAGCACGCCCGGATCTGCCTGGCTTGAATACGATTCCAACGAGAATTCCGTCCTTCTCCACATCCTCGATTTGCAGAACGAGACGGTGTGGCGAGACACGATCAAAAATCGATATGAGAAATTGCTGATGGAGATCTTCGCGTGAGCGCAATTATCTTGTTCAGCGCCGTTTCGATCGCTCAGTTGATGCTGGTCGCGTCGATGGCGATTGTTTCGGTGCGCATGGTCATCGGGCCCCGCGCGCAAGATCGGATTATCGGTCTCGACACCTTTTACATCAACGCCATGCTGTTGCTTGTGACTTTTGGCGTCGGCACGGGTCGAGTCCTCTATTTTGAAGCGGCATTGGTGATCGGGATTTTGGGATTTGTCTCCTCCGTCGCACTGGCCAAGTTTTTGATGCGGGGTGAGGTGATAGAATGACTGCGGCTGCAGATATCCCGTTGTGGGCGGCCATCCTTGTCGCCTTCTTTCTTCTCGGTGGCGCTTGCCTGGCATTGATCGGAGCGATAGGCTTCCTGCGCCTCCCAACATTTTATGAACGTATTCACGCGCCAACGCTCGCAACCAGTTGGGGGATCGGCGGGATCATGCTCGCCTCGATGATCTTCTTCTCAGTCGGTTCAGGACGACTTGAGATTCACGAGATCCTCATCGGGATTTTTGTAACGGCGACGACGCCGGTTACGCTGATGATGCTTGCGCGAGCTGCTCTTTACCGTGATCGTGTCGAGAATGATGAAAGGGCGCCGCCAAAACAGATCGACCCCGCTGCTGCAAGAAAACAAAGCAGCAACGGAGAGACTTGAACCTCCTCGGCCCCACGCACATGGCTATAAGCGCGATCTTTCATGCGCTTGACGGCTGCGCACCGCTGAGCCGTCCTCGTTGATACAGCGGACTATTGGGCGAAACGTTGGTTAGGTCGGAGATAGACAACCTTCTCGGGCAGGTCGGATCCATTTGAGGTTTTCACCACTATAATGTCTAACAACCACTATTCTATCATCGGGGCAACGTACCTCGCCAACCTGATCCTCCATGCTTCAATTTTATCTGCTTGATGTTGACCAAGCCAACCGTCTCGATGTGTCAGGGCACCGAGGCGCTGTTATAAAGTGCTCTCGGTCCGATCAGCCACAAGAGGACGCAATGGCGAGCGAGAAGGATTTACGGCGCTTGGCTTTGTTGCTGGAAGGCACGACCGAGATGCCACATTTTGATCGAGCCGCTTTCAAAGTGACGCGAATCTACGCGACAATTGCGGCCGATCGCTTGACGGCCAACTTCCACTTCACGCCGGATGAGCAGGCGTTGAAATGCATGATACTGCCGGAGGTTTTTTCTCCCATTCCTAATGCCTGGGGCAAGAAGGGATGGACTGTAGGTATTCTGTCGGGCCTTAGCGAAGACGACCTCAACAACGCGCTACGGACGGCCTGGGCGCATGGACACAAGGTTCATAAACCGGCGCGAAAATGAATGCCGGCAACGCTAAAACAGCCAGACGAACTCGGACGCGGTCCTTCAAATCTTTTGAACGCCGAAGCCGGGAGACGGACACCGGCCTTGATCGCCCCAAGACGCCACTGATCAACGGCGACGACGAGAAGGTGGTAATCCGTCGCTCTCAGCAGGCGAGAACCGGATCGAGAGACGGCTGGCACCCATTCCGTTTTTCAGAGTGCTGCAGCACAGTCGAGTAGAGGTTCGGTGTTCGGTCCCAGCTTCGCTGCCATGTGGACCAGGTCGGGGAGAGACCTTGCTCTCATTTTCCTCATGACTTGTCCTCGATGCGCCTTTACAGTTATCTCGCTGATATTCAGTTTGAACGCCACCTGCTTGTTCAACAGGCCCTCAGCCACAAATTTCATTACCTGACGTTCCCGAGGTGTAAGCGACAGAAAATACGCTTCCAGACGGCTGGCGTCTTTCACCGCACTTACGGCTGCCTCGATCTCCTCCAGAAGATTGAGGCGATCAACAGACTTGGCCATGAATGTCACACGGAATTTGTTGGTTGCAACAGTCATCGCCCCACTGGCCCCTGCAGTCAGCACGATGACGGGGCAATACGAAGCACGCGAACAGATAAGATCCGTGAGATCTGAAACTGTCAGTTCTGCGGTTGTCGTATCAACGACGATGCAGGCATGCGTGCCGACCTGCACCAATCTTAGAAAGCTATCCGCCGAGTGATAGAATTCTGGCTGCCACCCAGACTGAGAAAAATCTCCGAGCAGGGCCGTACAGACGTCGGAGGCATTGCTCAGGATCGCCACCAGCGGGTCGCTGGTCGGTCTGTTCGGATGCTTTACGGAGGCGGTAAGGTGTCGAGTATAGTACATGTCATTCTCCCACGCCGATTATGTTCGCGCTGTTGCGATGCAAGACTTGAGGTAGACGTTTTGATAAAAGAGCTTCTGTGGTCGTTTTAGACGAACAGCCCGCCTGCTGCGACTTAAGTGGCGTGATAGAACCTGAAAAAAACTGAAATATTCTCCCGCGGGTTGCGGAACAATGGTTGGCTCAATCTCCCCCTCTATGGTTTTATCACTACGATTTGAAACGGATAGAATTGGCTGGCATTGGGACAGATTGAGATTGGCCGCTTCGAGTACTCCGGATGGGAGCTTGATCTCGAGAAACGGGAGTTGCGCGCCATGGGCGCTCCGGTTCCGCTCGGCAGTAGAGCTTTCGATATCTTGGAAACCCTTGCGCTGTCCTCGGGTGGGATGGTCACTAAAGTCGACCTGATGAAGCGCGTCTGGCCAGGACTTGCGGTTGAGGACAATACCCTGCAGGTCCATATCTCAGCGATCCGGCGGGCGCTGGGAAAGGATCGCGAATTGCTGCGCACCGTTTCCGGTCGGGGTTATCGGTTGCTCGGGGAATGGGTCGAGCCCGAGTCGCAATATGCCGAACCGGTGCCTGCGCCTCGAAAGCAGGTGGGCGAACGAGGCGATTTTGTCTCAAACATCCCTTCAGCAGCATCTGAACTTATAGGTCGTCAGGCCTCGGTTTCGCAAATTCACACACTCATGTCGGCCTATCGTGTTGTAACCCTGACGGGACCGGGTGGAATTGGTAAGACCGTGCTGGCGTCCGAGGTTGCCCGCCATCTCCAGCAGTCGATCGGCGGTGATGCGTATTTTGTCGAGCTCGTGTCTCTGTCCGATCCCCATCTGGTTCCGACAACTCTCGCCCAGGCCCTCGACTTGCGCCTCCAGGGCGACGACATCTCGACCGAGATCGTGGCAAGAGCCATAGGCAGCCGGAGGATGTTGCTCGTGATCGACAATTGCGAACACGTCGTCGACGCCGCTGCCGAGATGGTGGAGGCGATCCTGCGTGCTTGTCAGAACGTATCCGTGCTCGCGACCAGCCGAGAAATTCTTCGCATCGAAGGCGAATTCGCATACAGAGTGCCGCCGCTTGAAGTGCCGGCCAAGGAACAAGAAGCCGATCTGCTTCAACACAGCGCAATCCAGTTATTCATCGCTCGAACCCAGGCGCTGCAATCTGATTTTAACGTGACCAGGGAAAAGATCTCGGTGATTGCGGGTATTTGCCGGCATCTCGATGGAATTCCCTTGGCCATAGAGTTTGCAGCTGCACGTGCGGCCACTTTGGGCCTTCAACAGATTGCCGGTCGTCTGGATGATCGTTTCGTCCTCCTGACCGGCGGACGACGAACGGCGCTGCCCCGACATCGTACCCTGCGAGCCGCACTCGACTGGAGTTACGAGCTGTTGCCGGAAGGTGAACGTTTCCTCCTTCGCCAGCTCGCCGTCTTTCCCTCAGGTTTCACGTTGGAAGCTGCCACAGCGGCGAGCGGGCAGCAAGAAGGTGAAGCCGCTTCGGGGCTTTCAAATCTCGTCTCAAAATCGCTGGTCACCTTCGAAGGAACGGGCGCTGCGCCTCGATGGCGTTTGCTAGAGACCGTAAGGGTCTACTCCCTCGAGAAGCTGGGAACGGGTGCCGACTATCACGTGACGATGCGGCGATGTGTGGCGTTTTTCGCATCGTTCTTCCAGCCATTTTCAAACGAGAGTTCGCTACACGCAGCGATCGAACATCTTGGCCCCTTTAGACGGGAGATCGACAACCTGCGGGCAACTTTGAACTGGGCATTTTCGCCCGGTGGCGACGGGACGTTGGGAGCCAAGCTAGCAGCCGTTGCATCGGATTTCTGGATCGCCCTCGGTCTTGTGTCCGAATCCGGTGAATGGGCACAGAAGGCTCTCCCTTACCTTGAACGCACAGAAGGCAGCCGATCAGAAATGGTCCTTCAATGCGCCCTTGGATTTGCGCTGATTTATACAGAAGGGATGAGCGAACGAGGAAAGGATGTGCTGATCCGGGCGTTGTCGATTGCGAGAGCGCTGGATGATCGCGACTACCTGCAACGCGTAACTTGTGCCCTCTGGCTTTTTTGCGCCCGTTCGATGGAGTTAGACGATGCCCTTTTCTATGCGCGCGAATATGAGCGGGGAGCCAGTGGCCAGGACGAAAGGGCAACAGCAGCCTGGTTGATAGGCATCCCGCAAACCTATCAAGCCGAGCACTTGGAGGCGCAGGCCAGGCTCGATTGGGCTGCCCGACATTCGTCTTCCAACAATCGTCGCCGAGACATGCTGAGGCTCGGTGCAGACATTCGAACGTCTTCCATGGCCCACAACACGGTCAACATGATATCGCGGGGTCAACTCGACACTGCCTTGAGAACAGCGCAGGATTCAATCCTTGAAGCGCGCTCGACGAGACAACCCTTTGTCTCTTGTGTCGCTTTGGCCTGGGCTTCCGCTTTCCTATCCCTGAACCTCGAAAATTTTGTTCAAGCCAAAGAATGGAGCGAAGAACTGATCGAGCATGCGGTGCAGCACAATCTCAGACCATTTCACGCTGTTGGTGTGTGCGTGCGTGGCACTCTGGCGTCACGTTCGGGTTCGCCCGCGGACGGTATCGCCGACTTGTGTGCGGGACTTCGCGAAATGCGTGAGACGACATACTTGCTCTTCTACCCCTTTTTCATGTCTGAACTTGCAGCCGCGTTACACGGATCAGGGCGTTCGGATGAGGGCTTCAATCAGATTCACGAGGCATTGAGGTTTTCATCCGAGAAGGGTTATCACTGGATGGTCCCCGAATTGCTGCGCAGAAAAGCCGAGATTGTCGTGACACAACGAGCCGGTGCAGGTCTGCAGATGGATTTATTTGAAGAGGCCAGCCAGAAAGCTTCCGCCCAGGGCGGTTTATATTGGGAGCTGACGGCCGGTATCAGTCTAGTCGAACACCTTGCCGGTCTCGGCGAACGTCGCTCGGCCCGGAAGATCCTCCTGCCCATTTACGAACGTTTCACGGAAGGCCTTACCGCACCGCGACTGTTGCGCGCGAAGGCATTGATAGCCGGTGACGTCTAGTGCCCGGTCGATATTTTGACGCCGAGTCTTCGATTTACGAGACGACAATTTCCCGCAAGATGGCGGCGAGTTTGCAGCACGCGCGCTGCTCACAATCAATTCGGCGACGGACCGATGCGAGGCCAGCTTGCCGCGCAAAGGCGGCTCGCCAATATAGCTTTCAGGAGTAATCTCGATGCGGAATCTCCACGATTATAAAGTTGCCCCGCCAGACTATGTGACACTGAAGGGTCGCCACGGCACGGTCGAACCGTATGTTCACGACCTGCATCTCCAGAAATTGTGGAATGGACTGGGAGGGATGGGGATAAACCCTCTGCTCCTGTATTTTGTCCAGGACGATTTTGGCGGAGTCGACGATTTCGGCAGGTGGCTGAAGGAGGTCAAGAATAATGGCTGGCTGACACATATCTTCCGCAGCAACATTACAGGTGAAATCGTGGGGATGGCGAGTTTCATGCGCGCTGACCCGTCAAACGGCGTGGTCGAAATAGGGGGCGTCGCCCATGGAGCTGGAATGAAGCGCTCCYCGCTTTCCACCGAAGTGCACTATCTTCTGGCAAAGCACGTATTTGAAGTCCTTGGATACCGCCGTTACGAGTGGAAGTGTGACAACAAAAACGAGCCGAGCAAAACGACGGCCGCGCGCTATGGCTTCAGTTTCGAAGGCGTTTTCCGCCAGCATATGATCTCGAAGCAGCGCAATCGCGATACTGCCTGGTTTTCGATGCTCGACAATGAGTGGCCTACGCTCAAGGCTGCATTCGAGGATTGGCTCTCTCCTGACAATTTCGGTGCAGAAGGAAGGCAATTGCGTCGGCTGGAGGATATCCGCGCGGAGTTGTCCGGGCAAAGCTCTCAAAAAGCTTAGGATCTGCAAGTGATCGTGGATGCTAGAAAGGCAAAAGAACGCAAACGTCGTGGCATTCTTTCGTGACGATCAACCCCAGGGTCGGTGGGCTTTTAGGCTTCTACTGATTGCAGGACGGGCGCCGGTGAAGCCCGGTGCCCTCCATTAGCATCACGTACACGACGAATTTCCGCGAGAGAGCGGGCAGCCGGCAAAAGCGGCAACCCGGTTTGGACACTGCCAATAAAGCGGACAGGTGTCGTTTTGATCGTTTTCAGATCTGGTCGCGCAGCGACTTGAAGGAGGCGCGCAGCTCGTCGGTAAACAGCTCCGGCTGTTCCCAGGCGGCGAAATGCCCGCCCTTGGCCGGCCTGTTGTAGTGGATGAGCTTCGGATAGGCCTTTTCCGCCCAGCTCTGCGGCGCCTGGTAGATCTCGTCCGGGAAGGCGCTGACGGCGACCGGGATCTTGATGCCGCGCGGATCGAAGAAGCCGCCGGAGGGGAAATGCGCATTGTCCCAATAGAGCCGCGCAGACGAGATCTCCGTGTTGGTCAGCCAGTAAAGCGTGACATTGTCGAGGACATCGTCAGGCGTCAGGCCTTCCTTTTCTCCGTTGAAGGATCGGGCGATCATCCGGTAGCTCCGGATGTCGTGGTCGAGCATCCAGGAGGCGAGGCCAACAGGCGAATCCACGATGCCGTAAAGCGTCTGCGGCCGGTTGTTCATCTCGATCGCATAACCGAGGCCGTTCTTGTAGAAATCGTCGAGCTGCTCATAGGCGCGTTTTTCATCGGCCGTAAGATCTGCCGGCGCCGGCGCCCCTGCTGACAGCAGCTTGGCAATGTCGGCAGGCACGGTGGCGGCCATGTTGGTATGGATGCCGATGAGGCCGGCAGGCTCCTGCACCGCCATGAGCTCGRTCACCGCATTGCCCCAGTCGCCGCCCTGGGCGACATATTTGGTATAACCGAGGCGCTGCATCAGCACGGCCCAGGCCTTGGCGATGCGTGGCGGGTTCCAGCCCGCTTCCTTCGGCTTGCCCGAGAAGCCGTAGCCCGGCAGCGAGGGAATGACGACATCAAAGGCATCGGCCTCGGTGCCGCCAAAGGCGGTAGGGTCGGTCAGCGGCTTGATGATCTTCATCTGCTCGATGATCGAACCCGGCCAGCCATGCGTGATGATGATGGGCAACGCCTTTTCATGCTTGGACTTCACATGGATGAAGTGAATGTCCAGCCCATCGATCTCGGTCATGAACTGCGGGAAGGAGTTCAGCCGTGCCTCGACCTTGCGCCAGTCATGCGCCCGCCAGTATTTGGCGACTTTCTGGATCGTATCGAGCCGCACACCCTGCGTATCGTCGGAGACTGTCTCACGATCCGGCCAGCGGGTTGCGGCAACGCGCCGGTGCAGATCCTTCAGCTGCTCGTCGGTCGCCGAAAACTTGAATTGCCTTATGTCGGCGCTCGGGGCGGAAGCGGCCGGCGTGCCCGGAAGCATCCCGACCGCCGCCGCAGCAGCGGCTGCGGCAAGAAGCTTTCGACGTGTGAGCTCAGTCTGTATGCGGGACATGGTATCCTCCTATGTGTGGGTTGATGTGGAGGAAGTTGACACTGAAAGCGCGTTTGACCTATTGCACCATGGTATCGCCGATATCTTCGTATGTAGCTCGCCGCTCGCCGGACCGGGCAAGGTTCTCAGAACCCCTTCTACGGGCTATACTTCGCGCCGAATGAAAAACTCAGCGCGACAGGGTCGTCTCAACTGGACTCAGTCTGCTCGACCGCGCTCGACGGTCAGGTCGGGAGAGTGCTCCCCGACTGTTCGCTCACCATGTATTCGGCATACCAGTCCGGCCATGCCTCGTCATGTTTCCCGCCCGTGCGTTTTTCATGTTCGCCATGCGCTTCGGCGGCGCGACGAAGGGCGTTCGCAAGATCGGCGGCGGAGCTGAATGTTGCAGCTTCGACCCGGCCCGGTAGTCTTGTGGTCACTTCCTGAAAGAGCCATCCGTTACCGTCCGGATCCGTGAACGAGGCGAATGAGCCATAGCTGGCACGAGACGGATGGGGGCCGTGGAGCCGCCGGTCTGTGCCCTTGTGGTGAAACACTCCACCTGCATCATGGAAGACATCGCTCATTTCAACGCCGTGAGCGACAAGGGCCGCATGGGCCATCTCGATATCCGAAACGATGAGGTGCAGGCCTTGCGCCGATCCCGGGACGGCCGCAGTAACGTTACTACCGAAGATGACCGAGCAAGGCGATCCGCGAGGCGTTACCTGGACGACCCTGAAGCCGTCCGCGCCGGAGACGTCGGCGTCTAGCCTCCACCCAAGGCCCGTGTAGAAGGACTTTGCGCGATCGACGTCGGAAACCGGTATCACGACTACCTCGAGTTTCATGTCAATGTCATTGGCGGCGGTGGCAGGCTGCGTGTTGTGCTCCTGAATGGTCATTTGCTTTCCCTCTATGTGATCTCTGCGGACCGTCCGCAGCGGGCGTGACGATGCTCTGGCGCACCGGTCGCGTCCATTGTCCCATGGTGTTGGTTCCAATCTGGGATAGGCCGGAAAGCTCCTTCCAAGGTATCGACGATACCTTTGTTCAACGGGTTCCAGGAACGGAGTGGAACCGCAAGCCGTTCACCGCCACGCATATTGCAGCACTGGCGGGTCGCGCGCGCTCGAACATCTCAGGGGTATCGGCGTGGAACTGCAGATGGTTTCCACGCGCACAGCCGTTCACATCGGCGATTTCTTTGCGATGTTCCCGATGGGCGGCAACGAACCAACCTAGGAGATCGAAGCAAATCTCCTGCCATCGGCCAAGATTGCGCTCGATGAGCTGGTCTGGTGGGCAAAGGCCACTATGGGCGCCAAAGCGACCGAAGCTCGAAGGGTCGTGAGCGGACTTCAGGGACGGGCTCCACAACTCTCCATTGCTCCAGAGGTCACGTAAATGACAAGGAAAACCCCGGCCGACGCTTATGGTCCGCCGGGTTTTTTGTTGCCCTTCAGGATCAGGCAGCCTGAGCTACCGACAGTACCGAAAGGATCTCGTTCGTATCGACGATGGCGCTTGCGTAGCTCGGCATGTTGATCTCCAGAGCGGCGTGCATCATCTCATGCGAGTAGTCGGCGACCGCGTCCTTTACGACGGTCACGTCGTAGCCGAGTTCGGCGGCGTAGCGGACCGTCGCCTCGATGCAGGTGTGGGCAACGAGCCCGATCACGATGAGCCTCTGAATTCCATGCCGCTTCAGTTCGAGATCGAGATCGGTGTTGGCGAAGCCGCTTGAGCACCAGTGTTCGGAGGCGACGACTTCACCCGCCTGCGGCACGAACTCGGCGCGGAATTCTCCGCCCCAGGTGCCGAACTCGAAGCTCTTGCGATGCCATGCCGCGCGCTGGATAGGAGCGATGAACTTCCAATTCTCGTAGTCGCCGGGGCGATACCGGTGATGCATCGCATAGAAGACGCGAAGTTTCGCCTGGCGTGCCGCGTTCAGCACCTGGAGCATGTGCGGTACGCAGCCGTTCGCCTCCGCCACCTCCTTGATCCTTGGCCAGATCTTCCCGCCTTCGGAAATGAAGTCGTTGTACGGATCAACCACCAGCAGACCGGTGTTGTTCCGGTCGAAAGTCAGTTGGGTCATGGATATTCCTCCGGATGCTCAGGCCGCTTTCGTCGAGGCGGCGTTTTTCAGCGCCGCCCGTTCGATGCTTGCGGCGAATAGGGGCGTTTCGCCCTTGTTGTGTGCGATCGACATCGGTTGCCGCTGGGTCCGGAAGATGTCGAAGGGGATGCCCTGGCGGTCGAGCGAAGCCATCATCTCGTCAGTCGCATAGGACCTGACCCGGTTGGTGAATTCGCATCTACCCGCGTCGAGCTTCTTGACGCTGAGCTCCCACGTGACATGGATCGTCACGCGGCCATTCGGCGTGAACACGTCGGAATCCGAGTCGAGAATGAGATGATCCTTCTCGCCGAGGGTTTCGAGGTAATGCTGGACCATCAGGCTTCCGCCGATCGTCTCGACATTGATCGACATGCGTGTGCCGTCGGGCGCCGTCGTGAAGCCCGCGGCAATGTGCGCCGGAGAGCATCCCTGGTATTCCTTCTCGGGCAGGGTGAAGCACCACTTCGGAATATCCACCTGTTCGATCGGGGCATTGATGATTGCCGAAAAGCTGGAATCGACGATCTGGTTTTCGATGCTGTGCATGTGACGTCTCCATGGCTGGTTGGGTGTTTCGTGCGGAAGACCGCGCCTTCATGACCGCGGCTGGGGGCCGCGCGATTTCTCTGATTGGACGAACGGCAGGATGAGATGTGCGCCCGCGCGACCTGCCGTTCCGACGCGCGGGCGCTGCTCCGGCCTACTTGTCGGCCAAAGTCTGTGTGTAGTGCCCGAGGCGCGCTTCAATGTCGGGGTTCGTCTGAAGCCCCATTTCCATCAGGCGGCCGATGTTCTTTTGCGCCACCGGGCGCTGGACGGACTGGATGAAGGCGTCCCACCCAGCTCCGATTTCTGGATCGCTCGGGAGGCTCGCGAAATCGACGAGCCGCTTCGTATCGGCGATCGCCTGGCGGTCGAAACCGGAAATCCTCGCGGCGAGTGCATCTACGAACGGGTCGAGCTTGTCGTCGTCGAACGAACGGTTGACGTAGCCGTATTCCTCGGCGAGTTCGCCGTTGATGTCATCAGACCCGAGAAGCACTTCGAGCGCACGGCCGCGGCCCATCAGACGCGGGAGACGCGCCATCGGACCACCACCCGGAACGAAGCCGGCTCCGACCTCCCATTGGGAAAGGATTGCATTCGCCTTGCTGGCAAACCGCATGTCGCTGGCGAGCGCCAATTCGCTGCCGACGCCCGTGGCTCGCCCGCGGATGAGGGCGATAGAGACAACGGGCGCCTTGCTGATGCGAACGAGCATGTCCGGCAGGGGATGGAGGCCGGTCTTCCCATAGGGAAGGCTCGTGGATTCGGAGAGTGGCGGCGTAAAGTTATAGTGGGTGAGGAAGAAGCCCGGCACAGCACTGTCGAAGACAACAACTCTCAGGCTCGGGTCCGCTTCAATCTCCTCGACGACCTTCTCCATTTGCGGAATGGTCTCCGGCCCGAATATGTTGAAAGGCGGATTGTCGAAGGTGACACGCCAATATGCGGGCGTGCGCTTCTCGATCCGGATCTGCGGCTTCTCGCTCGCAGGCTGTGACTTGGCGTCGGCCGGACGATCGGTCTTCTCCGCGACCATGGTCTGCCCGGAAAGCGCGAGCGCGGGAAGCATGAGCACTGCCGCAGCCGTCAGGAACTTCGACGATGCGATCATTGCGCTCGTCGAGATGGGTGATCTGACTTTCATGAATACCTCCATTCAGGTTGTTGCGAACGATGTCGCTAGGATTCGATCTCGAGCACGAGTTCGATTTCGACCGGCATTCCCAACGGAATGCTGGAGACGCCGAGGACGATGCGGGGCGGAACCGACGACGCGCCAAAGACATCCCGCAGAAGCTCGGATGCTCCGTCAGCCACCTTTGGGTGTTCCTGGAAATCGCTGGGCGATGCGATGTAGACGCCGAGCTTGGCGATACGGGTGATCTTGTTCAGCGACCCCAGGTGGGCTTTCGCCGTGGCGAGCCCGCTGAGGCAAGCAGCACGGGCGGCGTCGTATCCTTCAGGAACCGAAAGACCCTCGCCGATGCGCCCGTGGTAGATGGCCTCGTGTCCGATCACAGGGAGCATGCCGCTGAGGAAGAGAAGCGGGCCGACCTGGACCGCCTCGACATAGGCGCCGAAAGGTGTTGGCGGGGGAGGGAGCTCGATATCAAGTTCCAGCAATCGTGCGTCAGCGCCAGGGACTACCATTTTCCAAGATGTGCGCCGTTGTCGACGTGCAGCACCTCCCCGGTGATATTGGTGGATTCCGTCAGATAGACGACGCCGTTGACGATCTCCTGGACGGCGGTGATCGTGCCCATTGGCGAGAGAGACTTCAGAAAGTCCTTCGGATCCATTTCATGCATCGGCGTGTCGACGATGCCGGGAGCAACGGCGTTCACCCGGATATTGTCCTTGGCGTACTCCATCGCGAGACTCTTCGTGACGGCATTCAGGCCGCCCTTTGTGATCATGGCGAACGACGCGGTCACGCCGGCGATCGGGTGGTCCGTCAGCGAAGTCGTTATCGTGACGATGCTTCCGCCCGATCCCTGGCGGAGCATTTGCCGGATCGCGTGCTTGGTGAAATGAACGAATCCTTCGACATTCGTCGCGGTAAGCTGCCGAAGGTCGTCGATCGTGTATTCGAGGAATGGCTTGGTGAAAAAGATACCGGCATTGTTCACCAGCGCGTCGATCGATCCGAAGCGTTCGATCGCACGTTGGGCCACGCGTTCGGCGGTCGCCGGATCGCCCACGTCGCCATCGACCAGTTCCAGGTATTCCATCGTGTCGGCCAACAATGCCCGAGTGGCGCGTCGCGACGTGCCGACGACATTGTAGCCTCTCGCGATGAACGATCTGACCAGTCCGGCCCCGATCCCCTGCGACGCGCCGGTGATCAGGATTGTCTTACGCGTGCTCATTTCGCACCTCCGTTTTTGGACACACGGGATTCCTCGCCCGCCGACGCACGGTGGGCTCGCCAGGATCTTCAAGGTCATGTCTCTGCTGTTGCGGACAGGAACGATCGTCGCCAGCCGCCGCAACGACACCATCTCGCGGATTGCTGCGTCTCACTATTGTACGAAGGTGTCCCCGATACCTTTGGATCGGGTCTCAGATATGAGGTGCAATAGACCCGCCACATGCACTGATCTATCACGGTTCGACCTCAGCAATGGGATGGTGTCTGAGATGACTGGCCGGCCAGTCAGACGCACTCTCGATCTTTCGGCATCAGGTTTCCGATCATCCAGGCGCCTGTGGTGCGTGCCAGGACCATCGAGATGGCGATCGCTGCACGGCAGGCTGGCGAACTAGGCTCGCTGGCGAGTGCGCAGCTGACTGTGAACTTCTTCGCTCTGCAAACGCCTCCCGTGGACGCGGTCGCTCAGATGCGATGGAGGGCGATAGGTTTGCGCCGACACCATCGTACAATGGATTACGCCACTATCGCCGCGCATGCTGCCTTCGTCGGCACGGTAACTGAGTGTGAGGGGCAAGTTCTCTCCTTCCGCAAGGCGACCGACTGCCAGCAGGTCGGCGTAGCTTGCCAAACGAATCCGGAAAGAGGTTTTCGACATGAACGAACGTTTCGAGGAGATCACGGGCGCGGAACAGAAGGCAGGGGATGGTGGCCCCCTGGATGCGCTGATCGAATTCTACAGGGCATTTAATTCGGCCGATATGGCGGGCCTGGAAGGGGTCTGGTTCCCCGGGGAGACTCCGAGCATGGACAACCCTATCGGTGGGATCCGTCGCGGCTGGAATGAGATCGCGGGGGGCTATGCCAAGCTGTTCGGTGGCGCCGCCACAGTGAACGTCACGTTCCACGACTTCACCAGCCAGGGCGGACGAGAGTGGCATCTCTTCGTCGGTCGCGAGCGGGGCAAGTGCCGCACCGCCAGCGACAGTCTGGATGTCGCCTTCCGCACAACCCGCTGGTTCGTTCGGATGGACGGCGCCTGGAGGCAACTCCATCATCACGGCTCCGTCGAGGATCCACAGATGCTAGCAGACTATCAGAAGCTGATTTTCGGCAGCAGCAAATGATCACAGCGTCAGCACGGATGCGGCTCTGTGATCGCGTATGATTGTCTTGACCAAAGGCCGAAACAACGTCGGTTCATCACGCCGGAGTCTGGATCGCCTGTGGGAACGCGTTGGCGCTTCCATCAGAAGGTTTCGACCCATCCTATCGGTGATCTGGCGGCGCTCGTGGCTTCCCTTGAAGCTCGCGTCGTTTGATGGCCCAGCTAAGGACGTTGTCCACGAACGAGAGGCGCGACATCAGTGCCGAGAAACTCGATAGAGCGGCGCATCGCCTCGGTCTCCAGGGCAGCGGTGCTCATCTGGAAGGTGATGCGAGAGACGCCGCGCAAGGTCTCGTTAATATGCAGGATTTTGGCCGCAACCGTCCGCGGGCTGCCAACCAGGAATGCGCCGTTCGGACCGCACATCTGCTCGAACTGGGCCTTCGTCGGCGGCGGCCAGCCCCGTTCCCGTCCCGCGTCGGAGAACATTTGAAACCAACCCGGAAAGAACGCTTCCCTCGCAGCCGCGTCCGTCTCTCCAACAAAGCCGAGGGCATGGACGCCGACCTTCTGGCCCTGCCGCGGATGACCCGCGGCATCCCATGCGCGGCGATAGAGATCGACCAGAGGCAGGAACCGCTCGAAGCTTCCGCCGATGATGGCGACCATCAACGGCAAACCGAGTGTTCCAGCTCGGACGAAGGATTCGGGTGTGCCCCCGACGCCCAGCCAGATTGGCAAATTCGGCTGGTGTGGACGGGGAAACACACCCTCGCCATTAATCGCAGGACGAAAGCGACCCTGCCATTTGATGTTGGGTTGCTCCCTGATCTTCAGCAACAGGTCCAGCTTTTCCGCGAACAGCGTATCGTAGTCCCGCAGGTCGAATCCAAACAACGGATACGCCTCGACCGAAGAGCCACGACCGACCACGATTTCAGCTCTTCCGCCGGATATCAGATCCAGTGTGGCAAATTCCTGGAAGAGCCGCACGGGATCGGCGGCGCTGAGGACTGCAACGGCGCTTGTCAGCCGGATCGACTTCGTGCGTGCCGCGGCGGCCGCAAGGATGACGGCCGGGGCTGAATCGAGCGCGTTCTCTCGATGGTGTTCGCCCATTCCGAAGACATCGAGGCCGACCTGATCTGCGATTTCGATCTCCGCAAGCACGCTCTCCATGCGATCGATGGCTGACTGCAATCGCCCCGTGGCGGGGTCGGTCAGGAGCATTGCAAAACTATCGATACCGATTTCCAATGTCGGATCCTTTCAAGGTGACGTTTCCGCTGGGCGCAAGTTGGGCGATGCACAGCGACAGATACGCGCCTTTCATCCTACTTCCGCCAGCGCCGCGCCACCCTCCTTATTAGGATGATCTTGATCGATAAATTCGATGGGTGCTTCCCACGTGAAGGGGCGCTGAGTTCCCGTCATGCCCAGGCATCGACGTCCATCACTGCCTGCGCGAAGGCGTCTGGCGCTTCCTGCGGAAGGTTGTGGCCAATCCCACCTGTGATCAGACGGTGTTCATATCTTCCCCTGAACTTCGCGGCGTAGGTCTTGGGATCCGGATGAGGTGCCCCGTTTGCGTCGCCTTCGAGCGTGATTGTCGGGACCGATACGTCTGGGGCCTTGGCGAGCACGGCCTCGTATTCGTCGAACCGGTCCTCGCCGGGTGCCAGTCCGAGACGCCATCGATAGTTATGGACGACGATCGCCACATGGTCGGGATTGGCGAGTGCAGCGGCGCTTCGCGAGAACGTTTCGTCGTCGAACTTCCAATGTGGGGAGGCGAGCTGCCAGATAAGCCTGGCGAAGTCGTTCGTGTATTTCTCGTAGCCTTCGCGACCGCGATCAGTGGCGAAATAGAATTGATACCACCACTGAAGTTCGGCGGTCGGCGGCAGTGGCGCCTTTCCGGCAGACTGGTTCCCGATCAGATAGCCGCTGACCGATACGAGGGCTTTGCAGCGTTCCGGCCAAAGAGCCGCGACTATGTCGGCTGTCCGCGCTCCCCAGTCGAAGCCTGCGATCGTAGCCTGCTTGATCCCTAGGGCGTCCATCAGCTTGATGATATCGACTGCAATTGCGGCCTGCTGGCCGTTGCGTTTCGTCTCCGCCGATAGGAAGCGCGTGCCCCCGTAACCCCGCAGGAAGGGCACGATGACGCGGTGCCCTCGGTGGGCAAGGAGAGGTGCGACCTGCGCGAAGCTGTTGACGTCGTAGGGCCAGCCGTGCAGCAGCAAGATTGGTGATCCAGTCGCCGGTCCTATGTCGGCATAAGAGACGAACAAGTCTCCTGCCTCGATGCCCTTGTTTGCTTCGAGAGTGGCTCCGTCAGCAGCTGTCGGTATATCCACACCCGTGGTCGCCTGAGATGCTTGGGTCGTCTTTTCGCCGAGGACACCCGTCGCGGCAATAGCGAGTGCAACGCTGCCGAACGATCGACGTGTGAGATTTGCGGGTACGAAATTGAACATTGCGCCGGTCTCCGATGGTCATTGCTTATCCTGGGTTAAGGCTGCGCTCTCGATCAGGATTCCGAGAGTGTTTGCGCTGGCCTTTCGTACCGAGATCTGCTGTCGATCCGTACCCGGAAACATTGAGGCTGGCCCATGCAGAGCGCTATTGCACGATGGTATCGCCTATAAAAACGTATCGCCTATACCAAGGTACAAATGCCTTCCTGACAGTTCGCCGACATAGTCTCGGTCGAAGCCGGCGGTTGCGATCAACCGCGGCCAAAAATCGGGAGCAGATGATGATCTACCGCGCTGCTAGTTCAAGCCTTCCGCTTGTTGTGATCGTAATTGCCATGGTGGCGATCGTCGGGGTTCTGATTGCCATCGGCGATCGGCCAGCACCGACCCGTGTCTGGGTACCTTCCGCTTCCGTTGGTTCCGGAGCGACCGCCGCTGTGTCGGACCCAGTTTGAGCTGCCAAGGGAAAAACAATCATGCCAAGCCCAATCGATAGGCCGTGTCTTCGCCCGCTCATGCCGGAGGAGGTGTCGTTGGCCGCAGACGTCCTGAAGGAGTACTGCGAAGCTCGACGTTGCAACAGAAAAAGCGAGGAAGCGGAGGCCGTGGCACGGGATATTATTCGCTGGCTCCAGACCGGAGTTCCAAGCCGGGAGCGGCTTCAGGAAGTCCTCAGAGCAAGATATTAAGACCGCTCATGCCGCGCGTTTGCTGACCTGGGACGGTAGCGGTCAGCAAGGCTCACAGGCACGCCACCGTTTGTCACGTCGAAGACCACCTCCGCGCCTGGAAATGCGCGATACAAGCGTGGGTGTTGACATACCGAGTGCAAATGACACTTCACCATTGAGTCAGATGCTCGACAGTGTGCCGCCAAGTTCGATGTGTGACACTGGCGATGAGTGGTATCCCGGTCATGCGAAATGTAGGGAGATCACCATCGTGCGGGGGGCGAGATCATGTCCACGTCCAGAGGATGGACGCCGGACGTGCCTGCGGTCGCCCGCGGCCATTGCTGATCAATCTGCGCGGGATAAGCGGAATCGCTGTTCTTCAGTCGTAAAAGTCTGGAAGAACCTTCAATGTATCCGTCTGCCGTTTATCGTGGTTTATGAACATCGTCGCATTGTACTGCTTCATCAATTCCCGCACGCGATCCATCGAGGCGATCGACTTTGCTTTGTCGACGTTGAGTGCGGGAACGATGTCATCGTCGAAATTGCTCTCGAAATGCACGACGTCGCCCGAGAGAACCACGTACCCTGTCTTGGCCAGGTGAACCATGAGTGACTGGCTGCCGGGAGTATGGCCAGGCGTTGAAATGAGCCTAACGCTTCCATCGCGAAAAAAGTCGATGTCACCAGTGACGAGTTCTAATCGCCGAGGTTGGCCAAGCAACTTCCTTGCAAGGATTACAAGCGTGTTGATGTTGGGATCAGCCGGGGGAGGCGAGTTTATCCAGTCGTACTCCGCCTTCTGCATAACAACGGTGGCGTCCGGGAACAGGCCGATATTTCCGATATGATCGCCGTGCGTGTGTGAAACAAGGACGTATTTTACATCTGCCGGGGTCAGCCCGATCTGCGCGAGCTGCGACGATATCGTCTTGTCAAGATGGTAGACGATGAGACTGGGAAGTGTGGACCAGCCGTTTGGATCGTCAATGGTGGCTTCAGGCACCCCGGTGTCCCAGATGAGTATATCTGAGCCGTGCTTTATCAGATAGCACGTCGATGAGAATTCGATGGACTTGCCTACGTTCTGACCGGGTGTCCAGACAGACTCATCGTTCGCCAGGGAGTGACCACAGTCAATGTGGTACAGTTTATCTATTGTCCCTGTTGGTGTGGCGCCGTCTTCAGCCAGCATGGCGCTTCCCGGCATAGCAAACAGAGCAGCGGCTGCGAACATTGCTGTTGGACGAGATCTCATGCCAGTTCCTCCAGAATTTAATGATACGATGATCCAACGGAACACAACGAGCACCAGGCGCGCAGCGGCCCCGCAGTCCTGCGAGAGCAGCAGGCGCTTCAGTCGATTAGGAGCTGGAGAGCCTTTGCCTGTTCCGAATTTTTGCCCAGCCAGAATGAGGGCGACGCGTCAGAGGTAAACGGTTCAATCGCTCGCGGTAAGTGAACTAAGGTATCGATTGTTGCTGCCCGCTGGCGGCCAACAGTGTTGTTGCGAACATACGCCCGCACCTAGCAATGACGGCGCTGATTGCTTCCGTTCATGCGAAGGCCCAGTTGAGAAACAGACGCGTTCTCGTCACGCATTGGGATAGTGAATAGAAGGGTCGCCACGGTTCCCCGTCATTCGCTTCGGCTGATAACCGTCCGCGGCGTCCTCGCCGGTCATACCAATACCAACGTGTCGGCGATACCATGGTCCAAGTGTGAAATGCCTCGATCCCCAGTAGTCCTTGTGTGCAGCTATTCTGCTGTTGGACAGAACTGGATGGAGCTGAACAATGAAGATCCTCATGGTATTCACCTCTCATGACATACTCGGAAGCACAGGGCGCAAGACAGGCTTCTGGCTCGAAGAGGGCGCCGCCCCGTATTACGTCTTTCGCGACGCCGGAGTCGATTTGACGCTGGCGTCACCCAAGGGCGGTCAACCGCCGATCGACCCGAAGAGCGATCTGCCGGAGAACCAGACGCCTGCCATGACGCGGTTCAAGCACGACGAGGCTGCGCAAAGGGTGTTCGCGACCACCACCAGGTTAAGTGACGTGCGCTCTGACGATTTCGACGCTATCTTCTATCCTGGCGGTCACGGTCCCATGTGGGATCTGGTTGACAACCCCGTGTCCATCAAGTTGATCGAGTCCTTCTACAACAACGGTAAGCCCGTCGCGGCGGTCTGCCACGCGCCCGCCGTCTTGCACCGCGTAACCTATAAGGGCGCTCCGATTGTCAAGGGCAAGCGGGTGACCGGCTTCACCAACGGTGAGGAAGAAGAAGTGCAACTCACGAAGGTCGTACCGTTCCTGGTTGAGGACGAACTCAAGCGGCTCGGCGGTCTTTACGAGAAAAAGGCAAACTGGGAGAGCTTTGCGATCACCGATGGCAGGCTGATCACGGGACAGAATCCGGCATCGTCGACCGCCGGAGCCGAGGCCCTCGTTACGCTTCTCACAAGTCTAAAGGCCGGTGTCGCTGTATAGCCGGACATTGACGAGGAAAGGCCGGGAGATGAGTATCTCACGGCCTCCAAGTGATTTGAATGGCTACGTGCCGCTTCGCGGGTGGGCAGACGCTGCGGCAATCCTGGTGAATGCAATTGCCGTCTTTGTCCCATTGGCCGTCCTCGGCATTGCAAATCTCAATTTTTGTGGTAACGTTCCCACATATCGGCTCTGGCCGTGTTGCTGTCGCGCGAATGGAGGAGGCCGATGGAGAAGAAGCCTCTGCGGAGGGCAACCATTATCGATGTGGCAGAGCGGGCCGGTGTTTCAAAGAGCACCGTTGCGCGCGTGCTGGCCGGTTCGGGGCGGATCTCCGACGAGGCGCGCGATAGCGTGCTGAAGGCGGTCGCCGCCACCGGTTACGAGCCCAATCATCTCGCCGTCGGCATGCGCTCCGGGCGCAGCGGCCTGCTCGGCATCGTCATTCCCGATATTACCAACCCGTTCTGGGCAGAAGTTGCGCGCGGCGCTCAGGACCGGGCGGCGAAGGACGATATCTCGCTTCTCGTCTTTTCCTCCGACTGGGATGAGCAAAAGGAGGCGCGCCATCTGCGGGCGCTGCGTCGCGCGCGCGTCGATGGTGCCATCATCAATCCTGTGGCCGACAGTTTCGACGATCTTGGGCGTTTCGGCTTGCCATTCGTGCTGATCGGCTCCAGCGCCGAGCGCTTCCCTGATACGTCGAGCGTCGGTTCCGATATTCCCCAGGCGGTGCGCCTTGGCATGGACGTGCTGACGGCGCGCGGTCACGCGGCGCCGGCGCTGCTGCTCGGCCCGCGTTCGCGTCTGGCCCGCGCCCGGTTTCTGCGCACGGTGCACGAACATTGCGTCGAGCGTGATTTCGATCCGGCTCTGCTGCCGATCGAGGAGGCCGAATATACGGTCGAGGGCGGGCGGCAGGGCATGGCCCGGCTGCTGGAGAGAAGAGGCCCCGGCCATCTGGCCGTCTTCGCCGCCAACGACCTCATGGCGCTCGGCGCCATGATGGCAGTGCGCGAGGCCGGCCTGCGCTGCCCGGAAGATGTGTCGATCCTCGGTTTCGACGGCATCCCGGCCGGCGCCTTTTCCTGGCCGGGCCTGACCACGATCGAAAAGCCCGGGCGGCTGATCGGCGTTCGCGCCGTCGAATGTCTGCTCGATGAAATTGCCGGCCGTCCCGAACACGGCCGGGTCTATATGCCATGCCGGCTCATAGAGCGAGGATCACTCGCCAATCTGTCGGTTCCGGCACCCATAAGGGTGGCGGCAGGGAGGTAATGCCATGACCGTAAGCAACAATATGCCGATGTCACTTGTGACGTCCAAAAGTGGGAACGTTCCCGCAGTTCGTCGAAGCCGACTCGGCAAGGGCATCCGCCAATGGTGGCCCTATTATGTGATGATGGCGCCCGGCCTCGTCTTCTTCCTCATCTTCCATTACCTGCCGATCTGGGAAGCCAAGATCGCCTTCGAGCAGCTGCGCATCATCGGCCCGAACCTCTGGGTCGGCCTCAAGCATTTCCAGACGCTGTTTGGCTCGGCGATCTTCTGGCAGGTGCTCGCCAATACGCTGATCATCTCGACGCTGAAGATCATCTTCGTCTTTCCGGTGCCGATCGTCGTCGCCCTGCTGCTGAATGAAATCCGTGGCGGCTCCCTGCGCAAGTTCATCCAGTCGGCGATCTACCTGCCGCATTTCCTGTCCTGGGTGGTCATAGCAGGCGTCTTCATCGCCGTGCTGTCGCCAAGCGATGGCGCGGTCAACGACGTGCTCGGCGTCTTCGGCATGCAGCCGGTCTCCTTCATGACCGATACGGGCTCGATCCGCTGGGTGCTGGTATTCTCGGAAATCTGGCGCTCGGCCGGCTGGGACAGCCTGCTCTATCTCGCCGCCATCATCGCCATCGACCAGGAGCTTTATGCCGCCGCCGAGATCGACGGCGCCAATCGCTGGCAGAAGATCCGCTACGTCACCATTCCCGGCATCGTGCCGACGATCGCGACGCTCTTCATCCTGAATGCCGGCATGTTCCTCAATGCCGACCTCAATCAGGTCATCAATTTCTCCAATGACGTCGTGCGCAGCAAGATCGATATCATCGACACCTATGTCTACCGCATCGGCCTGCAGACCGGCGAATATTCGCTGGCGACGGCAGCAGGGCTGTTCAAGGCCGTGCTCGGCATGCTGATGATCGTCGGCGCGCACCTCCTCTCCAAACGCCTGACCGGCAAGGGAGTGTGGTAATGGCCGCCCTCAACATCCGCCGCACGCCGCTCGAACGCGCCGAATATGCGATCATCGTCTCGACGCTGCTCTTCCTCGTCGTGCTGACCGTGCAGCCGCTCCTCAACCTGCTTGCCATCTCGCTCTCCGATCCGAGCGAGGTCGCCGGCATGAGCGGTCTCACCGTACTGCCGAACGGCTTCTCGACCGATGTCTGGGGCCTGCTTCTGAACAATCCGGCGGTGCTGCGCGGCGTCGTCAATTCGATCTTCATCACGCTCGTCAGCAGCTTTCTCGGCGTCGTCTTGACGGCGCTGATGGCCTGGGCGCTGTCACGTCCCGGCCTGCCCGGGCGGCGGGTCATCTTCGTCCTCATGCTGGTCACGATCGTCTTCGATCCCGGCATCATTCCCGATTACCTCGTCAACAAGCGTCTCGGCCTGCTCGACAGCTACTGGTCGGTCATCCTCTTCAAGCTGGTCAATGCCTGGTACCTGATCATCCTGATCCGCTTCTTCGAGGAAGTGCCGAAGGAACTGCTTGAGGCGTCCGAGCTCGACGGCGCCAATCCCTTCCAGATCTTCTGGTACGTGGCGCTGCCGCTTGCGAAGTCCGCACTCGCCACCATCGCGCTCTTCTATTTCGTCTTCCACTGGAACGAGTTCTTCCGGGCGATGATCTATCTCAACGACCAGTCGAAATGGCCGCTGCAGGTGGTGCTGCGCCAGTTCGTCGTCGAGGGCGACAAGCTCGCCATGGTCGGCGTCGACAATTCCAACAATTACACCGGCGCTAGCCAGATCAATATCCGCGCGCTGAAGGCGGGCATGATCCTGCTCACCATCGTGCCGATCCTGGCGATCTATCCACTCATTCTGAAGTTCTTCACCAAGGGCACCATGAGCGGTGCGCTGAAGGGCTGAGACACGAAACCAAAGCATATAAGGAGGAAATCATGCTTGGGAGAATGCTTCTGGGGGCCATGACAGTCATGGCGCTGACGGCGGGAACCGCCATTCCCGCTCTTGCCGATCCGGTGACGATACGTGTCGTTTCCAAGGATCTGCTGACCACCAATCCTGACGACGTCAAGCTCGTGAAGAAATACGAGGAGGCGCTGAAGGCCAAGGGCACCGACATCCACATCCAGATCGTCGATCTTCCCTCTTCGGGTTATGCCGACAAGCTGAGCGCCATGCTGCTCTCGGGCGATATTCCCGATCTCATCTATTTCCAGGGCGGCGACGCCAAGATGGCCGAGCAGGGTGTTCTCGAGGACTGGAACAACTGGCTGCCGAAGACGACCTATCTGAAGGACGCGCTCTTCCCGCACAATGTCGAGCGCCTGAAGAACTATCCCTACCTGCTCTACGTCTATCCGCCGCGCATTCCCCAGCCGGTCATCCGCACCGACTGGCTCGCAAAGAGCGGTGTCGCTGCCCCGCAGACGGTCGATGATTACGTCAAGCTCTTCACGGCCATCAAGGACGGCGATTTCGACGGAAACGGCAAGGCCGACACCTATGGTGTGACGACCGCCGACAATACGCAGGAACTCGATTCCATCTTCAACCAGGCCTTCGGCGTGACCGGCACCTGGATGAAGAACGACGCCGGCGAATGGATCGCGGCGCGCACCTCCAAGCAGGAGAAGGACAAGATCGCCTTCTACGCCTCGCTGAAGGAGAAGGGCCTCTACGATCCGGAATACATCACCACCAAGTGGGACGTGAAGGAAGACAAGTTCTATTCCGGCCGCGCCGGCGTGGTCTTCGGCTCGTCGGCCGAGGTCATCGATATCTATGGCGGCAAGATGCGCCAGGCCCATCCCGACCAGAACCCGACGCTGACGCTGCTTGCGCCGCCCAAGGGTCCGGCCGGCCAGGGGCTGATCGCGCTCGACGTTTCCAAGGAAGCGCGCGGTCTCGCGATCGCCACGACCTCCGAGCACAAGGAAGAGGTCGTCAAGCTGCTCGACTTCATCGCCAGCCCCGAGGGCCAGGCGATCGAACGCCTCGGCTTCGAGGGTGAGCAGTACACGAAGGACGGCAACACCATCAAGACGACCGACAAGATCGCCACCTGGTATGCGCGCTTCCTCGTCGCCGCCAACTGGCAGCCGCCGGTGCAGTGGATGAGCGACGCCGCGCAGGGCTCGCTGAAGACGATCGCTGCCAACTTCAAGCCGGACAACGCCTTCGTCTGGCCCGCAGACTACGCCACCGACATCGACGCCACGGAAAATGTCTACCGGGCCTGGGTCTACAAGTTCATCTCCGGCGAAGCCAAGATGGATCAGTGGGACCAGTTCGTGTCCGAATGGAACAGTGCCGGCGGCGAACACATGACCGAATATGCAAGGACGGTACTGAATGGCAAATGATGCAAAGGGGCTCTCCCTCAAGGGACGGGTCCGTGCGCTTCTCTTTGGCGTCGCCTATGGCGACGCCCTCGGGGCGCCGGTCGAAAAACTCTCCGCTGCCGAAATCCGCGAGCGTTACGGCAGGGTCACCTCGCTCGATACCGAATGGCACCGCATGAGCCAGAGCGAGAGCGCCCGCAACGGCCGGGTGCGCGGCAGCGGCATCGTCACCGACGATACGCTGATGACGCTCTGCCTCATGTCGATCTATGGCGACGTCAAGCGCCATGTCGATGCCTGGGATATGGCCTCCGGCATGGTGCGCGAGATCGCCTGGACGCCGCGCTGGGTGCCGGAACTGCAGCGCGAGGCGATGCTGATCGAGCGCCTTTTCTATCCCGAAAAATGGATCTTCCAGCGCCACCAGCTGTCGAATTGCGATCCGCGTCAGGGCGGGATCGGCAATATGGTCAATTGCGGTGCCGCCATGTATATCGCGCCCGTCGGCGTCGTGAACGCCTGCAATCCAAAGGCTGCCTATGACGAGGCGATCGCCTTTGCCTCCGGCCACCAGCAGAGCTTCGGCCTCGAAGCCGCCGGCGTTCTGGCCGCTGCCATCGCGGCCGCTTTCGTGCCGGGCACGACGCTCGATGCCGTCATCGATGAAGCGCTTGCGGTTGCCAAGGATGGCACGCGCGCTGCCATCGCCGATATCGTCGATGCCGCCCGCATCCTCAAACATGCCGACTACAAGACCGTGGTCGATGAGTTCCAAAAGATCATCGCGCGCTATTCGCCGATGGGCGACAACGTCAATCACACCGCCCAGAAGGCCGGGATCGCCTCCGACGCCTATCAGCCGTCGCGGCTGAACGCGATCGAGGAACTGCCGCTGGCGCTCGGCTTTGCCATCGTCAACGACGGCGATTTCTACAAGACCATTCAGGACGGCATCAATTCTGGCCGCGACACGGACTCGATCGGCGTCATGGCCGGCGCGATCCTCGGCGCCCTGCACGGCGAAAGCGTGATCGACGCGGCCGCTGCCGCGCAGCTCGACCGGGTCAACAGGCTTGATCTCTTCACGTCTGCCGATGCCTTCACCGAAACGGTCATCGCGATCCAGACGGCCGAGCACGCGCGCGATGCCGCCAAGATCAGGGCGCGCAATAGGCTCCTCGGCCTTGCGGATCAAACCCAGCTTGAACGCCTATAAATTTTGGACAGGACGATGTTGAACACCACTGAGATTTTCGAACGCATTTATTCCGGCTTCATCGGCAAGGCGATCGGCGTGCGGCTCGGCGCCCCCGTCGAGCCCACCATCTGGAGTTATGACCGCATTCGCGGCACCTATGGCGAGGTCACCGAATATCTGCGCGATTTCAAGAATTTCGCCGCCGATGACGATACCAACGGTCCGGTCTATTTCATCCGCGCGCTGCGCGATTACGGGCTCGGCGCCACCGCCGAGGATGTCGGCAAGACCTGGCTGAACTACGCGGCCGAAGAGCACGGCATGTACTGGTGGGGCGGCTTCGGCAATTCCACCGAACATACCGCCTACCAGAACCTGCGCGCCGGCATTCCCGCCCCGCAATCGGGTTCCATTGCCCAGAACGGCACGACGGTTGCCGAACAGATCGGCGGCCAGATCTTCATCGACAGCTGGGGCTGGATCCATCCGGGTGAACCTGAAAAGGCGGCCGACGCCTCCGCACGGGCGGCAAGTGTCGCCCATGACGGCGAGGGGCTGAACGGCGCCCGTTTCTGCGCTGCTGCCATCGCCCAGGCCTTCGTCGCCAAAAGCATCGAGGAGATTATCGAAACCGGCCTTTCGACGATCCCGGCAAGCTCGCTCTATGCCCGGGTTGCCCGCGCTGTCCTCGCCTTCCACAAAGACAATCCCGGTGACTGGCGCGCCTGCCGCGACATGCTGACGGCCGAGTGGGGTTATGATCGCTATCCCGGCGTCTGCCACATCATTCCGAATGCCGGCGTCGTCTTCATGGCGCTGATCTACGGCCAGGGCGACCTGCCGCGCACCGCCGAGATCGCCACCATGGCCGGCTGGGATACCGACTGCAATGCCGGCAATGCCGGCGCGATCGTCGGCACGTTCCAAGGGGTGCAGCCGGGCTGGGACAAGTACCGCAAGCCGATCAACGATTTCGTCGTCGCCTCCGGCGTGACCGGCACGATCAACGTCGTCGATATCCCCTCTTTTGCCCGCGAACTCACCGTCCTTGCACTGCGCCTGCAGGGCAAGGAGCCGCCGGCGCTCTGGGTCGAGGATTTCGAACGGCGCGGCGTGCGCTTCGATTTCGATGCGCCGGGTGCCACCCACGCTTTCCGCACCGAGCCCTTCAACCAGATCGCCGTCAAGGCTTCGAACGAGCGCCATACGGACGATGCCAGGGGCTCGCTGGAAATCCTGCTCGATCGGCTGGAGCGCGGGCAGGGCGGCCGCATCTTCTGGAAGCCTTTCTATCGCCGCTCCGATTTCGACGACGAGCGCTACCGGCCGATGTTCACGCCGCTTGCCGATGACGGCCAGACGGTCAGGTTCAAGCTCTGGCTCGACCCGTGGAATGGCGACGGCCATCTGCGCGTCGCCCCCTATGTCCGCCGCGCCATGACCGGCACGATCGAGGAGACCGGCGCCTGGCACGTTCCCTCAGCCGAGGGCTGGCAGGACTATGAATTCACCATTCCCGATGGCAAGGGCGAGGCGATCGACGAGATCGGCATCCTCGTCGAATATTTCGGCCGCCTGAAATTCCTCGGCCGTCTCTTCCTCTCGGAATTCTCCGTTTCCGGCAAGGGCCGCACCGTGATCGACCCGGCTAAGGAAGTGCTGGAATGGGGCGGCATCACCCGCTTCACCTGGAACCGCGGCCACTGGAGCCTGCAGCAGGGCCGCATCCATGCCCATACGGCAAGCGACGCCGATGCCTGGACCGGCAATGCCTATCTGCGGGATGTGAGCGTCAACGCGGATTTGAGACCGCTCTCCGGCGCTTCGCATCTTGTGGTGGCCCGCGCGCAAGGGACCAGCCGCTTCTATGCCGGCGGTTTCCAGAATGGCGAAGCGGTGATCCTGGCCGAAAACCACGGCACGACCATCCTGGCGCGGGCGCCCTTCAAGGCGGAATACGGTCGCGACTATCAGGTCAATCTGACGGTCACCGGCGACAGGCTCGCCCTGTCGATCGACGGCAGCCTGGTTCTCGAAGCCGAGGATCAGACATTCGGCTACGGCATGGCGGGCCTGCGCATGGCATCGGCTGGCCGCATGTCGATCGGCCGGCTCGAGATCGTCGAGCTGTAACGCCAAGGGGAGGAAGAACATGTCGGAGATCGAACTCAGGAATGTCGGCAAGAGCTACGGCAGCGTTGCTGTGCTCAACGATATCTCGCTGGATATGGGCGACGGCGAATTCGTCGTGCTCGTCGGCCCCTCGGGCTGCGGCAAGTCCACGCTCTTGCGCATGATTGCCGGACTGGAGGATATTTCCGCCGGCGAGATCACCATCGGCGGCAAGGTCGTCAACGACATGCCGGCCAAGGAGCGCGACATCGCCATGGTCTTCCAGTCCTATGCGCTCTATCCGCATATGAAGGTCGCCGAAAACATGAGCTTCGCCCTGAAGCTCGCCGGCGCCCCGAAAGCGGAAATCCGCAAACGGGTCGAGGAGGCCGCCGGCATCCTCGGCCTTGAAAAACTCCTGGACCGTCTGCCGCGCGAGCTTTCGGGCGGTCAGCGCCAGCGTGTCGCCATGGGTCGTGCCATCGTGCGCGATCCGCGTGCTTTCCTGTTCGACGAACCACTCTCCAATCTCGATGCGAAACTGCGCGTCAAGATGCGCAGCGAAATCAAGAAGCTGCACCAGCGCCTCGGCAAGACCACGGTCTACGTCACCCATGACCAGACCGAGGCGATGACCATGGCCGACAAGATCGTCGTGCTGAACGGCGGCAAGGTCGAGCAAGTGGGTGCGCCGCTGACGCTCTACCACGATCCCGCCAACCTCTTCGTCGCCGGCTTCATCGGCTCGCCGGAGATCAACCTGATCCCGGCGACGGTGGGACAAGGGGCGGCTATGACGGATAGCGGTGTCGCGTTGCCGCTGACAAACCCGCTGCGGCCGGGCACGGAAATCGTCTACGGCATCCGTCCGCAACATATCACGCTTGCCACAGATGGGGTGCCCGGCCGGATCAGCCTCGTCGAGCCGACCGGCGAGGACCAGGAACTCGTGGTCGACATGGGGGGCGAAGACATTTCCGTCGTCGTTCACGGCGGTCGGCTGCTCTCGGCCGGGCAGGATGTGAAGCTGTCGATCGATATCGACAAGGTGCTGCTGTTCGACAGGGCAACCGGCGGGCGCATCCGATGACGGGACATTCCGAAAGACAGTTCGACCCTGCAGCGAAAGGCCCGCTTGCCGGCATCCGCGTGCTCGACCTCTCCCGTCTCGTCGCCGGCAACATGCTGTCGCTGCAGCTTGCCGATTTCGGCGCGGATGTGGTGAAGATCGAGCCGCCGTCAGGCGATCCGCTACGCGACTGGAAGGATGACGGCCACTCGCTCTACTGGAAGACCTATAGCCGCAACAAGCGCTCGGTCATGCTGAACCTGCGCGAGAAACCGGCCATGGACGCGCTCTGGGCGCTGATCGAGACGGCCGATGTCTTCATCGAGAATTATCGTCCCGGTACGCTGGAAGAAATGGGGCTTGCCCCTGACGTCCTCCATGCCCGCAATCCCGATCTCGTCATCGTGCGCATTTCCGGCTTCGGCCAGACCGGGCCTTATGCCCAGTTTCCGGGTTTCGGAACGATCGTCGAGGGCATGAGCGGCTTTGCCTATCGCACCGGCTTTCCCGATCGCGAACCGGTGCTGCCGCCGCTCGCGCTCGCCGATATGATCGCCGGCGTCTATGGCAGTTCGGCAACCGTCACGGCGCTTTTGGCCCGCGACCGCGGCCTGTCGCGCGGCCAGGTGATCGATCTCTCGCTGCTGGAGCCGATGTTTTCGGTGCTCGGGCCGGAAGCGGCGATCTACAAGGTCACCGGCAAGGTCAAGGAACGCGTCGGCAGCGCCTCGAATACCGCCGCGCCCCGTAATGTCTATCGCTGCCGCGACGGCAAATACGTCGCCCTCTCGGGATCGACACCGCAGGTCGCCCGCCGCATCTTTGACATTATCGGCCGCAGCGACATGAACGAGGATCCGCGCTTTGCCACCAATTCGGCGCGCGTGAACAATCGCGTGCTGGTGGATGAGGCGGTGGGCGGCTGGTTTGCCGGGCATGATCATGACGAGGCATTGCAGATCATGCGCGATGCCGGCGCCACCGTCGGCCCGATCTACAGCATCGCCGATGCCGCTGAAGACGAGCATTTTTCCGGACGCGAGATCATCGTCGATGCCGAGGATGCCGAATTCGGCAGCCTGCCGATGCACAATATCGTTCCCCGTCTTTCTGAAACGCCAGGCGTCTGGCGCCGGCCGGCACCGTCACTTGGTCAGCATACGGCGGAGGTGCTTGCCGAAGCCGGCCTCGACGCCGCCGCGATCGACGCCATCGTGAAGGGAAGTGGCGCATGAGGTTTCGTTCGCTCCTCTATGTGCCCGCCTCCTCCGAACGGTTCATCGCCAAGGCGCATGAGCGTGGGGCAGACGCGATCATTCTCGATCTGGAGGATTCAGTCGCACCCGCCGAGAAGGAGGCCGCCCGCGCAAGGCTAACCGAGGCCGTCGCCTCCGTCGGGCGCAATGGCGCGGTTGTCTTCGTGCGCATCAATTCCGAGCCAGAATTGCAGATGCCGGATGCCGAGGCCGCCTGCCGGGCCGGCGCCTTCGGCCTATATGTCGCCAAGACGCGCTCGCTGAGCCGCCTGCATCTCCTCGCCTATCACCTGCAGACACTGGAACGCGAACTCGGCCGCGAGCAGATGTGGTTCGTGCCGCTCATCGAGGATGCCGCCGCCGTGCTCGATGCGCGCTCCTTCGCCGGCTGCCAGCGGGTTCTTGCCCTTGCCGCGGGCGGCGAGGATCTGGCTGCCAGCATGGGCGCCGAACCGCTGCCGGACGTGCTGCGCCTGCCGAAGCTGATGGTGCACATGGCGGCAAAGGCGGAGGGCAAGCTCTCCTTCGGCACGCTGACGACGGTCGCTGACTACGGTGATCTCGAAGCGCTCGACGCCGCGGCGCAGGAGGCCAGGCGCCATGGTTTCGACGGGGCGAGCTGCGTCCATCCTTCCGCCGTCGCCATTCTCAACGCCGCCTTTTCACCAAGTCCGGAAAGGCTTGACTGGGCGCGCCGTGTCATCGAGGCTGCCGAGATCGCGGGGTCGGCCGGCAAGGGCGCCATTTCGCTCGACGGAAAGATGATCGACGCGCCTGTCGTCGCGAGGGCGCGTGCGCTGCTGTCTCAGTGATGCTGGCATGCGGGATCAAGCCCAACCGGGAGTGCGATATGAACGGCAGGAACGAAAAGACCAGGCCAGCCAGCGCAACGCCAGTGGGCCGTTTGAATGGAAAAACGTCGGGCCGTTGTGTCGGTAAGCGACAGTGGCGAGACGGCTACGGGTTTGCCTCTATGTGGTGCAAAGAACCTCGCACGCTGATCCGGTTCGGGCCGACAGCCGCGAGGCTCAGCTTCGCCAGCTCGACGCCGCGCCTACGTTGACAGAAGCAAGATCGTCGCCGAACTGATGAAAAGTGGTGCCGGTCGCGAAGCGCTGAACGAAGCCAAGCAAATAGGGGGAGCGGTCGAGGAACGCTTTGGTCGAACTGATCCGCTGGATTTCGCTGAGCAGCTGACGCGGGCGGGGCTCGACCGGCCGCACGATATCCGGCGCATACGTGAATCGTACAGCTCGCTGATCGCAGCCACCGTGCCGAACTCGCTCAGCAGATGGAGCTGAAGCGGTCGCTCTTGCGCACCAAGACTTTAGGGTTGAGACTGTAGACGGGCGTCCTCGCCCGTCCTAATTCGGGAACTGTACCCTACGATGCCCGCGCCGGTCCGTACCCATTCTCGCCGATACCAGTAATGCCGCCGGACGACTCGAAGTCGAACATTCGCTGCGTGACGAGCGCAGCGGCACCTCTCGCCCACGAATTGTCCTCCCAGTCCGGAAGGATTGGAGGGGGGCTGCGAAAGGTGCGCAGCGAAAAGGCTTCACGTAACGGCGCCAGGAAATATTCTCCGAGCGAAACCGCTTCGCCTCCAGCGACAATCACTTCCGGGTCGGTGACGTTGACGAGGTTTGCGAGCGCCGTGCCGATCCCGCGGCCAGCCTCACCGACAATGGCAACCGCGGCCGGATCCTCGGCAACCAGTGCCTGGCGCAATTCGGGTGCGCCGAGGTCCTCACCTCCGCCTCTTGCCTCTTTCCATCGTCGCAGGATCGATGTTTCGGAATGATAGGCCATCAGACAGCCGCGCTTGCCACACTCGCAAAGTCGTCCGTTTTCTTCAAAAAGCGTGTGGCCAAATTTGCCGGCCGCGCCATTGGCACCGCGATAGAGCTTTCCCTCGATGACGAGGGCGCAGCTTATGCCGACGCCGACCGCCAGCACCGCCATGTTGCGATGCTGGCGTCCAAGACCGAAAAGCTGCTGGGCGATCGCATAGGCATTCGTGTCGTCCTCCAGCCAGACGGGGACGTTGACTCGCCGGGCAAGCAGCGAGGCGAGGGGGACGTTGTCCCAGTTGAACCGATGGCTTCTGACGCAGATCGTCTGTTCGTGATTGATGACGCCCGGCATCGATATGCCGATGCCGGCGATTTTTGCTTGCGGGCGTTCGGCAAGCCCAATCAGCCGTGGTACTGTCACCGCCAGCAGATCGGCGACATCATCGGGTGCCTTGCTTGGCATCGGGATGCGGATCGCGGCGATGGGGTTTGTCGCGAGATCAGTTGCAACGCACTCCACTGTATCGGCCATCAGCTTAAAGCCGATCGCCACCGCATGATCGTAGTCAATTTGCACCGGTGTCGGCCGACGGCCGGTAGAACCGGAGACTGCCTTTCCCTCGATGACAACACCTTCTCCCATCAGATCTGCGACAACAAACGTAACGGCGGCAGGACTGAGCTGAGTTATCGTCGCGAGTTCTGCGCGGCTCTTTGGCCCGTCTTGTCTGAGCAGGTTCAGGATCAGACGGCGGTTCATGGCCCTGGCGGTCGTCTGGTCACTTTTGAGCTTCACGGCAGAGTTTCTTTATTTTTTAAATAAACTATTGCGACCCTGTCTGATCTATGCATAAATTTGCCCCGTCGATCAACTCGGAATGAAGCGGTCGGCACGTTGAATGCCCGGCGTCTCCGTTTTGGAGGACGGCCGCCGGGACGTGTTGATCAGCTCAACTGGGAGGAATTCAAGGGCATTTTCCAAGCATTTTACATCGACCACACGACGAACCTTTTTGAAGAGTGCCGGCGTCATGTCCGCCGCCGCGGTCGCAGGCAGTTTTCCGATTCCGGCCATTGCCCAGGCCCAGGAAATCAATGTGATTTCGGCCGAAAGCAACGGCAAGGCGCTCGAGGCCCTGAAAAAGATCGCAGAAGACTTCGGCAAGCAGGCCGGGACCAAGGTCGTCATCAACAATATGGACCACGAGGCCCACAAGACCGCGATCCGCAACTATCTGACTGCCGGCGCGCCTGATGTCTGCTTCTGGTTTTCAGGCAACCGCATGCGCGCCTTCGTCAAGCGCGGCCTCTTCGACGACATTTCTGATCTGTTCGAGAAGGAAAAGTACAAGGACGTGCTCGGTGCCAGCACCGGCGCCGTCACAGTCGACAACAAGCAATACGGCCTGCCGACCGGTGGCACGCTCTGGGGGCAGTTCTATCGCAAGGACGTCTTCGACCAGAACGGGCTGACGGTGCCGACGACGGCAGATGAATTTGCCGCCTATTGCGATAAGGCGAAGGGTGCCGGCCTAACGCCGATCGCCATCGGTACGAAGGAGCTCTGGCCTGCCGCCGGCTGGTTCGACCAGATGAACCTGCGCATCAATGGTCTCGACAAGCACATGGCGCTGATGGACGGCCAGATGAGCTATCTCGATCCGGCCTTGACGCCTGTCTTTGACCAGTGGGAAGCGATGATCAAGAAGGAAGTGTTCACGCCGAATCACACGTCCTTCGGCTGGCAGGAGGCTGCGGCCCTGCTTGCCCAGAAGAAGGCCGGGATGATGAATCTCGGAGCGTTCCTGAGGGCGGCCTTCACCGAGGCGGATCTGCCGCAGCTGTCTTTCGCACCATTCCCGACGCTTGACGCCAGCGTTCCGCGCTTTGAGGAATTCTCGCTAAACTCGGTCCATATCCCGGCAAATGGCAAGAACAAGCAGGGCGCGCGTGAATTCCTCGCCTATTTCTACAAGCCAGAAAACCTTGCGACCTATCTGGAACCGGGCGGCAATGTGCCGCCGCGCAGCGACCTGCCGCCAAGCAAGGATCCGCTGGTCAACGCGGCGGTGGAATCCCTCAAGCAGGTGAAGGGCACTTCGCAATATTACGACCGCGACAGTGATCCTGATATGGCCCAGGCGGGTCTCGTCGGCTTCCAGGAATTCATGGCCAAGCCTGAGCGTCGGCAGGCGATCCTGCAGCGCCTAGAAGGCACGCGCAAGCGTATCTACAAGATCTAGTTCTCCTCCCGACGACCGGGGAGCGGAATTGCGGTTCCGCTCCCTCATTTCCTCTAGAGGTTCTGGACAATGTTGATGTTATGGCGCCGCCAGCGATGGTGGCTCACCCCGACTTTGCTGATCGCTCCCGCGATCCTCCTGTTTTTTACGGTCATTCTTCTGTCGGCCGTCCGCAGTCTCTGGATCAGCCTGCATGACTGGGACGGGATGGGGCCGATGACGTGGATCGGCTTTGGCAACTACGTCGAGCTCTACAATGACCCGCAATTCTACACGTCGCTGAAGAACAATCTGATCTGGCTCATCATGTTCATGGCGGCACCGCCGCTCGGGCTGGCCATCGCGCTGCTCGTCAATCAGAAGATCCGCGGCATGCGCTTCCTGAAGTCGCTGTTCTTCATCCCGCTGGTGCTCGCCTCGGTGACGGTCGGCGTCGTCTTTACGTGGGTCTATACGCCGGAATTCGGGCTGCTTGCCCTGATCTTCAAGGCGTTCGGAGCGACCGCGCCCGCCGTGCTTTCCGATGAACATTTCGTCACCTTCGCGATCGTCATCGCAGCGCTCTGGCCGCAGGTCACCTTCTGCATGGTGCTCTATCTCGCCGGCCTCAACAATCTGAGCGAAGAGCTGATCGGTGCGGGGCGCGTCGATGGCGCCCGAGGCTGGAACATGCTCTGGCATATCGTCTTGCCGCAACTGACCCAGGTGACCTTCATCGCCATTGCGGTCACTGTCGTCGGCGCACTTCGCTCCTTCGACATGGTGTCGGTGATGACGCGCGGCGGACCGTTCGGCTCCTCATCGGTGCTTGCCTATCAGATGTTCGAGCAATCGATCTTTTCCTACCGGTTCGGCTATGGCGCGGCGATCGCATCGGTCCTCTTCGTGATCATGGCGGCCTTCATCATCTGGTATCTGTCGCGGATCGTCCGCACGGAAGAAAGGGGCGGCTGATGTATCCTCGTCCAATTCCGGAGACGGCCGTCTGGCAACGCCGCCTCTACTTCCTCGCCGTCCTCGTCGTCCTTCTCCTCTGGCTCTGCCCGCTCTTTGCGATCATCCTGACGTCGTTCCGCTCGACGAGCGATGTCATGGGCGGCAACCTGTGGGGCTGGCCGACGGAGTTCGGTCTGATCGACAACTATAGAGCCGTCTTCACCCAGACGCCGATGGCACAGTATTTCATCAACAGCCTGACGATCACGATCCCCTCGGTTATAGGCGTCCTCGTCCTGAGCACGCTCTCTGGCTTCGTGCTTTCCCGGTATCGATTTCCCGGCAACATGCTGATCTTCGCGCTCTTCGTCGGTGGCAACTTCCTGCCGCACCAGATTATGATGATCCCGGTGCGCGATCTGATGGTCAGGCTCGATCTGATCGACACGACGACGGCACTGATCATCTTTCACGTCGCCTTCCAGACGGGTTTTGCCACCCTCTTCATGCGCAATTTCATCGCCGCATTGCCCGATGAACTCTTCCAGGCTGCAAGGGCTGAAGGCGCAAGTCCCTTCCAGACCCTCATCCATGTCGCTGTGCCGCTGGTGCGCCCAGCACTTGCGGCACTCGCAATCCTGCTCTTCACCTTCATCTGGAACGATTATTTCTGGGCCGTCGTGCTGACGGTCAGCGATTCCGTCAAGCCGGTGACGGCGGGCCTTGCCAATCTTCGCGGCGAATGGGTCTCGGCCTGGAACCGCATCTCGGCAGGAACGATCGTCGTCGCCGTGCCACCGGTCGTGATGTTCTTCCTGATGCAGCGCCACTTCATCGCGGGCCTGACGATGGGAGCGGTCAAGGGATGACTGCCTCCACGAACCCGCACCTTAGATCTCGAAAAGCAGAGAGCCAGGAAGCATGACCAGCCTCGAACTGCGACAGATAAACAAGAATTACGGCGCCTATCACGCCTTGCGCGGCATCAATCTTTCGGTGGAGGAAGGCGAGTTCATCGTCATGGTCGGCCCGTCGGGCTGCGGCAAGTCGACCCTCTTGAAGACGATCGCCGGTCTCGAAGGCATCACCTCCGGCGAGATCCGCATCAACGGACGCGACGTCAGCCGCGAGGAACCTGGCGACCGCGGCATTGCCATGGTCTTCCAGTCTTATGCGCTCTATCCGCATATGACGGTCGCCGAGAATATGGGCTTCGGCCTCCGTATGGCCAAGCGGCCGAAAGCGGAGATCGACGCTGCGGTGGCCCGCGCCGCCAGGATCCTGCGCATCACCGACCAGCTCGACAAACGCCCCAAGCAGCTCTCCGGCGGCCAGCGCCAGCGTGTTGCAATCGGACGGGCGATCACCCGTTCGCCCGAGGTCTTCCTGTTCGACGAGCCGCTGTCGAATCTCGATGCGGCGCTGCGCACGCAGATGCGTGTAGAGCTTTCGAGCCTGCATGCCGAGCTCGGTGCAACGATGGTCTATGTCACCCACGACCAGGTCGAGGCCATGACAATGGCAAGCCGGATCGTCGTCCTGAACCAGGGCATCATCGAGCAGGTGGGCTCGCCTCTCGAGCTCTATCGCAATCCCGACAATCTGTTCGTCGCGGGCTTCCTCGGGGCGCCGCGCATGAACTTTCTTTCCGTCACGGTCGACGGCGTGTCGGGCCACGAGATCCGCGTTTCCGCGCCGGGCCTTGCACCATTGACAGTCGAACTGTCGGAACCCTCAGCGCTCGCGAAAGGTACGGAACTGACGCTCGGTGTACGTCCCGAAACCATCTCCGTGGTCTCCGACGGGCAGCCGGGGGCCTTGAACGGCGTGGTGCGTCTCGTCGAGCATCTGGGTCGGGAGACGATCCTCTACGTCGATGCCGGCGAACTCAGGACCGTCGCTTCGGAAAGCGGGACGGGAAATATCACGGTTCAGTTGAGCTATGTCGCGCCCTTCAAGGCCGATCAGTCGGTGACGCTCAAGCTCGATCCGACCGAACTCTATCTCTTCGCGCCGGATGGCGGACGCACGATCAGCGCCCGCAAGGCAATCATCGACAAATAGCAATCAGGATCCTCGCCGTGTCTGAACAGAAATCTGCGACAATTTCCGCCTGGAACCCGGTCAAGACCGATCGATTCCTCGTTGGCGCCCCTCACTATCCCGAGCATGTCGACGAGAGCTACTGGGAGCGCGACGCCGAGCGCATGGCCAAGGCCGGCTTCAATGTCGTGCGAATGGCCGAATTCGCCTGGCATATTCTCGAACCCGAACTCGGGCGCTTCGATTTCGACCTGTTCGACCGGGCGATCGCCGTTCTTGCTCGCCACGGCATCGATACGATCATGTGCACGCCGACGGCGACCCCGCCACGCTGGCTGACGGCCGCCCATCCCGAAATCCTGCGCGTGGACGGGAAGGGGCGGTCAATGAGCCACGGGTCGCGCCAGCATTGCGATACGGCAAGCCCGGTGTTTCGCGAGCATAGCCGCCGCATTACGAGGGCAATGTCCGAACACTATCGCGACAATCCCCATGTCGTCGGCTGGCAGACCGACAACGAGCTTAACACGAGCATGCCGGAGAGTTTCTCAAAGGCGACACTCAGCGAATTCCAATCATATCTTTCGGACAAATACGGCACGATCGACAAGCTCAATCACGCCTGGGGCGGAGATTTCTGGGCAACCGCCTATCAGGGTTTCGACCAGGTCGTGCTGCCGATCGAATTCGGGCCGACCTTTCCAAGCCCCGGCCATCTCCAGGACTACCATCGCTTCCTGGCCTTTTCGACGGCCCGCTTCCAGCACGACCAGGTCGAGATCCTACGCGCCGTCAAATCGTCCTGGTTCGTCTTCCACAACCTTGGAGGCCTGCGCGACATCGATTTCCGCGGACAGTTCACCACTGATCTCGATTTCGTCGGCTACGACATCTATCCGCTACTCTATGACGAGTTCCAGCGCATCGGCAATCACGCCAAGGTCCAGGCGCTTCATCTCGACATCTGCCGCGGATTTTCGGGCAACTACATCGTGCCCGAACAGCAGTCGAACTTCGGCAGCCAGCCGGGCTTCTGCACGCTGACGCCGGAACCTGGAGAGATGCGGCGCATGGCGATGTCTTCGGTTGCCCGCGGTGCGGACGGCTTGATGTTCTTCCGCTGGCGTCCCGCCCATTTCGGCGCCGAGATCTACTGGATGGGTATCATCGATCACGACGACGTCCCGCGCCACCGCTACGAGGAGGCGAAACAGTTCGCCACCGAGATGACGGCGCTGCAGGACAAGATCCTCGGCACCTATGTGCGCATGGACGTTGGCATCGCCGGGTCGGATTTCGACAACCAGGAGGCCCACAAGACCTATCCGATCGGCTTGCCAAGCCCGCAGGACGATGCGGTCCTGCTTCACCAGTATTGCTATGATCGCGGCATTGCCTGCGGCTTCATCCATCCGGAAGACGATCTTTCGAAGCTGAAGCTTCTCTATGTGCCGCACTGGGTGATGTGGAAGGACGAATGGACCGAGCGGCTGAAGGCCTTCGCGGAGAAGGGCGGTACCGTCGTGGTCGGCGCCCGCACGGGAACCCGCGACGAGAACAATCACGTCATCAGGCAGACCGCACCTGGAACTTCGCTTTCGAAACTGACGGGTGTGCAGGTGGAGGATTTCGGACGGCTTGCCGCACCCGGGGCGAAGGGCCTCTTCGACGTCATGGAGCGCTCCGGCGGTCTGGTCGTGCCTCCGAACAGACCCGCGGAATCCCATCGCCGCGAACGTCGCTTCAAAATCGGCAATCGTGAACTGACGGCCGGTTATTTCTACGAAAACCTGACCGTCGACGCCGGCGTCGAGACGATCGCGGTCTGGTCCAACCGCTACGCCGACGGAATGGCGATGGCAACCTCAAACACCGTCGGCAAAGGCCGGGTCGTCTATCTCGGCACCTATCTCACGCCGGACCTGACGGAGGCACTATCGGAGCGCCTGTTTGGCGAGGCCGGTATCGAACCGCTAATCGCCGACCTGCCGGAGGGCGTCGAAGTCACGATGCGGATGAACGCAGATCGCCGGCTTCTCTTCATCCAGAATTACACGGACAAGCCGACCGTCCTGTCACATGTTGCGGCCGGGGTCGATCTGCTCGATGCCGGCAAGCCGGTCGATGGTCACCTCTCACTCGAGGGCTACGGCTGCGCCGTGGTCCAGCTTTCCTAGACATACCGCGCTGCCAACGCCAACCGACCTGAAGGTTAGGAATACGAGATGACCGATATGGATAGAATTCGCTGGGGCATCCTTGGCCCCGGCAGGATCGCTGGCGACTTCTTTGCAGGTGTCGCGCAATCGAGGACAGGCCGGGTAGATGCAATTGCCACTCGCGACACGGGCCGAGCAGGCCTTGCCGAGCGCTTCCCCGGTGCACGGATACTCGAGGGCTACGAGGCGCTCCTAGCAGACGGGGAAATCGATGCGGTCTATATTGCGACACCGCATCCGACGCATGCGGAATGGGCAATCAAGGCAGCAAGGGCCGGAAAACATGTGCTCTGCGAGAAGCCGATCGGCCTGTCGGCAGCAGAGGCGGAAGCCATGCAGACGGCCGCGCGCGAGGCCGGTACCTTCCTCGGCGAAGCCTATATGTACAGGCTGCACCCGTTGACGCTGAAGCTGATCGAGCTTCTCAAGGCCAAGGCGATCGGCGATGTCCGCATGATCAAGTCGAGCTTCGGTTTTGCCAAGCCGTTCGAACAGGAGCACCGGCTGTTTGCCAATGATCTTGCCGGTGGCGGCATTCTCGATGTCGGCGGCTATCCCGTCTCGATGGCAAGGCTGATCGCCGGCATCCACGAGGCGGGCGGCATCCTCGAGCCGGACCAGGTCTTCGGCGTCGGGCATCTCGGCTCAACCGGCATCGACGAATGGAGTGCGGCCATCCTGCGTTTCCCGAACGGCATCATTGCTGAAGTTGCCTGTTCGGTCTCACTTGTCCAGGACAACGTGCTGCGGATCTTCGGGACTGCCGGATCGATCGAGATCGATCATTTCTGGTTTGCCGCTGGCAAACAGGGCGGCACTGCGGTCATCAGGCTCTTCGATGCAGCCGGAAAACGGCACGACATCGACGTCGACGAGCCGCGGCACGTCTACAGTTTCGAGGTGGATGCGGCGGCCGAGGCGATCCGCGCAGGGCGACGGGAATTCGCCTATCCAGGCATGTCGGCTGCCGACACGCTCGGCAATCTCAAGGTCATGGACAAGTGGCGCGCCGCCATCGGACTTGAATATGCGCTGGAAACGCCGGCCGTCAGAACGAGGACGCTGACCGGGGAACAGCTCCGCCGCAAGGATGTGATCGTTCCGAGAGGGCATATTGACGGGGTGGAAAAGGAGACATCGATGCTGGCTCTCGGCATGATGCTGTTTTCGACCTTCCCGGCAGCCTCGATCGCTCTCGATGCATTCTTCGAAGCCGGCGGCAATCTCATCGACTCCGCCTTCCAGTATGGGGGCGGCACGCAGGACCGGCTGATTGGCGAATGGGTTCGCAGCAGAGGCGTCAGGGGCGAGGTAGTGATCATCGAAAAGGGGGCGCATTCGCCGCTCTGCTATCCCGATGTGATCGCCAAACAGCTGACCACCAGCCTGGAGCGGATGCAGACCGACCATGTCGACGTCTATTTCATGCATCGCGACAATCCCGACGTGCCCGTCGGCGAGTTCGTCGATGCCATGGATGCGGAGGTGAAGGCCGGCCGCATTCGCGGACCGATCGGCGGATCGAACTGGACGCGGGAACGCATGGACGAAGCGATCGCCTATGCCGAACGAACCGGCAAGACCAGACCAAGCGTGCTGTCCAACAACTTCTCGCTGGCCGAGATGGTCGATCCGGTCTGGGCGGGTTGCATCGCTTCTTCCGACGCCGGCTGGAAGAGCTGGTTGAGGGAGCGACGGGTCACAAACTTTGCCTGGTCGAGCCAGGCACGCGGCTTCTTTACGGACAGATCCGGGCCACGGAAATTCGATGATCGGGACCTCGCTCGCGCCTGGTATTCCGACCTGAATTTTCAGCGTAAGGGCCGCGCAGAAGAGCTCGGCAGGCGCCTTGGCAAGGATCCGATCCAGATCGCGCTCGCCTATGTCCTCAATCAACCCTGGCCGGTCATTCCTCTGATTGGGCCGGCAAGCCTCGCAGAGCTTCGCCACAGCCTTGCAGCCTCCGCCATCCAACTGTCCCCCGAAGACGTGCGGTGGCTGGAAGATGGGGCTGGGGACGCGACCGCGGAAGCAATGCAAGGCATCGGCCGGGCCGCTCACTGAGGAGTTCTACGATGCGCGAAGCACTTATCGTTTGGGACGGCTGGATCGGGCATGAGCCGGAGCAATGCGCTGCAATCGTCAAGGACATGTTGGAAGGTGAAGGATTTTCGGTCGCTGTCGAAACGGCGACAAGCGTCTTTGCCAGCGAAGCGATGTATGATTTCAGCCTGGTCGTCCCGATCATCACCATGTCGAAGATCGAAAAGGACGAGGTTGCTCCCGCCTATCGAGCGCAATTGTGGGGGTGTCGGCCTTGCTGGATACCATGGCGGAGCGGGAGACAGCTTCCGTGAATCAACGGAATACCAGTTCATTGACGGTGCTGCGCTGCGAAAGTGACATCTCAGTTGCGAAAAACGATGGCGGTACAGTGTCTGTAAAATTTCCGGGGAGTGATGATGCGCTGACTGCAAAGTTCACCGGCGCGGCAGCCGAAGCGACGGGTTTTGATGCCGTGCTTGCCGGCAGCTCGCTCACTATCAAGCCGAAGACAGAGATTTCGCGCGATAGGCCGGTACCGGGTCCAACGCGCGCCGCCGATAATGACGCCGGCCCAAGGCGGATAGAGCTGACGCTCGCAGGGCCGAGCTATTGCGAGCGGGTTATCCGGATCCTGGGTGAAGTGGATCCGCCATCGATGCTTTTCGAAGCAAGCTTGCACGGAAACTCGGCWTTGTCGTGAGGAAATCGTCGAACAAAACGACCGGGGGTCGTTGACCTGACTTTCGGTGGAGAAAGGGTGATGGAACGATTTTCGTCGCAGCAATGGCGGAAGCGGCAAGACCTGACTGGCCGGAGAGCTGGCGGCGAAGCTCCGGCTTCCGCTCACTCATCTGGACGATCCACTGGTTACCTAATTCATGAGAGCGCCCACGTGACAGGTTGTCGACCATCGCCGCTATCGGCCTAAAGCTGCCAACCATGTGGACGCTGCGGCTCTGACGAATCGTTCGGGATAGCCACGGGTGTTACGATTGCTTAATGCGGGGTGATGTCGGATGAAGTAATCCACACCCGTCCATCATAGGCCAGTTCAYCGTCCGAGAACTTGCGATCGGCGATGCCCTCATAAACTTGAAGGCACTGGAGGAGGCCTTGCATGATGTCGCCTTCACCGGCAGGCATGGCATCGTCGGTGATGCAGACGGCCTGATGTAGGTTTCCTTCCGTCATGATTAGAATTGCATGACCGCCATAAAGGCGAATTTTCCCTGGCACTGTCACGAGCGACATGGCGTCCTCCTCGAAAATTGCCGGACACTGTTGCTTCTCTTTCCGGAAGCTAGGGAGCTATGGTTAATGAAAGGTTAACGCTTATCAAGTCCGCAATCAGGAGAGCCTGCCACCCTACAAGGTCGAAGCTGAATTTGCCGCAGAAGAAGGCGCCTTCGACGGTTCAGCAGGTATCCGCCGACCTCGGGTACGAATCCATCTCTGCGTTTATCACCACGGTCAAGAAAGCGCTCGGCGCGTCGCCAGCAAAATATTTAAGAAACTTCGACCGATAACAGGCAGGAATCAGATTACACAAGCATCCCACAGGAGATGAAGCATGTTCACGCACGTCATGATCGGCAGCAACGACTTGGAGCGGGCCAGAAGCTTCTACGACGCGACGTTCGCGGCGTTAGGCGGCAAGCCCGGCGAGATGGATGCGAGAGGGCGGCTGATCTATGCACACGAAGGCGGCCGGCTGATGATCACGAAACCGATCGATGGGAAGCCTGCGACCGCGGCCAATGGTGGAACGATCGGTATCGTCGCCGCGAGCCGCGACCACGTTCTAGCGTGGCATGCTGCCGGTACCGCGCATGGAGGCACGGCAATAGAGAGCCCACCTTCGGAGCGTCCGAACGGGGCATTCGTGGCATATCTTCGCGATCCTGACGGCAACAAGCTGAGTGCGAGGTCTCAACCGGCGAAATGACAGGCCGTGGATGGTCTGGTGGACAGCGATTGATTGTTGGAGGCGGGCAGGCGCGCAGCTTCAGCTCCGGGCCGTTTTGTGCCGGGTTCCGCTTTTGGCCGCAGAGGTGGACGACCTGGAGCCGATTCTTTCAGTCACAACCCCGGAACCTCTGACTGGCGCAATTGTCGGTTGCCGCATGGAAAACTCCTCATTACCGCCGGCGACGCCGGCCAATGCGGGATACCCCGGCGTTCCCGCCGGGGCTGCTTTCCTTCAAAACCTATTTCTTGCCAACCCAAACCTCCGGATAGCCGGGCAGATCCTGGCAGCCGCCAAGGCTGGAGTCTAACGGCGGCATGCGCTCGTCGATATAGCTTGCCAGCGTATCCTGCGTGATCGCCGGCTGAGGCAGGATCCATTCCGGACCCGGCACCTGTTTGCCGTCGAGCACATCAAGAGCGCTGAGGATCGCTGTCCGCCACTGGTAGGTCGGATAGGATGGGCCGATTGCCGTCAGCTTGTCCTTTTGCCATTTGCGCAGGAGGTAGTGTTGGTCTTCGCCGCTGATGACAGGACAGGGCAGGCCGTCTAATCGCCGACCAAGACGTCGAACCTCGCAACCGACTGCGGTGTTCCAGATGCCGCCCTGAAAAACTCAGATCGCTCTCAGGTCCAATAAGGCGCCGACGGCAAGGATCACGGCGAAGGCAACCAATGCTGCGCAACCACACTGCCGCGTAAGTGTTGGCATCTGCGCATGGTGTCCAACAATGAGACTGCCAAGGCCTAGCCAGATCGCTGAGGTCACCGCCACGCAGCAGGCGAATGTCGCCATAACGGCAGGTACGCCGGCTTGGACAGCGGGCACGAGGGAGAGGCCGATAATGACGGCCTTCGGATTGAGCAGCGTGGTGATGAAGAGTGGACCGAGGCTGAGCCTGTTACGGCCGCCCGATCGTGCCGGAGCCCATAGCTTGAGCGCAAGATAAAGAACCCAGATCGCCGAAATCAGCTTGACGATGCTGGCGATGGTCGGATGGCCATGAAGGAGCGGAGCGGCGATCCCTGACACCGGAACGATGATTGCGAAATAAGCGAGCAAGACTGCAGAGATAAGCGATAGGAACCGCCGGAACGTCAGGGCTGTCGACGCCAAGGCGAGAACCGCATTGGTTGGGCCGGGGAGGATCAACAGCGATAAGACGGCGAGTGCGAATGTCGGCAGGTTCATCAGATCCGGTCCTCGATTGTCTGCCACCCTTTCTCATGGATTCTGACGGATCGTTTTGATCTGTATCAGTTCGAGGACCGCGCCAGGCGGATCGAGGTTGATCGAGGACGAACTCCCAGAGGGCGATAGCATTTCGCCGGTCATGGAGAGACATGCGCTCCCCGTTTTGCCGAGCAGCTTCTCCAGCCATGCTCCTGAGAGAGATCTATCAAGCACCCGAAGACACGTTCTGCATCTCTGACGATCTTTCAAAGGCGCCATGTCTCAATCGCAACCGCGCGAACGAATGAGAACTGCTCGAGACCGAGCTTCGCGATATCGCGCGATCAGGACGAAGCCGTCTCGGGAAACTATGCGCCCACGAAGCGTTCGCGCTTTTCTGCCGAAGCGCGTAGCCGGGGTGTAGGTTCGGTCGGGCGGGGAGCGGGGGTGATGGTGCCGACATCATGCCATGTCCACAGCGGTTCTGACTGTGAATGACCGCGGCGCCAGCGCCTTACGTCGGTTGCTGTGACGACCAGCGTTTCCGCCCGCCTCCGGTCGCATTTGCCATAGGCGAGCGCAATTTCGCAAAAGTTATGCTGGAACTGGAAAAGCCGCGCCTCGCTCGCGCGCGGTGGCGATGCAACACTCAACAGCGATCGCCTGGTGACGATCAACTGCCTGATCTGGTCCGCGATTTGAAGATCGATTCGACCGCATTTTTCTGCGTCGTCGAACCGAGCCGAGATGATCGCGTAGTCCATCATGCGCTCTCCCGGCATCCAGCACAGTTGTGTCGGTCGGGATCAAGGCCGATCTGCATCGCCGTGCCTGTCCTTTCCGCTGACCTGCTCGTCGTCGAATCCCTTCCTGAAGGCCCGGATGCCATGTGCCACGTCGCCCATGAGTTCTGGGATCCTGCCGCGTCCAAACAGGATGAGGACGATGGCAAGGACGATTAGCCAATGCCAGGTGCTAAAACTTCCCATTCCGATCACTCCTTGCAATATGATGAGCATAAACCATTAGCCTCGACCGTGATTGATCTGGCGCAAATGCGATGATGTCGGTGACAATACCGATCGACCACTGGCCGGCTTTCACGGATGTGGCCCCCCGCCCGCCTCATTGACGCCAATACGCAGACCGTTCAGTTGGTCGCCGGCAGTCGGCTCCGGCGCGAGGGTCGGCCGTGTCTGCAGGAGAAACATTTCGAGAGCTGCGCGCGATTCCCCGCCGGGCGAGCCGCCAGAGCTTATGACCTCGAGCACGTCGACGTGCCGATCCCGGCGGTTTTCTGCCTTCATGATGGAATTTCCCCGGCCTCTTTCGCGAGAAGGGTTTGCTGGGCACCAAGAATGTCTCGCCGATTGGCGACGAAGGCTCTGAGAAGCTGAGAGCCCATTCTTGCCTGCTTTGCCACATCGTCGAAAATCAGAGCCGCTTCCTCGATCTCGCCGATTTCGGAGGCAGGTCCAAACTGCTCGAGTTCCTTCAGAAGTTCCAGGAGCGTGCCGACCTTCGTTTTTTGGCGCAGCGCCGACATGAACAGCTCCTGCACGACGGCGGCTCTTTGTCTTGGAACCAGATGCGCGAGCAATTCACCGATGATGAGGGTGCAGTTGCAGTCGGAATCCGGGTCCTTCGCAAAAGCCTTTATCTGACGCAGAGCAGAGAAGATCCGTCTGTCGCCGGGAGCGTCGCTTTCCGACAGTCTCATCTTCATTGTGCCAAATCCTTTGCGTTTCTCAGGCGCGCGACCCATTCCGCGCCGCTCTTGCCGTGGTGAAACCCGTTCGATAGCGGAATGTCCGGATAGAGATCGCGCAGCCTGTTCAGCGCCTGCCCGGGCTCGATTGCTCCATTCAGCATCCCGCGAAAAGTCGAGGATACTTCGACCATGTCGCAGGTCTGCGGCGACAGCCGAAGCGAACTGACACCCTGTGCCGTCCATTCGTCGGATCGCTCGAGCAGCGCCTGACAGGTATGCGACAGCGTCTGCACGCCGTTCAGGGCGAGAAAGGGCTGGCCTGAAATGGTGTTGACCGTGATGCCATCAGGATCCTCCTGGCAGACGAACTGGCAATTGTCCTTGGTTCGCCCTTTCGAGCGGGCGTGAGCGCAGCGCGCGGAGATGGCGAGCGGCATGCGGCCGAAGGCGAAGACTTCTAGATCCAGATCGGGACAGGTCCGGGCAATGGCGGCGACGGAAGAGGCCGGAAGTTCCGGCGGCAGGCAGATCGCCGTCGCACCATTGGATGCCAGAACGCGTGCTGTCGCTGCATTATAGACATTGATGAACGGTCCAACGGCGTGCGGCCGTCCCTTCAGAAGATAGAGGGCGGAGAGATCATTGGCCTCGACGAGCCTGACATCCTCCTGAGCGAGTGCCCTTTGATAATTCGCCTCGCGATCGAGCGTAACAAGCGCCAGTGTCGAGAGCCTGACCTCTTTTCCTGCTGCCTCCAGCCGCTCGATGACGACAGCAAGTTCGGCCTCCATGAAATGCAGGCGCTTCGAGCAGATCGTCTCGCCGATAACGACGACATCCACAGGCGCTTCGTCGGCGATCGCGAAATAGAAGTCGCGCCATCGGTCGGTCGGCCAGAGATATTGGAGCGGGCCAAGTGTCAGCTTCATCTCTTACCTCCACCGCTTCTCATAGGCGCCATGCGTCGTCTCCAGTCCCTCGCTGAGGGCCTTGAGGCGGGCCATGAGTGCGGGACGATCGGCGGGTGCGGCTTCCATCGTGGCGCGGAGCGTCGAAACGACCTGCGAGATATAAGCCTTGCCGCGTTGGCGCCCCTCTACCTTCAGCGCTGTGACACCGGCTGCCTGGAGTTCGTCCAGCTGGTCCATGACATCGAGAGAAACCGGGTCCTCGAAGGCGTAGGTCTTGCTCTTGCCGATTTCGAAGCGCCCCTTGCAGAGGGTTGGATAGCCGGCCGGTTCCTTCTCGGAGAACCTGTTGATCGTAAACCCGCCCAGTTCCGATACCATGTCGGTGCCCTCCTGCCGGTAGCGAACGTGGCTTGCCGGCGAGCAGACGCCGTTCATGTTGGGTGATTTTCCGGTGGCGTAGGAGGAAAGCGAGCAGCGTCCCTCCGCCATGACGCAGAGGCCGCCGAAGACGAAGACTTCAAGTTCGCAGGGCACGTGACGGGCGATGCGGGCAATGTCGGCGACCGTCAGGGTTCGGGGAAGGACAACGCGCGCTGCGCCAAAACTTTCGACCAGATAGGCAAGAGCATCCGGATTGGAGGCCGAAGCCTGCACGGAAATATGCAGGCGTTGATGCGGATGACGTTCGGCAACATGGGCCATCAGCCCGAAATCGGCGACGATCAGCGCGTCGGCCCTGGCATCGGTTGCTTCCTGCGCCCGGCGATACCAGAGATCTTCCCGCCCTGCCGTCATGAATGTGTTCAGTGCCACGAACGTCTTGACGCCTCGGGCGCGGGCATATGAAACGGCCTCTCTGAGCTCCTGCAGATCAAAATTCAAACCTGGGAAGTTTCTGGCGTTCGTTTCGTCGCGAAAGCCGCAATAAACCGCGTCCGCACCCGCATCTACGGCCTCTCTGAAGGACGAGGGGGTTCCTGCTGGGCATATCAGTTCCATCTGGCACCTTCGGCTTTGAGCGCACGGCGCCGGATGGATGAGAGTGTCGCCATCACGGGACGGCGAATTGGCCCCGACATGTCTCCGGCCAGTTTCACCAGATCGATTCCGCTGTCGTCGAGCGCATTTCGAAGTGCGAGCACAGCTTCCATATTGCCTGTCACGGCAAGCTTGCGGGCAAAGAAGACGGCATCACCATCCAGGCGGCCCTCGGCAAGCCCGAGCATCAGGAGCAGGGGGCCACTGATCCTGGCGTCCGCTTCCGGCGCGCGCCCGCGCCGGAAGGTTCGGATACTGCCTCCGGCAGGCCGGATCACGAACTCGAAGGCAAGGTCCGAGGGAGCAAAGCCAAAACACAAATATCGATAATCCCCGAGCCGGTCGAAGAGCCGGGGGTGGGATTTGAGCACCTGCTCGAACAGCAGGGATGCGGCGCGGGCCGCGATCGGCAACGGCACAATACCGGCCGCGGTCATCAAGCGGGATGGAACAAGCATTGAGGCCTCTTCTCGTGAGAGTGGCACCCTAGGGCCTGTCGCATTCGCCCTGTTTGTTTTGAGACAAAGACAGGAGCGGTTTCCTCGCCGATTGCATCCCCATGCTAAATGATGCGCCCAAGTTCAAACGTCATGCCGACCTGCAATCCTTCATTCGCGAGCTCGAGCAGCGCCGGCTGCTTCTGTCGATCGACGAACCCGTGTCGCTCGTCCACGAGCTGACGGCACTGCATCAGCATGTCCTTGAGGAAAACGGGCCGGCCCTTCTCATAAAGGCACCGATAGACGCCGATGGACGGCGCAGCCCTATCCCGGTGCTCGTCAATCTGTTCGGCACCAGGGAACGCATAGAGCTTGGTTTCGGGGTCGGGCAGGGCGGTCTCGGACGACTGGCAGAGGATCTCGCCGATCTTCGAAACCCTTCCGCGCCGAAGTCGCTTGCAGACGCCTTGAGCAAGCTGTCGCTGCTCACGGCCGCAAGTCGCATGCGGCCGAGGCATCGACGCACAGCCCTGTCGCAGGAGGTGGTCTACCGTGGAGCCGATATCGATACCGGCATGCTTCCAGTCCAATGGTGCTGGCCGGGCGAACCGGCCCCTCTGGTGACCTGGCCGCTGGTGATAACCTGCGACCCCGACGATCCTGACGACGTCAACGTCGGCATCTACCGGATGCAGGTTCGCGACCGCTCCTCCCTGATCGTGCGTTGGCTTGCCCATCGCGGCGGCGCAAAGCACTTCCGCCAATGGCAGCGACGCGGTCAGGACATGCCAGTGGCGATCGCAATCGGCGCCGACCCTGCGACGCTGCTTGCCGCTGTCATGCCCCTGCCCGAAGGAGTGAGCGAACTGAACTTCGCCGGTCTTCTGCGTGGCGCGCGCACGCAGGTCGTCAGCGCTCTGACCGTGCCGCTCGACGTACCGGCCTGCGCCGAGATCATTCTGGAGGGGCACGTGTCGATCGATGAGACTGCGCCTGAAGGCCCCTACGGCGACCACACCGGTTATTACAACAGCGTCGAACCCTTTCCGATCGTCCGGTTGAGCGCCATCACCACCCGCCGCTCGCCGATTTACCTTTCGACCTATACCGGCCGCCCGCCGGACGAGCCTTCCAGGCTAGGGGAGGCGATGACAGAGCTGTTCGTCCCTATCCTGCGGCGACAATTTCCTGAAATCTGCGATCTCTGGCTGCCGCCGGAGGCCTGCTCCTACCGCACTGCGGTCGTCTCCATCGACAAGCGGTATCCGGGACAGGCGCGCAGGGTGATGATGGGGCTCTGGTCGATGCTGCCGCAGTTCAACTACACCAAGCTGATCATCGTGGTCGATGCCGACATCGGCGTGAGGAGCTGGGAGGATGTCATGTGGGCCGTGTCCACGCGGTTCGACGCGTCGCGTGACCTGACGGTCCTCGAAAACACGCCGATCGATTATCTCGATTTCGCGTCACCTCGAGCGGGTCTCGGAACGAAGATGGGCCTCGACGCCACCCGCAAGATCGGGCCGGAGAGCGACCGCGAATGGGGTCGCGAACTGCGCATGCCGCCAGACATTGCGGCGCGCGCAGCAACAACATGGGAAAGGATCAAACGTGACATCGTTTCATGAGCAGCGCGACGTCGTACTGGCGGTTACTGGAGCCTCAGGCGCGGCTATTGGCCTTGCTGTCCTCGATCTCTTGTGCGGGCTCGGCGTGCGGGTCCATCTCGTCGTCACGCAAAGCGGCAAGCGGACCCTTTTGCACGAGGCTGGGGCCGACGCCCATGACGGGATGCTGCCAAAGGCCTACAGAAGCTACGACAATGGCGATATCGGTGCGACTATCGCCAGCGGCTCGTTTCCTGTCGCGGGAATGATCGTTGCGCCTTGCTCGATGAAGACGCTGGCCGCAATTTCAACCGGTCTTTCCAGCAGCCTCGTGGCGCGTGCTGCCGACGTCCAACTCAAGGAGAGACGGCGGCTCGTGCTGATGACGCGAGAGACGCCGTTGCATCTCGGGCATCTGCGCAACATGACATCCGTTACCGAAATGGGCGGGATCGTGATGCCGCCGGTCCCCGCCTTCTACAATCGCCCGCAGTCGGTGCAGGAGATCGTAGATCACCTTGCCCGTCGCGCCGTCGATCTCCTGGGCCTGCCGGTCGCGCCGCTGGCAAGCGCCTGGTCCGGCGAGGCGGACTTCAATCAGCCGAAGACGGAAATCGGGTCGGCGCCGAAGAGCAGGGCGTGACCGCCCGCAAGGAGCAGCCAGGCGACCAGCGCGATCGTGGCCACCGCTGCTGCCACAAGCGCCGTGTCCGATTTCGGCCGGACCCCGGAAACAAACGCCGCCAGGGGCCAGACGGATGTCTGCGCGGCATAGACCTCCCAGTGAGCGCCGAGACGCTTTCTCGCCCGGCGCTCGGCCATCGGAATGCCGGCGAGTGCGAAAAGCCCGAGACCTCCGAACAAGAGAAGCGAACGCAAGTCCCCGTTGGCGACGACATGGCCGAGTGCCCAGAGAGCAAATCCCCATTGCACGGGATGTCGGGTGATTTGCGAAACCGCTCCGGCCGGCCCCGCCGAGCGGATCGATATGGACAGGGGATTTGCGCTCATCAGACCGGCAAGCACGAGAAAACACCCGACCGGCGCGAGCAGGAAGGTCATCGCCGCATGCCAGGGACGCAGCTCCCACAGCGGGACATAGTCGAGGGCAAGTGCTGCGGAAAAGAGCCAGACCAGCGCCGCGAGCGAGACAACGGAATAGGCAAGGATATAGGTCGGCTTGCCGATCGACCGGATGATACGAAGGCGAATATTCGGGATCGCCGGGATCGAATGCAGCATGAGAAAGACACCAAACGCGCTGACGAACTGGATCACGTGATTTTCCCCTTTGGCGAAGGTGATGTATCGGTCACGGCCCGCCACAACTTTGACCAGGGTCAAGCAATGGGCGACCCGTTGATGAGATTTGGGTCGCGTGCGGCCGGCAAAGGCGTGCCCGACGCTAAACCGCGCATCTTTGCGCCAGCGCAAAGAGCAGGGCGATCGCGCTGTTAAACGTGACGATAATACTCATCTTTAGGGATTGCCATCATGCTCCGCGCTGCCAGCCTATTCGCCGCTCCTCTCGTTCTCATCGCAATGCCGCTTGCCCTGAAGGCTGCCGAATATCCGATCGGCTCACCTCAGATCGCAGCGGGCATGGAAGTCGCAGCGGTCTACCTGCAGCCGATCGAGATGGATCCGCCCGGCATGATGCGTGCTGCAGCGGAGTCCGACATTCATCTGGAGGCGGACATCCACGCGACTGCCGAAAATGCAAATGGCTTTGCGGAAGGCGACTGGCTTCCCAACCTGCATGTGGAATACACGGTCACGAACCTCGACAATGGTGAGGAGCAAGTCGGATCGCTGGAGCCCATGGTCGCGAGCGACGGGCCGCATTACGGCGACAACGTCAAGCTGTCGGGACCCGGCCGCTATCAGCTGGAGCTCAACGTTCATCCGGGCGGTCACGGCGAGATGTCTTTCGGACGCCACGTCGACAAGGAGACAGGCGTTGCTCCCTGGCCCGGCGCTTTTGCGCTGAAATTCGACTTCGTTTTCGCCGGCATTGGCAAGAAGGGCGGTTATTGATGCGCGCCATCGGCTGGTTGATGCGGCTGCTGGCTGCAGCCGCGCTGATGGCACCTTGTCAGACCGCCTTCGCCGAAGAGGAAGATCCGGTTTTCGAGGTTCATTTCAGCAATGGCGTCGTCTCACCATCGGTCATCGAGGTGCCTGCGAACACCCGTTTCAAGCTCGAACTCCACAATGACGGTTCGACCCCGATCGAGTTCGAGAGCATTCCGCTGCGCAAAGAGAAGGTTCTCGCACCCGGTGCATCGAGTTTCCTCGTGTTCCGCTCATTGCGCGAAGGGAACTATGCCTTCTTCGATGATTTCCATCTCGACATGCCTCCTGCAGCGCTGGTCGCCCGATGAGCGCGGATCTCACTCTGCAAACATTCGAGATCGCTTCGGTGGTCTGGCGGGAAAGCTTCGAAGCCTTGCTGGTTGTGGGGATACTGTTGACGTGGTCCGCGAGGGCGGCGCCGGCAACACGTGGACGGGCAACCAGTTGGATCCTTGCCGGCGCTGGCGCCGGCCTCGCGCTCGCCCTGATGCTGGCGCTGATCGTGAGTAGGGCAAGCGATATCCTCGAAGGGGATGGCGAGGATATCCTGCAGATGATCATGGCAGCATTCGCCGCTGTCCTCATGCTCAGAATGGTATTCTGGATGCGCGCGATGGAACGTGGCCAGACCGGAGATCTCGCAAACAGGGCCGTCCGGCACGTAAAGACCGGTAACTGGCTCGGACTTGCGACGCTGGCAGCGCTTGCGGTGGCCCGGGAGGGCGCGGAGACGGTTGTCTTCCTGTTCGGACTGATGGCTTCGTCGCAAAGCTGGCAGGCCGGTTTCGTCGTCGCCGCGGGCCTGTCCGGCTTCGTGCTTGCTGCGATCAGCTTCTGGGCGTTTAACGCCGGGTCTAAATTGATCTCCAGGACGGTGCTTTCACGCGTCAGCGAGGTGCTGCTCCTGATCCTCGGAAGCGGGCTGACCATGCTTGTCGTCGACAAGGTGATTTCGCTTGGAATTCTTTCGCCGATGACGGAGCCACTGTGGGATTCAAGCCGGTTGCTCAATGATGGCAGCGGCTTCGGCGCCTTTATCGCCGGTCTGGCGGGCTATCGCGCCCGGCCGGAGCTTCTTCCTCTTCTCAGCCTCGGCTTCTACTGGATGATCGCGTCTCTGGCCTATGCGCCTCCTCTGACCGGCAAGGCGCCTGCATGACGTCTTCTCTTCGCGCCGCACCGGCACTTGTTGCCAGGTTCGGTGATGTCCTTCTCCACCATCAGGCGGCTATCCGGCGTCTTCAATGGGTAATGGTGGCAATCTATGCGGTGCTTCTGACGGTTCCGCTCCTGCTGCCGCTTCCCACGCACACCGATTATGTGTGGAGCAATGCCGTGCGCTTCGCACAGTTTGTCTTCTGGGGTGTCTGGTGGCCGTTCATCATCCTTGCCACCGCGTTGGTGGGCCGCTTCTGGTGCGGGATCCTGTGCCCGGAAGGTGCGCTTTCGGAATTTGCCAGCCAGCGCGGCGCCGGGCGGGCAATTCCGGGATGGATGAAATGGTCCGGCTGGCCGGTCGTGTCCTTCGTCTCGACTACGGTCTATGGGCAGCTGACAAGCATCTACCAGTATCCGAGGCCCGCCGCACTGCTGCTTGGCGGCTCGACCTTCGCAGCCATTGTCATCGGTGCGCGCTATGGAAAGGCAAAAAGGGTCTGGTGCCGGTTTCTGTGCCCGGTCAACGGCGTATTCGGGACCGTTTCGAAAATCGCGCCTTTGCATTTCCGTGTTGACCCCGACAGCTGGCGCATCGGGCAGCAGGGACGATCGAACGCCGTCAATTGCGCGCCGCTCATCCCCATCAAGACCATGCAGGGCGCCAGCGCTTGCCACATGTGCGGCCGGTGCTCCGGTTATCGCGGAGCGATCCGGCTTTGCTGGCGCAATCCGGCGAGCGACATCGTCCACGGGTCGGGCCGGCTTGCGACCATGTGGGAGACAATTCTGATCGTGCCGGTTCTGCTCGGGTTGGTTCCAGCCGCCTTGCATTGGTCCGATAGCGGCCTCTTCCAGGTGATCCGCCTGTGGCTGGTGGAGCGATGCCTCAATCTGCATCTGGCCTGGCCGCTTTCGCAGCGTTTGCCTTGGTGGATGCTGACCGACTATCCCCTGGCGAATGACGTCATGTCACCGGTGGATGCCTTGACGCTCCTGATCCTTCTGTCGGTTTCGATCGCCGCGGTCACGCTGATGTTCGGCATTCCCGTTGTGGTATGCGCAAGAATCCTTCGGGTGAGGGGGCGTTTTCCTCACCATATTGTCCAGGCGCTCATTCCGCTTGCTGCGGCCTGTCTCTTCAGCGGGCTGCTTTCGCTGACCGTCTCGCAGTTGCGCTCCGACGGCGTCGTCATACCCTATTCGGATCAGTTTCGCGGCGGTATTGTTCTTGCTGCGGCCGCCTGGTCCGCAGCCTTGGTCTTCCGGATCGGTGTCTTTTACGACACGCGTCTTGCCAACAGAGTGTTGGCGACACTGATCATGGCCGTTCCGATTACGTCTTTCTCGATCGCCTGGATTGCAGCCTTCCTGAGGTGACGTGCTGTACCGGTCACGATGGCAGACCTGGAGTGTGCAAGCTGCGCGAGGCAAAACCGGCGGGCCTGACCGTGTCGGATATCTTGTCAGGCGGGCTCTTGGTGAGGTCAACGTGGCGAGCCGGACGACGGCGTCGGCGTCTTTTGATTTCGACGATGAAGGGCTTTTGCGATGTAGGCACCGGCATTCCTTTCCTTATGTCCGAAACGCGACCACTCGCCGCGAACCATCGGCTGAGTTTTACGGTGTTCGGCCTTCTTTCTCTTTGATGGACATCAAAGACGTCGAAACACCAGCCGCTATGCTCTGGTCCATCGTGGACGAAAGAGGAGGAAGCCTGGATGTTGCCGAGGTTCATCACTGCATTTCTGAAATCTTCCGGAGAAACAGGTGTCGTGCTGATGGAGCACGAGGGCGCACAGCGCGTGGTCATCATCGATCGCGATGCCTTGCGGGAGATCAGCAATCCGCCGCGCGCCGATGAGACAAGACTGCAGGAGCATGTCGGAACGATATGCGAAATCGCCGCCTCCAAGATGCGCCTGCAGCCGCACTCGTCATTTTCCCGGATAAGGGTATCGAAGGACGATATCGAGGCGTGGAAGGCGTCGCACGACACCTTCCACTAGGGCAAGCCAAGCCACGACGGGACCGGGCTCGGTTCAAATCCTTCCGGGCAGTGTGCCGCGTGGCCGTTAGTCGTCTTCGCCTTCAGCAAGTCTTAGAAGACGCTGCGGATCGGTGACCGTCAGCTTCTGCCTGCCACCCTCGACGATGCCCTTGCCTTCCCAGGCACTCAGGATTCGCGACACTGTATGCAGCGTCGTGCCCGTCATTTCAGCAATATCCTGCCGCGAAATCGGGAAATCGATTTTGATCGCCGTTCCGACCGGCTTGCCGGCTTGTTTGGACAGGCGCAGCACGGCATGGGCAACCCGCTTTTCCACTTCTTCGGTCGACATCTCGCGGATGCGTGTGTGCGCCTCCTCAAGCCGCTGGCCGATCGTCTGCATCGCAGTCATTGCCAGGCGAGGGTTCTGCTCGACGAACCGCGACCACATGTCGGTCGGCCATCCGAGGATGAGACTTTCGGCCGCGGCAGTGGCGGTGCCCGGATAGTCCTGTCGGCGCAATGCCATGGCGAAGCCGAACAGGTCGCCCGGATGCACCATCCTGACGATGATCTGCTGGCCGTCATGCGTGACCTGCGTGACCTTGAGCCTGCCGTGCAACAGCAGGAAGAACGATTTTGCGGGTGCTCCCTGCTCGAATACCGCATCGCCCTGGGCGATACGGCGCGGTGTGGCATGCTCGAGCATGGCGTCGAGATCGGCATCCGTCATGCGCTCGAAAAGCGGCAGTGACTTCAAAACTATACGGTCAACTTTCATCGTCGCCCCGCTGAACTCCTCTGAAAATGGCGCCGCCGATCATATCGGTCATGGCGCTGCGGGTGAAGTCTTCGATACTCTCAAGGAGGCCTGGTCGGCGGACGAGCCGGAAACCGAGATTGTCCGGCGGGCTGCCGACCGAGCATCCGCCGCCTTTGGGATTTCTCACAAAGGTGCTCATCGGAGCGCGGTGCCTGCCGGCGGCGATCATGATGCCGCAGTTTGCCGGATCAGGCTGGTCGACAATGGCTTGCTTGTCGAGGTCGATGCGCCTGTTGCAGGTCGAGGTCCATTCCCAGATGTTCCCGCCGAAATCGGCAAGGCCGGTCTGGCTCACGCCGAACGATCCTCTTGGCTGTGGAGCCGGGTCGCTCGAAGCGGTGCGCCGTGCCTCGCGTTCATAGTCTGCAAGCCAGCGCAACGCAGGGTTTTTGCTGTCCGCCTCGATGCCGAGTGCATCGTCGGGATAACGATCGGCGGCAGCATAGGCGAGATCGAAGTCGGTCGGAAGTTGCCAATGTTCGCCCGTCTTCTGCGACAGCCAGCTCGCATAGCGCAGCGCATCCTCGTAACTGACACCGGTGACCGGCGTGTCGTTGCCGGCGGTCGCGCTTCGTCCCTCCGGCTCAGGGCAGGCGCCGTCGGCCACGCAACGGTCATATTCGGAAAGGCTCGTCTGATATCTCGTGATCGTCAGAGGCATCCGGACACGGACCTTATGCTTCGGCGCGTCGACAGCCAGGCCGCTGCGGAAATACTCGGTTGCGTCGCGGTACTGGAATTCGTGGGGTACAATTGTGACCACCTCGGGAGCAGCAAATGCAGCGTCGCGCCGCCCGATGTTCACGAGCCCCGCCTCAACCGCAAGCGTTGCGGAAAGGACCGCAAGAAGCACAAGTGGAAGTGCGATTGAAATGCCGGAAACTCCTGCAGTCTCGGCGTGCGGTGTCATGTCCTTTTCGCAACATGCGCCCCCTTTTTAGAGAAAACAAACTGTGCAGGCCGCCCTCACGGCCTGCACAGTCCCATCAAGGTCAGCTGGCCGACGGCGACTTCACCGAAGTCATCAGATCGTCGTTCCAGTCCCCGGTGACCTTGAAGTGGGCAGCCGCACCGAGTTCGAATGCCTCGATGAGGTTGTGGTTGACATAGGCGTAGATGCCCGGCTGCGCGAAGGTGTAGAGCGCAGCACCCGCCGTGCCGCCCGGGATGAACCAGGTCTCCTGGTCCACGTCGGGCACGTTCGCAAATTTGCCGGTCGCCCAGACATATTCGCCATGGCCGCCGATGAGATGCGGCCGCGTATCGCGATTGGCCTGCGAATGGACGATGAGCACGGTCTCACCGACCTTGGCGGTCATGGCATTGTCGCCCGTCAGCGCGCCGACGGCGCCGTTGAAAACGATATGGGTGGGGGTCAGCGTCTTCATGACGGCAAGCGTATCCTCGTAGGCCTCGCCGGGACTGTCATATTTCTTGAATTTGCCGTCCTCATCGCGCGGGATGTAGAAGTCCTGCTCGCCGACATAGTAGATCTTGTCGTAGACGAGGGGTTTTCCGTGACCGTCGGTGAGACCTTCACGTGGAAGAACCATGATTGCGCCGTTCATCCCCGACGTGACATGCCAGGGTACCATGCCGGGAGGCGCGCAGTGGTAGACGAAGACGCCTGCCTTCGTCGCCTTGAAGCGCAGGACGGTGCTTTCGCCGGGGCCGACGACCGTCAATGCGCCGCCGCCAAGCCCGCCGGTTGCGGCGTGGAAGTCGATATTGTGCTGCATCGTGTTCGTTTCAGGATTGATCAGCGTCAGTTCCACATAATCGTCCTGGTGCACGACCATCATCGGACCAGGCACCGAACCGTCGAACGTCATCGCGTTCACCTCGGTCCCGTCCTTGTCGAGCACCATCTTCTTTTCCTGGATGGTCAGCGTGAATTCCTTGATCTTCGCCCCACCCTCGGCTTTCTGGCTGTGGGGGTGGACGAAGGGCGGTTTGACCAATTCGACCTTCTCGCGCTGAAGCTTGGTGAAGTCGACGGTCGGCGCCTTCTTGGGCGTGTTCGCTGCCACCACCTCGTCGGCATGGGCAGCGTTATTCGCGATGATGATGGGCGTCAGCGCTCCTGCGACAGCAGCGCCCGCAAGCATCGTGCGACGGGTCATTTGCAGAGTATTCGTCATTTCTAATCTCCCGTAGTCGAAGAGCGAGCGAATGCCGCCCGGTCGAGAAGGAAGGTAGTAGAAACTCCGCTGGACTCTTTGATTTGGAGCAAACTGACTGTTTGTGTCAGCGCAAAGTTCTGCTGCCGCTATTTGCGTAATCTCAACGACTACCCCAAGAAACTTTTGCATTGCTGTGTCGTCAATTTGGAGACACGGAAATGAAAAACACTTCGGATGCCACGCGAGATCTTCCGCGCGGCATGTCGCGAACCGGACCGGTGCTCTTCTCCTACGGCTTCCGGCCCTTCTTTCTGGCATCGGCGCTTTGGGCCATCGCAAGCATAGCCCTATGGATGGCCTATCTCAGCTTCGGCGTTCCCGTCGCATCGGACTATGGGACATTGTACTGGCATGCGCATGAGATGCTGTTCGGTTTCGCGCCAGCCGTTCTGGCCGGCTTCCTGCTGACAGCGATCCCGAACTGGACCGGACGGCTGCCGATCGCGGGCAGGCCACTGGCGGTGCTGTTTGCGATCTGGTGCGCCGGCCGTATCACCATGCTGCTCAGCGGCTCGATCGGGATCGTGCCGGCCGCCGCCGTCGACAGCCTGTTCCTGCCGGTGATGCTCCCCATCTGCGCGAGAGAGGTTGTGGCTGGAAAAAAATGGAAGGATTTGAAGGTCATCGCCGGGCTTTTCGTCCTTTCGCTCGCAAATGTGCTTTTCCACATCGAGGTCATCGCCGGCGCAGGTCCGGAACTGGCCATACGTTTCGGGATCGGTGCCTACGTGCTGCTCGTGACGATTGTCGGGGGCCGAATCCTGCCGAGTTTCACCCGCAACTGGATCAATCAGTTCGGTCGTACGGACTTTCCGGTGCCGTATAACAGTTTCGATGCGGCAACCATCATCATCGGTGCTGTCGCGTTTGTCCTGTGGGCGTGCGCGCCGGATTCGACGGCAGCGTGCGGGACGGCGGGTGTCGCGGCGGTCCTCAACATGATCAGGTTTGTTCGCTGGCGCGGCTGGACCACCTGGCGGGAACCCATCCTGTTCGTCCTGCACGCCACGTTCCTGTTCGTACCGTTCGGTTTTGCCGCCATTTCGCTTCAAGCCGCAGGGTGGCTGCCCGAAGTGGCCGTGCTGCATGTCTTCGCGATCGGTACGATTTCGATGATGATGCTCGCAGTGATGACGCGGGCAACACGCGGTCATACCGGGCGGAAACTGAAATCGAGCCGGATGACCAATATTTCCTATGTCCTGCTTGGCTGTGTTGCCCTCGTTCGGCCGCTTGCCGAACTCATCCCGGCGCTGAGCACCGAGATCCTTGCGGTCGCCGCGATCGGCTGGACGGCGGCTTTCGGATTGTTCGTGGTGGAACATGCGCCGCTCCTATGGTCGGGGCGCAAGCCTCTGACGATGAGGGGAGGGTGACATTGCCGGCATCGAAAAGGCCGCACGAGCGGCCTTTTTCGTTCAGCTGCGCTCGCCTCCCGGCACCATGCCCGAAAACTGCATTTCTTCGCTGAGCACACAGCCGTCCTCGTTGACGATCGCAATCCAGACCCGATTGCCGATACGGACGGAAAGACGCCGCTTGCCGGCGTCGTCACCGGCGCCGATCTCCACTCTCGAGCGGACAAAACCCCGGCGCAGATGATCCAGCAGGAGGTCGGGCGTAAGGCCGAAGCGCCCTGCGAGCACGGCAGCCTCGACAATGGGGCTACCATCTGTCTGCAATCCAAATAGGCTCGTCCTATCCGCAAAGTCTTCGCTCATGGCCTTTCCAATCAAATGGGAGGGCAGACCGACTGTCCCGATTCGATGTATAATTTTGCTCGTCGGGCGATCGGTCCGCCATAGGAAAAAACGTGACTGCAAAGCCTCAGGTCTTCTGCAGGCCGAAGAGCGATACCATGTCCGGCGACCAGGCCGGTTCGTAGACAAGGTCGACGACGGCTCGGTTTACGCCGGCAATATCCTCGGTGCGCTGGCGCGCCGCGTCGGCGATATAGCCGGACGCAGGACAGAAGCGGGTGGTCGTCGTCATCTTGATCTTCACGACCGCAGGCTCGGTGACATCGATTTCGTAGATGAGGCCGAGATCGACGATGCTCGTTCCCATTTCGGGGTCTTCTATCTCGCGCAGCGCATTGCGCACGTCCTGTTCCGTCACCTCAGGCACCAGCATCGTTCTGGCCTCCCGTGGTCGTCCTGATCATGATCCGGTAGGTCTTGCCGGACGAATCGAAGTTGCCGATCCATTCGTGCCCCCGTGCTTTCAATTCGTTGAAGAGGAAGACGGGTTCCCGGTTGAGAAGAGCAAACAGGACCTCGCCGTCTTCCATTGTCTCCAGCCGGGACAGAATGCGCTCCATCGGCTCGGGCGGCGCGAGATCGGTCAGGTCGAGGTTCCAGACTGGCTCGGGCCAGACCGCTTCCGTCGCGGCGATAGCGGGTTCCGATCGCTGAATGGGCTTGTTCGGGACGAAATCGATTTCCCAGTCATCGTCTGCCAGACGCTTTGCGACATGTGAATAGCCGCGCTTTTCGAGCTGGCGGATCAAAGGGACGGGCTCGAATATTGCGCGCAGCTTCAGACCCTCTTCGGGATCGAGGCCGGCGAACGTGTCCATGATGAGCTGGAATGGCATGCCGCCATCGCGCAGGATCTGTCGGACGTCGAGTTCACGGAACTGAACCATTGGCGTTACCTCTGTGGTTTGCGGCGACGAACAGCGCCGGTTTGTGAAAGGGTGCGGTCTTGATCTGGGGTTCTACATTCGCGAGCGCGCGGGCGAGCACCAGCTCGACGATAAGAGCGAGCGTCGAGGCGGTTTGAACGATCGCGAACACACGAAAACCCAAGTCCCATCCAGCGCAGAGCGCGGCCGCGGCGCCGACTACCGAAACGTAGAAGATGCCAAGCCAGACGCCGGCGCGGCGCCCGTTGATCAGTTCGCCGAGCTTCGGCGTCGGTCTGCGGCCAAGAAGCGGACCGAAGGCTTCGATCCAGGTCAGGAATGGAACGATCTTCAGGAGCTGGGCGAGACCGAAGCCGGTGAGCCAGCCGAACACGAAAAGATAGACGATCGCCGATACGATACGCGTCTCGGCATCGAGGAAAAGGGACAACGCAAGAAGGGAGACGGAGAGGCCGAGCATCGCGAAGGCCGGCAGCGATCCCAGCGTATTCAGCTCGAGCGTGGGGCGGCGCCTGGCGCGATATGTTCCGTAAATTTCGAAGAGATAGGCGGCTACGATCAGCCCAAACAGCACCGCGGCCGACAGGAAAACGGCGCGCGCAAAATCGGGTTCGACGATGGCGGCGATCGCGGCCACCGACAGGAGCAGAACCGCCAGCATGCTCGACCGGCGAACGAACTGGACCCTGCGCATATCGTCGGACAGCAGGAACATCGGAAGCAGCTTATAACTGACGCCGATCGCCGCAAGGGTCATCCATCCGCCGAGGCCGAAACTCGCATGGTAAGCCACGGCTTCCATGCCATAGGCAACGATTGCCGGTGTTTCCATCTGACCGGAGATCGTCAGCGCGAAAAGGGCGCCGAAGGCCGTTGTGACGAGTAGGCATCCGATACCAACGAGGACGATAAGGGAGGCGGCATGCACGCGTCTTCCCCGCCAGAGTAAGGCAGACAAGGATAGCGAAACAGCAGCGATGGAGATTGAAATCGCGGCGGACGCTACAATCATCACCGAACCGGCCGCGGAGGAACCGAGGCGGATCAAATAAAATCCCAGCATGAGAAGTGCCGGACCGACGACCATGCCGGCGAAAACGATTGGATCGAAGCGGCTGGCCGGTCTGTCATTGCCTGTCAGGACCGGCGCGAACTGAAGCAACGATCCGATCATCAGAAGCAAAAGCCATCCGAGTGTCACGGCGTGCACGATGGCAAGCGCTCCAGGCTCGGCGATACCAAGGGAAGGCGTCCAGACGCCTGCTGCCAGCAGGCACTCCGCCAGCAGCAGGTAAGACAGCGCCGCGCCGAAATACGACATCGTCCACCGCGACAGGGTCGTGCCTACTGGCATCATGGCGCGTCTCCGGCGCTAGTGGCTGCCGCAGCAGCAGTCGCAACCCGCATCGAGGCGGGTGATCTCCACGCGCCAGACATCCGGCCCCTGTTCCAGATATTCCCAGGCGAATTTTCCGGGAAGGGCAGTGTCGAGCTGGTACTGCAGCGGACGAGGTTCGTGGTCGCTGGTAATGTGGAGGCTCTGGCCCGGTGTCAGCGAGTTCAGCGTGCCGAAGATCCGGGGATGGCGTTCGACGGGTGGCAGGATCCGGACGTCGATATGCGCAATCGCGGTCTGCGTGGCTGGCGCATCTGTCATTATGGCTGTTTCCTTCTGCCGCGGGATAACTGATGACCGGACCGCGACGCATCCTGTGTCGAGGCGGAAGATAGCCGGGTGCGGGTCAGGCGACTTTGACAGTGAGCAAACAGCCGGGCGATTGTTGGTTGTCCTCGACGCTGGCCACCGCCGAACTTGCTATTGTCAACTATACACGGGTCGTTGTTGATCCAGGACAAGGAAGCCTGCCCCTTCGTCGGCCTATGAAAATCATGATTGTCTCATGAAGGAAGCCGAAATGTCCGATGCCCTGGTCGCCAAATATGGCGAGGCCCGCCTGCCGCGTTACACCAGCTATCCGACCGCGCCTGCGTTTTCGCCAGCCGTCGGGCCGGAGCAATATGCGCAGGGTCTCGCAGAGGTCGCAGCTGCCGGACCTGTCTCCGTCTATCTGCACGTTCCCTTCTGTCGCTCCATGTGCTGGTATTGCGGCTGCCACACGACGATCACGCGCCAGGATGCGCCCGTGCTGGAATATCTCGACGTCCTGAGCCAGGAGATCGAACTCGTATCGCAGGCAGCTCGAAACGAGGTTCCGGTCAAGAACGTTCATTTCGGTGGCGGCACGCCGACGATCATGAAGCCCGACGAATTTACAAGCCTGATGGACAAGCTCAAGAGCGCATTCCAGTTTACGAGCGACTGCAGCGTTGCGGTGGAGATCGATCCGCGGACGCTATCGGGTGCAATGATTGCCGCACTCGGCGAGAACGGCGTCGACCGCGCAAGTCTTGGCGTCCAGAGCTTCGACCCGGTGGTCCAAAAGGCGATCAACCGGATACAGAGCTTCGAGCAGACCCAAGCCGCCGTGACGGGGCTACGAGGCTATGGTGTGACGAGCATCAATTTTGATCTCATCTACGGACTTCCGTATCAGACCATCCAATCCTGTATTGAAACGGTGAGGACGGCGGTCGAGCTGCGACCGGAGCGTTTCGCCGTTTTCGGATATGCCCATGTGCCGGCCTTCAAGAAGCATCAGCGGCTGATCGACGAAGCCGCGCTGCCCGATGCAACGCAACGCAACGAGCAGGCCGAGGCGATTGCCAGGGAGCTGGAGAGCGCCGGATATGTTCGTGTCGGCCTCGACCATTTCGCGTTGCCCGACGATCAGCTCGCCGTCGCCTCTCTTTCGGGAAGCTTGCGGCGGAACTTCCAGGGCTACACGACCGATGAATGTGAAACCTTGATCGGGCTCGGCGCTTCGGCGATCGGCCGGCTGCCTGATGGCTACGTCCAGAACCATGTCGCTCTTGGTCGCTATGCCGAGCGGATCGCTTCCGGAATCCTCGCGACGGCCAAGGGCTATGGGCTGACCGACGAGGACAAATTTCGCGCCAGGGTGATCGAACGGCTGATGTGCGACTTCAAGGTCGATCTCGCAAAGCTTGGTGCGGAGGCCGGCTACGATGCCGGCTTTCTCCTCGAGCGGAACGACCGGCTAGACAGCCTTGCGTCGGATGGTGTGGTGACGATCGAGAATGGCCGCATCACCGTCTCGAAGGAGCATCGCTTCATGGTCCGCGCCGTCGCAGCAGCCTTCGATGCCTATTTCGGGTCGTTCGGCCGGACGCATAGCAAGGCGGCATGACCTCCGGCTGACCGTCGACGCGTTTTGACAAGCGGTAGGGGGCCGATGGCAATATTCCTGCCGTTTACTCCTCACCCCCAATAGAACGAAAAACCAGGCTGGAGACAATTCCGCCTGGTTTTCGATGTGCGAAAGGGGGTGGCTCGGCTTTCGCCTCGCTATGCCGTCAAGTTCCGGTAGATCGCCGGCAGTGCGCTCGGCAATGTCGAGATGTTCGACACGAGGGCAAAGCCGGATCTGCCGAAGATCGCCGGGAGATAGTCGCCGGCGCTGCGGTCGACCGTGACGGCGAAGACCGCCTGTCCTTTCGTGCGTGCCTCCATGACGGCCTTGCGGCTGTCTTCGAGGGCAAAGCGACCCTCGTAGTGATCGACGTCGTTGGGTTTGCCGTCCGTCAGAATAAGCAGCAGCTTCTTTCTTGCGCCGTCGCTCTCCAGCTGCCTGGATATATGCCGGATGGCCGCTCCCATGCGCGTGTAGTAACCGGGTCTGAGGCTTGCGATGCGGCTGGCGGTCCTGGCTGAGAATGTCTCTTCGAAATCCTTGATAGTCTCGACGCGAACCCAGTCGCGCCGACGCGACGTGAAAGTCTTGATGGCAAAGCGGTCGCCGCAGGATTGCAGGCCGCGGGCAAGGACGTCGAGCGCCTGCATTTCGACGTCGAGAACCCTGCGATTGTCGACCCAGGAGTCCGTCGACAAGGAGACATCGACAAGGATCGAGGTCGCAAGTTCGTGACTGGCGGGGCGGACACATCCGTAGATGCGATCATCCGGCTGGCCGGTGGCGATGAAGTCGATGCGGGAGCGGATGGCCGCTTCGAGATCGATCTGATCTCCGTCCAGTTGTGCCCTTCGCAGTTCCCGCTTCGGGCGCAGCGTCTCGAACTGGCGCCTGACCTTGCGCACGAGTGCGGCGTCGCTGACGATTGCCTGATCTGTCTTGTCGGAGGGTGAGCCGATCACCACGCGGCAGTGGTCGGCAAGGTATTGGCTCTTCCGGAAATCCCATTCCGGATAGGTGAATTCGCCGTCTATCGTCGCCGGGTCGGCGGCTTCCGGGGAGAGGTCCAGGTCGAAGTGAAATTTGGACTTCGGCCGTTCGCGCGTTTCGCTGAGTGCGATCTCCTCAAGTTCATCGGCCGCCGCCGGATCGTTCTCCTCGCTGTCATCGCTTGGGCGATCGACGTTGACCATTTCCGCCATGGCGAGGATTTTCTCGAAGCGGTTCAATATGAAGGGATCGCGCTTGCGATCGTCGGCGTCGCGTTTGCGTGTTGCCTCATGCGATGGCCGCGCCTGTTGGTCGTTACCCGCCTGATCCGACGGAAGGTCATCGCGCTCTGACGAGTTCGTCTCACTGCGGCCCCTGAAATCCGGCCAGATCGGCAAAGGCAGCATAGGCAGATAGCCGGCAGGGGCGGCGGTTACCTTTGGGCGGACGGCGTCGGGAAGGGAATGATGCAAGGGAACGGTGAGTGCCAGTTGCGCGAATTCCTCGATCCACCGTTCGGCCTGAGGAAGCGTTCCGCGCCTGCGGCAGCCAAGCAGCGCCCGGGTGAGCCGCACATAGCGTGCCGCCATTCCTGGGAATCTCTGGATGACCAGCGCGGAATTTTCCCGACCCGTTTCGATCCGCCAGAGATCGGCGAGAGCCGGATCGGCAGGGGACAAAGCGGACGGCGCGGTCGCCACATAGGCGGCCAGCCAGAAGTAAAGATCCCGATTGAGCGAACGGTCGTCGAAAAGGTCGATAGCCGCCGGCAGGTGGATCGCCGTGCCGTCCCAGCTCGGGTGGTCCGATCTCTCCTCGCCGAGGCCGATGACTTGTCTCAGCCGCAGCCTGTGCATCGAGGTTTTCTGCCGTGCCCTCTGGATCTGCAGCGTGGCGTCCCCGCCGAAAGCCCTGAAGCAGACGGCGAGCTGCTGTCTGACCTCGGCAAGGTGAACGGCCGCAGCCGGATGGTGCGGCCATGAACTGGTATCGCCGACCAGCCGATGCCAGGCGCGGCCTACCGTCTCCTCGAGTTCCAGAAATTCCAGCATGTTTCACCTATCCGATCGCGGCCCTGGCGACCTCGACGAGGGCGGCCTTGACGTCCGGCTCGTCTGTCAGCGGCTCGATGATGGCCGCCCGCACGGCGTCGATCGTCGGCAGGCCGGCGTCGATAAGCGAAGCGCAGTAGATCAGCAGGCGGGTCGAAACGCCTTCCTCCAGATCCTGGCCCTTGAGCGCACGCAGACGCCGGGCAAGTTCGACGAGCGGTGCAACCTTGCCCTCGGCAAGGCCGCTTTCCAGAGATACTGTGGTGATTTCCCGCTCGCGCGGCAGGAAATCAAATTCAATCGAGACGAAGCGCTGACGCGTACTGGGCTTCAGCGCTTTCATAAGGTTCTGGTAGCCGGGGTTATAGGAGACGACGACCATGAATCCGGGACCGGCTTCCAGGACTTCGCCGGTTCGCTCCAGCGGAAGGATGCGGCGGTCGTCCGTCAACGGATGGAGAACCACCGTCACGTCCTTGCGCGCCTCGACGATTTCATCGAGGTAGCAGATACCGCCGTCCCGAACGGCCTTGGTCAACGGGCCATCCATCCAGACCGTTTCGCCGCCCTTGAGAAGATATCGGCCGGTGAGGTCGGCGGCCGTGAGGTCGTCGTGGCAGGAGACTGTCGATAAAGGCAGGCCGAGACGGGCGGCCATGTGCTGCACGAAGCGTGTCTTGCCGCAGCCGGTCGGTCCTTTCAGCAGGATCGGGAGCTGTCGTGTCCAGGCGTGTTCGAAGAGTGCGCATTCGTTCCCCTGAGGCGCGTAGTGCGGTATCTCCACATCAGGATTGAGCGGGTGGTTGAAGGCTATTGTCATCTTTGTTCTCCAGGAAAATGGCCCGCCTCATTCGGCGGGCTGAACGACTGGGCTTGCGACGCGCGTCCGTCCGGGAACGAGCACCGACCAGATGAACATCAGAGCGCTGATGAATACGAAGATGCCGGAACCAAGTCGCACCCAGTAGAAGAGGGCGAGCTGATCCTGGACGTCCATGTAGGACTGGCCGAGAACCCGCTGCAGGTGCACCTGGATGATGCCAGCGAATGTGAGCGCGAAGGTCATGACCGACATTGCGGTGCACATGATCCAGAAACTGGCGATCGACAGCCATTGATTATAGGGCGCGCGGCCGCGGATCTGTGGGACGGCATAGGCCATCGCCGCGAGATTGAGCATCACATAGGCGCCGAAGAAGGCCAGATGCCCATGAGCTGCGGTGACCTGCGTGCCATGGGTATAATAGTTGACCGACGACAGCGTGTGCAGGAAACCCCAGACGCCTGCCCCAAAGAAGGCCATGACCGAGCAACCGATCGACCAGAGGAGGGCGGCTTTGTTTTCGTGCTTACGGCCGGCGCGCCAGGTCATGACGAAGGTGAATACGACCATGGTGAAGAAGGGCGCCACTTCGAGCGTCGAGAAAAGCGATCCGATCCACTGCCAGTAGCCAGGGGCGCCGATCCAGTAATAATGGTGGCCGGTGCCGAGGATGCCGGAAAAAAGCGCCAGTCCGATGATGACGTAGAGCCACTTCTCCACCACTTCCCGGTCGATGCCGTTCAGCTTGATCATCAGGAAGGCGAGCACCGACGCCATGATCAGTTCCCAGACGCCCTCGACCCACAGATGGACGACATACCACCAGTACATCTTGTCGAGCGCCAGATTGACGGGGTTGTAGAAGGCGAAGAGGAAGAAGATCGCGACACCCCATAAGCCGAAGAGCAGGATGTTGGTGATTGTCGTCTTTCGTCCCTTGAGCGCGGTCATGGTGACGTTGAAGAGGAACATCAGCGCCACGATCACGATCCCGACCTTGATCGCGAAGGGCTGTTCCAGGAACTCGCGGCCCTCATGAATATGGAAGAGATAGCCGACAACGGCGACTGCCGCCGCAATCAGAAAGATCCAGAACTGCGCGATTGCGATCTTGGTGCTGTAGAGCTCGGTTTCGCATTCCTCCGGCAGCAGGAAATAGGTCGTCCCCATGAAGCCCATAAGCAGCCAGACGATCAGCGCATTGGTGTGGATCATGCGCACGATGTTGAAGGGCAGTTCGACGGATAGCGTATTGGGCAGCACGTAGATGGTGCCGGCGAGCACGCCGAACAGGAGCTGGGCCATGAACAGGCCGAGAGCTCCGTAAAAGTAGAGCATTGCGACGCTCTGGGTCTTGTACTTCATTTCTATAGCCTCTCGCTGTCAGCCGGCCTGGTTCGGGGGCCAGTTCTGAGTGTTGGTCTTGCTGACCCATTCGAGGAAATCGGCGAGGTCATTGACCTCCTGGTCCGTCAGGTTGAACTGCGGCATCTGCCGTCGACCCTCGATGCCGGAGGGTTGCGCCGCCATCCACGCGTGGAGCGCCTCGCGGGCATTCGCCGGATCCTTGTCGCCACCCCAGCGGATCCAGACATTCGACAGTTCCGGCGCGAAATAGGCGCCTTCGCCATCAAGGGTGTGGCAGTTGATGCAGGCGTTCTTTTCCCAGATGTGTTTCCCGCGGGCGACGCCTTCCGTCAGCGTGGCCTCATTGGTGGAAACCGTGCGGATGTAGTAGTGACTGTGGGCCGTCAGGCCCACGAATATGGCGAAGAAAAATGCCGACCCGCCGTAGAACACGTTTCGGGCCGCGGTTTTTGTCAGGCGTTCAGCCATCGATCATCCTTTCATGTCAGTGGCGGTGCCGCCGTGACGTCGGAAATCGAGCCAGCGGGCTCGCTGGAAGGGAATGGCGGAATTCGACCGGGAGCTCTTTGCTCATTCGCAAGCAAGCCGACGAATGTGCGGCATGCTGGAGAAGCTGCACGCCGCGGACAGTCGGCACTCACGCGGGGAGCTTTTTTGAAGAGCAGAGCGAAATGTCAGACGGACAGTTGCAAGGCGGCGCGCGTGACCGCGATCAACAGCACGAATGCCGCCCAGGACCACAAGGCCGCGATCAAGGACGTCTGAGTTCCACGAAGTCCGAGAAAATCCAGCACAACGAGCCGGACCTTGGTGACGGCAATGACAGCGATCGTCACAGCGACCAGAACCGGAGGTACGCTATCCGGCAGAGCGTGTGTCAGGATGAACGTCGAGCCTGTCAGAGCAAAGAGCAGCAGCAAAGCGCGCGAGCAGTTCGGACGACCGGAGTGCTTCATAGGAGATAGATCACCGGAAACATGACGAGCCAGACGATGTCGATCACATGCCAGAGCGTGGTGATCAGGTGGACATTTTCCCGCGTCGGAAAAATTGCCACGAGGACGAGGATCATCGATCCGAACGCCACATGCGTCAGGTGAAACCCGGTGATGAGAAGATAGAGCTGCGAGAAGGGATCGCCGGACAGAAGGGACGCGCCTTCGAATGCATATTCCAGGCCTTTGAGCCCGCCGAAAACGACCCCGCCCAGTGCCGCCGCAAGCAGCATCAAACGCCGGCGGGAGATTGCGCCCTGTTCGGCTGCCTTGGCGGCAAGCCAGCCGCTTGCCAGAAGCACGATCGTGTTGGCGATCGGCAAGGCATGATCAAGCCTTGCTTTGCCGGCTGCAAATGTTTCCGGATGCAGCACGGAGGCGACGACGAAGGCCGTGAGCAGCGCCCCGAAGGCGACCAGCTCGCTCCAGGCAAGGATCCATACCAGCAGATCGCCATTATCAGTATCGCGTGTCTCGCGGCTTGAGATCATCGAGGTCATGTTCCCAAGCCTATGACGAGGCTGAGTGCTCGTCTTTGTGAAACCGCAAACAGCTACGCGTCCCCCGCGGACAGGCCGCTCGCCAGGCGAGAACTTTCTTTGACCGATCTCAAAGAAGCGATCGTTGCGGCTAGCTATGTTGCGGTCGCAAAGGAGACCTTATGAGCGACGCGCAAATCGGACTTTCGATAGCAACACCTGTCATCGTGATCTTCGCGATCATGCTTTACCGGATGGGCGTGCTGCAACGGACAGGTGTCGTGACTGCGGTCATTGCCGCGATCGCTATCGCCGCAAGCCTTTTTCTCCAGAGGTAAGCGATGAACCGCCCGACATCGGCATTTCACGAGCTTGAAGCGCGTTACGGCGAGCTCCTGTCCTGGTGCGATCTTCTTGAGGCGATCGCTGATTTCCTGCCATGTCGCGTCAATGAGCGGCTCTGCGGCGCGGTCGCCGACGGGCTCCTTCCTCTGCTTCTGACCAGTCATCGACTGGAGGAACAGATCGGTTCCGACTGGCTGGGAGCGATCATGAGCGGCAGCGAGCGATCCGAGACGGAGAACCACCTCGAGGCTGGTCGACGGGTCAATCTGGAGTCGGGGGAGGATGTTGTGGAGGTGCTGCAGGCGTTACAAGGTCGCCGCTGCTCGCTGTCTTTCGACGCTGTCAACTACCTGCTCAGATCGTTCTTCTCTGGCTTGCGTCGGCATATCGCTGCCCAGCGTCAAATCATCAGACGGATAGACGCGGCATCCAGGGTCGAGCTCGACGTGGCGTGATTGAGGCATACCTGTGGTCTATTCGGCTCCTGCCGGAAGGTCGCCTTCGAGATGGACGAGGTTGAAGTCGTCGATCAGGACCTGAAGGTCCACGCTCCAGCCCGCAGTATCTGAAAGCGGCAGGTTTCTCACGGCCCATGTGCCATCGGCAGCATTTGTCAGTCCGTATTTGAGAGGCTCGATCCCTCGCAAGCTGTTCCTTAGGCCCAGAGATACGCTTCGTGGCTGCATCGGATCGAATTCCGGTGTCAGGATCGAAACGCGGACATCGACCATACCGTCAGGCTGCGGCGACATTTCGAGTTCCGCCATTGCCTTCTGCCCATGGAGATGGAGTGGCACGGGCGGTTTGGCATACGCGTATTGATATTGTTCAGGACCGGCGAAACGCCATAGCGAGGCGGCAGCGACGATCAAAAGCGCAAGCCCGATCTCGCCGCCAATGCTCAAGCGCAGTCTGCGCCGGGCGACAGCCTCTCCCGCCAGCGCCGGAGCAGTCAGCCAGAAACGATTGTAGAGGGCGACCCCGCAGAGGACCGCAACGAGGGCTATCTTGACGGCCAGCACGCGCGCAAACAGCGACGACCATGCGATGTCGATGCGGGGTATTTCCATCACGGCAAGCACAAGTCCCGCCAGCAACATAAGGACGAAGGGGACCGGTATCAGGCGAGAGAAGAAGCGCAGCGAATGCTGATCGTCAGCAGATCGGCTGAGACGCAGCAGTGGCAGCAGGCTTCCGATCCAGAAAATCAAGATAGCGGCATGCAGGAGGATTGACGCCAGTGCGATGAAGCGCGGTTGCGCAATCGAACTGTGGCCGGTCAGCGCGAAGGCGAGTGAGGCAACGGCAAGTGCGGTAGCCGAGACTATGCGTGCGGACTGCGGACGACGGACAAACGGCAAAAGAGCAAGCACAATTGCCACCAGCTTGAGGCATTGGGCGATCCCCGTTCTGTCGGAAAAAGCCTGGGCAAACGGCTCTAATCCGGCCCAGCCAGGGCCCAGGCCAATGTCGTCCAGTCCCTGAAGATAAAGCCCCGCCAGGATAAACACGATTGCTACCGCAGCGAGGGCGGGAGATTCCGCGCGCCTGCCTGCCGGAGAAAGCCAGCAATTGAAAAACGAGCCGCCGACAATGATGGCGAGACCGAGTGTCGAACCGATGGTGACGAGCCAGAGGGCGCCATGCAACGCCTTCGACGGTCTATCGGAAACACTGCTGGCGGGGGCCGAGGGTTTGCCGACATGAAAGACGACGGATCCGCCGACCGGATGGCCGTCCTCAGAGACCACCCTGTAGCTGAAGATCACTGTGCCTTCTGCAAGCGGGCGGAGAAGGGGCGCTTCGACTTCGGCGCCCGTAGAGCTCGCTGAAATCTCTCTGGCAACGCCATCGCCTGCGGCCACGCTGAAGCGAACGACCCTGACGGCTTCGTTGAAGCGCAACAGGATTTTTTCCGGCGCGGCGGCAAGAATATCATTATTCGCGGGCGATGATGCGATCAGGACAGCATGGGCGTCTGCCCCGGCTGCCAGCAGAAGAAACAGCCCCGCGACACGCGCGAGCATGCAAAGGGTGGCCCATAGGGGAAAATTCCACGCCATGGGCGACCCATCTCAGGAACGCGGCTGAACGACGACGTCGAAAAACGGCGCCGGCGTCTCATAATCATCCGACGTCTTGCCTGCAGCGGGAATGTCAATCCAGCGCTCGACCGCGCCTTCGGTGCATTCCTGGACGACAGGGACGTAAATCCGTGTCGCTGCCGGCAGTTCCTTCGCCACGGTGGCGCGGAACGCGAATTCATCATATTCGTCGTCGGCAAGCTGGCCGCCCTGCCATACGATCTCGGTCAGGCCTTCCTTGACCGGCTTGCCGTAGAGATCATAGCTCTTTTCGTAGGTTCCGCGGATTTTTGCCACCGTCCAGCCCGCCTTCGGCATCGGTTTGGCAGACAGCAATCCTTCGGGGATTTTTACCCGGATCCTGACGGTTGCCTTGCCTTCGCAGCCGTGGCCCACGCGCAGCACGGCCTTGTAGGCCTTGCCGGATACCGCTTCGGTCTGCTCGAGAGTGATATGGGCCTGCGCCGATCCGGCAATGCAAAACATGCCCGCCACGGTGAGGGCCAAGTGTCTGATCATCACATGTCTCCTGGTCCGCAGGTGGGGCGCATCGCGCGCCACCTGTGATCGCCTGCGTTATTGGGTGACCTGCGCGATCTGTGCGAGATCGGCGTCAAGGCGCTTACGCACCATGTTCGGAAGCTTGGCAGTCTTGATGACTTCGAGGTTGGCGGGGTTGTCGCCAACCTGGATCAGCGCCACCATACCCATGCCTGCATGCGGTGTGCACTTGATGACATAGGCGCCGGGCACGTCGAATTTGGCCTGGTACTGCTCGCTCGCCTTGGATTTGAACTCCGCAGCCCCATCCGGAATAAGGCCCTTGTAGGTCTCGGCATTGTGGCTCTTGTCGGTGGGCACGAAGGTAACCGTGTCGCCGGGAGCGATCTTTACGAATCCCGGCTCGAAGACCATCGCGCCGTCGGCGCCMTTGTTGAGCATCTGGATCTGATGGTCGGCGGCCATGAGCGGCGCTGCCGATGCCATCAGAACCGCTGTGGCAGCGATCAGTCCAAAATTCAGACGCATTGCATTTCTCCTATCGTTCGGGGCCGACCTTGGCCTCGGCTAGGGTTTAGGACATGCAAGCGGCTCACTCTTTGATGCCCGTCAAATTGGCTGTGCCAATTCAGCGACCGGCGGCTCTCCCCGGTGTGTTTTCGACGACAGGTAACAGAACATTTGAGCGGCCGCAGATCATCGCTGATGACGGCATCAATCTCCTGACCGTTGGGCATCCTCCCAACTGCTGGAAGGCTGCCTTCAGGGCCAACGCGAGTGGAGCCGTCGGGGGTCCCGGTGGGCGAGCAGGTTGCTGGGTTTTTGAGAGAGTTTACGCGCGTCCGCCTCACCGGGCGTCGATGAGCTCGCGTATCTTCAGGGCAAGGTCACGCGCAGTGTACGGCTTTCGAAGCCATTGCGCTCCGGTGATGACCTCGTTTGCCGCCAGTGCTGGCTCGGAATATCCCGAGGTGAAGAGTACGGCGAGGTGTGGCCGTTCCACACGGGCAGCCCTTGCCAGCTCGTCGCCGGTCATGCCTCCGGGCATAACGATGTCGGTGAACAAAAGCGCGACATCGGGCTGGTCCTTGAGCAATTGAAGGGCGCGGCGGCCATTATCCGCCTCGATCACCGAATATCCCATCCCGGCCAATCGGGCGACCGCAACCCTTCGGACGCGTGAATCATCCTCGACCACGAGAATGCGTTCGTCGCCACCCGGCAGTGCCGCTTCGGCCTTGCCGCCAGCCGTCGCTTCATCCCTTGCGCCGGCGCTCGAAAGCGCCGGCAGGTAGATACGGATCGTCGAGCCGCGACCGACCTCGCTGTAGATTTGCAGGTGGCCGCCCGATTGCTTGACGAAGCCGTAGACCATGCTGAGGCCCAGTCCGGTTCCCGATCCGACTTCCTTGGTGGTGAAGAAGGGCTCGATCGCACGCTTCTTGACCTCTTCGGTCATGCCGTCCCCGGTATCGCTCATGGAGACGAGGACGAAATTGCCGCTGCGAACTTCCGGATACATTTTCGCGTAGTCTGCATCGAGCTGCACACGCGAGACCTCGGTGGTCAGAGTGCCGCCTTTCGGCATGGCGTCGCGCGCGTTCAGAGCGATGTTGAGGATCGCGTTCTGCAACTGGGAACTGTCGACCAGCACGTTGAAATCGGATCCCGAAAGGACCGTCGACAATTTGATGTTTTCACCGAGCGTCCTTCGCAACAGGTCCGAAAAGCCGGTGACGAGCCGGCCGAGATCGGCCTGCTTCGGGTTCAACGGTTGCCGCCTTCCGAATGCCAACAATTGTCCGGTGAGCTTTGCGCCGTCGGCCGCGGCATCCTGCGCTTCCTGCAGCATGTCGCGCAGCGGGCCTGACGGGAGCTTGTCCTCGATCATTTCCAGATTGCCGCTGATGACGGTGAGAAGATTGTTGAAGTCGTGCGCCAGCCCGCCGGTCAACTGACCCACGGCTTCCATCTTTTGGGCCTGGCGAAGGTCCTCCTCGATCTTGAACCTGCTGGTCAGATCGCGAACGAAGCCGGTGAAGATCCGTTCGCCATTTGCCGTTGCCTCGCCGACGTGAAGTTCCATCGGGAACTGGGTGCCGTCAGCGCGCTGGCCCGTTACGACGCGACCGTAACCGATGATCCGCTTCTCGCCCGTCTGCATGTAATGGTCGATATATCCGTCATGGGCTGCGCGATAGGGTTCGGGCATCAGCTTTTTGACGTTCTGGCCGCAGATTTCTTCAGAGCTGAAGCCGAAGAGCATCTCAGCCGCTTTGCTGAACGACATGACATTGCCGTTCTGGTCGATGACAACCATCGCATCGGGTACTGTGTCGAGGATTGATGACAGGTGTGCCTCGCGCGCCAGCACAGCCTCTTCCGCCTTGCGCAGGGCACTGATATCGCTGTTTGCCTCGATGACGACGGGATCGCCGTCTGGAAGATTGACGAGAACGCAGCGTGTCGTCACGTACATGTCGCGACCGTTCTTGTGACGATGAACGACCTCGCCTTGCCAGAAGCCCCGCGTCGTCAGATGCGCGCGTATGGTGTCCATAGGCTCGGGAAAGCGCGCATCGAGCAAAGTATAGACGGATTCGCCCACGGCCTCTTCACGAGACCAGCCATACATGTTCTCGCTGCCGATCGACCAATGGGTGATCGTGCCTTCGAGCCGGTGCACGATGATGTCGGCCCCGTCGAGCACATGTACGAGCGCGTCCAGTTCCTGGGGCGATGCGATGCGCGGCGAGATCAGACGGTGAGGCATAGACATTCGTTCCGGAGTCAGTGGACGCTACCCCTATGGCAGGTTCTGTCCGAAAAATCATCCACGTTGCCCGACAACTGGGYGAGGCGGGCCAGATTGACGATGCGCAGATTGTGCCGGCCGTCCGGAATGACGATCTTCCTCTGGGCGAGCTTGCTGATCGAGCGCGAAACGGTTTCGATGGTCAGGCCGAGATAATCGGCGATGTCCTGCCGGCTCATCGGCACCTCGAGCAGCCCCTGATGGAGCGTTTCGCCATCACGGGTCGCAAGCTTCATGAGAAAGGTGCACAGGCGTTCCTCGGCATTTTTCCTGGACAGGAGCACGAGTTGGTCGTGGGCCGACGCGGTCTCCCTGCAGAGCAGGCTGATATAGGCCGGCCGCAGAAGCTCGGAACGCTCGATCTCTTCCTGGAACTGTTTGCGCGAGAGGCGGCGAATCTTGCAATCCGTCACCGCTTCGGCGGTAAACAGGAAATCGCCTTGCAGGAAAGAGCCGACGACATCGCCGGCGAAGTGAAAGGCGGTGATGACCCGGCGCCCGTCGCCGATGATGCGATGAAGCCGAACGACGCCTTCGGTGATCTGGAACAGATGCCGTGCGGCATCACCCTCCCAGCAGATCGCCTTTCCCGCCTCGACCGTTTCGGTCGCCGACATCTGGAAAAGCGACGACAACGAATTGCCCTGAACCGCCTTTACGCCAAGATCGACGTTCTCGAATGCCTGCTGGCCCTGCATCAACATCCCAATGATCCCCGTGCCCTGATTGAATGTGAGGCCAATAGAAAGGCGTTCGGTCACAGCGGAATGAGCAGACGGTGCCAAAGGGTAAGACCCTGTAACAGTCTGTAACAACGGGCAAAGCTACGCCTTCGTTGACCTGGATCAAGGAACAGACGGGGTCTCCATGACAGTCGTTCCTCAAAGTACGAGAAAGGCGACCGCGCTGTGGTCGTCTGCGCACTGGGGACGTCATCATGAACTATACTACGGAAACCATGGTGGTCGCCGTGGGAGCATTCCTGGCATTGCTTGGCGCTGCTTTCGCCCACGACCATCTATTTTCAATCCACATGGGGATATTGAGCTTCTGCCTTTTTGCGGGAACGCTACTTCTCGTCAGGAACGTGGATTTCTCGCCGGCAGGGCGGCTGCCGAAAGCGGACCCAACGGGTTATTTCGACGAGGTCATCCGCTATGGCTTGATCGCCACCGTGTTCTGGGGCGTCGTCGGTTTCCTCGTTGGCGTCGTCATCGCGGCGCAATTGGCGTTACCCGATCTCAATTTCGCTCCCTATCTGAATTTCGGCAGGCTCCGGCCCGTCCACACCTCGGCGGTGATCTTCGCCTTCGGCGGCAATGCGCTGATCATGACGTCCTTCTACGTCGTCCAGCGCACCTGTCATGCGCGCCTCTTTGGCGGCAACCTCGCCTGGTTCGTCTTCTGGGGCTATCAGCTCTTCATCGTCATGGCGGCGACAGGCTATGTCCTCGGCATCAATCAGGCGCGCGAATATGCCGAGCCTGAATGGTACGTCGACCTGTGGCTGACGATCGTCTGGGTCGCCTATCTCGCCGTCTTCCTCGGCACCATACTGAAGCGCAAGGAGCCGCATATCTATGTGGCGAACTGGTTTTATCTCGGTTTCATCGTGACGATCGCGATGCTGCACGTCGTCAACAATCTTGCCGTGCCGGTTTCCTTCCTCGGCTCGAAGAGCTACTCGCTGTTTTCGGGGGTTCAGGACGCCCTGACGCAATGGTGGTACGGCCACAACGCCGTCGGTTTCTTCCTGACGGCCGGTTTCCTCGGGATGATGTATTATTTCGTGCCCAAGCAGGCGAACCGCCCCGTCTATTCCTACCGGCTGTCGATCATCCACTTCTGGGCGCTGATCTTCATGTATATCTGGGCCGGACCGCATCACCTGCACTACACCGCGCTCCCGGACTGGGCGCAGACTCTGGGCATGGTCTTCTCGGTCATGCTCTGGATGCCCTCCTGGGGCGGCATGATCAATGGTCTGATGACGCTGTCGGGCGCTTGGGACAAGATCCGTACCGATCCTATTATCCGCATGATGATCGTCGCCATCGCCTTTTACGGCATGTCGACCTTCGAAGGCCCGATGATGTCGATCAAAACGGTGAACTCGCTAAGCCACTACACCGAGTGGACCATCGGTCACGTGCATTCGGGTGCGCTCGGCTGGGTCGGCATGATCACCTTCGGTGCGATCTATTACATGACGCCGAAGCTCTGGGGCCGCGAACGCCTCTACAGCCTGCGCATGGTCAACTGGCACTTCTGGCTCGCAACGCTCGGCATCGTCGTCTATGCGGCGGTCCTGTGGGTCGCCGGCATCCAGCAGGGCCTGATGTGGCGCGAATATAATTCCCAGGGCTTCCTCGTCTACTCCTTCGCCGAGACCGTGGCGGCGATGTTCCCATACTACGTATTGCGCACGCTTGGCGGTGGTCTCTACCTCGCCGGCGGTCTCGTGATGGCCTGGAACGTCTTCATGACAATTCGGGGCCATCAGCGCGACGAAGCCGAAATTCCTACTGCCTATGTGCCGCAGGCACAGGCTGCCGAGTGAGGTGACACATGGCATCAATCCTGGACAAACATCAGATCCTCGAGAAAAACGCGACCCTCCTTCTGGTCGGCTCGCTGCTCGTCGTCAGCATCGGCGGTATCGTCGAAATCGCCCCGCTGTTCTACCTGCAGAACACGATCGAGAAGGTGGAGGGGATGCGTCCCTATACGCCGCTCGAACTGGCAGGCCGCAACATCTATATCCGTGAGGGCTGCTATCTTTGCCATAGCCAGATGATCAGGCCGTTCCGCGACGAGGTGGAGCGCTACGGCCATTACTCGTTGGCAGCCGAATCCATGTACGATCACCCCTTCCAATGGGGCTCGAAACGCACGGGCCCGGATCTCGCGCGCGTGGGCGGCCGCTATTCCAACGAGTGGCATGTCCAGCACTTGTCGAACCCGAGGGCCGTCGTGCCGGAATCGATCATGCCGAGCTATGCCTTCCTCAAGGAGCACGAGATCACCGTCAAGGACGTCGGCATGGACCTGAAAGCGAATGTTGATGTCGGCGTACCCTATAGCGACGACATGATCGCCAATGCGGAGGCGGACATGAAGATGCAGGCCGACCCGAACGCCGATACGACGGCGCTTCTCGCGCGATATCCCAAGGCCAAGGTCGGCGACTTCGACGGCGATCCCAAGAAGCTCACCGAGATGGATGCCCTTGTGGCCTACCTGCAGATGCTCGGCACGCTCGTCGACTTCTCGACCTATGACGACGCCACCGGCTACCGATGAGGTTAAACATGGAAACCTACACCGCAATGCGGCACTTCGCCGACAGCTGGGGCCTGCTGGCAATGACGGCCTTCTTTATCGGAGCGGTGATTTTCACGCTCCGTCCCGGCGGCAAACAGGCCGCCAAGGATGCCGCCAATATTCCTTTGAAGGACGATTGAGATGTCGGAAAAACATATCGATGAAATCAGCGGCGTCGAAACCACCGGCCATGAATGGGACGGGATCCGTGAATTGAACAATCCAATGCCACGGTGGTGGGTTTGGACCTTCTATGCGACGATCCTGTGGGCAATAGGCTATGCGATCGCCTATCCGGCCATTCCCATGATCACATCAGCCACCAAGGGCTATTTCGGCTTTTCGAGCCGCGCCGAACTGCAGCAAGAACTTGATCTGGCCAAGGCCTCGCAGACGAAGTTTCACGACATGATCGCCGCCAAGACCGTGCAGGAAATCGATGCCGACCCGGCGCTTCGCGAATTCGCGATCGCCGGCGGCGCTTCCGCCTTCAAGGTGAATTGCGCGCCGTGCCACGGTTCCGGTGCGAGCGGTGGACCGGGTTTCCCAAACCTTAACGACGACGATTGGCTCTGGGGTGGTGACCTTGATTCCATCCAGACGACGATCGCCCATGGCATTCGCTTCGACGGCGACACGGACACGCATGTCTCCGAAATGCCTGCTTTCGCAGACATGATCGACAAGGATCAGATCCGCCAGGTCGCAGCCTATGTATGGAGCCTGACGAACAAGCCATCCGACGAAGGGCTTGTGGAACCCGGCAAGCAGGTATTCCTGGACAATTGTGCGGCCTGTCACGGCGAGGATGCCAGGGGCAAGGCGGAGATGGGCGCACCGGATCTTGCCGATGCCATCTGGCTGAAGGGCAGGGGTGAGGACGCCATCATCAGACAGGTCGCAGCTCCAAAACATGGCGTCATGCCGGCCTGGTCCGCGCGCCTTGGAGACACGACCGTCAAGGAACTCACCGTCTTCGTCCACTCGCTCGGCGGCGGCCAATAAGGAACCTGCACGATGACGAACCATGACCATAATGCGCTCCTTGAACTCTATGGCACCCCGCGTGCGGTGATCCGCTCGCGTGTGTCGATGCGAGCAAGGTCCRCACCACCGTCCTGCGAACAGGAAGATCCCGCAAAGATCGGCAGTTCGATCGTAAGTTTGATCTGCCTCAAAGATCACAACCCGACCAGCCGCTAAATCTGCAAACGAGGACGTCCCAGCGGCTTCTCCCCGTTGTCCTCCAGGCCGTGCCCCCTCTCCCGGGCGCGGCCCTTTTTCTTTGACCAAGCGCAAGGAGCGATCGGACGCAACCGCCTATGCCTGTCGATTGCCGGGCTCTTCAGGGCCGCATCCTGCCTGCGCAGCGTATGTGCCGTGCAAACGACGTTCTTGATATGAATCAAGGATGGTCAGCTGGAAACGGAGGAGAAGGGCAGTCACAAATCGGAACAGGCCCATGAACCTCTACACAGCACCCGATCCCAAATTAGTGGAACGCGTCAATGCGGAGCCGGTCAACGCCCGGCGCAACCGTCAGCCGCTTTATGCGGCTCGTAAGAAGGTCTTTCCCAAGAGGGTTCAAGGACATTTTCGTCGGTTCAAGTGGATCGTGATGCTGATCACGCTCGCGATCTACTATCTTGCGCCCTGGATCCGCTGGGATCGCGGACCTTATGCGTCCGACCAGGCTATCCTGATCGACCTGTCGTCGCGCCGCTTCTTTTTCTTCTTCATCGAGATCTGGCCGCAGGAGTTCTACTATGTCGCCGGGTTGCTGGTCATGGCTGGGTTCGGCCTGTTTCTGGTCACCTCGGCAGTCGGCCGCGCCTGGTGCGGTTATGCCTGTCCGCAGACGGTCTGGGTCGACCTCTTTCTTGTCGTCGAGCGCGCCATCGAAGGCGACCGCAATGCCAGAATGAAACTGGACGCCGGGCCGTGGACGTTCGACAAGCTTCGCAAGCGCCTGCTCAAGCATGCGACCTGGCTTGTCATCGGCGTTCTCACCGGCGGCGCGTGGGTATTCTATTTCGCCGACGCGCCGACGCTCGTCAAAGGGCTCTTCACCGGGCAGGCTCCGGCCGTCGCCTACGCCACGGTCGCCATTCTGACGTCGACCACCTACGTCTTTGGCGGGCTCCTGCGCGAACAGGTCTGCACCTACATGTGCCCCTGGCCGCGCATACAGGGCGCCATGCTCGATGAGAACTCGCTGGTCGTGACCTATAACGACTGGCGGGGTGAGCAGCGCTCGCGCCATGCCAAGAAGACGCAGGCGGAGGGACAGGCCGTCGGTGACTGCGTCGACTGCAATGCCTGCGTTGCGGTCTGTCCGATGGGCATCGACATCCGCGATGGCCAGCAGATGGAGTGCATCACCTGCGCGCTCTGCATCGATGCTTGCGACAATGTCATGGACAAGATCGGCAAACCGCGCGGCCTGATAGCCTATGCGACGCTCAGCGAATATGCGAGCAACATGAACATCGCCACCGACGCAGGCAGGACGCCGGTCCAGCCGGCGCGCGTCAGAAATCCGGATGGTTCCTTTGTCGACGGCATTCGCCACTTCAACTGGCGTATCATCTTCCGGCCGCGCGTCGTCTTTTACGCGGGCGTCTGGACCTGCATTGGCATTGCCATGCTCGTGCACCTGTCGATGCGCGAACGGCTGGAGCTCAATGTCGTCCATGACCGCAATCCGCAATACGTGCTGGAAAGCGACGGATCGATCCGCAACGGATATACGCTGCGCGTCCTCAACATGGTCCCCAAACCGCGAACGATCGAGCTGACCCTGTCGGGCATCGATGGCGCGACGATGCGGATTCCTGAACTCGGCAAGGAGGAAGGACGTCGGTTCACGATCGACGCCGCGCCCGACGCAGCCACGACACTCAAGGTATTCGTCACCCGCAAGCCGACGGGCGACGCGATCAACGAATTCCTCTTTTCGATCGAAGATGCCGGTCACGCCGACCGCGCGACCTATCGCGCCGCATTCAACGCCCCAGGAGATGTCAGATGAGCACCCGCACGCAAGGATTCACCGGCAGGCATATGTTGCTGACGACCTGTGCTTTCTTCGGCGTAATCATCGCCGTCAACTTTACGATGGCCTGGTACGCCTCATCGAGCTGGAGCGGGCTCGTGGTCGAAAACACCTATGTCGCCAGCCAGGAATTCAATGAGAAGGCCGCCGCCATGAAGGCGATGGCTGCCTCCGGGATCGCGGGCAGGCTTTCGCTGAAGAGCGGCGAAATCCATTATGACATCAGCAACAGGGACGGCTCGCCGGCTGTTGTCGACGACGTCGTGGCCAACTTCAAGCGGCCGGTCGGCGATCATGAAGATTTTCGCGTTGCGTTGATCAAACTTTCGGAAGGGCGGTTCGAGGCGGATCACGTAATCGCCGAAGGCGACTGGATCGTCGAGGTCACCTCGCGCCGCAGCGGCGAGATCGTCATGCACGAGGCCGTGCGCATCGACACTGCGGAGTTCGGCCAATGACCTGCTGCACCATGAATGCGGACGGCGTCCTGGCGATGAGCACGACCGCCTTCAGCGCCGAGGAGATCGGACTTGTAAGCCATGCGCTCGGCGGAGGCCTTCGTCAGCTCGATCTCAGCGTGCCTGACGTCCATTGCGGCGCCTGCATATCGACCATCGAGCGGGCTCTGTCGGGCCTGCCCTATGTGCGCAAGGCCAGGGTGAACCTCACCTCCAGGCGTGTGAGCTGCGTCTATGCCGAGGAGATGGACAACAAACCGGTCGATCCGACCGGCATCACTGCCGCGATCAGCGCGACCGGATACAGGGTCCATCTCTTCACGCCGCTTGCGCCGGAAAGCGACAAGACACGGAACCAGCTTCTCCTTGCGGTCGGGGTCGCGGGTTTTGCCGCGACAAACATCATGCTTCTCTCCGTATCTGTCTGGTCGGGCGCGGATGCCGCGACGCGTGACATGTTCCATTGGATCTCGGCGATGATCGCAGCGCCTGCGCTCGTCTATTCCGGCCGGTTCTTCTTTCAATCGGCCTGGAACGCGTTGAAGCGCGGGCGCACGAACATGGATGTGCCTATCTCACTCGCCGTGACGCTCTCCTATGCGGTTTCGCTCTGGGAGACGATGCATCATGGCGAGCATGCCTGGTTCGATGCGACCGTATCACTGCTGTTCTTCCTTCTGATCGGCCGGACCCTCGACCACGTCATGCGCGAGAAGGCGCGCGCAGCGATCAACGGGCTGGCGCGGCTTGCTCCGCGCGGGGCGTTGGTGCTGGCGGCCGATGGGTCGAGACGCTACGTGGCGGTTGAGGAGATCGCCGTCGGTGACGAGTTTGCCGTGGCGGCCGGCGACCGCATCCCGGTCGACGGTATCGTCGCCAGCGGCGAGAGCGATCTCGACCTGTCGATCGTGACGGGTGAGAGCAGCCCGGTAGCCGTAAAACCGGGAACGGATGTCCATTCCGGGGCCATGAACCTGACAGGCTCGCTCATCGTGCGCACAACGAAGCTGGCACGCAACTCGCTGCTTGCCGAGATCATCGGCCTGATGGAGGCTGCGGAAGGCGGACGGGCGCGTTACCGGCGGATCGCCGACAGGGCCGCAGCACTTTATTCGCCCGCCGTGCACCTGCTTGCGCTGGTGTCATTTCTGGGCTGGGGCATCATCGGCGGGGACTGGAAGCAGGCGATGCTCGTCGGCGTTGCCGTGCTCATCATTACCTGCCCATGCGCCCTCGGACTGGCCGTTCCGGTCGTGCAGGTCGTCGCAGCCGGAGAGCTCTTTCGCAGGGGCGTCATGGTCAAGGACGGTTCGGCGCTCGAGCGGCTCGCCGAAGTCGACGCCGTCGCCTTCGACAAGACGGGCACGCTGACGCTCGGGCAACCGAGGCTCATGCGGACCGAGGCCGACAATGTTAAGAACATTGCGATCGCCGCGGGACTTGCTCTGCATTCCAGGCATCCGCTCTCGCAGTCGCTCGCCCGCCAGGCGGTCATGGCGGAGCAATTCGATCGCGTGACAGAGGTCGCAGGCGGCGGTCTCGAAGCCTCGCGCGGCGATATCGTCTACAGGCTCGGAAACGCATCCTTCGCCTGCGGCGAGGCCGAGATCGCGACATCAGACAGTCCGCTGTCCGAAGTCGTGCTTTCGGCAAACGGGGTGGTGCTGGCCCGCTTCTTCTTCGATGACACGCTTCGTCCGGGCGCGGCCGAGGCGGTCGCCGATCTGGAATCGGCCGGTTTCCTGACGCTGATTTTTTCCGGGGACCGCCAATCCGTCGTCGAAAGCACGGCGCGCAGCCTCGGCGTCGATCGCGCCCTTGGCGCATTGACCCCGAAGCAGAAAGTGGAAGCCTGCGAGGCCCTGCGAGCGGCGGGACGGCGCGTCCTGATGGTCGGCGACGGCATCAATGACGCGCCTGCGCTCGCCGCAGCCCATGTTTCGATGGCGCCGTCCAGCGCTTCCGACATAGGACGCCAGGCGGCCGACCTCGTCTTCTTCAACGAGAGACTCGATGCCGTGCCCGATGCGATCCGGATCGCCCGACGCTCGGCCGCGCTCATCCGGCAGAATTTCGCACTCGCGATCGGCTATAACGTTCTGGCCGTACCGATCGCGATCGCCGGCCTCGCCACGCCGCTGATTGCTGCCGTGGCGATGTCAACCTCTTCGATCATCGTCGTCACCAATGCCCTGCGTCTCAACGCTTTTACGGCACGAAACGCTTCTTCGCCGGCCTTGCAGAGGCCGATCCACGATCAGGAGGTGAAAGCCGCATGAATATGCTCATCTATCTGATTCCGATTGCACTTTTCATGGGCGGCCTCGGATTGGCGGCGTTCCTCTGGTCCCTGAAGAGCGGTCAGTATGACGATCTGGAGGGCGCTTCCTGGCGGGTGATTTCCGATGATGATTCCGATCCGACCGCTACATGATAGCATCAGCCGGAAAAGGACCGATGCTTTCTAACAACGAACGGCTTTTGCGGTCAGACCTGTTTCATGGGCTGAACGAGGATACCGCGAGACGACTTGCGGCCCTCGCTCGCCGGCGCACCTATGTGCTGGGCGAAGAGATTCTCTCGGAAGGTGAGCCCGGCATCCACGTCGTCTATGTCGCAAGCGGCGTTGTCAGGCTGACACGAACCGTATCGAGCGGGCGTGATGCGGATATCCGCGTCTGCGAACCAGGCGACTTCATCGCCGAATATGTCATTGTGCTCGGCGGTAACTATGCGCACGGCGCATGTGCCGGCGCCCTGAGCGATCTCGTGCTGTTCGAAGCTGCGGCGCTGCGGGCATTGGCCGACAAATGCCCGCAACTCCAGCGCAACCTGCTGAAGATATCGGCCCGCCACCTTCTTGAAGCTTTCGATGGCATTGCTGGCGACCGTTTGCATACTGCGATCCAACGTGTGGCGAATTTCCTGTTGCGGCAGTGCCCGGAAGCGGCTCTTCAGGCGACATTCCATCTTCCGTACAAGAAGCAGATTTTGGCTGGAAAACTCGGGCTTGGGCCGGAGGCCCTTTCCAGGGCATTTGCCGCTCTCGCAAGATGCGGGGTCGACGTGAAGGGTCGAACTGTGCGCATTGAAAACGTCGTTCTGCTGCGTCAGGTCTGTTAGCGACAATCGCGTCAGCTGTCCGAAGTCATGGCGTTGGAGGTTGTGGCGACAAATCCTACCAGGCGGTCATCACCAGGTTTCTTTGGGAACTATCGCATGCGGCGCTGAGAGCGGTGGCGCTGGCCGAATTCCTGCGCTATCTGATTGGCAAGTCGAAACAAGCTCAACGAGGACAATGGAACCGGACAGGATTCTGGTGGTCGATGATGACGCGCGGATCAGGCAGATGCTGATGCGTTACTTCGAAGACAACGGATTTAAGGTGAACGCGGTCGCAAACGGTGCGGCGATGCGTTCCGAACTTGCCAAGAGCTCTTTCGCGGCAATTTTTCTCGATCTAGTGCTCCCGAACGGCGAGAATGGTCTCGAACTGCTCCGGGAGCTTCGAAGCACATCCGATGTGCCGGTACTCATGCTGACCGGTCAGGACGATGTCACGGACAAGGTCGTCGGCCTTGAAGTCGGCGCCGATGATTACATCGCCAAGCCCTTTCATCTGAGAGAACTGCTGGCTCGTCTGAGGACAATCCTGCGGCGCCGCACCTCCTCGGATGCGACCCGTACTGCCAAGGGAGAAGACGAAACGCTCGCCTTCGAAGGCTGGTCCCTCGATGTGTCGCGCAGGCGGCTGACCTCACCCCAGGGCGACGACGTTGCCTTAACGACGGGCGAGTTCGATATGCTTCTTGTTTTCGTGCGTAATCCCGGCCGGGTTCTTTCGCGCGAAACGCTCATGGATTTGACGAGAAACCGCAATCTCGAAGCCTTTGATCGCGCAATAGACGCCCAGATCGTCCGCTTGCGCAAGAAGATCGAGGATGATCCGAAGAGCCCGGATCTCATTCAGTCTGTCCGCGGCGTCGGTTATGTCTTCACCGGTCGACCGGGACGAACATCGAGATAATTGATCCTCGTCAATGTCCGGTCCGCTGCTGACGCTATGAGTTCAGCCATTATGGCTGCAACAATGACGATCTGGGTTCTTTTCGCGGTGATCACAACCGCAGCGACTGCCATCCTGCTTCATCCGCTTTCAACGGGGAGGAAGACAGCGAGCAGCAAAGCGGATGCCGGCAAGGTCTATCGCGACCAGCTTTTGGAACTCGACGAGGATATCGCCTTCGGGCGTATCTCGCCGGACCAATACGAACTGGCCAAAGCAGAGACGGCGCGCCGGCTGTTCAAGGCGGCCGATAACGACCGGCCGGCGCAGACCCCGCAACGCTCCGACAGATGGCTCAAACACGTGATAGCCGTGTTCCTGCCCGTACTCAGTATCGCTCTTTATGTCTCTCTCGGTTCTCCTGATATCCCCTCGCGTCCTTTGGCGACGAGGCTCGCGGAGCCGGGCGAGGATCTCGCAATCCTCGTGAAGAAGATGGAGAATCATCTCGCCGAGCGCCCCGAGGACGGGCGGGGATGGGACATCATCGCTCCGGTTTACCTGAAGATGGGCCGGGTGGATGACGCGGCAAAGGCGTATCGAACCGCGCTTCGCCTGGACGGAGCCAATGTTCGCCGTCTTGAAGGGCTGTCGGAAACGCTCATGGCCACCTCAAATGGCACGGTGACGACAGAGGTGCTCGATGAACTCAAACAGGTTCTCTCTCTCGAGCCGAACAATCCGCGTGCACGTTTCTACATTGCCTTGAGCATGGAGCAGGCGGGTCAGCCGGAAGAGGCGCGGAGCGCTTTCGAGACGTTGGCGAAGCAATCGCCTGCCGATGCCCCCTGGCTGCCGCTGGTCAACGAGCACATCGCCAAGAATGGCGGTCAGGCTGCAGCGCCCGAGGCCCAGCCCGCGGCGCCGGGCGGCCCGACTTCCGAGGATGTGGCCGCGGCCGAGACGATGAGTAGCGGCGACCGGCAGCAGATGATCCGCGGCATGGTGGAAAGCCTCGATGCGAAGCTGTCAGCTGATCCCAACAATTTCGAGGGCTGGATGCGTCTCGTCCGCTCTTACGCCGTATTGAACGACAAGGATCGCGCYGCRGGCGCYCTGAAGCGTGGGCTTGCRGCCTTCCCKGYATCAGGCGATGAGGGCAGGCAGCTGCTGGCGCTCGGCAAGGAGCTCGGCATCGCGACGGAGGGATTGAGCGAATGACGCGCAAGCAGAAACGCATGGCGGTGATTGCCGGCGGCATGGGCTTCATTGCCGCCGCCGTGCTGCTCGTCATGTTCGCCTTCAGCCAGTCGGTCGCCTATTTYTACATGCCCGGCGAWCTCGCCAGCAACCCGATCGCRCCGGGCACCCGCATCCGCCTYGGCGGCCTCGTGGGCGAGGGCAGCGTCATGCGYGGCGAGGGCTCGGTCGTGCGTTTYGCCGTGACCGATCCGAGCGGKCAGMTCGTCAATGTCCGCTACCAGGGCATCCTTCCCGATCTCTTCCGCGAAGGGCAGGGSGTGGTGACCGAGGGCACGTTCGAGACAGGCAGCAATGTCTTYACCGCCGATACCGTGCTTGCCAAGCATGACGAGACCTAYATGCCCAAGGAAGTCGCCGACAGGCTGAAGGCSCAGGGCCTCTGGGAAGAGGGCAAGGGGGCCGCACCGCAAGGCGAGGCGGCAAAGGGCCAGGAAGCCCAGGGRCAACAGACAAGGGCAACGCCATGATCATCGAGATCGGCCACTATGCGCTGGTTCTGGCGCTCGCAACGGCAATCATCCTGTCGGTCGTACCTGTGATCGGTGCAAGGCGCGGCGATCAGGCGATGATGGATGTGGCGCCGCTCGGCTCGGTCCTGCTCTTCGCCCTCGTTGCCTTCTCCTTCGGCGTGCTSACCTATGCCCATGTGGTTTCCGACTTCTCCGTCCAGAATGTCTGGGAGAATTCGCATTCGCTGGTGCCGCTGATCTACAAGTACTCCGGCGTCTGGGGCAATCACGAGGGATCGATGATGCTCTGGCTTCTGATCCTGGCGCTGTTCAGCGCGCTGGTCGCGATCTTCGGCCGCAATCTGCCCGATACGCTGAAGGCCAATGTGCTCTCGGTCCAGGCCTGGATCTCGGTCGCCTTCATCCTCTTCATCCTGTTGACCTCCAATCCCTTCACCCGCCTCGATCCGGCGCCGGCCGAGGGCAAGGATCTGAACCCGGTGCTGCAGGATATCGGCCTCGCCATCCATCCGCCKCTYCTCTATCTCGGYTATGTCGGCTTCTCCGTCTGCTTCTCYTTTGCSGTTGCCGCCCTTCTCGACGGCCGCATCGATGCCGCCTGGGCGCGCTGGGTGCGGCCCTGGACGCTCGCTGCCTGGACCTTCCTGACGCTCGGCATCGCCATGGGCTCCTACTGGGCCTATTACGAACTCGGCTGGGGCGGCTGGTGGTTCTGGGATCCRGTGGARAACGCCTCCTTCATGCCCTGGCTTGCCGGCACCGCACTTCTGCACTCGGCCCTCGTCATGGAAAAGCGCGAAGCGCTGAAGATCTGGACGGTGCTGCTTGCCATCCTSACCTTCTCGCTGTCGCTGATGGGCACTTTCCTGGTGCGCTCCGGCGTCCTGACCTCGGTCCATGCTTTCGCCAGCGACCCGAGCCGCGGCGTCTTCATCCTCTGCATTCTCCTGATCTTCATCGGCGGGGCGCTATCGCTTTTTGCCTTCCGCGCGCCGCTTCTGTCGGCCGGCGGTCTGTTTGCGCCGATCTCGCGTGAGGGCGCGTTGGTGGTCAACAACCTGATCCTGACGGTTGCCTGCGGCACGGTGCTGACGGGYACGCTCTATCCGCTGGTGCTGGAAACGCTGACYGGCGACAAGATCTCCGTCGGCCCGCCCTTCTTCAACCTGACATTCGGCCTGCTGATGGCGCCGCTTTTGATCATCGTGCCCTTCGGCCCGCTGCTYGCCTGGAAACGCGGCGATCTGCTCGGCGCSCTGCAGCGGCTCTATGTCGTGGCCGGTCTCGCTTTCGTCGCAGCCCTYGTCTTCTTCTATATCGAACATGGCGGCCCGGTCATGGYAGTGATCGGCCTTGCCGCCGGCCTGTTCCTGATCCTTGGCGCGGCGGCCGACCTCTGGTATCGCGCCGGCATCGGCAAGGTGAAGGCTGATATYGCCTGGCGCCGYCTGACCGGCCTGCCGCGCTCGGCCTTCGGCGCCGCGCTTGCCCATGCCGGTCTTGGCGTCACCGTGCTCGGCATCGTCGCCGTGACCACCTTCCAGACCGAACATGTGGTCGAGATGAAGCAGGGCCAGTCGACGGAGGCCGGCGGCTACAGCATCCTCTTTGACGGCATGCGGCCGGCAACCGGCCCGAACTACACCGAGGATCGCGGCCATTTCTCGATCCGTCGTGGTGGCGCCGAGGTGGCCGATGTCTGGTCTGCCAAGCGGCTCTACACTGCCCGGCAGATGCCGACGACGGAGGCCGGTATTCTCACGTTCGGCCTCAGCCAGCTCTATGTCTCGCTGGGTGACGCGACGAAGGACGGCGGCATCGTCGTGCGCATCTGGTGGAAACCGTTCATCCTCTGCATCTGGGGCGGAGCGCTCATCATGGCCTTCGGCGGCTTCGTCTCGCT
>NZ_JBFTME010000009.1:0-324526 GCF_056396805.1 Rhizobium sp. 05N49
ACGAAGAGAGCAGGATAACGACAGCTCCGACAATGATCACGGCAATCGCCGTCAGCCAGGATGTCGTCATCGCCTGGTTGAGAAGCGAAGCATGACGGGTGAAAAGTCGGCGACTAACAAAGAGGCCGAAAACCAGAAAGGCCAGGACAGCCGCTTCGACAAGCGCAATCGCTTTCAGCAGCGAAAGCGTCAGGGCAGCAACGGCGGAAAATACCGCAACCCACCAGGCACCATCGAGCCGCTGGCCAAGGCCGCGGGCCGCAACGACAAGGGCAAGCCCGAGCAGGCTGGAGAGGAAATGCGCACCTTCGACAATTGGCAGCGGCAGATAGTTGGAGAGAAATTCGAGGTTCTGATCGGGCGTCGGCGTCACACTCGAAAAGATCAGCATGACGCCCAGAAGCAGCGCCAGTGCCGAAAGAAGCTGCGGCATCAGCCGCCCGCCGATGCGCCGCACACTGGACGCCGCAGGATGATCCACGAAGCGGCGAAGCTCGGTCGCCGACACCGCAAGGATGGCGATCAGCAGCGGCAAGACGTGATAGATCAGGCGATAAAGAACCAGTGAGCCGAGAACGGCATCAATGTTCACCGCGCTRCCGAGCGAGGCGATGATGACGGTTTCAAAAACGCCAAGRCCCGCCGGCACATGGCTCAGCACGCCAAGYCCGACGGCAATCGCGTAGACCGCCAGAAACACCGGCCAACCGATCGCCGTTTGAGGCAGGAGCACGTAGAGCACCGAGGCGGAAGCCGCGATATCGAATGCGGTCACCAGGAACTGGCGCGACCAGGTGCGCGAATCCGGCAGGCGAAGCGCGATCGAACCGATTTCGATCACCCTGCCCTCGCGACCGACAATCATGAGAGAGCCGAGGATCGCCAGGATGACCGCCGCGACGATCCGAAGCCACAGGCCGCTGACATTGATCAGCGGYGCAATCTCATCGGCAATAACGAGAAGCGCGATTGCAGCCACAGCCGCAAGGCCGAGGCCGAAAGACAACGTCACGAAAGCAATGATCCGGCCGATATCYTCAGGCGAAATCCCAAGCCTCGTATAGGCACGGTAACGGATCGCCCCGCCTGACAATGCACCGAAACCGGCAGTATTGCCGACCGCATAGGCGCTGAAGGCGGTGAGCGCGACATGCGGAAAAGGCAGCCGCTTGCCGATATAGTCGATGGCGTTGAGATCGTAGAAAACGAGTGCCAGAAAGCTCAGCGCCGTGAAGAGCAAGGCGAGCAGGATCGAGCTCGGCCGGGTTGCCGAGGGCAAAATGAGGAGCGTGGCAAGAGCCGTCAGAGGCGTGCGATAGCGCCGGAAAACTGCGCCGACGGAAAAACCCTCTTCCGTCTCTGAATTCTCTTCCAACTTGCCGTGACCCGACATTTATTACCTGCTGCAATTGCCAATTTGGCGGGAATCTCTTCTGAGAGACGTAACATACGCAACATGCAAGCTCTATGAACCATGTTGCGGCTACCCACACCCGCGCACTTGCCGCCTCCTTCATCCCCAATTGGGGCAAATTTGCGCAGCGCACAGGCGTGATCGCATTGCAATTTCGTAAGCTCTGCCTTGCATTGGAAGATCAGGCCGCCGGTTCGCCCCCGGCATGGGCTTGTACCGCGTAGCGCGCCGCAGCGACACTCGCATCAATGTCACGCTCGCCGGCGACCTGCACCGTCGGAACGGCGAATTCGATGCCGTTTTCCTTGAAGGCGTTGCGGATCATCGCCAGCGCATTGCGGCGGATGACGAACTGCTCGCCGGGCTTTGTCATCATCGAGAGCCGGATCTCGATTGCGAATTCGCCGAACTGTTCGACACCCTTCATCTTCAAAGTTTCGATGATATTCGGACCCCATTCCGGGTTATCGAGAAGTTGCTGGCCGATCTGCTTGATGATCTTCTTCGTCTTCACGAGGTCCGTATCATAAGTGACATTCAGGCTGATCTTGTCGATCGTCCAGTCGCGGTTGAGGTTTTTGACGGCCCCAAGTTCGCCGAAAGGCACCGTGGTCAGCGGCCCGCGGTGATGGCGGAGTTTGACGGAACGCAGGCTGAAGGCCTCGACCACGCCCTTGTGGCTGCCGCTTTCGATATATTCACCGACACGAAAAGCATCGTCCCACAGATAGAACATGCCACTGATGACATCCTTGACGATCGTCTGCGCGCCGAAACCAACCGCAACGCCAACAACACCGGCACCCGCAATCAATGGCCCGATCTCAATGCCGAGACCTGAGAGCACCATGAGGATGGCGATCACGACGATGACGACGGCAAGGATGTTGCGGAAGATCGGCAGGAGCGTCTGCAGACGGGCACGCTTGACTTTTTCCTCATCGCTGACCGTACCGTCAGTGGGTGAATCCAGAAGCTTGCCGTCGATATAGGCCTTGACCAGATGCCAGAGCAGATCGGCCGCAAGCAGGATGACAATGCCGCCGATCGTGCCGCGCGCCACCCGGTCGATCATCGTCTCGTTTGACGTCATCATCGCAGCGGTTTCGACGCCGAGCATGCGTCCGAGCCAGATCGCGGCAAGGGCGATGATCAGAGCCCTTACACCGCGATCGAGCAAAACGGTCGCGATATGGCGCTTGGCAAGGAAACCGGCTTCGGCCTGGTGGAAGGATTTGACTGCGAGCGTCGAGACGGCAAGTACCCGTGGCAACAGTATGAGATAGATGCAGACCCAGAGAAGCCAATCGAAGCTCAGGACCCAGATGCCCCAGAGCAGGGCGAAATAGAGGGTCAACAACCAGGTAGCAGCATGACTGCGCCGCGTTTCATTGCCCGGTCGCGACCAGACCGCTTCCGTAGCGATCAGGAATAGGCCGATCCCAAGCACATAGCCGACCAGATAGCGTGTAGCCATCGAATAGCCGAGCGGTTCCATCGATTGGAGAACGGCCCAGCCGAAGACGAAATAGATGACGAACAGAATGCAGCGACGAAACCAGAATCGTGCGACCGCCGGATCGACCGCAACCGTCTCTCCCTCGCCGCGCGGCAGGGTGACGAGATCGACGATGACACCGCCGATGGAAACAGCGAAGCGCTGCACGACGACAGCGACCGCAATGGCAATCGCGATATTCAGGCTGATCGGCGGCCAGTTGAAGCTGATCAACGCAAGCCCGGTGGCAAGGCCGAAGACAATGGCCGGAATGACGCGCGCAGCAAGCCGCGTGCCCGTCATTTGCGCCGCCCGCTCCCGCCTTTCGCGCACGGCCCGTCGCACCAGGATTTCGACGACAAAACCGGTGACGAGGATAGCCAGAAATTGTGCGGCCATGCGCAGCGAACCCGCGGCTCCCAACTCGCCCCAGAAGAGCGATGAGGCCCGCGTGATTTCGGATGGCAATGTCATTGCAGCACCCGAGACCATGGCGATATGCCGGCGGGCGTGCTGGAGGCGGCCCGACAATATCGACATTTCCTCGTTATTGTCGGTCGAGGCAGCAGGCGCCGCCATTTGCGTCGCCATCCATTGCTTGACCTCCGGCGTCTGCATCAGCTCCATCATCTGCCGCACCTGGGCAGGCGGCGGCGCAACGTCGGTGGAGGCTGCCGGCGTCGTTTGTGCGGAAACGGCGCCGAAAAGAGAAAACAGCATCATGATGCTGCAGATGCCGATCGCAGAAATTCGCCGCATGCCCGCCTCCGATGTTACAGGTCAGGCTTTTATGCAAGTGCCACAACGGAAAAGCCAGACGAACAAACGGTTTAGCTGAATACCGGCAAAAAGAAAGCCGCCTGCCTTGCGGCCGGCGGCTGACATGAGAAATGCGCTTGCTCTACTTATGTGGTTTCTCGGCATGACCGCCGAAGCCGGCACGCATGGCCGAAAGCACCTTGTTGGCGAATTCGTCCTGGTCGCGCGAGGAGAAGCGGCCGTGAAGGGCAGCGCTGAGTACCGGCGTCGGCACGCTTTCATCGATCGCCGCCATGATCGTCCAGCGGCCCTCGCCGGAGTCCGAAACGCGGCCGGCATACTGAGTAAGCACCGGGTCCTTGTGCAGCGCATCGGCCGTCAGATCGAGCAGCCACGAGGTGATGACGCTGCCGCGGCGCCAGACTTCCGCAACTTCCGGCAGATTGAAATCGTACTGGTAGAATTCCGGATGGGAGAGCGGAGCCGTCTCGGCATCGGCCTCATGCGTCAGGGCGCCGACATTGGCGTGCTTCAGGATGTTGAGGCCTTCGGCATAAGCGGCCATCAGACCGTATTCGATGCCGTTATGGACCATCTTGACGAAGTGGCCTGCGCCATGCGGTCCGCAATGAAGGAAGCCCTGCTCGGCGGTGCTGAGAGCTGCAGCTTCGGGCGTGCGGTTCGGCGAGTTTTCCGCCGTGCCCGCGCCTGGCGCCAGCGCTGCGAAGATGGGCGTCAGATGCTGCACGATGCCCTTCTCGCCACCGATCATCAGGCAATAGCCGCGCTCGAGGCCGAACACGCCGCCGCTGGTGCCGACGTCGACGTAGTGGATGCCCTTGGTGATGAGCTCGGCGCCGCGGCGGATGTCGTCATGATAGTAGGAGTTGCCGCCGTCGATCAGGATATCGCCGTCATGGAGCAGCGGAACGATCGAGGCGATAACCTTGTCGGTAATCGCAGCCGGCAGCATCAGCCAGACTGCACGCGGACGGGCAAGCTTCGAAACGAATTCTTCGAGCGAGCCGCTGCCTTCGGCACCGAGCCCAACAAGATCGGCGACGCTTTCCGGCTTGGCGTCATAGACCACACATTCGTGGCCGCCCCGCATCAAGCGCTGGACCATGTAATTGCCCATACGGCCCAAACCTACCATGCCAAGCTGCATCTGAAATCTCCTGGGATTTAATCGATATGATTCCGGAAATTAGCACCGGCATCGTGACAGGCAAGCGAAGTCTCTGTCACAAAGGCGAGTGCGTCTGCTACACCTTGCGCGGGGCTATGCCTTCCGCAGGTAGCAATCTGCCGTCTTTGGAGCGCAATTCCAACCCTCCAACAGAGATATAGCCGCCTCGTCGGCGGCTACACGATCCAGCTCGGCATTGGTTTCAGCTGCATCGCCTAATTGCGGCTGGTCTCCCGTACCAGATGGACAATGCCTGTGGGGTTGAGGATCCAGCCGCCGCGAAGATTGGGTGGCAGTGGCTCTATGGCATCGCAGCGCGGGACACCGGCCTTTTCCAGATACTCTGCAGCACGCTCGAAATCCGGCGTCATGAATTCCAGCCAAAGCTCGGCCTGGCTCATGGTCGCCACCCGGTCGATCCAAAGCCGGATCGGCCCAAGCTCGAAGGAAACATCGTCTCCTTCAATTTCCTTCAGCTTCACAATGTCGCGGTAGAAGGAAACGGTGGCTTCATACTGATGCGGCGGAACCTTCATCGCGACGTCGACGCCGCCGTAGATCAGATCGTTCATGACGCTCCCCCTCAACCTTCCTGCGCCTTGGCCTGCTCACCCCGCATTTCGCTGAGGAACATGCCTTCGCGCAGATTGATGCCGTATTCGACAAAGGCCTTCATGCAGCAGAACATCTGCGTCCAGCCCTCGAGATTCTGGTAGGTTCCGCGCCGCCCCGGCTCATCCTCACGCCAACCATCCTCGGCGATGGTCACCATCGTGCCACCGTCATCAAGCGGCTTGAAATTCATCTCTACGAGGGTCTTGTAAGCCTTCTTCTCCTCGTCCGTGGCGCCATCCCATCGCAGCACGATCTTGCTGTCGGGCACAAGCTCGACCACCTCGACCGGCACGTCTTTCCACCAGGTCACCGTCGTGCCCTCAACCAGGGGCGCGCTCGCCCCGCCCACGGTGGTGAAGTAGCTCGAGAGCTTCTTTGGATTGACGACGGCATCGAAAACATCAGCCACCGGGCGGCCGATGCGGCCCGAGACGCGAATATTGAGGGACATGCGACTTCCTCCTCTTCTCCATTGTGTCTGATCCAATTATGTTATAAAAACATAACATGTCAAGTGAATCGGACGATGACCCCATTTTCAAGGCGCTGGCGCATCCCCGCCGCCGCGATATTCTCGATCTTCTGAAGGAAGAACCGCGCACGACGGGCGCGCTTTGCGAAGCATTCCCCGAGATGGATCGCTGCACGGTCATGCAGCATCTGAAGGTGCTGGAGGAAGCCGATCTGGTGATTGCCAGGAAGGAGGGCCGAGAGCGCTGGAACCATCTGAACAGCCTGCCGATCAAACAGATTCACGACCGCTGGATCAGCGCCTATGCAGGCCATGCACTGTCGATTCTCGACCGGCTGAAGAGCGACCTCGAGGGTCCGTCGCACTAGCTTGCTGCGGCAACTAGAGGGAGAGGAACCATGCTGATATCCGGATCTGCCATCCGTCGCATGCGCCAACTGCGCAAGATGAAGCAGGAACATCTGGCGGAATTGCTTGCTGTCAATCAGGCAACCGTCTCCCGCTGGGAGCGCGGCATCCTGCCAGTCACCGTTGCTCAGGCAACACGGCTGGAAAGCATCTTCGCAAGCAAATCATCCTCCGCCGATGCCGCGTTGAAACGTCTCGTCGAACATTCCCGGAGCAAGGTTCATCTTATCTGCGACCGCACCCACCGGCTTCTCGCAGTCTCCAGTGTACGGCAGAGCGAATGGCGCCTGCCGGTCTCCGATCTCCTGGACAGGTCTTTGCTCTCCTATGCGTCGCAGGAAATCGTGAAGACAGAGGGCGAACTCGCCGGCCTCGGCTGGCATGAAGGCCAAATGAATTCGCTGACACTGGAGACGGGCGCAAACGATAATCCGCACCTGCCCATCGTGGCCGGGCAGCTATTGTGGGAGCGCATCTTCCTGGCTGACGGCAGCGCCGCACGATTGGTTACGACACTCGACTGAGCCTGCAGATTTCCTGCATTCCGCTGCATAAATTATGCGTTGTCCCGCGAGAGCGGCCTTTGTTAGCGTCCGTCACCAACTGTCCGGAGACGCAGAATGACAATACTGGTGACGGGAAGCACAGGCCATCTGGGCGAAGCGCTGATGCGCACCTTGAGGGATCAAGGCCGTCGGGTCCGCGGCATCGATATCAAACCCTCGCCTTTTACCGATATGACCGGATCGATTACCGATCCCGATTTCATCCGCCGTGCGATGACAGGCATCACCGCCATTATCCACGCCGCCACGCTGCACAAGCCGCATGTCGGAACACACGCCAACAAGGATTTCATCGACACCAACGTCGCAGGCACGATGAACCTTCTCGAGCAGGCAGTCGCGGTAGGCGTAACAAGCTTCGTTTTCACCAGCACCACCAGTGCTTTCGGAGCGGCCCTGCGCCCGACCCCAGGCGAACCGGCCGCCTGGATCACCGAAGATGTTCTGCCCGTTGCCCGAAATATCTACGGCGTTACGAAGGTCGCAGCCGAAGGCATCTGCGAGCTCTTCGCGCGCACCATGTCACTGCCCGTCGTCGTTTTGAGGACTTCGCGATTCTTCCCGGAAGATGACGACGATCCCGATATTCGCAACCGCTACTCCGCCGACAACTCACAGGCCAACGAGTTGCTTTATCGGCGCGTCGATATCGAGGATGTGGTCGACGCCCATTTGCTGGCACTGGAAAGAGCGCCGTCCATCGGCTTCGGTCGTTATATCATTTCAGCGACGGCACCCTTCACCGAAGCCGATCTCGCCGACCTGCGCCGTGATGCGCGCGTGACGGCGGAGCGCCTTTTCCCCGACATGGCCGCACTTTACGCGGCGCGCGGATGGACGATGTTTCCGCACTTCGACCGCGTCTATGTCAATGCGCTGGCCCGACAGGAACTTGGCTGGCGCCCGAAGTACGACTTTCGACACCTGCTCGATTGCCTGCGCGACGGCAGGGAATGGAGAAGTCCGCTCGCTCTTCTCGTCGGCGCAAAGGGTTACCACGACCAGAATTTCGAGGATGGGCCTTACCCGCTACAGCGCCGCTGATACGGACCGCGAGGCAGGCCCGTATGCACAAGAAGAACCGGCGATAATTGCAGACATCGCCGCGCTCGCTTCAGCTCTAGCCGATAGGGAAACGGGCGCCGAAGCGCCCGTTCTCAAGCTGCCTTATCCCAGGCGGGAGCCAACCCTTCCGGGCTGACGATGCGACCATCGGGGTTCGCCAGCGCATGGATTGCGGACATCTCATCGGAAGAGAGTTCGAAATCGAAGATCGCCGCATTCTCCCGCGCGCGCTGTTCCGAGACTGTCTTGGAAAGCGCGATCAAATCCTGCTGCACGATCCAGCGCAGTACAATCTGCGCGATCGACCTGCCATGCTTGGCAGCAATCGTCTTGAGCGTTGCATCCTCGAACACCTTGCCGTCAGCCATGGCGTAATAGGCCGTCACCGACATATCGAGCTGCTTTGCAGCGCGCAGCACCGGCGTTTGATCGATATAGGGATGATACTCCACCTGGTTCGTCACGACTGGCAGACTACTGAGCTTGACGGCCTCCCGCATCAGATCGGTATTGAAGTTCGACACGCCGATATGGCGCACCTTGCCCGCCTTCGCCACTTCGTTCAGTGCGCCGATCTGCTCGGCGAGTGGTACGGCCTGGTTCGGCCAATGAAGCAGCAGAAGGTCGACATAATCAGTCTTCAACTTCTTCAGGCTCTCGTCGACCGACGCAAGGAAGGCATCACGCTTGTAGTTCTCGACCCAGACCTTGGTCGTCAGGAAGATATCGCCGCGAGCGACGCCGGAGCGGCGAATACCTTCGCCGACCTCGGCCTCGTTGCCGTAGATCTGCGCGGTGTCGATGTGGCGATAGCCATTGACGAGCACGCGGGAGACCATGCGTTCGGCGTCGGGTCCCGGCACGCGGAACGTGCCAAAGCCGAGGGCCGGGATGGAGGCRCCATTGGCGCTGACGAATTTCATGCTGTTTCCTTTCAAGTCGGAGAGATCAGGCCGCGCTGCAGGCAGCGGCAGCATTCGGGATGGAGCGGCGGTCGAGCGCACCGCTCCTGATGGTGAGGCCTAGGGCAACGGTGACGAGCGCGGCAGCAACGAAGGGCGTGGCGCCTAGCCCGAAGCGGGATTCGACGACCAGACCGCCGATCCAGGCGCCCATGGCGATGCCGAGGTTGAAGGCGGCGATATTGAGCGCCGAGGCGACATCGACGGCGTTCGGCTGCAGCTGACGTGCAAGCTGCACGACATAGAGCTGCAGGCCGGGCACATTGGCGAAGGACAGGAAGCCGAGGATTGCAAGCGTCGGGATCGTCAGCCAGGGCGAGACAGCGGTGAAGCCAAAGAGCACCAGCACGAGTGCTTGAGCGATGAACAGGAAGGTCAGAGCCTTGACCGGATCACGGTTGGAGATGCGCCCGCCGACGACGTTGCCGACGGCAATCGCCACGCCATAGAGCATCAGGATCAGGCCGACGGCCGAGGAGGCAAAACCGGTAACTTGCTCAAGGATCGGCGCAAGGAAGGTGAAGGCAACAAAAGTGCCGCCATAACCGAGTGCCGTCATGGCGTAAACGAGAAGCAGCCGCCCCGTGGCAAGTACGCGGATCTGTTCACCGATGCTGGCCGGCGGAGCCTTCTTGAGGTTCGAGGGCAGCAGGAAGGCAATGGCTGCGAAGGCAACGATACCGAGACCGGCAACGGCAGCAAAGGTGGTGCGCCAGCCGAAAGTCTGGCCAATGAACGTGCCGAGCGGAACGCCGGTGACGATCGCAACCGTCAGGCCCATGAACATCATCGCAATAGCCGACGCCCTTCGGTTCTCCGGCACAAGATCGGCAGCGATGGTGGAACCGACGGAAAAGAAGACGCCGTGCGCAAAGGCCGAGACGACGCGGGCAATCAGCAGCACTTCATAACCGGGGCTGAGCGCCGCGATGATGTGACCGATAATAAAGAGCGCCATCAGCCCAAGCATGAGCGGCTTGCGCTCGATCCGTCCGGTCAACGCCGTCAGGATCGGTGCGCCGAAGGTAACGCCCAACGCATAGACGCTGACGATGAGGCCGGCGAGCGGCAGGGTGATGTGAAGGTCGGTGGCAACCGTCGGCAGCAGGCCGACGATGACGAATTCCGTCGTGCCGATCGCGTAAGCCGCAATCGTCAATGCAAAGAGAGCGAGTGGCATGAGAGTGACCCGATGATTGGTTCTTGTTCGGGTCGGAATATGGGCGTGGCGCACTTCCTCGATAATTGCCTATAATAGCTCAACAGTTGTGAATTGAATTCAAGATAGGAAACGGATGGATAACCGCATCGGCGAGATGGATGTCTTCGTGCAGGTGGCCGAACTGCAAAGCTTCTCGGCCGCTGGCCGCAAGCTCAAGCTTTCGCCCTCCGCCGTCAGCAAGCTCGTCACCCGGCTCGAGGACCGTCTCGGCACGCGTCTTCTGGTGCGCACGACCCGCGCCCTGCAACTGACGCCAGAGGGCGAAATCTATCTCGAACGCTCCCGACGCATCCTCGCCGACATCGAGGAAACGGAACGCGCCGTCGCAGCAGGCGGCACGACGGTGGCTCGGGGACGCCTGCGCGTGAGCACCTCGGTCGCCTTCGGCGTTCGCTACATCGTGCCGCTGGTGCCCGATTTCCTGAAGCTTTATCCCGAGGTCGACCTCGACCTCGCGCTCAGCGATGGCATTATAGATATCATCGGCGAACGCGCCGACATCGCCATCCGTTCGGGCGCCTTGCGCGATTCCTCACTGAAGGCGCGCAAGCTCCTCGAAAGCCGCCGCGTTATCGTTGCCTCACCCGGCTATCTGAAACGGCAAGGCATCCCGGAAAGCCCTGAGGATCTCGATCGTCACAACTGCCTGACCTTCAGCTTCCGCTCGACCTCTGAGGAATGGCCATTCCGCAATCCCGAAAATGGCGGCCGCTTCTCGAGACCCGTCTTTGGCAACCTCGAAACCAACAACGGACCGACGGCTCGCAGCCTTTGCCTCGCCGGCCTTGGCCTTTCTCGTGTCGGTCAGTTCCATGTACAGCCGGATATTGATGCCGGAACGCTGGTGCCCGTATTGGAAACCTATAATCCTGAAGATATCGAACTCATTCACGCCGTTTATCCCGGTCACGAACATCTTGCCGCACGTATCCGGGCCTTCATCGATTTCCTGGTCGAGAACATTCATTGAGGAAGACCTCCGTCATTCCCCTGTCACGGCTCAACGATAGCGAGCGCTCCATGCCGATAGAAATCCATCCGCCGCGCCAAAGCTGGGCCGACGACTTCGCAAGTTTGAAGCGGACCATTCTGCGCGCAGCACCCGCCGGTGCCACACTCCATCATATCGGCTCCACCGCCGTGCCCGGACTTGTCGCAAAGGATATCATCGACATCCAGGTGAGTGTCGATGCTCTTGAGCTGGTCGATAGAACAGCGTTCGAACGCGAGGGGTTCGAGAGCCGCTCGATCGTAACCGATCACTGTCCACCAGGTCTCGATCTGGCAGATGGCGAGCTGAGAAAGCTGTATTTCAAAAACAGGGGCCGGCCCGCGAATATCCATGTTCGTGAAAGGGGCCGCTTCAATCAGCGCTATCCGCTTTTATGCCGGGATTTCCTGCGCGCTCATCCGACGGCGGCAGCAGCCTACGGGCTGATCAAGCAACGCCTCGCCGGCTTTTTCCCTGACAATGCCGAAGCCTATTACGATATCAAGGATCCGGTTTTCGATATCATCATGGAGGGCGCCTACGACTGGGCAAAGCTCACCGGCTGGAGTGAACCACCAGTCGACTGAAAGCGGGACTTGTCGGGAAATATCAGCGCCGGCCAAGAAGAACCCGCCGACGAGAGATAAAGCGCGATCCACACAACCGGTGGAAACTTTCGATCCTGGGCGCCTACGAAAGTAGGTGGGCGCCGTATGTCCAGACCCACGAGCCCGGACAGGGACAGCTCCCTAAGGATCGGGTATGGCCCCGAGGATTCATTGTTCCTGTCGAGAAGCACAGACCGCGTGAGCGAATATAGGGACATTTGCAGCACCGCACCAGTGGGGCAGCACCGCTCTCCCAAATTAATTAAGCTCGGCCGGCGTACGGCCGTTCAGCTTGTCGGTAATGCCCTGAATACGGCTCGTGACCTCCGAAAGCGCCACTGCAATGCCTTCTTCCGTGCGAGCGGTGGCGGCAATTACCGTGTCCCGGTTGCTGCGGAGCGACTCCAGCTCCGATTCCAGCCCGGCAACACGTCGCGTCAGCTCCGAGATCTCGTCCATCACCATGATGCCGGCCATGACGGTGATCCTGAGATCGCCGATTTCGCCGAACTGACCCTTGAGATGGCCGACATAACGGTCGAAACGAACTGCGAGGTCGGTCAGATGATCTTCCTGCCCCTCTTCGCAGGCCATGCGATAGGCCTTGCCGTCGATCGTAACCGTTACCTGCGCCATGTCATCATGTCCTCTTAGCGGTCAAGAACCGCGCGGATCGTTTCCATCGCCGTCACCAGACGCCGCGAAACCTCGCGATTGACCTCTTCCAGCCGGTTCGCGCGGAATTCAGCCTGGTCGAGCTCCTGGGCAAGGCGCGAGCGGTCGGCATGCACGCGGCGGACTTCGCCTTCGATCTCGCCCTGCTCACGCTGGCGCTCGATGCGCATGTCGACAGCATTCTCGAGGCCCGAGATTGCCTGTTTGAGCTCCGTAAGCGCAGCTTCGATGATGTTGCCATTAGGCGTCATGTCTTTTCCGGTTCCCCGCACAAGACCCGCGAATCGGCCTCTGTCGCCGACCCTGTATTTTCAAGAGGATATGCAGCTAGGCTGGAGCGCGTCAATAAAGCCCCTCGGCTACCCCCTGCCCTATTCTGTGGATGAGCGATTTACACAAGCCTGTCACACAAGATTCGTCTTTTGTAAAACTTGACGGTCAAATGTCAAAAATCGTCGCACCCGGCCTCCAAACGGCTTCCATTTTGTTGACTTGGCCGTTCCAACTGGTATGTCTCGACCGCTCTCATTGATGGTCTTGGCAGGCTCGAGGCCATCCTCAAACCCGGAACTAGCGGAAAAGCCATGACCTCACGCGAACAAAACGACCGGATGGCGAATGCGATCCGTTTCCTCTCCATGGATGCTGTCGAAAAGGCGAATTCCGGCCACCCGGGCATGCCGATGGGCATGGCGGATGTGGCAACTGTCCTCTTTACCAAATATCTCCGCTTCGATCCCCAGAAGCCGCACTGGCCGAACCGCGACCGCTTTGTTCTCTCTGCCGGTCATGGCTCGATGCTGCTCTACTCGCTTCTCTATTTGACCGGCTATCCAGACATGTCGGTCGAGGACTTGAAGCAGTTCCGTCAGCTCGGCTCCAAGACCGCCGGCCATCCGGAATATGGCCATGCCACCGGCATCGAAACGACCACTGGCCCGCTCGGCCAGGGCATTGCCAATGCCGTCGGCATGGCGATCGCCGAGCGCAAGCTGCGCGACGAGTTTGGTCCGGAATTGCAGGACCACTACACTTACGTCATCAATGGCGACGGCTGCCTGATGGAAGGCATCAGCCACGAAGCGATCGCGCTTGCCGGCCACCTGAAGCTCAACAAGCTGATCCTCTTCTGGGACAACAACTCGATCACCATCGACGGCGCCGTTTCCCTGTCCGACTCGACCGATCAGGTCGCTCGCTTCAAGGCCGTTCATTGGAACACGATCGAGATTGACGGTCACGACCAGGCCGCCATCGCCGATGCGATCGAAGCCGCCCACAAGTCTGACCGTCCGACCTTCATCGCCTGCAAGACGGTCATCGGCTTTGGCGCTCCGAACAAGCAAGGCACCCACAAGGTGCACGGAAACCCGCTCGGCGCCGACGAAATCGCCGCCACCCGCAAGGCGCTGAACTGGGAATACGAGCCCTTCGTCGTTCCCTCCGACGTCCTCGACGCATGGCGCGCCGCCGGCACCCGCTCTGACAATATCGTCAAGGCATGGGAAGAAACGCTGTCCAAGTCGCCGGCCAAGGCCGAGTTCACCCGTCGTTTTGCCGGTGACCTGCCTGAAGGCTTCGACAAGGCTATCGACGACTACAAGAAGAAGCTTGCCGAAACCAAGCCGACGATCGCTTCCCGCAAGGCATCCGAAGATGCGCTCGAAGTCATCAACGGCTTCGTGCCGGAAACGCTCGGCGGCTCCGCTGACCTGACGCCGTCGAACAATACCAAGACCAGCCAGATGCATTCGATCACGCCGACGGATTTCGCCGGCCGCTATATGCACTGGGGCATCCGTGAGCACGGCATGGCCTCTGCCATGAACGGCATCGCACTCCATGGCGGTCTTATTCCTTACGGCGGCGGCTTCATGATCTTCTCGGATTATTGCCGCCCACCGATCCGCCTCGCCTCGCTCATGGGCATCCGTGTCATCCACGTGCTCACCCATGACTCGATCGGCGTTGGCGAAGATGGGCCGACGCACCAGCCGGTTGAACAGATCGCCGGCCTGCGTGCGGTGCCGAACCTGCGTGTCTTCCGCCCGGCCGACGCAGTCGAGACCGCGGAATGCTGGCAGATCGCCATGAAGAGCAAGGACCATCCGTCCGCTCTGGCCCTGACCCGTCAAAACCTGACGACCGTCCGCACCGAGTATAATCAGAAGAACCTCTGCGAACTCGGCGCCTATACGCTCGCCGGCAACGCAGATGCCAAGGTCACGATCTTCGCCTCGGGTTCGGAAGTGGAACTCGCCGTTGCCGCCCGTGCAACGCTTGAAGGCAAGGGTGTCAGCACCCGGGTCGTTTCCGTTCCCTGCACGGAACTCTTCTTCGATCAGCCGGAGGCTTACCGCAAGGAAATCCTCGGCAACTCGCCGGTCAAGATCGCCGTCGAAGCCGCCGTTCGCGAAGGCTGGGATGCCTTTATCGGTCCGGAAGGCACCTTCGTCGGCATGAAGGGTTTCGGCGCGTCCGGCCCGGCCAAGAAGGTGTTCGAGCATTTCGGCATCACGGCGGACGCCGTCGTCGCAGCAGCAGAAGCCAAGCTTTAAGGGAGTGCCTTCGGGCGCTTCCTCATCTATTATCCGCAATCCCAATCTCTAGGGAGTGAATGAACATGACAGTCAAGGTTGCCATCAACGGTTTCGGTCGTATCGGCCGCAACGTTCTTCGCGCCATCGTCGAATCCGGCCGTACGGACATCGAAGTCGTCGCCATCAACGACCTCGGCCCGGTCGAGACCAACGCCCACCTGCTGCGTTACGACTCCATCCACGGTAAGTTCCCGGCCGAAGTGAAGGTCGAAGGCGACACGATCGTGGTCGGCGGCGGCAAGCCTATCAAGGTCACCGCGATCAAGGATCCGGCAACCCTTCCCCACAGGGAATTGGGTGTCGACATCGCGATGGAATGCACGGGCATCTTCACCGCCCGCGACAAGGCCGCTGCTCATCTGACGGCTGGTGCCAAGCGCGTCATCGTTTCGGCTCCTGCCGACGGCGCTGACCTGACCGTTGTCTTCGGCGTCAACCATGACCAGCTCACCAAGGAGCATCTGGTCATCTCCAACGCCTCCTGCACCACCAACTGCCTGGTGCCGGTCGTGAAGATTCTCGACGACGCCGTTGGCATCGACCACGGCTTCATGACCACTATCCACTCCTACACCGGCGACCAGCCGACGCTCGATACGATGCACAAGGACCTGTATCGCGCCCGCGCTGCTGCTCTCTCGATGATCCCGACCTCGACGGGTGCTGCCAAGGCCGTCGGCCTCGTTCTGCCGCACCTCAAGGGCAAGCTCGACGGCACCTCGATCCGCGTTCCGACCCCGAACGTTTCGGTCGTCGATTTCAAGTTCGTTGCCAAGAAGGCCACCACGGTCGGCGAAATCAACGAAGCGATCAAGGCTGCCGCAAACGGCAAGCTGAAGGGCATCCTCGGTTACACCGATGAGCCGCTCGTTTCCCGTGACTTCAACCACGACAGCCACTCCTCGATCTTCGCGACCGACCAGACGAAGGTCATGGAAGGCAACTTCGTGCGCGTCCTGTCCTGGTACGACAACGAGTGGGGCTTCTCCAGCCGCATGTCCGACACGGCTGTTGCCTTCGCCAAGCTCATCTAAGCGTCAGGCATCAAGATCAGGAAGCGGCTCGGGAAACCGGGCCGTTTTCATTTTGGGCGATCGATCAGGAGATGGAAGAGCATGTCGCAACTGACTATTCGCAACGCGACGGTTGATGACGCCGATGAACTCTGCGGGCTCATCAATGAAATCATCGAAGCGGGCGGCACGACTGCCCTCGAGGATCGCTTTTCGCCCGAACTTTTGGCCGACTGGTTCATATCCGGCGAATTCGCCCTCATCTGCCATGTGGCGCAGGCAGGGTCCGGCCTCGCCGGTTTTCAGTTCCTCAGCCGTTACGGCGATTTGCCGAAGGGGTGGGCCGATATCGGAACTTTCGCGCGCCTGAACCCGAAGATCCCAGGCGTCGGCACTGCCCTGTTTGCCGCAACACGTTCTGCAGCCAAAGAACGCAATATCGAAATCATCAACGCAACCATCCGCGCCGACAACATTGGCGGGCTGGCGTACTACGAGAAGATGGGGTTCCGTACCTATAACACGCTGAAGAAAGTGCCGCTTAAGGACGGTACGCCCATGGACCGAATTCAGAAGCAATTTCAGGTGACGAAAAATGGAAGCGGCCTCTAACGGTCTCATCAACAAAAAGTGTGGCGCTCCCTCTGCCTGCCCTGCTCTCGCCTGATTTGCTCATACATTCTTTATAGAGACTTTTTCCAATAGCATTCTTTTCTGGCCCTCACCCCAAGGGCCGTCCAGCAGCATGACGCAGCAATGCAGCCGAGGTTAAGCCGCAAGGCCTACCCTTCTGCTGTTTTTTGCCGTTTACTGAAAGATCGTGCTGGACGTTGGGGGATGGGCGGGGCGGCTGCGGGATGGCGTGACGAAGCGAAAGGGGTAGGCATGGAAGCGTTTTATATCGTGGTGCTGGTTGCGACGGCGCTCGTGCTTCTTGCGGCCTTCTCGAGCCTGCTTGCGTTCCGCTTCGGCGCTCCTCTCCTGCTGCTGTTTCTGATGATCGGGCTTGCTGCCGGCGTCGATGGCCTCGGCATCGAATTCAGCAACAACTACCTCGCCTATATTCTGGGCTCCATCGCGCTTGCGATTATCCTTTTTGATTCCGGCTTCGGTACACCGATGCAAGCCTTCCGGATTGCCGCGATACCGTCATTGACATTGGCATCGGTCGGCGTGCTCTTGACCGCCGGGCTCTTCGCCTTCGCCGCTCGCTGGCTGCTGCATTTCAGCTGGCTGGAAGGCATGCTGCTTGGCTCGATTGTCGCCTCAACCGATGCTGCAGCCGTCTTCTTCCTGCTGCGCATCGGCGGCATCAACATCCGAGACAAGGTGCGCTCTACTCTGGAAGTCGAATCCGGCACCAACGACCCGATGGCGATCTTCCTGACCATCGCCCTGGTCGAGGTTCTCGCCAGCGGCGAACGTTACGCCGGCATCAATATCGGCATGCTCGCCATGTTCATTCAGCAGATGGGTCTTGGCGTCATCCTCGGCCTGCTCGGCGGCATGATGATCGTGCTGATCGCCGGGCGGCTGGAAACGGATCGCGGCCTCACGCCAATCTTCGTGCTGGCGCTCGCCTTGCTCGTCTTCTCCTTCACCGGCGCGGTTGGCGGCAGCGGCTTCCTCGCCGTCTACGTTGCCGGCATCTATGCCGGAAACCGAAAGATGCAGGCGATCGGCACCATCAGGCGCTTTCAGGACGGCATGACCTGGCTTGCCCAGATCATTATGTTCCTTGTGCTCGGCCTGTTGGCGACGCCTTCGCAATTCCCTGTCATCATCGTGCCGGCGATCCTGCTCGCTCTCTTCCTGATCTTCGTCGCCCGGCCGCTCGCCGTCTGGCTGTCGCTGCTGCCGTTCGATTATACGCAGCAGGAAATCGGCTTTGTCGCCTGGGTCGGTCTGCGCGGCGCAGTCTCAATCCTGCTTGCCATCATGCCGATCCTCGGCGGCCTGCAGCACAGCCAGATCTACTTCAACACCGCCTTCATCATCGTGCTCGTCTCGCTCCTCGTGCAGGGCTGGACAATCAAGCCGGTCGCCAAGCGCCTCGGTCTCATCATTCCGCCGCGCATCGGCGCGGTCGACAAAGTTGAGGTCGACCTGCCAGGCGCGGCCAATCACGAGCTGCTTTCCTATCGCGTCGTCAAGGACAGCCCGGTTCTGCGTGGCGAGCGCATTCCGCGCTGGGCGGCACCCTCGCTTGTGATCCGCGACGGCAAGTCGATGCGCTACCAATATGCCGGTCGCCTGAGGGAAAACGATCTTGTCTACCTCTTCATCGCTCCCAGCTATTCGCGCCTGCTCGACCGGCTCTTCGCCAGTCGCGCACCTGTTGATGAGGATGACGCGGAATTTTTTGGCGCCTTCGCGCTGTCGCCGGCTCGCCCTGCCGCCGATCTCGATGCCGCCTATGGTCCGGGCCTGCTCAATGAATCCGAGAAGGGTTTGACGATCGCCGAACTGATGAAACAGCGCCTCGGCGGCAAGGCGGATTATGCTGATCGCGTCCGTCTCGGCTCGCTCATTCTCATCGTCCGCGACCTCGACGATCAGGATCACATCACCTCTGTCGGCATGTCATTGGAGGCCGTGGAGCCCGCCATAACATTGCCGATCTTCATCAATCTGCGCGAAATTATCCAGCGTACCCGCGACCGTATGAAAGGCCGCAAGAGGCATGAGGTGACGGCTGCGGAAAGTGCTGCCGGACGTGACGAAACCCCACGCTAAAACGGCCGCCGACTGCCTTGCGTCTCCTTCGATCCTTGCTATGGTCGGCGCAACTTTCGCAACCACGAACGGATCCTTCCATGGCAGCTTTCAAGACCCTCGACGACCTCAACGATATCGCCGGCAAGCGCGTTCTCGTCCGCGTCGACCTCAACGTCCCGGTCAAGGACGGCAAGGTTACGGACACGACCCGCATCGAGCGCGTCGCGCCGACGATCCTTGAACTGTCGAAAAAGGGAGCGAAGGTCATCCTGCTCGCCCATTTCGGCCGCCCGAAGGACGGCCCCTCGGCAGAATTCTCGCTTTCTCTGATTGCTCCGTCGGTCGAGGCGGTGCTCGACCACGCCGTGCTGACTGCGTCCGACTGCATCGGCCAAGCCGCCGCTTCCGCCGTCGCGAAGATGAACAATGGCGATATCCTGCTTCTGGAAAACACCCGCTTCCACAAGGGAGAGGAAAAGAACGATCCTGAATTCACAAAGGCGCTCGCCGCAAACGGCGATATCTATGTGAACGACGCCTTCTCCGCTGCTCACCGCGCCCACGCCTCCACCGAAGGCCTTGCCCATCACCTGCCGGCCTATGCGGGGCGCACGATGCAGGCAGAACTCGAGGCGCTCGAAAAAGGCCTCGGCAACCCGATCCGTCCGGTCGTCGCCATCGTCGGTGGCGCCAAGGTCTCGACCAAGATCGACCTTCTTATGAACCTCGTGAAGAAGGTCGACGCGCTCGTGATCGGCGGCGGCATGGCCAACACCTTCATCGCCGCCCGAGGCACCAATGTCGGCAAGTCGCTCTGCGAACATGACCTCGCCGATACCGCCAAGCAGATCATGATCGAAGCCGCCACGGCCGGCTGCGCGATCGTTCTGCCGGAAGACGGGGTTATCGCCCGCGAATTCAAGGCAGGAGCGGCCAATGAGATCGTCTCGATCGAAGCCATCCCCGGTGACGCCATGGTCCTCGATGTCGGTCCAAAGTCGGTCGAAGCCGTCAAGGCCTGGATCGAGCGCGCCACGACGCTCGTCTGGAACGGTCCGCTCGGCGCCTTCGAAATCGAGCCTTTCGACGCAGCGACCGTCGCCGCTGCGAAATATGCCGCCGAGCGCACCAAGGCCGGCAAGCTCACGTCAGTTGCAGGCGGCGGCGATACGGTCTCGGCGCTGAACCATGCCGGCGTTGCCGAAGAATTTACCTATGTTTCGACGGCAGGCGGCGCCTTCCTCGAATGGATGGAAGGCAAGGAACTGCCGGGCGTGGCCGTTCTCTCTCGGTAACGGCCGATTGGCGATAAGCCGATTCGGCAGATATTCCAGCAGGATAGGCCGCGGGAATGAACGCTTCCGCGGTCTTTTGCTCAAGAAGAGGAAAAATTCCCGAACTTTCAAACGATTGAAATCATTTCAATCGTTTCAATGACTTAGCGCTCCCATTTTTCTCGCTATAAACTTCTGTTATCCGAGTTCTATATTGTCAATTCTACCGGGTTTCATTGTGGAGAGAACGAGATGAGCGAACGACTGGAAGACATTGCAGTAAAGATGGTTGCTGGCGGTCGGGGCCTGCTTGCCGCCGATGAATCGACCTCCACCATCAAGAAGCGTTTCGATGCGATCAATCTTGAATCGACCGAAACCAGCCGACGCGATTATCGCGAGATGCTCTTCCGCTCGGAAGACGCAATGAAGAAGTACATTTCCGGCGTCATCCTCTACGAGGAAACCCTGTATCAGAAAGCCGCTGACGGCACGTCTTTCGTCGACATCATCAAGGCTGCCGACAGCATTCCGGGCATTAAGGTCGATATCGGCGCCAAGCCGATGGCAAAATATCCGGGTGAAACCGTCACCGAAGGCCTTGATGGCCTCGCAGACCGGCTTGCCAGATATTATGAGGCCGGCGCCCGCTTCGCCAAGTGGCGCGGCGTCATCGCCATCTCGCAGACCCTGCCGAGCCGTGGTTCCGTGCGCGCCAACGCCCAGGCGCTGGCTCGCTATGCCGCGCTCTGCCAGGAAGCCAAGATCGTACCGATCGTCGAGCCGGAATGCCTGATGGACGGAAAGCCGGGCGACCACAATATCGACCGTTGCGCCGAAGTGACCGAATCCACGCTGCGCATCGTGTTCGAGGAACTTGCTGATGCCCGTGTCAGCCTCGAGGGCATGATCCTGAAACCGAACATGGTCATTGACGGCAAGAATGCCCGCAAGGCCTCGGTTGCGGAAGTGGCGGAGCGCACCGTCCAGGTGTTGAAGCGCACGGTTCCGTCATCCGTTCCGGGGATCGCCTTCCTCTCCGGCGGCCAGACCACGGAAGAAGCGACAGCCCATCTCTCCGCCATCAACTCCGGTTATGAGCTGCCCTGGTTTGTCACCTTCTCCTATGGCCGTGCTCTGCAGGACAGTGCACTCAAGGCCTGGAACGGCAAGCAGGAAAACGTCGCTGCCGGCCAGCGCGAATTCGCACACCGCGCCGAGATGAACAGCCTCGCCGCCAAGGGCAACTGGAAGGCCGAACTCGAAAAGGCCGCATGAGCCTTTTGGATGCTTGAGAAAACAGACAGGCGGCGAGCACCCTCGCCGCCTGTCTTTGTTCTTGCCAGTCGCGAAGCCGATTTGTCATGGCGACAAGATAGTCCTTCGCAGCAACAACGAGCCTCGATAATCATGGTGCCACCATTGTTGGAGCCGCCATGAACAGCTTGTCCTACCTCACCGTCGACGTCTTCACCTCCACCCGCTATGAGGGCAATCCGCTCGCGGTCATGAGCGACGCCAGGGGCATCAGCGATGCGGCAATGCAAAAGATTGCCGCCGAGTTCGGCTATTCCGAAGTAACCTTCGTGCTGCCGCCCGAGAACCCCGAAAACACCGCAAAAGTTCGCATCTTCACGCCGACAATGGAGGTGCCGTTCGCGGGGCATCCCAATGTCGGCACTGCCTATGTTCTCGGCCAGCAGAACGAAATCTTCGGTCGCGCCATTGGCGATAGGCTGCGGTTCGAGGAAAAGGCCGGCCTCGTGGAAGTCACCCTGCAGCGCCGTGAAGGCCGAGTCACCGGAGCAACCATCCGTGCTCCACGGCCGCTTGAAATAGGCGACAGAATATCCGAGACCGTCATTGCCGATTGCGTCTCCCTTGATCCCTCCTCGATCCGCAAGAACAAGCATGCCCCAGTCTTTGCCTCGGTGGGACTGAACTTCGCCATCGCAGAACTCGAGAGTCTCGAGGCTCTGGCCGCGGCAAGTCCCAATCTGAACGGCTTCCAGGCGGCGGCTAGGGGCGTGGCCGGCAGCCATGACTTTTCGCTCTTCCTCTATGTACGTCCCGCCGCTACCCCCTGGAACATCCGCGCCCGCATGTTCGCGCCGCTGGACAACGTCATTGAAGATCCGGCGACCGGAAGCGCATCAGCCGCCCTCTCCGCCTATCTCGTCTCGCTGCTGCCGGAGGCGGACGTCAGCCAGCACGTGACGATCGAACAGGGCGTCGAAATGGGCCGGCGCAGCATCATCGAACTCGATGTCGTCAAGACGGTCGGCACGGTCACTGACGTGACGATCTCGGGAAGCTGCGTGCCGATGATGAAAGGCGAGATCATCCTGCAGGACTGACCCCGCCTATTGCACCAGGAAATCACGCGCCAGCAAGGCCACCGCCCAGATGGCAAAGGCAATCAGCGCGATCTTCCAGAAATCCATCCGGCGGCGCAGCCCCGGATAGCCGAGCGGCTTGATGATCTGGATTGCCATGGCAAGGATGAGTAGCAACGCTATCAGCTTTGTCATGGCTTTATTTTTTCCATTTATCAGAATGTCACAGGACGGACATTTTTTCACGCGAACACAGGAATATCTACACGCCGTAAAGGCATTCCGGGACACAATCAACACTCTTATGGACTGGGCAGATTAACGTCGCGCCTTATGTCTTTTTCGAAGCGAACACGCCGAGTCTGGGGATATGACAAGAAATCTGCTGTCCGTCGCTGCGCTGCTCTTTGGCACGCTCTTCCTTTTCATGGGCAACGGACTGCAGGGCATTCTGCTTCCTGTGCGCGGAAACCTCGAAGGTTATGCCACGACCACGCTCGGTCTGCTCGGGACCTCCTGGGCGGCAGGTTTCGTTATTGGCTGCCTGGTTGCACCGAAGATGGTGCGTCGCGTCGGCCATGTGCGCGCGTTCTCCGGCTTTATCGCCATCATCGCCATCATCGCGCTTGTCAGCGGCATCATCATTGATCCGGTCTGGTGGGTCATCCTGCGTGCCGTCACCGGTTTCTCCACTGCCGGGACTTCGATGATCATCGAAAGCTGGCTGAACGAACGGGCGAACAATGAGAGCCGCGGCGCGATCTTCTCGCTCTATATCGGCATCACCCTCCTTGGCGTCGTGGGCGGCCAGATGATGATCCCGCTCGAAGACGTGCGCACGCCCGTACTCTTCATGATCTGCGGCATCTTCTACTGCATCGCCATGCTGCCGACGACGCTGTCGACCGCAGCCTCACCGCAGCCGCTGAAAGCAGTCAAACTGGATCTGCCTGCGCTCTATCGCAATTCGCCGGTTTCCTGCCTCGGCATCCTGCTGGTTGGCATTGCCAATGGCGCCTATGGTACGCTCGGGGCCGTCTTCGGCGCGGGTGCGGGTCTTTCCGACACCTCGATTGCCGTGATGATGAGCACCACCATCTTTGCCGGCGCGGTGATGCAGCTTCCGGCCGGACGCCTGTCAGATCGTATCGACCGTCGCTACGTCCTGGCAGCCATGTCAGCCATCGCGGCGCTCGCCGGGCTCCTGATCTTCCTCCTGCATCCGTCCTCCCCAGCCTTCCTGATCGGCCTCGTCATCCTCTACGGTGCGGTCGCCAATACGCTCTATCCGATCGCTGTCGCCCATGCGAACGACTTTGCCTCATCGGAGGATTTCGTAAAGGTTTCCGGCGGCCTGCTGCTGCTCTACGGCATCGGCACCGTTATCGGGCCGACGATCGGAGGTCCGGTCATGTCAGTCGTCAGCCCCCATGCACTCTTCCTGGTGACAGCGCTCGCCCATCTCCTGATCACCGGCTATGCCATCCTCAGAAGCCGCATTCGTGCAGCCATTCCGGCGAGCGACCGCGATGCCTATACGACGATCCCGACAGCAACATCTCCGACGCTTACGCCGCAAAGCATGTCGCTTGCCGATCGCAGCTCCAACAAGTCTCCCGAAAGCGGCGATCCTGCTGTAAAGTTCGGCTGACGGACTGAGGCATGTCGCGCGAAAAATGCGCAGCGATTTTGCGATAGCGACACGCTTGCAACAGAGACTTGAAGCGTGGGCCGAAATCCTAGTGATCGCCACACGGTTTGCAGGAGGAGCGACAATGAGCTTGATGGATGACGATAGGCCGCAGAAGAAGACAGCGCACGAGATCGGCTCCGATCTCTCCATGCTTTCGGTCGACGAGTTGAGAGCACGCGTGGAACTTTTGAAAACCGAGATCGCACGGCTCGAGGCCGAGGCCGCCAAGAAGGCTTCCGGCCGATTGGCCGCCGAAAATCTTTTCCGGTCATAAGACTGTGAGCGAGCAAATATTGCTTCGTATTTACTTTCGTTAAGTCTTAAATCGGGACGACATTAATAAAAAATTAAGCTTTATAAGGTATTACTGATGCTGTTCAGATTCTTCTGGACCTCAGACAGTTTTCCAAGCGGTGAATTGGTCTGATTTTTCTCCCTGTTTTACCTTGAGAGCCGCTTTTGCGGCTCTTCTTTTTGCGCTGCCTTAGACCTTTCCACGAAACTGTGGAGATTAACCTTTTCTTAAGAAACGGCTTGCGCATCTAGGTTAAAGATACCATCTTGAAATCACGAAGACCGGCTTGGGAAACTTTTTCCGGGAACCCGGCGTTACCTGATAGTAGATGCGTGCAACAGGGATTCTTTAGATGTCGGAACTTGGATTGAATACAATCAGTTTTGCTGGCCGCGCTGCCGCATCCTCGCAGTTCAAGACGCTGTATGCAGAGGGCATGTCGCTGGTCGAAGAAACCGCATCCTATCTCGACGGCCAGGGCCGCGCAGCCTCCAAGGTGCTGCCGCGCATGGCCTCGGTACTTTATGCGGCTGAATCAATGCGCCTCACAACCCGCCTGATGCAGATGGCTTCCTGGCTGCTGCTGCAGCGCGCCGTCAACAATGGCGAAATGTCCCGCGATCAGGTCCTGGCCGAGAAAAACAAGGTCCGGCTCGATGGCTTCAACGTCGATCGCAATGCTCCGGGCTGGGGCGACCTGCCGGAATCCTTCCGCGATCTCGTGGAGCGCTCGCTTCGCCTGCAGAACCGCATCGCCCTGCTCGACCGTGAAATCTACCGCCCGGCAGAAGCTGCGATCGTTCCCGATAATCAGAACAGCGTCCAGGCCCAGCTTTCCCTGCTGCAGACGGCCTTCGGCAACAACTGATCTGACATCATAGAATTCATGAAACCGGCTGCGGTGACGCGGCCGGTTTTTTATTTGCGCGCCAGTAATATCCCAAAACAAAAAAGCCCGACACAAGGCCGGGCTTTTGAATAATCCGCAAAGCGGAAGCGAATTAGAGGCCGAGGCCGCCGAAACGCTTGTTGAACTTCGAGACACGGCCGCCGCGGTCCATGAGCTGCTGGTTGCCGCCAGTCCAGGCCGGGTGCGACTTGGAGTCGATTTCGAGGTTCATGACAGCGCCTTCCGAACCCCAGGTCGAGCGGGTTTCGTACTCGGTGCCATCGGTCATGACTACCTTGATGGTATGGTAGTCGGGATGGATGCCTTCCTTCATGACAATCTTCCTGCGATGCCGAGGTCCAATTTGCCGCAGACAGTTGCGGCGGAAGAACCGATTGAATAAATGAAGCCGCAGTCGTGAAGGCTACGGCTTCCCATTAGGATGCGGTGCCTATACATGAAGGGCGCCGGGATAACAAGGGCCAAGGAGCCGCAATACGCGGTCTTTGAGGGCGATCGGAGACAATTTGGCAGAGCAGGCAGAACTTGGGGAGAAGAGGTCGCGTTCGCTGAAGCCGCTCGGCAGGTTGACACCTTATGTGGCACGCTACCGTGGCATGGTGGCCGGTGCCCTGATTGCGCTGGCGCTGGCGGCTGTGACTTCGCTTGCCATACCGCTCGCCGTGCGCCGCATGATCGACCACGGCTTCACGCAGGCCGACGGCACCTTCATCAACAGCTATTTCGCCATGATGATGATCATGGCCATCGTGCTCGCGATTGCCAGCGCTCTGCGCTACTATTTCGTCATCACCATTGGGGAGCGCATCGTTTCGGATCTGCGCCGCGATGTCTTCTCGCATGTCACGCGGCTCTCGCCCTCTTTCTTCGACGTCAACCAGTCGGGCGAGATCGTCTCGCGGCTGACGGCCGATACCACGCAGATCAAATCCGCCGTCGGCGCCACCGCTTCCGTGGCGCTTCGCAACCTGATCCTCTGTATCGGCGCGCTCGGCATGATGATCGTCACCTCGCCAAAGCTTTCCAGCCTCGTCATCGTCGCGATCCCCGTCATCGTCTTTCCGCTTGTTGCCGGCGGCCGTTCGGTGCGCAAGCGCTCCCGCGCCGCACAGGATACGCTGGCAGAAGCTTCCGCCTTCGCCAATGAGACGATCGCCGCAACCCGCACCGTGCAAGCCTTCAACGCCGAAACCATTGCAGCGGACCGCTACGGCTCGGCTGTGGAATCGGCCTATCAGGCCGCACGTTCTGCCGTTTCCTCCCGCGCCCTGCTGACGGGCATCGCCATCACCCTCATTTTCGGCAGCGTGGTCGCCGTTCTCTGGTTTGGCGCCCACAGCGTCCTCGCGGGTACACTTTCGGCCGGCACGCTCGGCCAGTTCCTGCTCTATGCGGTCATCGCAGCCGGCTCACTCGGCGCACTGTCGGAAGTCTGGGGCGAGCTTTCGCAGGCAGCCGGTGCCGCTGATCGCCTGACCGAGCTTCTCGATGAAGTTTCGCCGATCGCCGCGCCCGCAAACCCGCAGCCACTCCCCTCGCCCGCCCAAGGCCGCGTGGAATTCGACGGCGTGCATTTCGCCTATCCATCCCGTCCTGGCAAGTCAGCTCTGCATGGGTTGGATTTCACGGTCCTGCCGGGCGAAACCGTTGCGATCGTCGGCCCATCCGGCGCCGGCAAGAGCACCGTCTTTTCGCTCTTGCTGCGCTTCTACGATCCGCAACAGGGCAGCGTGAAGATCGATGGCGTCGACGCCCGCCAGGCCGATCCGGACGCCTTGCGCCAGCGCATAGCCATCGTGCCACAGGATGTGACCATCTTCGCCTCCTCGATCCACGATAATATCGCTTTTGGCGTTCATGGCGCGACGCGCGAGCAGGTTCGCGCAGCGGCAATCGCCGCGCAGGCCGATGAATTCATCAACCGGCTGGAAAAGTCTTATGAGACGCAGGTCGGCGAACGCGGTGTCACACTGTCCGGCGGTCAGCGCCAGCGCATCGCCATTGCCCGCGCGATCCTGAAAAATGCACCGATCCTTCTGCTGGACGAGGCGACTTCGGCGCTTGATGCAGAGAGCGAAACGCTTGTGCAGAGAGCGCTTGACGGGCTTATGCATGGCCGCACCACTGTTGTCATCGCCCACCGTCTCGCCACTGTTCTCAAGGCCGACCGCATTCTCGTCATGGATCAGGGACGTGTCGTAGAGGAGGGCACGCATCAGAGCCTGATCCGAAACGGCGGCATCTATGCGAAACTCGCCCGCCTGCAATTCGATGCGGCCAACGAGGATGTGCTGGCAGCCGCCAAATAGCTGCCTCATACCCCCATCGCGACTAAAGTCTGATCGCGACAGCCTTCCCACTCGGTTGCCTTTGCTGGAACCTGCCCTAACCTTCCCATGCTCAAGGTAGGGGTCTTTGCTGTTGAAATCGATGGGAGGAGATTCGAATGGCGCTTTCTGATATTCTCAGTCGCATAAGTGTGGCACTTGGACTTGGCCTGATCGCAGCCGCGACTGGTACGGCCGCATCAGCCCAGACTTTTCCCGATCGTTCCATAACCATGGTCGTGCCGTTCGCCGCCGGAGGCTCGACTGACGTCGTCGCGCGTATCGTCGCGCAGAAAATGTCCGAAGATCTCGGCCAGCAGGTCATCGTGCAGAATGTTGCGGGAGCCGGCGGCAATCTCGGCGCTGATAACGTCGCGCGCGCCGCGCCGGATGGCTATACGATCCTGATGGGCACCGTCGCCACCCACGCCCTCAATCCGCTGATCCTGAAATCGACGCCCTATGATGCCGAAAAGGATTTCGCACCGGTTTCATTGCTCGTGGTTGTTCCCAATGTCCTGGTGGTCAATCCGGAACTGCCCGCAAAGAATGTGCAGGAGCTGATTGCGCTCCTGAAAGCCGATCCGGACAAATACAGTTATGCTTCATCCGGTAACGGCACGCCGCTGCATCTTTCCGGCGAACTTTTTAAAAGCATGGCGGGCGTCGACATGCAGCATATCCCCTACAAGGGTGCGGGGCCTGCATTGAACGACGTCATCGGCAATCAGGTACCGATCATGTTCGACAACCTGCCCTCGTCGTCGAGCCACATCAAGGCCGGTACGCTCCGGGCACTCGCCGTCACGACCGCCGAACGCGCGCCATCCTTCCCTGATATCCCGACTATCGCGGAATCCGGCATTCCAGGATACGAGACCTATACGTGGAACGCACTCTTTGCGCCGGCCAACACACCGGCCGATGTGATTACTCGCCTCAACGCCTCCGCCAACAAGGCGCTGACCGATCCGGCCGTCGCCGGGCGGATGAAGGAATTTAGTGCAACCATCGTCGGCTCTACACCGGAGGAACTCGGCGCCCATGTGAAGGCCGAGCTTGCGAAATGGAAACCGGTCGTAGACGGCGCCCATATCCAGATGGAATGATCTTTGCGAAAGGGACAGCATGCGGCCAGCCCTTCTCTCGCGCCCGATCCAACCGGCGGCAATTGGACGCCATACAATGGAATTCTAATTAAGGTGGTGGAAAAGCTCACAATTCTGGGCTAGCCTTCTGAAAGCTGATGCACGATTTCAGCTTACCAGGAGGGATCCATGTACAGATTTGAAGTTTACAAGGATAAGGCCGGTGAATTCCGCTTCCGCTTCAAGGCGTCGAACGGCGAGACCATGTTCTCGTCCGAAGGCTACAAGGCGAAAGCATCCGCGGTGAACGCCATCGAATCCATCAAGAAGAATTCGCCCGGCGCGGAAGTGGTGGATCAGACAAAGGCGGACGCTTGACTGGAAGCGGAGGCGGCATCAGTCGCCTCCAGCACCTCCCGCTCAGCGCATTTCTCGCGCCCATTTCGGTGTGATCGATTTTTTTCGGCCGCAATGTCGAAATGAAGACGACTGAGACCTCATTGTTTCGGAACGGCTCGAAGCCGCGCCACCGAAGCATTGCAGCTTGGGCAAATTCGGCCTTACATGCTGCTTGCCCGGTCAAACCCATCAGAGGATCAGGAGTTTCCGATGCAATACGCACTTATCATCCGTGAATCTGCAGAAGACTTTGTCCGCCGTAACGACCCCGCCTATCGCGATGGCTGGACGGCCTACACCAAAGCCCTGGTGCAGGCAGGGATCTTGACCGCCGGCGCCGGCCTGACCCCGCCTGAGACCGGCACGATCGTACGTCGGAAAGGCGAGGACCATGATGTGCAGGATGGTCCCTATCCGGAAGGCAAGGAACAGCTTGGCGGCTTCTACGTGATCGAGGTACCAGATCTCGATGCCGCGCTCGAATGGGCCACGCGCGTGCCCGTCTCCGAACGGGGTTCGGTGGAAGTACGGCCGCGGCTGCAATTCGCGTGAGGCCGTTGTGACATCAGATGCGGGCCGTGTCGCCGAAAGGGTGGCACGGCAATCCTATGGCAAGCTCATCGCCTTTCTTGCCGCTCGCTCCCGCGATGTTCCGGCAGCGGAGGATGCCTTGTCTGATGCGCTGGCGGCTGCGTTGCGGGTCTGGCCCGAGCGCGGTATTCCCGACAATCCCGAGGGCTGGCTGCTCACCGCAGCCCGCCGCAACCTCATTCAGGCTGCCCGTCACCGAACCGTGCACGATAATGCCAGTGAAACCATTGCGCTGGCCATCGAGGAAGCTGAGGAGCGTTTGAACGATGCACGAAACGCAGACTTTTCCGATGAGCGGCTGAAGCTGCTTTTTGCCTGTACACATCCAGCGATCGATCGGTCCGTTCACACGCCGCTGATGCTTCAGACGGTGCTCGGCATTGACGCGAAGACAATCGCACAAGCCTTCGTAATCTCGCCGGATGCCATGAGCCAGCGCCTGGTGCGGGCCAAGATCAAGATCCGCGACGCCGGCATTCCGTTCGCCATCCCTGAGCGGCAGATCCTGACCGATCGGCTGGCGGGCGTACTCTCGGCAATCTATGCCGCCTATGGGCTCGGCTGGGATGGGCTCGATGGCGAGGAAGACAATCGCACAGGTTTGACCGGCGAGGCGATCTGGCTTGGCCGCGCTCTCATGACCATGCTGCCTGAGCAGCCGGAGGTTATCGGGCTCCTCTCATTGATGCTTTATTGCGAGGCGAGAAGGCGCGCACGGCGTGATGCCGATCGCACCTACATACCGCTTGAGGAGCAGGATACCGGTCTCTGGAACGAAATCATGCTGGCGGAAGCCGATACGTTGCTGCGCAAGGCGGGCACCTTCGACCGTTTCGGTCCGTTCCAGTGCCAGGCGGCGATCCAGTCCGTCCACGCTACGCGTCGCCGGACGGGCACGACGGATTGGAAGGCGCTCATTACCCTCTACCGGGCGCTCATCGAGATGAAACCGACACTGGGCTCAAAGGTCAGTCATGCCGCCGTCATTGGCAGGGTCGACGGCGCGGCTCCGGCCATCGCCCTGTTGGACGGGCTGGAACGACGGGGCGTCGCCAGCTACCAGCCTTACTGGGCCGTGCGGGGACATCTATTGGCAGACCTCGGTGAAAGCGATGCCGCGGCAGAAGCCTACAGGATGGCGATCGGGCTCAGCGACAGTCCCGCCGTCCGCACCTTCCTCACTGGCAAGCTTCAGGCCGTTATTTCTCGGTCAGCTTGAGCTCGATACGACGGTTGGTGGCACGCGCCTCCGGGGTATCGCCCGGTGCGATCGGCTGGAATTCGCCAAAACCTGCCGCAACGAGCCGGTCTGCGGGCACACCCTGCGCGATCAGGAACTTCACGACCGAAATCGCGCGGGCGGATGAAAGCTCCCAGTTGTCCCGGTAACGACCTGAGCCTGAGAGCGCGACATTGTCCGTATGGCCATCGACGCGCAGCACCCAGTTGATTTCAGGTGGAATTTCCTTGGCGAGGTCAAGCAGCGCGGCTGCAAGCTTTGCCATTTCCGTCTGGCCGTCCGGATTGAGGTCGGCGCCGCCGGATGGAAACAGGACTTCAGATTGGAAGACGAAACGGTCGCCGACGACGCGGATGTTCTCGCGATCCGACAGGATTTCGCGCAGGCGTCCGAAGAAGTCCGACCGGTAGCGGTTGAGTTCCTGTACGCGGGCAGCCAACGCCACGTTCAGGCGGCGTCCGAGATCGGCGATCTTTGTCTGCGACGTCTGATCCTTCTCCTCGGAAGCCTGCAGTGCAGCCTCGACAGCTGCGATCTGACTGCGTAGCGCCGCAATCTGCTGGTTGAGGAGCTCGACCTGGCTGAGGGCACGGTCGCTCACCTGCTTCTGCTCATCAAGCTGCTGCGTCAGCGTTCCGACCTGCTGCTTTGCCGCATCCTGCCCGCCAGCACCAGCGCTGAGTAACGCTTGTAACCGCGTTCGCTCGCCCTCGGCACTCGCAAGCGACGCCTGCAGATTGGCGACGGAATCCTGAAGGTCCTGATTGCTGCCCTTTTCCAGCGCCAGCAATTGCGTGAGCTCGTTGATCTGGCCGTTCAGACGCGTCAGCACTTCGTCCCGACCGCTGATTTCGCGACTGAGAATGAACTGGCCGACAACGAACACTGTGAGAATGAACATGATGGCAATGAGCAGCGTCGACAGCGCATCGACGAAGCCCGGCCAGTAGTCCACCGCGCGTTGGTGGCGACGGTTGCGGCCAAGAGGCATGGCTTACTTGCCCTCGCTCTTTTCGACCTGGCCGGATCGTTCCCGCGCTCTGTCGCTGCCGCGGTCATGCACGCCAATGCGCTCGGCCAGCCGGTCGAGCGTACGCCGCATCGCCTTAGCTTCGTCCTGCTGCACTTCGATCCAGTCGCGCAGCATCTGCTGCTCGTTGCGCATATTCTTGACGAGGCCCTGGATGCCTTCGGCAAGGCTTGCCATGGCGGCAACCGACCGTTGGCTCGTGGGGCCACCGTCTTCGGCAACCTTGCGCAGATATTCCGAAAGCGCCTTCATATCTTCCGACGAGCCGCCGGAGACGCCATCGAGCGCCGGCACCGGAATATCCGAGCCGACATCGGTAACAGAGGAGAGCCAGTTCTCCAGCTCCGTATAGAAACGGTTCTGTGCACGCCCGGCCTGCAGATCGAGGAAACCGAGGATCAGCGAACCCGAAAGACCGAGCAGCGAGGACGAGAAGGCCTGGCCCATGCCGGACAGTGGCGTCGCGAGCCCCTCCTTAAGCGTCGAGAGTACATCGCCCGTGCCGTTCGAACCGGCATCGAGAGACTGGATGACCGAGCTGATCGAGCCGATCGTGCCGATTAGACCCCAGAAGGTACCGAGCAGGCCGAGGAAGACGAGCAGGCCGATCAGATAGCGCGAAACGTCGCGCGATTCGTCGAGACGGTTGGCAATGGAATCCAGAATGGAGCGCAACGCCGTGGTCGACAATGCAACACCCGACTTGCGGTTGCCGATCAGCGCCCTCATCGGCGCGAGCAGCCGCGGATTGCGGTTCACCTTCTCGACGCTGCCTGCGGCGCGGAAGGAATTGAACCAGCGCACTTCCGGACGAAGCGACAGCACGTGATTAAAAACGAGAATGATTCCAACGGCAAGAACACCGAGGATGAGGCCGTTGAGGCCCGGATTGTGCATGAAGGCGGTTTGAGTCTGGCGGAACAGGATCGCTGCTATGAAGCCGACGATGATAAGGAACAACACCATCGTCCAGAAGAACGACATGGGACTGGAGAGTTTGTAGGCGTAGCCACCGGCCGTCTTCTCAGTGGAGCCGAACTCGGCCGCATTCACATTTTCCATAGGTTCCTCGGCCTCCGGATTCATTGCAGCCGGAGACTAGATCAACATTGTGCCGAATTGAAGTATGCACCGCGGAAAAGCGGGACTTTACAACAGCCTGTTTCCGATACCCGTCAGCGGGTCGGAACCGGTCGCTTGACGACTTCCATCAGCGCCTTCTGGATATGCTCGTTGCCGGCGATGATCGAGCCCGTTTCCAGGATCGACGCGCCGCCATCCCAGTCGGTCGCAAAACCGCCGGCTTCGCGGATGAGCAGAATGCCGGCTGCCATGTCCCAGGGCGACAGTGCCGTTTCCCAGAAGCCGTCGAAACGGCCGGCGGCCACATAGGCAAGATCGAGCGAGACTGCACCCATGCGGCGAATGCCGGCGACTTCGCCCATGACGTGTCGGAGTTCGATCAGGAATTTGCCGTGATTGCCACGGCCGAGATGCGGCACGCCGCAACCGATGACACTGTCGGAAAGCACCCGGCGCGAGGCGACACGCAGGCGGCGGTCATTGAGGAACGCGCCGCCGCCACGCTCTGCCGTGTAGAGCTCATCCGTCGCCGGATTGAAGACCACACCCGCGACGATCTCGTTGTTGCGCTCGAGCGCGATGGAAACGGCAAAGGCCGGGATACCATGCAGGAAGTTGGTGGTGCCGTCGAGCGGGTCGACGATCCAGCGGTGCGCACCGTCGGTGCCCTTGATCTCTTCGCTCTCCTCGCCCAGGAAGCCATAGGTTGGACGAGCCTTGAGAAGCTCCTCCTTGACGATCTTCTCTGCCTTGCGGTCGGCATTCGAGACGAAGTCGCCCGGCCCCTTCACCGATACCTGCAGGTTCTGCACTTCCCCGAAATCACGCCCCAGCGACTTGCCTGCCTTGATGGCAGCCTGAACCATGACATTGAGAAGAGCTGAACGGGCCATGTGGGCATTTTCCTTGGATAATACGGGACGCGCTGTCAGGGGCGGGATATGTCCCTGAACGCCGAAAGCGACAGCGCTGCATAGATTGGCGGCCTCAAGACCACAAAATCAGGAAAATTTCAAGGGGAATGCCGCATGGCGGGGTTGCAACAGCAAAGGATAGTTCCCAAATAATTCTGGACAGATCAGTCTTGAAAGATAATTGAGGCGTTATGGCAAGGCATAAGGAATTCGATCGCGACACCGCGCTCAAGGCGGCCATCACCGTGTTCGCCGAACACGGCTACGAAGGCACCTCGACGGATGCGTTGCTGTCGGCCATGAAGATCAGCCGGCAAAGCATGTACGATACTTTCGGCGACAAGCGCAGCCTCTATCTGGCAGCGCTCGACCGCTACAATACCGATAGCGTCTCTCAACTCGTGGCCGACCTGGACCGCGATACGACACCATTGGAAGCCTTGGAGGAGACGCTCATCGCCTTTGCCTCCCGCCCCGAGACCGAAGCCGGCCGTGGCTGCCTCGGCGTCAGCGCCGTATGCGAGTTCGGACGGACGGACAGTGAAATCTCCGCCCTGACCGACCAGGCATCCCGCCGGCTTTCATCCGCCGTGAAGACGATCCTTGAGGAAGGAAAGAAACGGGGCGAGGTCGCAGATGAAGTCGATACCACCGATGCCGTGCAGTTCCTTGGCTCGACCCTCTCAGGCATGAAAGTCAGCGCGCGCAACGGTGCCTCCCCTGAAGCGCTCCGCGGTATAGCCCGTCTCGCCATTCGAAGCCTCCGGTAAAACCGGAAGTCCAAACTCGATTCCGCATGTTCAATTCTAGACTAAACAATCCAGAAAGAAAGGAACTACAATGTCCCAACCACTTGCCGGCAAGATCGCCCTCGCAACCGGTGGCTCGCGTGGTATCGGTGCCGCAATCGTCCGCCGTCTCAGCAGCGACGGCGCGATCGTTGCCTTCACCTATTCCGCCTCCGACGATAAGGCAAAGGCCATCGTTGCCGAAATCGAGGCGAAGGGCGCGAAAGCACTGGCCATCAAGGCTGACAGTGCCGATCCGAAAGCCGTTCAGAACGCGGTCGATCAGACCGTCTCGGCATTCGGCGGCATCGATATTCTCGTCAATAGCGCCGGAATTCTCATGCTGAATTCAGTAGAGAATTTTCCCCTCGAAGACTTTGACCGCATGTTCGCAGTCAACGTCCGCGCCGTCTTCGCGGGCACGCAGGCAGCCGTGCGCCACATGAAAGCGGGCGGACGGGTCATCACCATCGGCAGCATTGCCGCCGACCGCAGCGGTTTTCCGACCTCGTCGGTCTATGCCATGACCAAGGGGGCGGTCGCTGCCATGACACGTGGCCTTGCCCGCGATCTCGGCCCGCGCGGTATCACCGTGAACAATATCCAGCCGGGGCCGACGGCGACGGACATGAACTCGGACGAGACAGGCCATGAGCGACTGAAGCAGTTGATGGCGCTCGGGCGCATCGGCGAGGATAAGGAAATCGCCAGCTTCGCCGCCTATCTCGCGAGCCCGGAAGCGTCCTTCATCACCGGCGCCAGTCTGACGATCGATGGCGGATATCTCGCCTGAAGCCACAAGAGCGGCGGCGCGATGCGCTGCCGCTCTTGCATTCAATTCGGAATTCAAGACTTCTGCTGTGTGATCAGCACTTCGCGGGCGATCTGGTCGAGCGGCAGGATACGGTCGACGCCGCCCTTGGCGATCGCTTCCTTCGGCATGCCGAAGACGACCGAACTCGCCTCGTCCTGGGCAACCGTGTAGGCGCCGGCCTGATGCATTTCCAGCATGCCGCGCGCACCATCGTCCCCCATTCCCGTCATGATGATCCCCATCGCGTTCGACCCCGCAGAACGGGCAGCGGAACGGAACAGCACATCAACGGACGGACGGTGGCGGGAAACCAGCGGGCCGGGTTTGACGGATACGTAATATCGCGCGCCCTGACGCTCCAGCAGCATGTGCTTGTCGCCCGGCGCGATCAGCACGTGACCGCGCAACACCGGATCACCATCGGCCGCCTCCTTGACCTCGACTTCACAGAGACCGTTGAGACGTTTGGCGAATGCTGCGGTGAACTTCTCCGGCATGTGCTGGACGATGACCATGCCTGGCGCATTGGCCGGCAGCGCTTCCAGAAATTCGCGCAGGGCTTCCGTTCCGCCCGTAGAAGCACCGACGCAGACGACCATTTCAGTTGTCTTCGCCATTGCCCGACCGCTTGGCGGCGGCAGCATCGCATCGGCCGTCAGCTTCTTGGCCGGCCCTTCCGCCGAGGCCGAGCGGACGCTTCCCGCAGCACGGCGCGTATTGGCAAGCCGCGCATGCGAAGCGCTCTTGACCACTTCGCGGATGCGCATGGCATCGTCTGCCAGGCTATCCGCCGCTCCGATCTTCGATTTCAGGATGATATCGACGGCACCCGCCTCAAGCGCCTGCAGCAGAGTTTCCGAACCCGCCTCCGTCAGCGAGGAGCACATGACGACCGGAATCGGTCGTTGCGACATGAGCTTTCGCAGGAAGGTGATGCCATCCATGCGCGGCATCTCGACATCCAGGGTGATGACGTCAGGGATCTCTTCCTGGATCTTGCGCGCCGCCATGAATGGATCGGAGGCGACGGCCATGACTTCGATCTCCGGGTCTTCTTCCAGAACCCGTGTCAGCGTCTGCCTGACGCTGGCGGAATCGTCGATGATGAGGACGCGGACTTTCTTGGCCATAGGACCCCTCTCAGATGCGCTGGAACACCGTGTTCGAAACCTGCTTCAGGGGAAGGTCGAAGCCGGTAATCGATTCCGAGTGACCGATAAACATGTAACCGCCTTTCGCCAGGCAGCCGCAGAGACGGGTGAGCACACCGGCCTGCGTCTGCTTGTCGAAGTAGATCAGCACGTTGCGGCAAAAGATCAGGTGCATCATGTCGCCGACAGGATATTTCTCATCCATCAGGTTCATGCGGGCGAAGCCGACACGGCTGCGCAGCTTCGGCGAGATCCGAACTTCACGGCGGCCCTGCTGCTTGGCAACCATAACATATTTCTTCTGCAGGTCGCGCGGCACCGGGGCGACCAGATCCTCTGCATAAATGCCCCGGCGCGCCGTCTGCAGGACATCGGTGGAGAGATCAGTCGCGAGCACATTGTAGGACACGTCGCTGCGGCTCTCGACGAATTCAGCCAGCACCATTGCCATCGTGTAGGGCTCGGCGCCGGTCGAGCACGCAGAACTCCATGTGCGGATCGTGCGCAGGCCGCTGTCGGCAAGCGTCGGCAGGGCGACGGTCTGCATATATTCGAAATGCTTGGCTTCCCGGAAGAAGTCGGTCTTGTTGGTCGTTACGACATCGATCAGGTAGATGGTCTCCTGATCGAGGCCCCCCTCGTTGAACAGGAAATCGCAATAATCGTCGAAGCTCGCATGGCGCGTGGCGCGCAGGCGCCGGCGCAGCCGACCCTCCAGCATCGTCAGCTTCGTCGGCGGCATCTTGATGCCGCTATAGTCGTAGATGAACCGCGCCAGCTTGTCGAAATTACGCTTGCTGATCCTGTCGCCCGGCAACTGGGCTTCTACCGCTGCCATACTCATAACACGCAACACTCCGGGTAGTCTTGAGGGCCTCAGGCGGCCGATTGCAGGACAGAGGCGTCCTCGCGCGACAGAAGCCGGGCAAGGTCGACGATGACAACGAAGCCGTTCTCACGGCGCACCACGCCTGCAATGTAATCCGATCGCCAGCGTACGCCGATATCGGGCGCAGCTTCGATCTGGTCGCGGCGGAACGGCGTCACTTCGAAAACGCGGTCGGCAACGAGGCCGAGCGTCAGAAGGCGATTTTCCATGGGAACGTCGAGAACCAGCACACGCGTATGCGGCGTCGGCACTGTCTTCGACATGCCGAGCTTCAGGCGCAGGTCGATCGTCGGGACGCCCTGTCCGCGCACATCGCGCAGACCGAGCAGATAGTCGGGACCGTTCGGAATCTTGAATGCTTCGGCGTAGTCGAGGATTTCGCGCACCACCTCAACCGGAACGGCGAAGATCTCCTCGCCGAGGCTGAAGGTCACGAATTGAGCTTCCAGAGATGTTGTCGCCATGATCAACCGCTTTCCTTGGATTCGGGCGGCCCCATTATCGGGGACGCCTGTTAATATATTGGAAGGACCTGATACTCAGGCGCTTTCCTTGAACTCGGCATCCCCCTCGTCGGGACCGCCCATCGACATGTCCAGAGCAAAGCCCTTGGCGCGTGCCTGCTGGGCAGAAACCGTGTTAGCGGGCGCGGCCTTCTTGGCGACCGACTTGCGGGCCGCAGCCGGAGCCGGCGTGCGAACCGTGACCTTGGCAGCAGGAGCGTGCGACAGGCGGTTGCCGGCCATGTCGACCTTGAAGAAGGCGATCGAGGCCTGCAGTTCCTCAGCCTGGGTCGCCAGTTCTTCCGACGTTGCCGACATCTCTTCGGAGGCGCCGGCATTCTGCTGGGTCACCTTGTCGAGCTGCTGGATTGCTTCGTTGATCTGGGCTGCGCCAATATCCTGCTCGCGGCAGGCCGCACTGATCTCGGAGACCAGTTCGGCCGTCTTGCGGATATCCGGAACTAGGCGGCCGAGCATGTCGCCGGCCTCCTGCGCGGACTTGACCGTATCGCCGGACATCGCACTGATTTCAGCGGCGGCCGACTGGCTGCGTTCGGCAAGCTTGCGCACTTCCGAAGCGACGACCGCAAAACCCTTGCCATGTTCGCCGGCCCGCGCGGCTTCGACCGCAGCGTTTAGAGCAAGCAGGTCGGTCTGACGGGCAATTTCCTGAACGATGCCAATCTTCTCGGCAATCGTGCGCATGGCTTGAACAGCGCGTGAGACCGCTTCACCCGACAGTTCAGCATCCTTGGCCGACTGGCGGGCGATCTTCTCCGTCTGGGCAGCGTTATCGGCATTCTGCTTGATGTTGGAGGCCATCTCCTCCATCGAAGCGGAAGCCTCTTCAGCCGAAGCCGCCTGTTCGGTCGCACCCTGCGACACCTGTTCGGAGCTCGCCGAAAGCTCCTGGCTGCCGGACGAGACGTTTTCGGCCGCAGCAATCGCGTCGGCAACGACACCGCGCAGACGTTCCACCATCTGCTCCAGAGCAATGCCCAGCGTATCCTTCTCCGACAGGGGCTTCGGGGAAACCGTAAGGTCGCCGTTCGAGATCTGGTTGGCGATCTGCGCCGTGTTACGCAGGTTGCCGGTCATCCTCGACATGGAATTGACCAGGTCGCGAATTTCGTCGTTGCTCTTGTGATCGATATTCTGTTCGAGGTCACCAATGCTGACGGCATCTGCAAGCTGAACGGCGCGTTTCAGGCCGCGTGAGATGTTGAGCAGGATCCAGATCGCAGCGGCCGAGGATACGACGATCAGGCCGATCGTCATCAAGATGAGCATGTTGCGTGACTGCGCATATTGTTCGTTGGTGGCCGCGTCGGTCTCGCCGACATTGCCCGTAACCGTATCGTTCAGCTTCGAGAGGATGGCGAGAAGCTGGTTCGTAACCTGCTGGCCTTCCCCCATCGAAAGAGCGCCGGCCTGCGTGTTGGATTCATTGGTATTCTGCCTGGCGAGATCGGCAACACGGTCCTGCAGGGACGTCCATTTACCGTAGAGATCGCCGAATTCGCTCATGCTGTTGCGGATATCCGGATCAGGCGATGCAGCAAGACGCGCCTGCAGTGTCTTGATCTGATCGCGGCTCTGGGAGATTTCGTCGACATAGCCGGTGATCTTCGTCGGATCCGTGTTGATGATCGCGTCCTTTTCGGAACGGATCGAGCGCATCACCGCATCGGAGAGATCACCGGAGTCACGCAGGTTGGCGACCGGGCCAGCAACCATGACCGAGATGTCGTCATTGAGCGACGAGAGATTGTAGATCGAAAGACCGGCCATTGCGCAGGTCAAGAGAACGATGAAACCGAACACCAGGCTCAGTTTGAGTTTGATCGTGAAGCGCATTCCAAGACCCCTTCAGGACTGCTGCGGATATCCCGCGAAATGACACATTGTGCCGCCGTAAAAACGCTTCATGCGTTGCCGGCTGGGCCGGTGTGTCCCGACGCGTCCATGCGTCGGCCATAACGGGGCCGCTGTTGCTGTGGCCCCGACGTCTGTCCGCGGGGAGGCGCCTAAGCACTTTCCCGGAAATCATCGTCAGTCGTGTCCGGTCCGCCCATGGACATATCGAGGGCAAAGCCTTTGGCGCGGGCCTGCTGAGCAACAACGCCGTTGGCGGAAGCTGCCTTACGGGCTGCAGACGCAGCCGGGCTACGCGTGGTCACCTTGGCGGCCGGTGCGCGGCCCTGGCGGCCACTAGCCGCCATTGCCTTGCCGCCTGCCGTATCCACCTTGAAGAAGGCGATGGAGGTCTGCAGTTCCTCGGCCTGGGCGGCGAGCTCTTCCGACGTCGCAGACATCTGCTCGGAAGCGCCCGCATTCTGCTGGGTTACCTTGTCGAGCTGCTGGATCGCCTCGTTGATCTGCGACGCACCGACATCCTGCTCGCGGCATGCCGAACTGATCTCCGCCACGAGTTCCGCGGTCTTCCTGATATCAGGCACCAGGCGGCCGAGCATATCGCCAGCCTCCTGGGCGGCCGTGACGGTATCGCTCGACATGGCGCTGATTTCCGCTGCTGCCGACTGGCTGCGTTCGGCAAGCTTTCGAACTTCGGAAGCGACGACCGCAAAGCCCTTGCCATGTTCGCCGGCACGGGCGGCCTCGACTGCAGCATTGAGGGCGAGAAGATCGGTCTGGCGAGCGATTTCCTGAACGATGCTGATCTTCTGGGCGATCGTGCGCATGGCCTCGACGGCGCGGGAAACGGCGCTCCCGCTCATCTCGGCATCCTTGGCGGATTGACGCGCGATCTTTTCCGTCTGGGCGGCATTGTCGGCATTCTGTTTGATGTTGGCGGCCATCTCCTCCATTGAGGAGGAGGCTTCCTCGGCCGCAGAGGCCTGCTCGGTGGCGCCCTGCGACACCTGCTCCGAACTCGCCGAAAGCTCCTGGCTGCCGGCCGAAACATTTTCGGCGGCCGCAATTGCATCAGCAACGACGTCGCGCAGGCGCTCCACCATCTGTTCCAGCGCGGTGCCGAGCGTATCCTTGGCCGAGAGCGCCTTCGGAGAGACTGTCAGGTCGCCCCCGGCAATCTGGGTGGCAATTTCGGCTGTGGCGCGAAGGTTGGCGACCATGCTTTGCATCGCGATGCCAAGCGTATCCTTGGCTGAAAGTGGTTTGACCTCGACCGAGAGATCGCCTTCTGCGATCTGGTTGGCAATATCGGCGGTGGCGCGCAGGTTGTTCACCATGCCGAGCATGGCAATGCCGAGCGTATCCTTGTCGGAGAGCGGTTTCGGCGTAACGCTGAGGTCACCATTCGAGATCTCGTTTGCGATGCCCGCGGTATTGCGCAGATTATCCGTCATGACGTTGATCGTGTTCACCAGATCCTTGATCTCGTCATTGCTCTTGATCTCGACCTTCTGGTTCAGATCACCAATGGCGACGGCGTTGGCGACATTCATGATCTTGCGCAGACCGCTGCTGATGCCGAGCGCGATCCACAGCGCGGCAGCGAAAGCGATGACGGAGGCGCCGATGGCAATGCCGATCAGCAGGTTTCTGGTGTTGCCGTAGAGGGTTTCCGTATCGTCGTCGGCCTGGGTCATCGCCTTCTGCTGATGCGTGACAAGCGCGGTGAAGACGTCTTCCAGCTCCGTGACGATGGCGCGAACCTCACCACCGGAATAAGCCGTGGCCCCTGCCCTGTCGCCGCTTTCGTGGATCAAGGCGACTTTGTTGGAACCATCAACGAAACGTTTGCTCAGCTCGATCAGCCTGTCCCATGTCGGCTTGCTATCAGCCGTTGCGATCTGCTGGCCGCCGGTCGCGAAGGCGAGCATTTCATCCATGCTTCTTGCCGAGTTTTCGTAGTGTTTCTTGGCCGTTTCAGGATCCATTTCCAGAAGGGCGTTCTTCTGCCACCTGATGGCATCGAGCTCGGCAGCTTTGGCTTCCAGAGCCAGCTCCAGGCTTTTTGAAGGGCCTGCGATCAGGTTGCCTACGGCATCGTTCAGCGAACTGAGGCTGATAATTCCAAAGACTGCACTACCCATTAGCAGCAGTATGACGAAGCCGAATGCGGCCGCGAGCTTGAGCTTGATCGTGATGCGCATCGCAATACCCCTATTTGAAAGCGACGGAATAAGTGTGGACCGGTGGTTTCCTTGGCGCGATATCACGCAGCAAAAACATTCCGGCAGGCGAAAACGGTTATCGAAGAAATTGCGATCTTGCCTCCGGCGTTCCTGGGCACCGAAAGCCTGTGTCAGGGGCCGAATGCCGAGCCCCTGACAGCATCAACGTGGCAAGCGCTCAGGCACTTTCCCTGAACTCTGCATCCCCCTCGTCGGGACCACCCATCGACATGTCCAGGGCAAAGCCCTTGGCGCGTGCCTGCTGGGCAGAAACCGTGTTGGCGGGCGCGGCCTTCTTGGCGACCGACTTGCGGGCTGCAGTTGGAGCCGGCCTGCGAACCGTGACCTTGGCAGCAGGAGCGTGCGACAGGCGGTTGCCGGCCATGTCGACCTTGAAGAAGGCGATCGAGGCCTGCAGTTCCTCAGCTTGGGTCGCCAGTTCTTCCGACGTTGCCGACATCTCTTCGGAGGCACCGGCATTCTGCTGGGTTACCTTGTCGAGCTGCTGGATTGCTTCGTTGATCTGCCCCGCGCCGATATCCTGCTCGCGGCAGGCTGCACTGATCTCGGAGACCAGTTCGGCCGTCTTGCGGATGTCCGGAACCAGGCGGCCGAGCATGTCGCCGGCTTCCTGAGCGGCCTTCACCGTGTCGCTGGACATGGAGGAAATCTCAGCGGCAGCCGACTGGCTGCGCTCCGCGAGCTTGCGCACTTCCGAGGCGACGACCGCAAAACCCTTGCCATGTTCGCCGGCGCGAGCAGCCTCTACGGCGGCGTTTAGAGCAAGCAGGTCGGTCTGACGGGCAATTTCCTGAACGATGCCGATCTTCTCGGCAATCGTGCGCATGGCCGCAACAGCGCGGTTGACCGCATCGCCAGAAGTCTCGGCATCCTTGGCGGACTGGCGAGCAATCTTCTCGGTCTGGGCCGCGTTATCGGCGTTCTGTTTGATATTGGCTGCCATCTCTTCCATCGAGGCGGAAGCCTCTTCAGCGGAAGCCGCCTGTTCGGTCGCACCCTGCGACACCTGTTCGGAGCTCGCCGAAAGCTCCTGGCTGCCGGACGAGACGTTTTCGGCCGCGGCGATAGCGTCGGCGACGACACCACGCAGACGTTCGACCATCTGTTCGAGCGCAACGCCCAGAACATCCTTGTCGGAAAGCGGCTTCGGGGAAACCGTCAGGTCGCCATTCGAAATCTGACCGGCGATGTGCGCGGTTGCACGCAAATTGGCGATCATATCTTCCATCGCGATACCGAGCGCGTCCTTATCCGAAAGCCGCTTCGCATCGATCGAAAGATCGCCCGCAGCGATGGCATTCGCCACGTCGGCCGTGGAGCGCAGATTGGCTGTCATCACATTCATCGTCGTGACGAGATCCTTGATCTCATCATTGGTGCGCACGTTGATCGTCTGGTTGAGGTCGCCGATGGCAACCGCATTGGCCGCGCTGCGCACTTTGGAAAGACCGGTGATGATGTTGATCGCGATCCAGAGAGCCGCAACGATCGAGAGCACCACGCCGACGCCGGCAATGATCATCAGCGTCGTAAAGGTGCTGCGGAATGCCGCGTCGGCGCTTTCGTCACCTTCGCTGATCGAGGCGCGCGTCAGGCCAGCCAGGGATTCCGTCAGCGCGTCAAGCTTTTCCGAAGCGACATCGCCGTCCGTCTGGTTTACCTCGATTGCGCGGTCGCGCTGGCCATTGAGCGCCAGCTCACGGATGTTATCGTTGAGCTTCGTGTAGTCCAACCAGAAGGCGCTAATCGCTTCCCACTTTTCCTTGAAGCCGTCGCCAGCGCTTTCCTGACCTTCCTTCAGAGCCTGTTCGAATGCCTTGCGCTGCGCTTCCATCTCCGAAACTGCCTGCTGCGTTCTCTGAGGCGTCGTCGCAAGCAGAAGGTCGCTTTCCGCGACATTGAGCGAGTCGAAGGCTCTCGCGAGGTTGGATGCATAGCCGTCCTGGCGAACCGGACCGGTCAGCAGTTCATCTTGCATGGAAGCGACGAGGCTGACGCCACGCATGCCGAAGCCTGCGCAGCAGAGGGTGACGGCAATGAGAAGCCCGAAGGCGATGGCTAACTTTGCCTTGATCGTGAAGCGCATTTGAATACTTCCTTGAAGTAGATCGACAGAGCTGGGGGCGTTGCGCGACGTCCGGGCATGGATCGTCATTCTGCCGCTTATGACGGCATGCATGCAGAATATTCGGTTGCGGGAGATACATTGCCGCTCATTCCGCGCGCCCGTCGTCACGGACCCTGCCGGAAATTACGATCGGCTTGCAAAACCGCAGCGCGTCTGACTGCGGAAGGTCCCATCTTGCGGAAGGGAAATCCGATGCTCCGCCTGCCTGTTTAACCTAGCAGGCGGACATCTGCCGATCGATACCGACGCATACACACGTCGGGTCTTCAGTAAGCCGCGGGCAAGAAGTCCGCGGCGATGCTCATATCGGCGAAGCGCTTAAGCGCTTTCGCGGAAATCGTCGTCACCGGCGTCCGGACCGCCCATCGACATGTCCAGGGCAAAGCCCTTGGCACGCGCCTGCTGGGAAGCAACGGTATTGCCGTGATTATGGCTATGCGTCGCCGGAGCCGGCTTGCGTGGAGTGGCGGCGGCCGGAGTCTTCACCACCTTTGCAGAAGTCTTTGTGGCGGTCTTCCGTACACCAGCGCGGGTCGCGCCTGCCGTATCAACCTTGAAGAAGGCGATCGAAGCCTGCAGTTCCTCGGCCTGAGCAGCAAGCTCCTCCGAAGTGGCCGACATCTCTTCCGAAGCACCGGCATTCTGCTGGGTCACCTTGTCGAGCTGCTGGATCGCTTCGTTGATCTGTGAGGCACCGATATCCTGTTCACGGCAGGCAGCGCTGATCTCGGAGACCAACTCCGCAGTCTTCCGGATGTCCGGAACCAGGCGGCCGAGCATTTCGCCGGCGTCGCGGGCAGCCTTGACCGTGTCGCTTGACATGGAGGAAATCTCCGCGGCGGCCGATTGGCTGCGTTCGGCAAGCTTGCGCACTTCCGAAGCAACGACCGCAAAACCCTTGCCATGTTCGCCTGCACGTGCGGCTTCGACGGCGGCATTCAGGGCGAGCAGATCGGTCTGGCGGGCGATTTCCTGAACGATGCCGATCTTCTCGGCAATCGTGCGCATCGCGTCGACGGCGCGGTTGACGGCGTCGCCGGAAGCTTCCGCATCCTTGGCGGATTGGCGGGCGATCTTTTCGGTCTGCGCGGCATTATCGGCATTCTGCTTGATGTTCGCAGCCATCTGCTCCATCGAAGCGGAGGCCTCTTCAGCCGATGCCGCCTGTTCGGTCGCACCCTGCGAGACCTGCTCGGAGCTGGCCGACAGTTCCTGGCTGCCCGAAGAGACATTGTCGGCGGCAGACAGTGCATCGGCGACGACACCGCGAAGGCGTTCGATCATGACGTTGACGTTGCCGAGCAGTTCGCCGATCTCGTCATGCGTGGTGATTTCGGCCATCTTGGTCAGGTCGCCTTCGGCAACTTCACGGACAACAGTGTTGGCGCGGTTGAGACCCTTGCTGATGGTATTTGCGATCCAGAACGCCGTGAGGACAGCGATCAGCAACGCTGCGGCGGCAACCGCGATCATCATCGTGCGTGTCGTGCCGTACTGCTGCTCGGCGCTGTCGTCTGCATCCTGCATGCGCTGTTTTTCGAGCGCCAGAATTTCGTCGAGCGTGGCGTCTATATCGTTGGCCGCCTGGCGAGCCGTCGTGACCGAGATATTGTTGGCGCCGTCCATATTGCCGCCCTTGATGAAATCTCGAATCTGGTCGTCGGCCTGATTGAATGTCGCGGAGAGTTGGGCAACGCGCTCCCAACGCGCCTTGCCTTCCTCGGTGGCGAGTTTCGTCACGGCAGCGAATGCATCGGCGAAGTCCTTGCGGGCCTTGGCGCCCTTTTCGATGGCGCCGGAAGCGTCATCGGCGTTGCGTGCAGTCAGAAGGTTCTTCTGCTGGCGGATGGCTTCAAGCTGGGCGATGTTGATCTGTTGCGCCAGGTCGAGGCGCGCAGCAGGACCGGCAAGAAGGTTGCCGATCGTATCGTTCAGCGAGCCGAGGCTGAAGATGCCGTAGGCGGCCGTGCCTATCAGCATGAAGATGATAAAGGTGAACGCTGTCACCAGCTTTGTCTTGATCGTCAATCGCATCGTCTTAACCCCTCAGTGATTGGCCCCCGGCTAGTTGACGGCCCCCGCCGTCTCATGCCTCGATGAGAAAATCGCCTGCAAATTCGGGAGGATGATGAACTCACCACCCCTCTTGACCAGGCAGTTGATATAATCCGCGCGCCACCGCATACCCACGCTCGGCGGAGGCTCGCTGGCGTTTTTCGTCAGCGTCGTCACCTCGTTCACCTTGTCGGTACGGATACCGACGAGGGTCTGCTCCCCCTGCAGATCGACTTCGATGACGATGATGCGGCTGTCTATTGTCGCTTCCGAAGCCTCCATCCCGAAGGCGAGGCGAAGATCGGCAAGCGGAATGACCTTGCCGCGGAAGTTGATGACGCTGGCAACGAAAGGCTGAGCGCCAGGTACCGCAGTCTCGGGAAGCAGGTCCAGGATTTCCTGTACGATGACTGCTTCCAGAGCGAAGGTTTCGCCATTGAGATCGAAGGTCAGAACCTCGACTTCCTCAGCGTAATTCCAGTGCTTGTCGAATTTTTCGGCTGTTGCTGTGCTCATCCTGCCACGCGCAATTGCGCCTCCTGTTGCTGACCCGCGGCAACGAGATGCCCGACGTCAAGAATGAGAGCGACGCTGCCGTCGCCGAGAATGGTGGCGCCAGAGAAGGTCGCCACGTCGTTGTGCAGTTTCGACATCGACTTGATGACCGTCTGGTGGTCGCCGATGATCTGGTCGACCACCAGACCGACACGTTCGGTGCCCGTCGAGATGACGACCACTTTCTGGTGGACGTCCGGCTTGGTGCCTGTGCGGAAGAGATCGCGAAGCCTGAGGAACGGAACCAGGCTGTCGCGCAGCGAGATGAACGAGCGGCCGCGAGAGCGGAGATCTTCTTCCAGCGACAGTTCGAGGCATTCCTCGACCGCCGAGAGCGGGATGACGTAGCGGCCGGAACCCACTCGCACCAGCAGACCGTCGATGATGGCGAGCGTCAGCGGAATGCGGAGAGAAACTTCCGAGCCTTGCCCGGGCAGGCTGACGATATCGATCGTGCCGCGCAGCGCCTCGACCGTCTTCTTGACGACGTCCATGCCGACACCGCGACCGGACAGATTGGTGATCGCCGCTGCGGTCGAGAAGCCCGGAGCGAAGATGAGCTGCAGCAACTCCTGATCGGAAAGCGGCTGGCCGGGCGCGATGAGGCCGGAGGATTCCGCTTTGGCGCGAACGCGGTCACGGTTGATGCCACGGCCGTCATCCTTGATGGAGATGATGACCTCGCCGCCAGACTGGTGGGCAGCAAGCGTCACCGTGCCGGCTTCGGTCTTGCCGGCGCCAAGGCGCTCGGCCGGCGGCTCGAGACCGTGGTCTATCGAATTGCGGACGAGGTGGACCAGCGGATCGGCCAGACGCTCGATGACGGTCTTGTCGACTTCGGTGGTCTCACCTTCGGTAACGAGCTCGATCACCTTGCCGGTTTCGCGGGCGAGATCGTGGACGAGACGGCGGAAGCGCGAGAAGAGCGTCCCGACCGGCACCATGCGCAACACCATCATCGTGTCGCGCAGCTCGCCGGAGAGACGTTCGATTTCTTCCGAAACCGAGCGTAGCGCTATATCCGAGCTGGAGCTTGCCAGCTGACTAAGGCGCGACTGGGCAATGACGAGCTCGCCGACGCGGTCCATCAGTTCGTCCAGGCGTTCGGCCGGAACGCGGACGTTTTCCTGCGCTTTCGCCTGGGCTGCCGCCTGAACAGGAGCTGCCGCCTCGCGCTTCACCGGAACCGCCTCGACGGGGCGGAATTCCGGAGCAGCGGCGGGCACTGGAGCGACAGCTGCTGCGGCAGGAGTTACGTCTTTCTTTGCTTCGATCGTTGCGTCCTGCGGACCGGCGATTTCCTGAACATCGAGCTCCATGTCATCCATGACGAAGATAAAGACGTCGTCGATGGCGGAACGGTCCTGTTCACTCGTCAGAACGACGTCCCAGGAAACGTGAAGTTCTGTCGGGACCAGATCGTTGAGTAGCGGAATTCCCGATCTGTTTGCGCGGACGGTACATTCGCCGAGATCGCGCAATTCATCCAGAAGGCCGAGCGGGTTGGTGCCGTTGGCCATGGAATTCGCCGGAAGGCTGAAACGGATGCGCCACGTCGTTTTCTTCTTGACGGGACCGGCGACGACAGGTGCTGCAGCCACAGGCGCTGTGGCCTCTTTGGCCTCCGACTTGCCGCCGACCGCTGCCTGGAGCTGGGCAAGCAGCTTGTGGCCGGTATCACCATGATCGGCATCGGGTTGCTCGACAAGGGCGCGCATGTGATCCTGCGCGGCAAGAACGGCGGCGACGAGCTCGGCGGTTGCCGGCACCTCGCCCTTGCGAACACGGTCGAAGGCCGTTTCGCAATGATGCGTGAAAGCCGCAAGCGCCTCGAAGCCAAACATGGCACCCGAACCCTTCAACGTATGAAGGCCGCGGAAGACAGCGTCGACGAGATCCCTGTTTTCGAGGTCGTGATTAAGGTCGAGAAGGCCGGCTTCGATCGCCTCGAGGCATTCGGCCGCTTCGGTTCGGAAGACTGCGACTGGATCAAGCGAGCTCATCTGCCGAGAACCTTCTTCACGATCTTAACGAGATTTTCCGGATCGAACGGCTTGGTGAGCCAGCCGGTGGCACCGGCGGCCTTGGCACGGGCCTTGAGGTCCGCGTCGGATTCCGTCGTCAGGAAGATGATCGGCACGCCGGCCTGGGCGGGCAGCTTGCGCAGTTCCTCGATCATCGTCAGCCCATCCATGACGGGCATGTTGAGGTCGGTGACGATCAGGTCGAAATTGCCGCTCTTGGCGGTTGCCAGACCCTCGGCGCCATTGACGGCTTCGGTGACGGTGTAACCTGCATTGGTCAGCGTGACCTTGGTGGTCAGCCGGATGCTGGCGGAATCGTCGACGGTCAGGATGTTTGCGCTCATAATGTCACCTCTTTATGCAACCAGAACTTCTGGTCTTCTTGATCGAAGACTTCCATAAATCCGGCGCGTTCAAGAACCTTGAGAAGCGAACCGCTGGCCGGAGCTGAAAGGGTAAAAGTCTTGCCTTCGGCCTTGGCCTGACGACGGGCGGATTCGATGAGCTGAAGAAAACTCAGATCCGCCTCCGCGTTTTCGGGAAGACTTACGGCAATACTATTATTGTCGCGAAACCGATCAATAATCTTCGCATATACTTCCGAAGCATTACGAATGCTCAGAGTTTCCGGAAGGGATATAGATTCGAAATATTTTGCCTGAGTATCCAATGCAGCCTCCATGGTCGGAGAAATACTTAACGACCATAAAAGGACTCTCATGACAGGCTTAACAGCGCGTAAACAGCGGTTGTAGGAAAATGCAATTGGCGCGAGTCCCGACTCCCTGAATTCTTATCCGGGATAATTTATACTGAAGCTTTCTCATATTATAAAATAACTTGAAAAAACAATATGATAGACAACAATTTATAGGAAGCTTATAAAATCTTGCCGAATAGTTTTATGGGTTGTTAATCACAACGTTTACGAGTCTGCGGCGTTTACCTGCCGTTTCCATCCTGCCCGTAAAAATAGAGTCAAATTGCCTGTGTTCATAAGTAAAGGTACAAATGTGACAAACGCGACGGCATCGGCACAGACTGCATTTTTGGCACCAGGTTCGGATATCAGCCAGACCCTGGAGTCGGCCCGCGCCCAGGTGGAGGAACGCTTCCTCGAAGGTGGTACAGTCCTGCTTTCAGTGATGGATGTCCTCAATCGTCTGTTGACGTCACTGGACCAGATCACCAAGGCGCTGGACAACAATGAGGCGAGTGACACCAGCGCCGATCTCAATGCGACCGTCCAGAACCTGATCGAGCTTCCGGGCTCTGAGGAAAAACGCCAGCAGGCTCTGACGGCACTTGCCCAGACCGGCTCGGAACTGCACCGGCATGTCGCTGATATGCAGGAGACGATGCGCTACCTGCGCACCTTCGCAGTGACGGTAAAGATAACGGGTGCGGGCCTCGCCGAATTTGCAGGCTTCGCTCAGGAAATCCTTGAGCGCATCTATTCAGGGACAGACGAAGTCAACCGCTTCGCCACCCATCTCGACAGCCTGCAGAAGGAGGTCAAGCTCGCCCTCTCCTTCGGCAACAATCTTTCCAAGAGCTACGCCGACACCGTTCCGGCAGTCGCCAGGGCGCTGAAGGATGACGCAAAGAAGATTGCCGACCACCGCCAGAGCCTCGGCACCATCGCCCGCGATGTAGGCGCAATCGCCCGTGGCGTGCAGGGCAAGGTCGCCTCCACTCTTTCGGCGCTGCAGATCGGCGATATCACTCGCCAGCGCATCGAACATGTGCAGAGCACCTTCTCGCTGCTCGAGGATTTCCTCGCAAGCGAAGACGGCGCCAAGCTCAATGCCGATGGACGCAAGCGCCTGCAGAACGTCATTCATCACCTGACAGCCGCGCAGATGGCTGAGATGTGCACCGACTTCCAGCGGGATTCCCGTAATGTCGTAAAGACCATCGCAAGCTTCAGCCAGGATACGCAGGAAATTCTGAGATTGCGCGACCAGATGAGCGGTCAGAGCGACGGCAGCGGTGGGAACTTCATGCGCGCGCTGGAATCGAGCGTCTCCGCCGCTCACGAGATCGTCAAGCAGGTCGATGTGGCAAGCCGTCAAGCCGACCAGGTCAGCCAGTCGACGATCGGCACCGCCGCAACGCTTCTGCAGTCCATCGAGGCGATCCGCGCGGTCAAGACCGATATCCACTACATGGCGCTCAATACCAACCTGCGCTGCAGCCGTCTCGGCGAAGAAGGCAAGTCGATCAACGTCGTCACCGCCGAATTGCGCATCTTTGCCGGCAAGCTGGATGATTCAGCCGATGCCATCGTCAATGGCCTGCCTGCGCTCGAAGCCTCGGCAGGGCGCGTTGCCCCCGCCGCCGGCTCCAGGAACGGCGGCCTTGCCGAAAGCCTCACCTCGGCCGTCGGCACGATCCGCTCCGCGGCCAACCTGATGGAAGACGAACTCAAAGTCCTTGCCGAACATGGCCGCGAGGTCGCGACCAAGATCAACCTGCTGATCGGCAAACTCGATTTCCAGCATGATCTCGGTGACGTGCTTGCCCGCTGCGCCGACGTGCTGGAAACCGTGGCCGGCGATCAGATCGCCGATATTTCCGACATTGCCGAAGCAATTGGCCCGCTCGACCGCAAGATCTTCAAGCTCTACACGATGGTGCAGGAACGCAATGTCCATCGCAACATCATTCCCGCCAACGAGGAAACAACAACAATGGCGCCTGCCGAGCCCGCCAAAGCCCAGAGCGACGAGGACTTGTTCGAGGACGCTCTCTTTTAGAAAGGCCGCAGCTTAATTGATGCGGCGGAACTTGTTCGCCGCTTCGATCGCCGCCTTCTGCTGGTCGTCTTCGATGCCGAGATAGAAATCCTCAAGCGAGGGATCGCTCAATCCTGCACGCCGTGACAGGACGTACCACTTGGCCGCCTCGACCGGATCGGGTGCCGTGCCGATTGCATTGACGTAAAGATGTGCGAGCTTGTTCTGCGCGGCGACATTGCCCCGGTTGGCCGCAAGCTTCATCCATTCGAAGCCACGCACGTAATCCTTCGGCCCACCGACGCCGTTGATCAGCCAGATACCCATGTCGAGCTGAGCCGTATCGAAGCCCGCCCGCGCCGCGCGCGCCATCCATTCGCGTGCCAGTTGCTTCTTGTCTTCGGGCAGGTCGGGCACCTGCTGGTAGATCTGCGCTACCGCATATTGCGCGTCTGCGATGCCCTGCTCTGCTGCCTTTTCATAATAAGGCAGGGCAAGCTTCAATCCCTTGTCCCCGGGATTGTCGGCTACGAGCGTTTGGCCCCAGTTGAATTCGGCTGACGAATTTCCGCCATCTGCCGCCTTGCGCATATATTCGTCGGCCTTCGCCTTGTCTCGCGTGACATTGTTGCCCTCCATCAGGAGCAACGCATATTTGAACATGGCGGTCGGATCGCCGCCCTCTGCCGCCTTGCCGTACCAGAAGGCAGCGTTCTTCATATCGCGCTTGACACCGAGGCCCTGCGACAGAATTTCGGCAATCAGCGTCTGGGCCGCCGGATCGCCGAGCTGTGCGCGTGGCAGCGCCTTGTCCATGGCGGTCAGATAGTAGCCACGCTGATAGGCGCCGAACGCCTCGTCAATCGCACCCGTATATGGCTTTTCAGGTGGCAGATCGGGCAGCTTCGCACCCATGCGATCGAAAACCCCGACGCCGTCAGACGGCTCAATCCCCTGCGGGGGCTGCGGTCGGTCGGTACGGAATGTCTGGCTTGGCGTTGGCGAGCGCTCGGTAACGGTTTCATTCGCCTGTGCCTGCGCAAACTCCGTCCGAGCCGCCAATAAGGCGGCTATACAAAAGAGAGCGCATCTCGAAAAGCGGGCGGGGATCGGCATAAGCGCGATATCAATCCTCAAACCGTGGCGCTTTTTCGTCAAGCAGGGCATTGATCTGAGCCACGATCGAGGGCGCCTGAGCCGGCTCGGCGAATACGCCCATGCGCATCGCCACGAACTCTGCCCCGGTCTGCGCAACGGCAAGGGCGGAGGCCGGATCAGTGCCGCCCATGACGATGCACGGGATTTCGATCATCGACGCCCACCACTCGGCAAGCGCCAGGTTCTTCGGATGCGCCTCCGGCTTGATGTCGCCGTCGAGCTTGCCGAAGAAGATGTAATCCGGCCGCTCCTCGCCGACTTCCAGCGCCGTATGCCGGTCGGCGGCATTGCCGCCGCCGACGATCAACTTGTCCGCATAACGATCGATTGCATCCGCAATCTCGCTTGCCGGTCCGGTGATGTGCAGGCCATCGGCCTTCGCGCGACCGACGACGCGGCTGTCGCCGGCAATCAGCGCCGCGGCACCCGCACCCTGAATAATGGGAACGAGCTTTTCCGCATGCTTCTGGAAGGCGCCGTCGTCAAGACCGTATTGCGGCAGGATAACGGACGCGACATCACCGCCTTTCAGCGCATCGGCGACGATCTTCGCCCGCTCATCGGCATCGGCGATATCGGGCAGAACGAGAACAAGGCGGCAGCGGTTTTCCGGTTCGGTCATGAAGTCTTTCCATCTGCGGCGGTTTTTCCCGCTCTATGGCGGATCCGCACTCGTTTTGAGTGAGTAATTCCGATAGAGGGGGCTTGCAAGGGGAGGAACTTCAAAAGCATGCCGCAAGATCTGTCATTCTACTACGCCGCAATCCCGGCTGTCATTCTCGTCGGGCTTGCCAAAGGCGGGATGGGCGACGCTTTGTCGCTGATCGGCCTTCCCTTTCTCGCCCTCGTCGTCGCTCCCGTGGAAGCCGCCGCGATCCTGCTTCCCATTCTCGTCTTCATGGACATGATCTCGCTGGCGATCTGGCGCCAGCATGGCGACTGGACGACGCTGAAGATCATGCTGCCTGGCGCTATTCTCGGCATCACCTTCGGCTGGGCGACCTCCGCTCTCGTGCCAGGCAGCGTATTGCGCGTTCTCATCGGTGCCGTCACGGTGGCCTTCTGCCTGCGTTACTTCTGGAATAATTTCGGCCCCGGCAAGGGGATAGTCGTCCCACCGCGTCCCCAACGCCCGGTACTGGCAAGCCTCTGGGGCACGTTTTCCGGCTATGGCAGCTTCGTCGCCCATGCCGGCGGCGCGCCTTTCCAGATTTATGCCCTGCCGCTCAAGCTGCCGCCACGCGAATTCACCGGCACCAGCGTACGCTTCTTCGCCATTCTGAACGCCATAAAGCTTGTTCCTTATTTCGCGCTCGGCCAACTCGACACCCGCAATCTTCTGACCTCAGCCACGCTTGTGCCCTTCGCTCCGCTGGCGACAATGGCCGGTGCATGGTGTGTACGTCGCATGAAGCCGCAGATATTCTACCCTTTTATGTATACTATGGCGCTGATCGCTGCCTTCCTGATCTTGCGCGAAGGGGTGCTTGGATAGGGTTGCATTCCGTTGCGATGCACAATTTCCTTGCTGGAAAGGCCCGTTTGACGTAGCTTTTTGACATGTCGAACACGGACCCCTTCTCTGCGATTGCCGATCCGAACCGGCGGTTCTTGCTGGAGGAATTGCGGCGCGCTCCAAAGACGGTCAATGAGCTTGCCGAGGGTCTGCCGATCAGCCGTCCCGCCGTGTCGCAGCACCTGAAGGCATTGCTCGAAAGCAACCTTGTTTCCGTGACCTCGGAAGGAACGAGGCGCATCTACACGGTCAACAACCGTGGTTTCGACAAGCTCAATCTTTGGCTGGATCAGTTCTGGGCCTGAAGGCGCCCTCTTCTCGCAAAAACGCCAGCCCGATGCCGCATGCAAGGGACTGGCGCTCGATTTCGGTTATTCACCGGGTCTTGCTTGATAGTCGAGAAAATTGGGGAATTTCACCTTTTCTTTCACAAGACTAATGTCCGGCGATAGCCTGGAAAGATCAATGGACGGATGACTTGAGACGCTCGATCTCGTCCTTGATGCGCAGCTTACGGCGCTTGCATTCGGCAAGTTCAGTATCGGAAATAGAGGGAGATGTTCTCAGGGCATGCAACTCCTCCTCGAGAGCGACATGCTTTTTCTGGAGCGATTCAAGATGAGCTTGAACAGTCATTTGACCCTTCCTTCCTCTTACCCTTCCCCAGCCATCCATTGCCAGGGATCCAAGGTGTCAACCAGCGGACTGTGACACATTTTTGAAGGCTTGTCGAAGGCCAAAAGATGAAGACTAAGCGGCAAATTCATGATCAACACTAACTTCCCGTTACCTCTATTTGGTGATAGGAGCTTGCGGAAATTATCGGCAGACCGGACAAGGTCCGAAGACGATTATGGGGAATGCAAATGGCCGATCAGGAACAGGCGGAAATCAGGCTCATGGCGGCGCGTCTGCGTCAGGAGCACGAGGATTACGACGCCGCGATCAACGCCATGATTGAGACGGGCTGCGACGCCCTCCGCATCCAGCGCATGAAAAAGAAGAAGCTGGTCATCAAGGACAAGCTCTCCAAGCTGGAAGACCAGATCATCCCTGACATCATCGCCTGAAGGAACGATTGTGACGATAACAGACAGACCGCCAGTCGCCATCATCATGGGTAGCCAGTCCGACTGGGAGACCATGAAGAATGCTGCCGATACGCTGGAGGCGCTGGAAATCGAGTATGATGCACGCATCATCTCTGCTCATCGTACACCTGACCGGCTCGTGACGTTCGCCAAGGGCGCGCGCGCCGAGGGCTTCAAGATCATCATCGCGGGCGCTGGCGGCGCGGCTCACCTTCCTGGCATGACAGCATCCATGACGCCGCTGCCGGTTTTCGGTGTGCCTGTGCAGTCCAAGACCATGTCCGGCCAGGACAGCCTGTTGTCCATCGTCCAGATGCCGGGCGGTATCCCCGTCGGCACGCTTGCCATCGGCAAGGCCGGCGCGATCAATGCGGCCCTTCTTGCCGCTGCCGTACTCGCCCTTTCCGACGAGGAGATCGCCGAGCGCCTCGACGAATGGCGCGAGCGCCAGAGCGCCTCCGTCGCCGAATATCCGATGGACGATCTCTGATGGTAAGGACGATAGGCATTATCGGCGGCGGCCAGCTCGGCCGCATGCTTGCCATGGCCGCAGCACGGCTGAATTTCCGCACGGTGATATTGGAACCGCAAGCCGATAGCCCCGCCGCGCAGCTCGCCAACAGCCAGATCACCGCCGCCTATGACGACCCTTCAGCGCTCGCCGAACTGGCGGGGCTTTGCGACGTCGTCACCTACGAATTCGAGAACGTGCCCGTCGCCGCTGCCGAAACGCTGGCAAAGAGCGTGCCGGTCTACCCGCCCCCGAAGGCGCTGGAAGCTGCTCAGGACCGGCTGGTCGAAAAGCTCTTCATCAACGGTTGCAACATTCCGACAGCCCGTTTCCACGCCATCGACAGCCAGGCCGATCTCGAGCAGGCACTGAAGGATTTCGGCGGCCAGGGCGTATTGAAGACCCGGCGCCTGGGCTATGACGGCAAGGGCCAGAAGGTGTTCCGCTCGCCGGCCGACAATCCTGACGGCGCCTATGCGGAACTTGGCTCTGTGCCGCTCATCCTCGAAAGCTTCATCGCCTTCGAACGCGAGGTCTCGATCATCGCAGCGCGCGCTACCGACGGTACCGTGCTCTGCTTCGACCCGGCCGAAAACGTCCACCGCAACGGCATCCTGCACACTTCGACAATTCCGGCGACAATCTCCGCCACCACCGCCGAGGCGGCGCGCAAGGCGGCCGAACGAATTCTGGGCGCGCTCGACTATGTCGGCGTCATCGGCATCGAGTTCTTCGTGCTTGCCGATGGCAGCCTCGTCGCCAACGAGATGGCACCGCGCGTCCACAATTCCGGCCATTGGACGGAAGCGGCCTGCATCGTCTCGCAATTCGAGCAACATATTCGTGCCGTGGCCGGCTTGCCTCTCGGCAACCCGCGCCGCCACTCCAATTGCGTGATGCAGAACCTGATTGGCGAAGATATCCTTGCTGTTCCGGACTGGTTGAAACGCGACGATACGCTGGTGCATCTCTACGGCAAGACAGAGTCGCGGCCTGGCCGGAAGATGGGTCATGTGACGACGCTGACGGGTAAAGCCTCCTGAACTGGTGCCCCCCAGCGCCTGAAACCCACGGAAAAAAGCCTTCACGTGGTTGACACAGGGCAGAGGTCGGGTTATCTGCTCCCCCACCTAAAGAGCGCGCCCAGCCGGCGCGCTTTTGATTGTTAAAAGACACGGGCGAATGTGAATTCCCCCAGAAACATCGCGGATCAGAAAAATGAAGATCAAGAATTCGCTCAAGTCGCTCAAGGCGCGTCATCGTGACAACCGTCTCGTTCGCCGTAAGGGCCGCATCTACATCATCAACAAGCAGAACCCGCGCTACAAGGCTCGTCAGGGCTGATTGTACGCATATCCGGTTGCGTGCCCACGGGCGCGCATATCGGTGGGTCGCTTCGGTGATCACGTCAAATTTGTTTGATCTTCAGCAGTGGCGGGCTAATATGTCCGCCATGCGCTTTTTTGCTATGACCTCAGCGGCGCTGCCGCTTGCCCTCATCCTGTTTGCTCCTGCCCTTCCTGCTGTCGCACAGCAGAAGGATGTTATTGTCGAACAGCCTGATAATGCCGATTCGTCGCCGAAGCAGCGTCTCGACCAACTCTATGGTCAATTGAAACGCGAGCGCGATCCCGAAAAGGCAAGCAGCATCGCCAATCAGATCCGCATGGAATGGAACGATTCCAACAGCGCGACGATCAATCTCCTGATGCAATGGGCCGACAAGGCGATCGAAGACAAGCGTAATCCGGCAGCGCTCGATTTTCTCGATGAAGCCATCGCGCTTAAACCGACCTATGCCGAAAGCTGGAACCGTCGTGCAACGCTGAACTTCGTGCTCGGCAACTATCGTAAGTCGATGGCCGACATCGAACAGGTGCTGAAGCTCGAGCCCCGTCATTTCGGCGCCCTCTCAGGCATGGCGGCCATCCTCGCCACCACAGGCAATGACGAGATTACACTCAAGGCCTGGGAGCGTGTTCTGGACGTCTATCCTGCGGATCGTGCCGCACAGGAGCAGGTCAATACGCTCTCGGAAAAGCTTGCCGGCAACCGCACGTGACAAATCCGGCATGGGCTTGACCGCGTAAGAAGACGCACAATCTTAGCTTGATGATATCGTCACTGTGCAGTTGAAGCTATGCTTGCCGAAGTCTCCGCCCTCCTCGCTCCCATCGCCGCCGCTATCGGCTATTCCTCCTACAAGGCCCGTCAATTCGAGCATGCCTATCCCAATATCGGAGAACTGACCGATATTGGCGGCTATCACATGAACGCAGTGCATGTTCCGCGCCCGGATGCCGCCGATCTTCCGCCCCTGGTCTTCATTCACGGTGCAAGCGGCAATCTACTGGACCAGATCGGCGCTTTTCGCGAACCACTGGAGGGCCGCGCCGAGATGCTCTTCGTCGATCGACCTGGTCACGGCTACTCCGAGCGGGGCGGGCCGGAAAACGCGCTGCCATCGGGCCAGGCCGACGCCATTGCCAAACTGATGGAAAAGCGTGGGATTGAAAAGGCGGTTATCGTCGGCCATTCCTTCGGCGGCGCGATCGCTGCGGCCTTCGGCGTGCGCCATCCCGAAAAGACAGCCGGCCTGCTGTTTCTGGCACCTGCCTCCCATCCATGGCCCGGCGGCATCGACTGGTATTACCATGTCGCGACAACACCTGTTATCGGCTGGCTCTTCAATCATGCAGTCGTCGTCCCCCTCGGCCTACGGCGGCTGGAGCGCGGCACGCTGAATGTCTTCCGCCCCAATCCCCGGCCCCTTGACTACGTCGCCAGAACCGGACCGTCGCTGGTGTTGCGACCGCGCGCCTTTTACAACAACGCCACCGACTTCAAACGGCTTCATGAATATCTGACGGCCAACGCGCCGCACTATTCCGAGATCTCAGCGCCATCAGTCATCATCACCGGCGACCAGGACGAGATCGTCTGGGAACATCTGCATTCGCGTGGCCTGGCGCGGGATATCAGCGGATCGGAACTCGTTACCGTCAGAGGCGTCGGCCACAAGCCTGACTATCTTGCGACCGACGTTGCCATTGCGGCCATCGAGAAGATTGCCGGCCAGCCGCGCGACCTTGCGGCGATAGCCCGCAAAGCGGAGGAGCGGCTTGCCGGCTCTTCCGTCGATCAGACGGTCGGAACGGTGCCACCGTCGATCGTATATTCCGCACCATGAATGGAGGCGGCACGTGGCGAGGCGAGGAAAGCCACGAGTTCAGCCACCTCTTCCGGACGGCCCGGCCGGCCGATCGGTATGCCGCCAAGCGAATCCATCAACAGCCTGCGGCCGCCGTCCTCGTCGGTGCCGGCCTCTGCAGCAATGCGCTGGATCAGGGCGGTCGCAGCCGTGGTTTCGATGAAACCGGGTGCAACGACATTCACCCGGACGCCCTTCGACCCGACCTCCTTGGATAATCCCTTGCTGTAATTCGACAATCCGGCCTTGGCCGCAGCGTAAGCAAGCGTGGCTTCATAGAGCGGCAGCCGTCTCTGGATCGAGGAAATATGGATGATGGCGCCGTGGCCACGTTCGATCATGCCGGGCAGGAATGCCCTGTCGAGCCGCACCGGCGCGAGCAGGTTGGCATTGATATCCGCCTGCCAGTGCGCATCCGTCAGAGCCGCAAAACCGCCACTCGGCGCAGACGAACCACCGACATTATTCACGAGGATATCGAGGCGGCCGAAAGCCTCCGCCACGCTCGAGGCGACGGCGTTGACGCCCTCCGCCGTGCTGATATCAGCCTGGACGAACAGCGCAGGCGCCTGGCCTTCCGGAAGGGGTGAGCGCGCAGTCGTCGCCACCCTCGCGCCAGCTGCTGAAAGCCGCCGCACAATCGCCTCGCCCATACCCTTCGTGCCGCCGGTAACAAGAACGCGCTTGCCGTTGAATTCGTTCGGATCGAACGGAAAAGCCGCTGCAGCCGTCATGCATCGATCTCCAGATGGGTAATGGCGCCGCCGGCAAGCGTGAAGCGGTAACGCAGGGTGACCGGACTGCCGGGAAAATTACCGGTCACCAATGCAGCCACGACCGGCTTGTCGGCTTCGCCGGAGATCTTCCTCGGGTCGACCGTCACGCCATATTTGCGTGTCGTCTCCTCCATCCATTCGCGGATTTCAGTCCGACCACGCCTGTCCTCGCCCTCGTCGCGCACGCCGGCATCGGCAGCAAAACAGGCAAGCATGCCCTCTATATCCTTCTGGTTCTTCGCCGCGTAATAGGCCGCCAGCGGCTTCGGAAGCTCTATGCTCATTCGCAAACTCCTCTTCGGTTGCTTCCCGAAAAGAATGGGCATAGGCTTTCCAGATGACAAGAACCTACAAAAAAGTCAGGTACTTACCTGAAAGTAAGGTACTGCGATGACACCCTATTCAGCCGCATCAGGCGTCGAAAATGTGCTGAAGATCCTGGAAGGACGCTGGAAGCTCATCATTCTCTTCCACCTCTTCGGCGGCAAGGTGCTCCGCTTCTCCGATCTGGAGCGCGCCATTCCTGCCATCTCCCAGAAGATGCTCATCCAGCAACTGCGCCAGATGGAAAACGATGGCATCGTGCTGCGCATCGTCCATCATCAGGTTCCGCCGAAGGTGGAGTATCGCCTGACCGATTGGGGCCAGGCCCTTTGTCCCGCTTTGGACGCCCTGTTGAAGTGGGCGGCGCTGAAGGACAAGGACCTGACCGGCATGGTTTTCGCGCCGGAAGAAACCGCCGGCGGGACGGCCTGACGCGCTCAAGCGGCGAGGTGAATGCCGCCGTCGCAGGTTAGAACATGACCGCTCATGAAACCGTTCGAAACCAGGAAGGCGACTGCCCTGGCGACATCGACTGGCTCGCCGATACGGCCGACCGGCGTGCGCCCGGCAAAGTCGCGGAAGACAGCCTGACGCTGTTCCGCAGGCAGAAAATCCCACCACGGCGTATCGATCACACCAGGCGAGACGCCATTCACGCGTAGTGGCTTCAACTCGGCAGCAAGCACCCGCACCATCGCCTCGATCCCCGCATTGATGGCGGCAAGACCTGCGGTTCCCGGCATCGCGGCTTGCGCACTGACGGCGGACACGAAAGTGATGCTGCCGGCTGGCCGCAGGAACGGCAAAGCCACCTGCGCCGCCGCCGCATGCGGGATAAGCTTGGTCTGGAAGCCGGCCAGCAGGTCTGCCATGTCGAGCGTGGCAAAGGGACCAGCCCCATGGCCGCTGCCGAGCGCCAGCACGAGATGATCGAAGGATCCGAGGCTCTCGAAAGCCTGCTTCACCGAGGTGGTATTTCGGGCATCGATGGCGACTGTTCCGACCTCGCCGGAAAGATGGTCAGCGGCTGCCTTGAGCTTCGCCTCGTCGCGGGCAGCGACGGTGACCTGAAACCCTTGTTCGAGAAGCAGTTCGGCAGAGGCAAGGCCGATGCCCGAAGAGCCACCGATAATGACTGCATGCTGCGATGACATGAGAATACTCCGTTGGATGATCGAACTTCCGGCTGTCGTTGCCGGCAGCGGTTTCATCTTGAAGTCTCCGAAAATCGCAAACAGGCCTGATTTTATCCTGGTATCGATACTGATATGATTGCTCCATGGATCAGAAGCTGGACACGTTCGAAGCCCGCCGCCGCGAGTTCGCGGCCTTCCTGCGTTCCCGTCGTGAGCGTCTGCGCCCTGCCGATGTCGGCCTGCCTGACGGGTTCCGCCGCCGCACGCCGGGACTTAGGCGCGAGGAGCTCGCCATGATCGCCGGTGTCGGCACGACCTGGTATACCTGGCTGGAACAGGGACGCGACATCCGCCCCTCCCCGCAGGTTCTGAATGCACTGGCAGACGCGCTTCGTCTTGATGACGCCGAACGCCAGCACCTCTTCACGCTGAACAGCCGGCAATCGCCGCAGCCGTTTTCCTCAGCCCCGGAACTCGTCGACGAGCCGCTTCGCCGGATATTGGACAACCTGACCCATCAGCCCGCCTACGTGCTGGGTCGCCGCTGGGATGTGCTGGCCTGGAACCGCGCGGCAGACTTGTTGTTCGGCGGTTATGACCGGCTTGGCCCGGACGAACGCAACACCATGCACCGGCTTTTTGCCGACGATTTTCATCGCAGCTTGCTGGTCGACTGGGAGGCGGTTGCCCGCGTTTCGCTTGCCATGTTCCGTGCCGACAGCGCCCGTTATGCCGGCGATCCCGACTTCGAGCGGCTCATCGCCCTGCTGAAGCAGCAAAGTCCGGAATTCCGCGCCTGGTGGCCGCGCCATGAGATCGTCGCCCCGCTCACCGGCGTGAAACGTGTGAATCATCCGCTAAAGGGCCTGATGGCCTTCGAACATACAGGCCTTGCGCTGATGACCCAGCCGGACATGAAGCTGATCGTCTATACGCCTCTCGACGAGCACGACACAAACAGGAAACTCGCCGAGCTTCTCGCCTGATCATTGTCTGCTGCCGAAGTGACGCCATATCTTTCCCATCGCCGTCCTTCGAGGGGAAATTCATGGACCGCCGTCCCAGACAATCCATCAGCATTCTCGCCGCCATCTCGCTTTGCCTCGCGCCCCTGCCGGCTCTTGGCGCCTCCCCGGCACCTGTCGAAGCCGAGCACGGCATGGTCGTGACTGCCCAGCATCTGGCAACCGATGTCGGCGTCGACGTGCTGAAAAGCGGCGGCAACGCCGTCGATGCCGCAGTCGCCGTCGGTTATGCGCTGGCGGTCGTCTATCCGACAGCCGGCAATCTCGGCGGCGGTGGTTTCATGACGATCCGGATGAAGGATGGGAAAACGACCTTCCTTGATTTCCGCGAACGCGCACCGCTTGCCGCCACCAAGACCATGTATCTCGATGCCAAGGGCGATATCGTGCCGCGCGCCAGTCTCGACGGCTATCTGGCCGTCGGAACCCCCGGTTCGGTCATGGGCTTCGAAACGGCTCGCGAGAAATATGGTACCAGGAAGCGTGAGGAGCTGATCGCCCCGGCCTTGAAATATGCGAAGGAGGGTTTCACCCTGGAACAGGGCGATGCAGCCTCTTTCGCGACTGGCGCAAAACGGCTCGCCAAGGATGACGAGGCAGCAAAAATCTTCCTGAAAGCCGGTGGCAGCCCCTATGTGTCCGGTGAGAAACTGGTGCAGCCCGATCTCGCCGCCGTCCTGCAATCGATCTCGGAGAAAGGCCCCGACGCCTTCTACAAGGGCGCACCGGCTGAGGCGATCGTCAAGGCCAGCCAGGCCAAGGGCGGCATCCTCGCCAAGGAGGATTTCGAGCAGTACAAGGTGCGGGAACTGAAGCCGATCGAATGCAATTATCGAGGCTATGACATCATTTCCTCGCCGCCACCCTCCTCCGGCGGCGTCATCATCTGCGAGATCTTGAACGTCCTCGAAGGCTATCCGCTCTCTTATCTTGGCTACGGATCGGCCGAGGCCGTGCACATCATGGTCGAGGCCATGCGCTATGCCTATGTAGACCGGAACGCCGCACTCGGCGACCCTGACTTCATCGACAATCCCGTCTCCAAACTGCTGGACAGAAGTTTTGCCGCGTCAATTCGTGCCAAGATAGATCCGTATCGGGCAGGCACGTCCGCCAACCTGAAGCCGCTCGGCGGCAAGGAAAGCACCGAGACGACGCATTATTCAGTCATCGATAACGAGGGTAATGCGGTCGCGGTGACCTATACGCTGAACGGCTCCTTCGGCGCTGGCGTCGTCGCACCGGGCACCGGCGTGCTACTCAACAACGAGATGGATGATTTTACTTCCAAGCCGGGCGTGCCGAACCTTTACGGCCTCGTCCAGGGTGAGGCCAATGCCATCGCCCCCAAGAAGACGCCGCTCTCCTCCATGAGTCCGACCATCGTCACCAAGGACGGCAAGCCCTTCATGGTGATCGGAAGCCCCGGCGGCTCCCGCATCATCACCATCACACTGGAAGCAATTCTGAATGTCGTGGATTTCGGCATGGACATCAGTCAGGCGGTCAATGCTCCGCGTATTCATCACCAGTGGCAGCCGGACACGGTCTACCTGGAACCCTACGCCCTCTCGCCGGATACCGAAAAGGCGCTGGCCGCCATGGGCTACAAGTTCGATGGCGGTAATAATACGCCCGTCTGGGGTCAAGCGGCCGGTATTCTCGTCGGCGGCAAGAGCCTTGCGGCGATCGAGAAGGGCGGCGGCGCCCGTTACAACGGCGCGATGGACAGTCGCGCAACCGAAGGCTCCGCCAACGGTTATTGAGCAGGCGCCTCAGCGGATTCTCACCCGAACGAAATCGCCGTCGATCTCGACATGCGGTTTTACGCCCGGCACACTTGGCTGCCGGGCATCGACCCAGGAGGCCTGCGCCGCCACAGTGTAGTCGACCGGCACATTGTCTCCGAAGCCAAGATAGGCGTCGAGCGCGCGAGCCCGGATCGACACGTTTTCGTCCGCTTCGACCCTGTCGAAGTCGAGGGAGGCCCTCACGGCATCCCCGCGGATATCGATGCCGCTGGCATGACCGTCGAGCGTGACGTCGGCCGCCTTTCCGGCAATGGCAAGCTCGGAAAAACGACCAATAAGCCTCGCGCTAAAGGCGCTCTGATCGATCCGGAGAGCGGCCCCGGCAGGCACATTGGCATTGATCTCGATCACACAGTCGGATGGATCCAGCCAGGACGATGCAGCGATATCGATATGCAGCACCGTACCATCAACCCGCATGTCGCTATTGTCGCGGCAATCGGCAAAGTACCAGCTCGAATACCAGGACGAGAACCAGCCCTTCCGTCGCCCGCTGAGCGATGCGCCATAGGGCTGGTCGCTTCGCGTGGTGATGTTGATCGAGCTGGCGTCACCACTGATGGCGACCGCACGCACGCCGGAAAGATCGGGAATTGCTGTGGTCGATACCTTGTCGGGCAGAGCGGAAGCGGTAGCTGCCAGAAGCACCGGCATCACAAGAAGAATGGTCATCGAAATCCGTCCATGAATGAAGCCCTCCCGTCGAGGACAGTTTCAGGATGTTTTCTCAGGCTCTATTTCGAGACCTCGATCGCGATCCGGGTCGACCGCGAACGCAATCGGGTTCATTCTGAGACCATTCTTCATTGTTGCAGTCCGGATATCGCCGATGATCTTCGTTCCCCTGCCCTTCGTCGTGGCCCTGCTGCTTGCCATCCTGCTTGTCCGCATGCTGCGGCAGGGAGACGGATCACTCGCCGAAAGGCGGCCTTTCCTGCTGCTGATCGGCTTCTACACCCTGCAGTCCATAGTGATCGGTATCCGCTGGGGTTACGACGTCATCGAGATCATGCCGATCCAATCGTTGATCGCGACAACGATTGCGGCGCTTGCCTGGGTCTGCTTCAAGGGGCTGACCGAGGAAGAGCAGCCCACTCTTTCCCGTTTCTGGCCGCACCTTCTGCCGACTGCGACAATCGCCATCTTCATAGCTCTCTACCCGGAACCGATCAGCCTCGCCATTATCCTGATCTTCTTCGGCTATGGCGCCGCACTGCTCTGGCTTGCCCGGCATGGCCCGGATGCGCTCGTCGCCTCCAGGCTCGATGGTGCAGTGTTTTCTTATCGCTCGCTGCAGATCACCGGCTTCGCCCTCATCGCCTCTGCTCTCACCGATGTCATCATCAGCTTCGATTTCACCAGGACAGGCGGCATCCATGCAGGCGCCATCGTCGCACTCGGCAACGTCATCGCGCTCCTGATCCTCGGCACGGCCGCTTCCGTGGCAAGCAGCGGCAGCACGGTCGAAGCGATATCAGTGGAGCCACCTCCACCACCACCGGCAACAGAGGAAGACGAAGCGGTCGCTGCGGCACTCGACACATTGATGCGCGCCCGCCAGCTCTACCGCGATCCCGAACTCAACCTGACCCGCATCGCCCGCAAAATGAACCTGCCCGCCCGGCGCGTCTCCACGGCCGTCAACCGCATCCACGGCATGAGCGTCTCGCAATATGTGAACGACTTCCGCATCCGCGCGGCCTGCGAGCAGCTGGTCGGCACCGATCATCCGATAACGCAGGTGATGTTCGACTCCGGCTTCATCAGCAAGTCCAACTTCAATCGCGAATTTGCGCGCATGAATGGCGAAAGCCCGACACAGTTCAGAAAGCGGCGTGTCCCGCGGGAATCGGGTGGCGCGGCGTCCAATGTCATATTCATGTCACCGTGACAAAGTCGCCGTTCACAAGCAAAGATGTGCGCTCTATGCATGAGCGGCATTAAAGCAGAAGAGATTCCCATGGCCTCCATTGAAATGATCGTTGCCGCCAGGGCCCGCCTGCGCGGACATGCGCGGCGCACGCCGCTTCTCTCCTCCCCCTTCCTTGATGAAATCGCCGGCCGGCGGCTGTTCGTGAAGGCCGAATGCCTGCAGCATTCCGGCTCCTTCAAGTTCCGTGGCGGCTGGTCTGCCGTCTCGGGCATCGATCCGGAACTGCGCAAGAAGGGCGTCATCGCCTTCTCCTCCGGCAACCATGCCCAGGGTGTGGCACTTGCCGCCCGCATGCACGGCATCCCCAGCGTCATCATCATGCCGAGTGACGCGCCCAGGCTGAAGATCGCCAACACCCGCGCCTTCGGGGCCGAAGTGGTGCTCTACGATCGCGCCAATGAAGATCGCGACGAGATCGGCGCGAAGCTATCATCCGAGCGAGGCCTGACGCTCATCAAGCCCTTCGACGAGCCGCTGGTTATTGCAGGCCAGGGTACGACCGGGCTGGAGATCGCCGAGCAGACGGAAGAGGAAGGCGTCAAGAACGCCGAAGTCCTCGTTCCCTGTGGTGGTGGCGGTCTGAGTTCGGGCATCGCCCTCGCGTTGGAAGCAAGTGCGCCGGGCTTCCGTGTCCGTCCCTGCGAACCGGAAAATTTCGACGACACCACCCGCTCGCTTGCATCAGGCAAGATCGAGCGCAACGCTGCAATGACCGGCTCGATCTGCGACGCGATCATCACGCCGCAGCCCGGCAACATCACCTTCCCGATCCTGAAGCGTCTTGCCGGACAGGGTATCGTCGTGACGGATGACGAGGCGTTACGCGCTGTCGCCCTCGCCTTCAACCGTCTCAAGATTGTCGTTGAGCCGGGCGGGGCTGTTGCACTGGCTGCAGCCCTCTTTCACGGCGACCAGCTCGACAGCGATACGGCTGTCGTCGTCACCTCGGGCGGCAATATCGACGCCGATGTGTTCACCAATGCACTGGAGCGCTTCGGCTAAGGCTCGACAACGCTCTTGAAGACCCTGATCGCGATCGGTGACGACCTCGATCATGATCGGGGTCTCCTCGGCACCAAAAAGCAGCAAAACCTCCCGTGCCGCCATGTGGCGGTCATCGTTCCGAGGTTTTCATGATACATCTTCTCATCCTGCTGCTATCGGCGTGGCTTCTTGCCGCCGATATGCCGGCACATGAAGCCAATGCCGTCGGCCTCTCCTTTCTATCGGTCCCCGTGGCAGAGCGGCACGGCATCATGGACGTCACGCTTTGGTATCCGGCGGCAAAAGGCGGTACTCCCGTTCTGATCGGCGACAGCCCGCTTTTCAAAGGCGGTATCGCTCGGCAGGACGCACCTAAAGCTGCCGGCAGTCATCCATTGATCCTGCTTTCTCATGGCGGCCTGAAATCCGGTCCGTTCATTGGCGCCTGGATGGCATCGCGCCTCGCTTCGAAGGGCTTCGTGGTGGCAATGATGCGACAGCCGGATCCGCAGACGATGACGAGCGAGGAGAGCATCCGCGAGATATGGCTGCGACCTGCCGATCTCTCCGCGGCCCTGACGGCAATCGAAAGGGACGACACGCTGTCCCGCGGGATAGACCGCAACCGCATCGGCGTTCTGGGCTTTCTGGTGGGCGGAACATCCGCGCTTTCGATTGCAGGCGGCAACATCGACCCGGAAAGCTTTGCGCGCTCCTGCGATCCCGGTGGCACCGGTATCGACTGTGTAGAGTTCGCCACCGCCGGAATCGATCTCCATTCCGTCGACAGGCAGAAACTCTCCCGCTCTCATCTCGACCCACGGGTGAAGGCAGCCGTTGTTATCGATCCTGAGTTCGGCGCCAGTTTCACACCCGAAAGCCTCGCGCAGATATCGATCCCGGTGCGGCTCATCAATCTCGGCACACCGAAAACCGTCTGGCCGGGGCTGCGCGCATCGGATCTGAAAAGCGCAATATCCGGTGCACGCTACGATCTGATCGTGAACGCTTTGCAATACAGCGCCTTCAGCGAGTGCAAGCCAGCATGCGCCTCTATTCTTCGCGAGGAAGGTGAAGAACCTCTCTGCCAGGATCCCGAAGGAACAAACCGCGTGGCTATCCACGACAGTCTGGCGGAGATGGTGGCGGCAGCCTTCCGCAGCGATCTCCCGCAATAGAAATAATGTCCGCAGCACCTGCTGCGGACATTGGCGTTCTCTGTTCTCGCGCTCAGGCGACCTTGTAGCGCGGAGCCGGCACCGAACGCGACAGGTTCGGCATCAGTGCCTGACGGGCCTGCTCATAAGCAGCGAGCAGGCCGGCATCTTCAAGCGCCGGGATCGTTGCAAATTCACCCTCGGCAAGACCTGCCAGCGACGCATCGACCATGTTTTCGGCCGACATGACGATTTCGCCTGGCAGATGCTCGACCGGCGTGCCGGCAATGCCCCAGAATTCGGTGGCTGTAGCGCCCGGCAGCACGGCCTGAACGCGGATATTCTTGTCGGCAAGCTCATGCTTCAGCGACTGGCTGAAGGCGAATACAAAGGCTTTCGTGCCGCCGTAGACACCATTCAGGATTTCAGGCGCGATCGCGACTATCGAGGCAATATTGATGATGGTGCCGCCGCCGCGAGCAACGAGGCCGGGCACGGCCGCATAAGTCAGCCGCATCACTGCGCTCACGTTGATATCGACCATTTCCTGCATCTTGTCGACGTCGGAGCCAAGCAGCGGTGCGGTGCCGCCGAAGCCGGCGTTGTTGACGAGCATGGTGATGCTCCGGTCTTCCTTCAGTACCTTCTCGACTTTTGCGAGATCGTCCTTCTTGCCGAGATCGGCAGACAGCGTCTCGACCGTGCGGCCCGTTTCATCGGCCAGCCGATTTGCCAGCGTCTTCAGCCGCTCGCCATTGCGGGCAACGAGGATGAGATTGTAGCCCTGCCTTGCCAGACGATGTGCGTATATTGCGCCGATGCCCGAGGATGCGCCGGTGACCAGTGCGGTACCCTTGTCTTGATGTGCCATGATCGTTTCTCCATTTTGTACGCCGGCCCGATGCCTTGCGCTTGAGAAGAGTTTTACGCCCGATTGCCCGCGTCCCAAATGTCATATATACCACCTTTTAGGACATCCACTTTTCAGGACATGATGACCATGCAGCAAATCGGTTTCCTGCTCTTTCCCGGCTTTCAGATCATGAGCCTCGCTGCCGCCTCGGCCTTCGAATTCACCAATCTCGAGATCGGCGAAAAGGTCTACGACATCCATTATCTCTCGGAGACCGGCGGCCCCATTGCCAATTCTCTCGGCATGATCGTCGAGACAGAGGCTTTCGGCGATCCCGCTTTCGACACGCTCATCGTTACGGGTGCGCCCGACATCAAGCTTCCCAACGAGGCGGAAGCAAAGTTCATTCGCGCCGCACTTACCGCCACCCGTCGCCTCGCATCGATCTGCACCGGCGCTTTCCTGCTCGCCGATGCCGGCATTCTCGACGGCCGCCGCGCCACGACCCATTGGTACCTCGCCCGTGACCTGCAAAGCCGCTACCCGGCAATCCGGATGGAAGAAGACCGCATCTACATCATCGACGGCTCCGTCTGGACCTCTGCCGGCATGACCGCCGGCGTCGATCTGGCGCTCGCCATGGTCGAGAAGGATCACGGGCTGGAGATCGCCCGCGCCGTTGCCCGCAAGCTCGTCGTCTATCACCGTCGCGCCGGCGGCCAGTCGCAATTTTCAGCCCTTCTGGAACTGGAGCCGAAATCCGACCGCATCCAGAAGGCGCTTGCCCATGCGCGCAGCAATCTGAAAGCGACGCTCTCCGTCGAAGAACTGGCCGAAGCCGCACATCTCAGCCCCCGCCAGTTCAGCCGCGCCTTCCGCGCCGAAACGGGTCAGTCGCCGGCCAAGGCTGTCGAGAACCTGCGGCTGGAAGCGGCCCGCCTGATGATGGAACAGGGCCGCCATCCGATCGATACCGTCGCCCGCGAAACCGGCTTTGCCGATCGTGAACGCATGCGCCGCGCTTTCCTGCGCGCCTTCGGACAACCGCCGCAAGCAATCCGCAGGGCCGCACAGCAGGAACTGCAAGCGTGATGCACCCGGCAGGGCCGGATGCATCGTCTCTGGCCTATCGCTCCTGAAGCGCTTGGCGGATGGCGATTTCGACAGGCGAATAGGCGCCATCATCACGCACAAGCCTTAGCGGCTCGGAAGGTGCGAGGCCGGGCTGCGCCATGAACCGCGGTTCCTCGCCGCGGTGCATCTGTGCTGCATGGATGAGGAACGGATGGCACAGATAGACCGTACCCGCTTGCCCCGTCGCCAGAGCAAGCGGCCTGTCCTCGCCCACATGCTCCAGCCACAGATGCGCCATGCCGGCCTCACCAGCCGGCTCCAGTAGCCTTGCGATATCCTTGTGCGACCCGACCCGGATACGCGTCGGCGCGTCTCCTTCGCCGACATCCGAGAACAGGAAGAGCATCAGGAGCGCCCGTCCGCGTGAGTTGATATTCACCCGCCAGGCGGAAAAATCCCGCTGCTCGTCGGGATTTCCGTCCTCTCCCGAAAAGCTCAGGTCCACATGCCAGCCGGCATCGCCGGGATCGTCCGGATGTGGAAAGCGGACCGGGAAGCTGCCAAGACCGCTCCGCGGCTCCCAGCGCCCCTTGCCGACGAGCTGATCGAAAGCAGAATGCAGCACGGGCATGTTGACCGCCGTCTCGAACGGCCCGCCGCCATAGCCGGCAAGCCGGACGACCGGCCGCACCCAGGTTTTCGGATCATGGGGATCGAAGGGAATATCCCGCCACATGATGGCACGGGCTTCTTCGGCTACGTCGCGGGGAAAAGCAGCATCGATCCGTACGAAGCCGTCCTCGATGAATTGCTCGATCTGCGCCGCGCTGAGCGCTGGCGGGTAATCAGTGGATGTCATGAAAAATCTCTCTATCGCCAGACCCTGCCGGCACCATTCATTCGCCTGACGCAGGGTGGTTACAGTCCACGGCAACACTCCAGCCAACCGGCTGGTGAAGCGGCCGCATCTCCTTTTGCCAATGGCAGAGCCTAGAGGCTCAAGAAGAAGACCGTAGCGATGTTGAGAGTGATCATTTTCATAGCGAAGAAAAAGCTAGCGGCTTCCGCAGGGAGGGTCAACACCTCACCCGGCTCGCCTCAATCCCTTTTCCTGATCGGCGGGCGTGGAAAAATCCCGTACTGCGTCATGCACGGATTGCAGCACCAACTCCGCCAGTCGCGCCGTTGCAGCATCCGGTTCCGCCTCTGCGCGATGCAAGACCAGCCCGAGTTTCGGCAGCTCCGGCAGGCCCGCTTCACCTGGCGCCAGCATCCGCACCTTGGCGGGCAGCCCGATGGGCGTGCGCACCGTAATGCCCAATCCTGCGGCAGTCGCTGCCCAGAGGCCACCGAGGCTCGGACTGATAAAGGACAGGCGCCAGGAGATGCCGGCCTCGTCCAGCACCTTCGTCGCGGCGTTCCTCAGCAGGCACGGAGCCTCGAGCGAGGCGAGCGGCATCGGCTCGCCGCTTCCAGCCGCCCATGCCGGCAGGCCATTCGCCGGGCCGATCCAGCGCATAGGCACGTCGGCAATGTGCTCGCAATGCGCCGTCAAGGTGCCGGTGCTCCAGGCGAGTGCAAGATCGAGCTTACCCGTCGTCACCCGTTCGAGAAGCTCGGCATTGCGCACCACACGGGCCTCGATCCGCACCTTCGGATGCGCCCGAGCGAAGCGTCCGAGCACTTCAGGCAGCAGATTCTCGCCGAAGTCTTCCTGCAGGCCGAGCCGCACCCAGCCTTCCAGCTCGACACTCTGCACTGCGGCGACTGCCTCGTCGTTCAGATCGAGCAATCGCCTGGCATAGGCAAGCATCGTCTCTCCGGCTTCCGTCAGCGCCAATCCACGCCCGGATTTGCGGAAAATCGGCGTGCCGGCTTGCTCCTCCAGCTTCTTGAGTTGCGCACTGACCGCCGAGGTCGAGCGCCCCAACCGGTCCGCCGCCCTGGCGAAATTGCCGAGATCCATGCCAGTCGCGAAGGTCCTCAGCACGTCCAGGTCGAATGTTATCCGCCGCATCACACAATCCCGATTTTCAGGATGATCAATTCATAAAATTCTGATTTTTCGCACCATGGTGTCGTGGCATGCTTCTCCTGTCAAGACAAAGAACAAGGAGGCATCAATGCCATTCGCTCGTATCTCTCTTCTGAAGGGCAAATCGCCGGACTACCTGCGCGCCCTTTCGGACAGCATCCATCAGGCCATGGTCGAGACATTCAATGTGCCGCCGGCCGATCGCTTCCAGATCATCCACCAGCATGAACCGGGTGAACTGATCTTCGATCGCAATTACCTTGCCGGTCCGCGCTCCGATGATTTCGTGCTGATTTCGATCACGACCGGCAAGCCGCGCACGACGGAAATGCGCAAGGCTCTCTTCCGCCGAACCGTTGAACTATTGCATCAATCCCCCGGCTTGCGCCCGGAAGATGTCATGATCGTCATCTCCACCAGCGAACCGGACGAATGGTCCTTCGGCGACGGCCTGGCGCAGATGGCCGAGCCCGGATGGGAAGCGCGTGCCAGGGGAGTTCCGGCATGAGCACGGGCAACCCGAAAACGATGACGGTCCGCCGTCCCGGCGGTGCCGTCCGCTCTCCCGAAGGCATTGCCAATAGGTCCTTCTGGGTTGAAATGCTGCTCGAAAGCGAGATCGACGGAGAGAATACCGCCATGCGCGCAACGCTTGATCCCGGCACGGTCACCCACTGGCATAGGCATCCCCGCGGCCAGCTTCTTTACGTCCTCTCGGGTGTCGGTCTCGTGCAGCGGAAGGGCGAACCTGCCGAGGAGGTCAGAACCGGTGACGCAATATGGTTCGCCGCCGATGAGCTTCATTGGCATGGCGCGTCAGCCGACAGTCCCTTCAGCTATCTCAGCATCCAGGGATTTGAGAACGGACGTTTCGTCGACTGGCACGACAATGGGGAACCGCAACCATGATAGCCATGCAATATTCCTTCACCCTCCCCGCAGATTACGACATGGAGATCATCGATCGCCGCATACGCGACAAAGGCCCGGCGATGAATGGCTTCCCACAGCTCGGTTTCAAGGCCTTTCTCAGTGCTCGTCAGGGGGAATACGGCAGTCGGGAAAACCTGTACGCACCTTTTTATCTCTGGGATCAGCCGGAAGGCGCCAGCAGCTTCATCTGCGGGCCGGGCTTTGCCGCACTGAGCGACGCCTTCGGCCGGCCGCGGATTCGCCATTGGATTGTCTGGCATGCTCATGTCTCACCCGACCTTGCCGGCACCCGCTTTGCTCACAGCGAACATGTCGCGATCGAACCGCATGCTTCTCTATCCGACCTGCGACAGCAGGAGGTCGACCTGGCAAAACAAGCCACCCGCGACAGCCACGCGCTTGCCTGTGTCGTCGCCTTCGATCCGTATGATTGGGCGACGGTGCGTTTCGGGCTCCACGCAGAAGCTCCGCCTGCCTCGAGCACCAACCAGATCTATCGCGTCGGCCACCTCGCCCGGGGTTGAGGCAGCACAGGCAAATTCGCAAAACAAAAAAGCGCCCCTCTTTCGAGGAGCGCTTTTTTTCAGACTTGAAAGCGATCAGATGCCGCTCTGGCCATCGGAACCGATATAGGCGATGCGCAACATATTGGTCGCGCCCGGTGTGCCGAGCGGTACGCCGGCAGAGATGATGATGCGATCGCCCGGCTTGCCGAAGCCTTCCGAAGCGACGATACGGCAGGCGCGGTTGACCATGTCATCGAGGTCGGTCGCGTCATGCGTCACGACGCAGTGCATGCCCCAGACAACGGAGAGGCGACGGGCCGTCTTGATGATCGGCGACAGCGCAATGATCGGAACCTGCGGGCGCTCGCGCGAAGCGCGCAGACCCGTCGTACCGGACGAGGTGTAACAGACGATAGCCGACAGCTTCAGCGTCTCGGCAATCTGACGGGCGGCAAGCGAGATGGCATCCGCACCGGTTGCTTCCGGCTGGGCGCGCTGCGCATAGATGATGCCCGAATAGTGCGGATCCTTCTCGACCGTGCTCGCAATCGAGGCCATCATCGAGACGGCTTCAACCGGATAAGCACCGGAAGCCGATTCGGCCGAAAGCATGATCGCATCGGCGCCTTCGAAGACGGCGATGGAAACGTCGGAGACTTCGGCACGGGTCGGAACCGGCGAAGAAATCATCGATTCCAGCATCTGCGTGGCAACAACCACCGGCTTGCCCGAACGGCGGCAGGCACGGATGAGCTGCTTCTGGATGCCGGGGACGGCTTCGAGCGGCATTTCGACGCCAAGGTCGCCGCGGGCGACCATCAGGGCGTCGGAAAGCTCGATGATTTCCTCGATACGCTCCAGAGCCTGCGGCTTTTCGATCTTCGACATGATGCCGACGCGACCGCGGGCGATCTTGCGGACTTCAGCGAGGTCGTCAGGGCGCTGAACGAAGGAGAGCGCCACCCAGTCGACATCGTCGGTTGCCAGAACAGCATCGAGATCGACACGGTCCTTGTCGGTCAGCGCGCCGACGCCGAGCAGTGTGTCCGGCAGGCTGACGCCCTTGCGGTCGGAAATGCTGGTGCCGGCGATAACCGTGGTTACGATGCTCTTGCCGTCGCACTTTTCAGCGCGCAGTGCCAGCTTGCCGTCATCGATCAGCAGGCGATGGCCCGGCTGCACGGCTTCGAGAATTTCGGGATGCGGCAGGAAAACGCGGGTGTTGTCGCCGGGAGTGTCGTTGTTATCGAGCGTAAAGGTCTGGCCAGGCTTCAGTTCCACTTTCACATCGGCAAACTTGCCGACGCGCAGCTTCGGGCCCTGGAGGTCAGCCAGAATGCCGATCGGCCGGCCCGAACGGGCCTCGACGGCGCGGATACGCTGCACGAGTGTGCGCATCACATCATGGCTTGCATGGCTCATGTTGATGCGGAAAATATCCGCACCGGCCTGGTGCAGCTTCTCGATCATCGATTCCTCGGAAGAGGCGGGTCCGAGGGTGGCGAGGATTTTAACTTTGCGGTTACGCTTCATCAATTCTGGCTTTCTTGCGTCCCTGGGGTGTCGGAGAGTTGAACCATCCAGCTTCCCTGGCGGCCCGTATCGTATTCCTTGAATCCCATTTTCTGATAACCCCGAGCATAGCAGTCCTGCACGCCCGCGATCTTGAATTCGTTTTCCGCTACGCACATCTGCACATCACCCGTCCATCGGCCTCCCCGGGCGGCATCTTCTGCGTAGAGGTAATAATAACGCGACTGTAATTCTCCCTCGATCAGCGTGGCGCAGGTCGTTGCTGGCACCTGCCACCAACCTTCTGTGACCCAACCTTCCTTCGCCCGGTATCCGATCGCAACGCCAACCAGATTTTGCGTGCCGTTGCATACACGGAAATCCGCGCGCGCGGCATCTGCAATGAAGAACGGCGAGACGGCTGCAAGAGCGAACAATGCGAGACGAACCATCGGTCCGGACCGCGTGAGGAAACTTGGCGCAGCTTGGATCAACACGGCTCCCAAATAGCTCCACGGTTATTCGTTATCCGTGTCTTCTTGCGCCGCCGTCAAGCGAAAGTCAACGCAATGCTAATCGATTATATTTCCTTTCATAACCGCCTATCGGGCGCATCTTGTCGCGCCGGCCCGCCCATCGCGCTTGAACCGGCGGAACGCGCATGCGATCACTGGGCGAAGACGCGAAATGACAATCGGCAATTTCCTGATGGACCACTTCCAATCTTTCGAAACCCTACCCGGTCAACATGACAAAGGCATGGTGATCCTCGGCGATCATGCCATGAACCGCCTGCCGGAATCCTATGGCCGGCTCGGCCTGCCGGAAAGCGCCTTCTCCAGGCACATCGCTTACGACATCGGCATCGAGGGCCTTGGCCGCAAGCTGTGCGCACGACTGGGCGTGCCGGGCGTGCTCGGCGGCTTTTCGCGCCTGCTGATCGACCCCAACAGGGGTGAGGATGACCCGACCCTGATCATGAAAATCTCCGACGGCGCCATCATCTCCGGCAACCATCCGATATCCGAAGAGGAGTGGCACTACCGGATCGAAACCTTCCACAGGCCCTATCACAATGCCGTGTCGGAGACGATCGACAGGGCGGCGAACGCGACCGGAAAGGCGCCGCTGGTACTGTCCCTCCACTCCTTCACGCCCGCCTGGAAGGGTGTTCCCCGCCCCTGGCATGCAGCAGTGCTCTGGGACAGCGACCACCGCGCCGTCGCCCCGTTGCTTGAAAAGCTGCGGGCCGATCCCGATCTCGTCATCGGCGACAACGAGCCCTATGACGGCGCCCTGAAGGGCGACACTATGTATCGTCATTGCATGATAACGGGCATTCCGCACGCGCTTCTGGAAGTGCGTCAGGACCTCATCAGCGATGAGGCCGGGATCGAGGAATGGGCGGTGCGCCTGGCCGCGATCTTTGCGGAGATGAACGCCGATCCGGCCCTTCATGCATACAGCGTGCACGCGTCACGCACCGGCCCCTATTGAGTGAAAGGACCTGACCATGACCACACTCAGCAAAGAACAGCAGATGGAATTCGAGGCGGCCGCGTTCCGCCGGCTCGTTGCGCATCTTCGCGAACGAACCGACGTGCAGAACATCGATCTCATGAATCTCGCCGGCTTCTGCCGCAACTGCCTGTCCAACTGGTATCGCGAGGCTGCGGAAGCTGAAGGCGTTCCCATGACGAAAGACGAATCGCGCGAGATTGTCTACGGCATGCCCTATGAAGATTGGAAGAACCTTCACCAGTCCGAAGCATCGCCTGTGCAAAAGGCAGCTTTTGAGGTGAACAACCCGCACAAATAGGCCATACGGTCTCAAAGCGCCTTGACGCTGGCGACACTTCGCGGCAGTCACTGGCAACCCGATGCATATCCCGAAATCAGGAGAACACGATGTCTGATGCACATGGCGTCGCTCGCGATCAGCTTCGCGCTTTTGTCGAGCGTATCGAACGCCTGGAAGAAGAAAAGAAGACCATCGCCGACGACATCAAGGACGTCTATGGCGAAGCCAAGGGCATGGGCTTCGACACCAAGATCCTCAAGAAGGTCGTTGCGCTGCGCAAGAAGGACGAGCAGGAACGCATGGAAGAGGATGCGATCCTCGATACCTATCTGCATGCGCTCGGCATGATCGAGTCTCCGCCGGAAGGCTGAGGGCGATCCGGCCATATTTTCAGAGAGCCGCCTTCATGGCGGCTTTTCTTTTGGCTCCTTCAAACGCCAGCGCATTTTCGCCCTGCCGCTGCCCTAAAACAAAAAGCCGCCGGAGACGATCCAGCGGCTTCTGTTATTCCAAGATCTAGCGGATCAGCGCGTATTGAATTTACGCACTTCCATGAAGTTGACAGCCGTACCGCTGAAGCGGCCAGGATCGATCGAAGCAGTCTTCTGGAAGCCTTCGGCATAGACCGAGGTTGGCTGAGCGCGCAGCTCCTGGCTGACGAAGCGCGGAGCCTGCACCTTCTTCGACGCCATTTCGAGGCGCGCATTGGTCAGAGCCCACTGCGAGATCATCTTCTGCGTCAGTTTCGGTTCCGTACGAACGGTCTGCCGGCTTTCATCGGCGGCCACCGCTTCCTGCTTCGTCGGACGACCGCCCTTGGTGGGCAGGCCCTGTGCGACCGGGTTCTCGACGGCAACAGGCTTCGGCGCCGCGACGGGAGCAGCAAAGTTTGCTGACTTCGTCATCGGAGCAAGTGCTGCAAGCTGCAGCGGCGGCTTGTCGAGTGCCGGCGGGTTCTTCGGGGCGGCAGCATTGATTGCCTGCTCCACGGTCTGCGGCTCGGAAGACGCGTTCATAGCGACCTCAGCAGCGCCACTCTGATCCTGCTGTTTTGCCAGCGCCGCCGCCATGGCGGGCGAAAGCGTATCCTGATCGGCTTCGTCTTCACCCGCTTCAGGATCGGCATCCTGTGCAGCAAGCAGGTTTTCGGCAACGGCCGGACGTTCGGCTGGCATCGGAACGCCTGTCGACATCAGGTTCGGATCGACAGAGGCAAGTTCGGCGTCACCCGGGGAACGGCGCTGCCCAAGGAGCGACGGAACCGGAATGCTGTAACCACTGAGATCGGCAAAATGCTCAGGCTCTTGCGGCTGGCCGGCCGGCATCGCAGCAAGGGCCTGCTGGGCAGCGTTACCTGCAGACGGCGGCACCAGTGCATTGGCAACCTCGTTGCCGGCAAGCTGGTTGCTGAAGGCCGGACGAACCTGCGGCACCGGTGCGTTCACGCTTGCGACTTCGGTCTGCTGCTGAGGTTCATCAGCTGCCGGGACTGCCTCAGGCTTCGGCGGCGTTGCCTTGGCGACGGCCACCGGCGTGCTGTCCTCCGAATTATCCTCTTCCTCGTCGGCGCCACCGCCAAAGAGGTAGGCAAACAGCGTCTTCTGCTTGCGAGGTTCGTCATCGGAAACGGAAGCGCCGGCGCTGGCCATCATGATCTGGCTGCCGTTCGCCACGCGGCGCTTGTAATCGGCCATTGCCTGCTGGTAGCCCGGCAGCGGCTTGCCATCGGCAGGAATATGAATGGTATTGCCGTCGGGGAAGAGCCTGACCAGCTCGTCACGGCTCATGCGCGGCCAGGCGCGAACGCCACCGACATCCATATGGACGAAAGGCGAACCGGACTTCGGATAGAAGCCGACGCCGCCGACCTGCATCTTCATGCCGATACCGCGCAGAGTGGCGAGCTTCACGTCGGGAATGAAGAAATCCATAGCCTTGCCGAGCATATGCTGGCTCTTTTCGGCGACGCCGGAATTGCGCGAACGTCCACGCAGCATCTCGTTGGTACCGGGAGAGCGGAAACCGCAGACGACGTTAATGTAATCCCTTGAGCCGGACTGGCGGTAAACTTCCCAGATGAGGTCGAAGAGACGCGGGTCCATCTTCGTCGGCTGATTCTTGCGCCAGTCGCGAAGGAAGCGGTTGAGCTGCTCAAGGCCCTTGGGGTCGAACTTGCCGTTTCGCTTGTAGGTAATGACTGCCTTTTCACCGGTGTGGATGAAATAGAGCTTCAGGCTGCGGGTATCACCTGCAGCCTGAGACGGTGTGCTTACGAATACAGGTGAGGAAACCGCGAGCGCAAGAAGGGCGGCCGCTGCCGTCCTAACTGCCCTTCCGCCAATCTTGGCGCACAAGCGCCAACTCAAGCGCGAAAGCTTGGTATTCCCATTCAAATTCGGCAACTCGATCCCCGTCAGACAGTCAATGTCCCGTGCTGTCTCAAATGGCTGTCAATTGCGGTCACACGATGGCAAAAATGCCACACATGATCAACCTTTTCTTTACATAGTGAACGAGCCGCTAACAAGTGGTTTATGGATGGTAACGAAATATGGTTGCCCCATTCTTAATAAAAAGGCGCTTATGCCGCATCTTTCTGAGGATTGTCGGGGTCAATGCCGTAGTCCTTGAGCTTTCTGTAAAGTGTGGATCGCCCGATACCTAGCTTTCTTGCCACTTGACTCATTTGCCCTCGGTAGAACTTCAGGGCAAAACGAATCAATTCTTCCTCGACATCGGCAAGACGCCGAACGTCACCGGATGGATTGACACTCGATATTGCGTTGTCGGAAGCGTCAGTCCCACGGCGCATCGTTTCGGCGACGGATTCCGCCGGATAATCCTCGGGAAATTCTGCGTCCGGATCGAGGTGCGAATTGTCGGCAACGAGCGCCAGGTGATCCACGACCTCGTAATTTGGAAGCTGGGCGGCGATCTGCGGGAAATCCGCTTCAGTCAGTTCCGAACCCTCTGCAAGCACGACAGCCCGGAAGATCGCGTTTTCGAGCTGGCGGATATTGCCAGGCCAGTCATAGGCGGTCAGCAGTGCCAGCGCGCCGGCATTGACCGTCATGCGCCGGCCGTTCTTCTGCTCGCTTGAGAAGCGTTCGGCAAAGACGCGCACCAGATGCGGAATGTCCTCCTTGCGCTTGCGCAGCGCCGGAATGGTGATCGGGAAGACGTTCAGGCGATAGTAGAGGTCTTCGCGGAAGTGACCGTTCTTGACCTCTTCGATCAGATCCTTGTTCGTCGCCGAGATGAGGCGAACATTGACCTTGTGTGCAGTGCGCGCACCAACGGTCTCGATCTCGCCCTGTTGAACCGCGCGCAGAAGCTTCACCTGCACCTCGAGCGGCAGGTCGCCGATCTCGTCGAGGAAGATGGTGCCGCCGTCGGCTTCCATGAACTTGCCGATATGCTTTTCGGTCGCGCCGGTAAACGCACCCTTCTCGTGACCGAAGAGGATACTTTCGACGAGATTGTGCGGAATGGCGCCGCAATTGACCGTCACGAATGGCTTGCTGGCACGATCGCCGCCCGACTGGATGGCGCGTGCCACCAATTCCTTACCGACGCCCGATTCGCCTTCGAGAACGACCGGGATGTTGGACTGCGAGGCGCGCTGCGCCAGATCGATCACGCGGATCATCGCCGGGCTTGCCGAAACGATATCATCGAAGCCGACGGAACCCGAGCGCGAACGGCGGCCGGCGCGGGCTTTCACCTCGCGGTGGTCGAGCTTCATGGCATTGGAGATCGACGTATTGATGCGCTCCGGAGAGACCGGCTTGACGACGAAATCGAAGGCACCGGCGCGCATGGCCTGCACGACCGTTTCGATGCCGCCCTGCCCCGTCTGGACGATGACCGGGATCTGCGTGCCGAAATCATGCAGAGCTTCGAGAAATTCGAGGCCGGTCATTTCCGGCATCATCAGGTCGAGCACGATGACATTGAAAAGGGCGGGATCACGCTTCACCATCTCCAGCCCGATGCGGCCGTTCTCGGCCTGATGCACCACATGGCCGCTACGCTCGATCGCGTTCTTGAGCAGACGGCGCTGCACGGGATCGTCCTCGACCACGAGGATCTGCCCTGCCCCTTTGAGCTCATTGTAACCGGTCATTGTCGCCTCACTTCATGCGAAACCATGAAGCGCACTCTGACAGAAAGGCTTGAACATCCTGTTTTGAGAAACAATTGCATTTTAACGATTGTGACAGGCCGCTTTCGTGCCGTAACAGGGCCTTTTTCGCGCCGAAAAACCCTTGCTGACAGGCGTTACGACGCTTAGACAGTCAGACCTGTCATAAAAGAGGAAGAGGAACCGCCCCATGAGACATATGCTTGCGCATGCCGATCTTCACCTTTCGGCAACGGCTCCCGCTGCAGCATCGGACCCGGCTCTGGGCGAGCTTCCCTCTTGGCGGCTGCAGGATCTCTACCCCTCGGCCACCTCCACCGCCTTCGTTGCCGATATGGAAAAGGCCGGCAAGGCCGCTTCCGCTTTCGAAGACAAATGGAAGGGCAAACTTGCCGAAGCAGCCGCGAAGAAGGGCGAGGAAGGCATCGGCCAGGCGCTGAAGGAATATGAGGCGCTCGACGATATCATGGGCCGCCTCGGCTCCTTCGCCGGCCTTACCTATTTCTCCGATACGTCCAACCCGGCAAACGGCAAGCTTTACGGCGACGTCCAGGCCAAGCTTACCGACTATTCCGGCCGCTTGCTGTTCTTCGCTCTCGAACTCAACCGCATCGACGATGCGGCGATCGACGCCTGCATGGCGAACGATCCGCTTGCCGGCCATTACCGCCCCTGGCTGGTCGACCTGCGCAAGGACAAGCCCTACCAGCTCGAAGACCAGCTTGAGCAGCTCTTCCTCGAAAAGTCGATGACATCAGCTGCCGCCTTCAACCGTCTCTTCGATGAGACGATGGCGGAACTGCGCTTCGAGATCGACGGCGAGAAGCTGCCGCTGGAAGTGGCGCTGAACATGCTGCAGGAAAAGGATCCGGAAGTGCGCCGCAAGGCGGCAATGGCGCTCACCGAAACCTTCAAGACCAACATCCGCATCTTTACGCTCATCACCAATACGCTCGCCAAGGACAAGGATATCGCCGATCGCTGGCGCGGCTTCGAAGACATTGCCGACAGCCGCCACCTGGCGAACCGCGTCGAGCGCGAAGTAGTCGACGCGCTTGCAGCCGCCGTCAAGGAAGCCTATCCGCGCCTCTCGCATCGCTACTACAAGATGAAGGCGAAATGGCTCGGCATGGAGCAGATGAACTTTTGGGATCGCAATGCGCCGCTTCCGGAAACCTCTGGTGCTGTCATTTCCTGGTCAGAGGCCAGGGACACGGTGCTGTCCGCCTATGGCAATTTCGCGCCGGAAATGGCTGAAATCGCCAAGCGCTTCTTTGACGAACAATGGATCGACGCCCCCGTTCGCCCCGGCAAGGCGCCAGGTGCCTTTGCTCATCCGACCGTTCCGTCGGCCCATCCCTATGTACTCGTCAACTATATGGGCAAGCCGCGCGATGTGATGACGCTCGCCCACGAACTCGGCCACGGCGTTCATCAGGTTCTTGCCGGCGCGCAAGGAGCCCTCATGTGTCAGACGCCACTGACGCTCGCCGAAACAGCTTCCGTCTTCGGCGAGATGCTGACCTTCCGCGCGCTGCTCGAACGCACGAGCGACAAGCGCGAGCGCAAAGCCATGCTTGCCCAGAAGGTCGAGGACATGATCAACACGGTCGTACGCCAGATCGCCTTCTACGAGTTCGAGCGCAAGGTCCACACCGCCCGCAAGGCCGGTGAATTGACCGCCGACGATATCGGCGAACTCTGGCTTTCCGTCCAGTCGGAAAGCCTCGGCCCGGCGATCAAGATTTCCGAGGGCTATGAGACCTACTGGGCCTATATCCCCCACTTCATCCACTCGCCCTTCTATGTCTACGCCTATGCCTTCGGCGACTGCCTGGTGAACTCGCTCTATGCCGTCTATCAGAAGGCCGAGAAGGGCTTTCAGGACAAGTATTTCGACATGCTGAAGGCCGGCGGCACCAAGCATCATTCCGAACTGCTGAAGCCCTTCGGCCTGGATGCGACGGATCCTTCCTTCTGGAGCAAGGGCTTGTCGATGATCGAAGGCCTGATCGACGAACTTGAGGCACTGGACAAAGCATAAGACCGCCGAAACCTGCAGTTTCGCTGGAAAAGGCAATGGCAGCCTCTGAACCTTTCATCCTGTTCCGGGACGACACGACCGGCGAAGTTATGCTCTTCGCCGGTCCGACCAGCATGATCATCGCCCGCACGAAGGCGGAATTCCTGCCGGCGCTCAAGCGGATGGAAGAGGCGCGACAGGCAGGCAAATGGCTTGCCGGCTATATCGCTTACGAAGCCGGTCATCTCTTCGAAGAAAAGCTTGCTCCCTTCGCTGGGGACAACCGCAAGACACCGCTGCTGGTGTTCGGCGTCTTCGATGCTCCTCAGCCGGACGGTCATCCTCTCGCAAGGCCGCGGCAGCGGCACGAAAACGAGGAATTCCTGACCGCACCGAGGGCCGGCTGGAATTTCGATATCTATAAAGAGCGTTTCGACCGCCTGCACCGGCATCTGCGCCTCGGCGATATCTATCAGGCCAACCTGACCATGCCGATCGTGGCCCGCTGGAGCGGCGATCCGCTGGCCGCCTTCTGGTCGCTGATCGATCGCCAGCCCGTGAAATATGGCGCATTTGCCGATCTCGGCGGCCCCATCATTCTTTCCCGGTCTCCGGAGCTGTTTTTCCGCACCGACGAAGATGGCTGGATCGAGACGCATCCGATGAAAGGTACGGCCAAACGCGGCGCGACACCGGCCGAAGATGCCGAAATCGTTGAAGCGATGAGGGCCGATATCAAGACGCAAGCGGAAAACCGCATGATCGTCGACCTCTTGCGCAACGATATCTCGCGCATCACCGAAGTCGGCACGCTGGACGTTCCAAGACTCTTCGAAATCGAGACCTATCCGACCGTCCACCAGATGGTCAGCCACGTTCAGGCGAAGCTCCTGCCCGATCTTTCCATCCGCGACATCTTTGCCGCCCTTTTTCCCTGCGGCTCGATAACAGGTGCGCCGAAGATCCGCGCCATGGAAATCCTGCACCACCTAGAGGACGGTCCGCGCGATGCCTATTGCGGCGCAATCGGCATGATCTCGCCCGGCGGCGCGATGCGCTTCTCCGTCGCCATCCGTACCATGACGCTGTTTGACGGCGGCAAAGCAGTCTTCAATGTCGGCGGCGGCATCGTCTTCGATTCCACAGCTGAAGCCGAATATGAGGAATGCCTGCTCAAGGCCCGCTTTGCGGTCGGCGACCAATGGATTGCCCGATGACAGATTTTTCCCTGATCGAAACCCTGCGCTGGCAACCGGACGAAGGCTTCATTCGCCTCCGTCTTCATCTCGCCCGCCTCTCCCGCTCCGCCCGTCGCATCGGTTTTCCCGAGCCGATGGACGTGGTCGCGAAGCTGGAAGCGGCGGTAATCGAAGAAAAGGGACCTCGCCGTATCAGGCTGACTTTCGATCGAGAGGGTCGGATCGACGTTACCACCGCCCCCTTCACGCCACTGCCGCAAGATACAATCTGGAAACTCCGTCTCGCCGGCACACGTCTCGATTCCACTGACAAGCTGCTGCGCATCAAGACCACGCGCCGGGCTGTGTATGAAGCGGCGCGTGGCGAGTTCTCGCAGCAGCAGGCGGATGAAGTCATCATGCTCAACGAGCGGCAGGAAGTATGCGAGGGAACGATCACGTCCGTCTTCCTTGATGACGGCTCCGGCATCCTCAGGACTCCGCCAATCTCCTGCGGCCTGCTCGCTGGTGTGCTGCGCACCGAACTCATCTGCCAGCGCAAGGCCCGCGTCGGCCGCATCACGCCCGACGAGTTGGACGCAGGTACGCTTTTCGTTGGAAATTCGTTGCGCGGGCTGATCCGCGCCTCGCTGCAAAAGGACTGAGCATGCTGATCCTCGCCCTGACCTATGTGAAGCCGAACGAAGAGGCCGACAAGCATATGGAGCCGCATATGGCCTGGGTGAAGGAGGGATATGCCAAGGGCTGGTTCCTCGCCTCCGGCCGCAAGGTGCCCCGCACCGGTGGCGTCATTCTCGCCGTTGGCGAGCGCGCGGAGATCGAAGCCTACGTTGCGGCCGATCCCTTCACCATCCACGGTGTTGCCGAATATGACATTGTGGAAGTCGCGCTGACGACAGTGACGGAAGGACTGGAGGCTCTCAAGCGCTGAGTAGCAAACCGCACGCCAATCGTCAGGCTCGAAAAGGAACGGCGATGAAACGTCCGACCTGCACATCCCCAACCTATACACCCTATGACGGCTCGGCCCGACCCTTCACGATCGGCCTGATGCCGCTCGATACCGCTCGCTGGATCGAGCCTGACGACGAGCTCGAACGTTATATCAAGGAAAAGACGCGGCTGGCGGATGATTGCTTCGACGCCGTCTTCGTCGCAGAGGATGGGACGGAAGCTGCCCAGCAGGAGGCGCTGGATATTCTCCTCGCTCACCTTGCCGATCAGCATCCCGGAATGCTCCAGCCTGACGCTTCCAATCTGCCGCCGCTCTTCAAGGCCGGTTCGCTCATCCAGGACGATCTCGTTCTGATGCGCCGCAAGACAGATGGCTGGCATCTCGTCGCCGCCCATGTCGCCTTTCCCTCCTCATGGTCGCTGCGCGAGAAATTTGGACGGCCGATGCATGAAATCCACGCAGATGTGCCGGGCTTCGGCGAGGGCACCCGCAATGCGACACTGATTACCCGCATCTTCGACAGCCTGCAGATCGCCCAGCCGGTCGAGCGGATGAACTGGTCGGTCAACGCCACCGCCGATCTCTTCCTCCCCGTCTCGAAGCATCGCCGGTCGCCCTATGCCGAGGCCTTCACGCTTGAAGAGCGCTTCGTCCGCGTCGAACGCCAGACCCTTCGCAAGCTGCCTGTGTCGGGCGACATTCTCTTCACCATCCGCATCTATATCGATCCGATCGCCGTCATCGCCCGCCATCCACAGGCGCAAAAGCTCGCATCAAGCTTTGCCGATCAGCTGGAGGCGCTTGACGACCAGCAGACGGCCTACAAAGGGCTGAGCCTGCAGCGGACGGAACTCGTGCGGAAATTGCGCGCGGTTTGCAGCGCCGATATTTGACCTTTGCGGGGGGAACACTCTTTATTGTGACGCCATTTTGTGGTTAGAGCCGGTCACCTCGCGAGCTTCGCGGCATCTTCACATGAATTCTTTAGGCTGAAGGCCTTCCTTCCCTTCCAACAGGAGAAAAGAATGACGGAACAGAACTATCCGGTATATGGCGAAATTACCGGTCCGATCGTCATGATCGGCTTTGGCTCCATCGGCCGCGGCACGCTGCCCCTGATCGAGCGCCACTTCAAATTCGACAAGAGCCGGATGGTTGTCATCGACCCGCGCACGGACGATGCCCACATTCTGGAAAAGCATGGCGTCAAACACATCCAGGCGCATGTGACGAAGGACAACTACAAGGAGCTGCTGAAGCCGCTCCTGACTGAAGGCGAAGGCCAGGGTTTCTGCGTCAACCTCTCGGTAGATACCTCCTCGCTCGATATCATCAAGCTCTGCCGCAAGCTTGACGTGCTCTATATCGATACCGTCGTCGAGCCCTGGCTCGGCTTCTATTTCGACAAGGACATGAAGAACGAAGACCGCACCAACTATGCGCTTCGCGAAACCGTTCGCAAGGAAAAGGCCAAGAACCCCGGCGGCACGACTGCCGTTTCCACCTGCGGCGCAAACCCGGGCATGGTCTCCTGGTTCGTCAAGCAGGGGCTCTTGAACCTTGCGCGTGACATGGGCCTGAAGTTCGACGAGCCGGGCCAGGACGACCGCGAAGAATGGGCAAAGCTCATGAAGAAGGTCGGCGTCAAGGGCGTCCACATCGCCGAACGCGACACCCAGCGCACGATTCATCCGAAGCCGCTCAACGTCTTCTGGAACACCTGGTCCGTCGAAGGCTTCATCTCTGAAGGTCTGCAGCCGGCGGAACTCGGCTGGGGCACCCATGAAAATTGGATGCCGAAGAACGCCAAGAAGCACAAGAAGGGCAACAAGGCCGCCATCTACCTCGAGCAGCCCGGCGCCAACACCCGCGTTCGCACCTGGTGCCCGACGCCCGGCCCGCAATACGGCTTCCTCGTCACCCATAACGAGTCGATCTCGATCGCCGACTTCTTCACGGTCAGGGACAAGGACGGCGACGTTACCTATCGTCCGACCTGCCACTACGCCTACCATCCGGCCAACGACGCGGTTCTGTCGCTGCATGAGATGTTCGGCAATGGCGGCAAGGCACAGCCGGTTCTCCACGTTCTCGACGAGAACGAGCTGGTCGACGGCGTCGACGAGCTCGGCGTCCTGCTCTACGGCCATGACAAGAACGCCTACTGGTACGGTTCGCGCCTGTCGCTGGAAGAGACCCGCCGTATCGCGCCCTATCAGAATGCAACCGGCCTCCAGGTAACCTCTGCCGTTCTCGCGGGCATGGTTTGGGCGATCGAAAATCCCAAGGCCGGCATCGTCGAAGCCGACGAAATGGATTACAAGCGCTGCCTCGAAGTGCAGCTGCCTTATCTCGGCCCGGTTGAGGGTCACTACACCGACTGGACCCCGCTCGACGGCCGCCCGGGCCTGTTCCCGGAAGACATCGACACCAAGGATCCGTGGCAGTTCAAGAACATCCTGGTTCGCTGAACCTGTCATACGTCTTCGAAGATGCCCGCTGTCAGGCGGGCATTTTTGTAACGCCTGCTGTCTAAATGCCGGCCGACCTCCGTCGAAGGCTTGCCTTCGTGGAAGGCCCGCGCCATGTTTTTGGCGGACTGTCGCGGATAGTCTCCGCCTAGATTCGCCGGGAGAAGCCCTATGAAAGTCAGAACTGGTCTCGTTCTTGCGGTTGCATCGGCAGCCCTTGCTGCCTGTGTTTCCTCCGGCCCACGCCCCCTTCCCGTCGCATCGGCACCCGCTCCTGCCGGTGTCGAGGGCACCTGGGCCGATCCGAACGGGATCGTCTCCACCTTCCAGTCCGGCACCTTCACGACGCGCACGACAGACAGCAACCAGCTTCTGGCCTCGGGCACCTATACCAATAAGTCGCCGACGCTGGTTGAAATCAACATGACCTCGCTTGTTCGCAACACCCAGTCGAAGGTCAATTGCGCGCTCGTCACGACGAGCCAGCTGAACTGCACCTCGGATGCCGGCGCACAGTTCGTCCTGAGCCGCCGCAGCTAAAAGAGCAGGCAGGGCGAAGGCCAGGCGCCATGCGAGCTTTCGCCGGTTACCTCGTCCTGTTGCTCGCAACGCCGCTTGCCGCACTTGCGGTCATTTTGCCGGCTAATGTCTATCGTGCCCAAGGCATCGCCGCCCCAGATTGCGACGGTCCGCTGCAGGTTCTGATCTTTGCCCTGCCGGCTGTCCTGATCTACGGTGCAGGCGCGTTCGTCGCCTATCGGGCCCGCCGACGCGTTCACCGCATTCTTTCCCTTCTTTGCTTGATCGGTGCGCTCGCCACGTTTTCGAATATTGCAGCGGCCACACAGGAACTCTACCGAAACGCTGCAGCCGGCGATTGCGCAGGGTAACCGGCCGGCTTTTTTGCCTGGCTCCCCTTGGAAAGCGGCTCCCCTGGTCCAGCTTTCCCTTGCGGCTATCCATCGTCCGATGGAACATCCGCCAGCCGGGAAACCGCCCCGGTGGATTATGGAAGGGGCTGGCGAGGATCAGGGGGATCTTCGCCCCTAATCAGGAGAACAGGGATGACGAAGTCTTTCAGCTTCGGTCTTTTGACCGCGTCTATTCTGGCGCTGAGTACGAGCGCCGCATTTGCGGATTACGAACTCAATATTCTTCATATCAACGATTTCCACTCGCGCATCGAATCGATCAACAAGTTCGATTCCACCTGCTCTGCCGAGGAAGAGGGCAAGAATGAGTGCTTCGGTGGTGCCGCGCGCCTGAAGACCGCGATCGACCAGCGCCGCCAGGCTTTGACGGGCAAAAACACGCTGCTGCTCAACGCCGGCGACAATTTCCAAGGCTCGCTGTTTTACACGACCTACAAGGGCGCAGCCGAAGCCGAGATGCTGAACATGATGAAGTTCGACGCGATGACCGTCGGCAATCATGAATTCGACGACAGCGAAGATGGGCTCGCGACCTTCCTCGACAAGGTGCAGTTCCCCGTCGTCACCGCAAACGTCAAGGCAAGTGCTGCCTCCAAGATCGGCGACCGTGTCAAGCCTTCGCTGGTTCTTGATGTCGGCGGCCAGAAGATCGGCATCGTCGGCGCTGTCACCAACGACACGCCCGAGCTCTCCTCCCCCGGCCCGAATGTGACCATTGCCGACGACGTCCAGAGCATTACGGCTGAAGTTCAGAAGCTGAAGAGCGAAGGCGTCAACAAGATCATTGCGCTCACCCACGTCGGCTACCCGCGCGATCTCGCCATGATCGCCAAGATCCCTGATGTCGACGTGGTCGTCGGCGGTCATTCGCACAGCCTGCTGTCGAACACGGATCCGAAAGCCGAGGGCCCCTATCCGACGATGGTCGACAATCCCGGCGGCTACAAGGTGCCGGTGGTGCAGGCCGCCTCCTACAGCAAATATCTCGGCGATCTCGTCGTCAATTTCGATGATAACGGCGTCGTCAAGGAAGCCAAGGGCGACCCCATCCTGATCGATTCCTCCTTCACGCCCGACCCGGCCGTCGCGGCACGCATTGTCGAACTGGCAAAGCCGATCGAAGAGCTGCGCAAGAAGGTGATCGGATCCTCGGAAGGCCCGATCGAGGGCGACCGCAAGGTCTGCCGCGTCAAGGAATGCTCGATGGGCAACCTGGTCGCCGATGCCATACTTGACCGCAGCAGGAACCAGGGCGTGACCATTGCCATCCAGAACGGCGGCGGCCTGCGTGCCTCCATCGACGGCGGCGACGTCACCCAGGGCGAAGTCATCACCGTGCTGCCCTTTCAGAATACGCTCGCAACCTTTCAGCTGACCGGTGCCGATATCGTCAAGGCACTCGAAAACGGCGTCAGTCAGATTGACCAGGGCGCCGGCCGGTTCCCGCAGGTTGCCGGCCTGAAATTCACGTTCGACCAGTCGAAGCCGGTCGGCAGCCGCGTCAGCGACGTGCTGGTCAAGGACGGCGATAATTTCGTGCCGATCGACAATGCCAAGACCTATCGCGTCGCCACCAACAACTTCATGCGCGCCGGCGGCGATGGCTATGTCGCCTTCAAGGACGGCCAGAATGCCTATGACTTCGGTCCGGATCTGGCCGATGTGACGGCCGAATATGTCGCCGCACACTCGCCCTATAAGCCCTACACGGACGGCCGCATCACTGAAATTGCGCAGGCTGCTCCCTCCACGGAGCAGACTCCGGCAGCTTCGGCTCCCGCTGCTCCTGCACCCGCGGCTCCGGCGCCTGCTGCGCCGGCTCAATCGGCAGAACCCGCACCGGCCCCTGCCACTCCCGCTCCGGCAGCCTCCGCAGCCGCGGCACCCTCGACCCACGTCATCGCTGCTGGCGATACGTTCTGGGATCTCGCCAAGGCCTTCTATGGCGACGGCGCCGAATGGCGCAAATTGTCGGAAGCCAATGGCAGCCCGAACCCGCGCCATTTGCGGATCGGCGAGGAAATCCAGGTTCCCGCCAAGTAAGACGATTTGTCCCGATCATGAGAGCCGGTCCGGGGTTCCCCGGGCCGGCTTTTCTTCTTATAGGGTGAACCGTGAGCGGCCGGCTGCGTATGAGCCGGCGAGGCACGAAAGCGCGTTGGGGCCAGAATGACAGATACTTCACTCCGCCCGGCGGATCATCCCGCCGTCAAATTCGGCAAGGTCGGCGTCCTGCTGGTCAATCTCGGCACGCCTGACGGCACCGATTACACGTCCATGCGCCGCTACCTGCGCGAATTCCTGACCGACAAACGCGTCATCGAGTGGTCGCCCTGGAAGTGGTATCCGATCCTGTTCGGCATCGTACTCAACACGCGCCCGCAGAAAGTTGGCAAGGCCTATGAGACGATCTGGAACAAGGAGCTGAATGAAAGCTGGCTGCGCACCTATACCCGCAATCAGTCGGATTTCATGGCTGAACGCCTGAAGGACCTGCCAAACGTCAAGGTCGATTGGGCGATGCGCTACGGCACCCCTTCGATCCCCTCGCGCATCGAAGCGCTGAAGGATGAAGGCTGCGACCGCATCCTCCTCTTCCCGCTTTATCCGCAATATGCGGCCGCCACCACGGCAACCGTCAATGACAAGGCCTTCCAGAAGCTGCTCACCATGCGCTGGCAGCCGGCATTGCGCACGGTTCCTGACTACCATGACGACGAGACCTATATCGAAGCCCTGGCAAAATCCGTCGAGCAGCATCTCGCTACCCTCGACTGGAAACCGGAGATGCTGCTCGCCTCCTTCCACGGCATCCCGCTCTCCTATTTCCAGCAGGGCGATCCCTACTACTGCCAGTGTCAGAAGACAGGGCGCCTGCTGCGCGAGCGTCTGGGGCTCACCAAGGAGAACTTCATGGTCACCTTCCAGTCCCGTTTCGGGCCGGAAGAATGGCTGCAGCCCTATACCGACAAGACCGTCGAGAAGCTGGCGCAGGACGGTGTCAAACGCATCGCCGTCATGAACCCCGGCTTCGTTTCCGACTGTCTGGAAACACTGGAAGAGATCGCGGAGCAGGCCGCCCATTCTTTCAAGCACAATGGCGGCGAGCAGTTCGCACATATTCCCTGCCTGAACGACAGTGAAGACGGCATGCAGGTGCTGGAAAAAGTCGTGCGCCGCGAGCTGCTCGGCTGGGCTTGATCCCTGCGGCGCCAGATTTTCTGGCGCCTGCAATAGATAAAAGCGCCCTGCGCCCCAGATCTAAAGAATGGCCGGCAGGCGATTGCAATCGCGTCGCAGACGCGACTGCATCCCGCACATTCACAGCCTCGTGCCTTATTGATCTGGACGCATTTGATGACTTCGGGTTTGAGAAAATTGATTGTCTTCGCCTGCTTGCTCGTTATCGCAGGGGGCGGTTATTTCGTTTGGGAGCGTTATCAGCGGATCTCTGCCAGCACCCCTCCGAAAGGCATCGTCGGGCAGGTCGCGTGTCAACTCCGCCTCCGAGATGTCAAAACCAGCAATCTGAGGCCGGACGATCAACCGTTTCTCACCAATTGCCTCATGGGCGGCTACATCACCAAGAGCGACCTTGACGACGTCGGCCTATCACCCTGATTTGACAGGCGCAGCCGTCATTCCTTCCTTGCAAATATCGTGCTAACTCACCACGTCAGTTAGGTGGGCTTAGGGAGGAATACATGCTGCTGGGCGGCTTCGATATCGTCGTGATCGTATTGGTGATTTTCGTCATCATGGTGCTCTTTGCGGGTATCAAGACGGTTCCGCAGGGCTATCGCTATACGATCGAGCGTTTCGGCCGCTACACACGCACGCTGGAACCGGGCCTCAACCTGATCACCCCTTTCATTGAGCGTGTCGGCGCCAGGATGAACGTGATGGAACAGGTGCTGAGCGTGCCAACCCAAGAGGTGATTACCAAGGATAATGCTTCGGTCTCAGCCGATGCCGTGTCCTTCTACCAGGTGCTGAATGCCGCTCAGGCCGCCTATCAGGTCTCCAATCTGGAAAATGCAATCCTGAACCTCACCATGACCAACATCCGCTCCGTCATGGGCTCGATGGACCTCGACGAACTGCTCTCCAATCGCGATGCAATCAACGACCGGCTGCTGCGTGTTGTTGACGAAGCTGTGCATCCCTGGGGCATCAAGGTTACCCGCGTTGAGATCAAGGACATCCAGCCGCCGCGCGATCTCGTTGACGCGATGGCCCGCCAGATGAAAGCCGAGCGCGAGAAGCGTGCTCAGGTGCTGGAAGCCGAAGGTTCGCGCAACGCGCAGATTCTGCGAGCCGAGGGCGCCAAGCAATCCGCCATCCTCGAGGCCGAAGGCCAGCGCGAAGCCGCCTTCCGCAACGCTGAAGCCCGTGAGCGCCTGGCCGAGGCCGAGGCCAAGGCGACGCGTATGGTCTCCGAAGCCATCGCCGTTGGCGACGTACAGGCGATCAACTATTTCGTTGCACAGAAATATACGGAAGCGCTGGCATCGATCGGCCAGGCGAACAATGCCAAGGTCGTGCTGATGCCGATGGAGGCTTCCTCCATTCTCGGTTCGCTTGCCGGTATCGGCTCGATCGCCCGCGAAGTCTTTGGCGACGGCAACAATCCGCCGCCGCCACGCCCGCGTCCTGGTCCGGTGCGTTCGACGCCTCCGGTCGCCCCACCTCCGCCCAGTCCCTTCAATCCCAGTTCGGAGCGATGAGCGATGTTGGCGAAGATCGTCGGCGAACTTGGACCGTGGAGCTGGTGGGTGGCAGGTCTCGTGCTGCTCGCCGCCGAAATGGTCGTGCCCGGCTTCTTCCTCGTCTGGATCGGGCTTGCGGCACTTGCCGTCGGCGTTCTGTCGCTTCTCTTCTGGGATGCCGCCTTCTGGGTCTGGGAACTTCAGGCGATCCTCTTCGCCATCCTGGCGGTCGCTGCAACATTTATTGGAAGGCGGCTGACTTTGCGTAACGACAGGACGGACGAGCCGTTCCTCAATCAGCGCGGCGCGAGCCTTGTTGGTCGTACCGCGACACTACACGAACCGATCCGCGAAGGCCGCGGCCGCATTCGTCTCGACGACACGATGTGGCAGGTCATGGGGCCGAATCTTCCGGCCGGAACACAGGTCAGGGTCGTTTCCAGCAGCGGCCGCGACCTGACGGTGGAACCGACCTGATCAGGCGACTCCGATCCRCAAGAGATCGTGGAAATGAACGAGCCCGATCGGCCGTTGATCGTCGTCGACAACGATAAGCGCACCGATCTTATATTGTTCGAGCAGCGCCAGGGCCGCAGTTGCCAGGATCGTCGGCCTCACAGTCTTCGGTGCCTGCGTCATGATGTCGTCGACTATCAGCTCTGCGAGATTGCGGTTGAGATTGCGGGACATGTCACCATCCGTGACGATACCGCAAAGCCGGCCCTCCGCATCCAGAACGCCGACACAGCCGAAATGCTTGTGCGACAGCACCCTGATTGCGTCAGGCACGGACGTACCCTTGGAGACGAGCGGCAGGCGGTCACCGGTATGCATGACGTCGACGACATGCATCAGGCTGGCACCCAGCTTGCCGCCGGGATGGAAGACATGGAAGTCCGTAGCAGTAAAGCCGCGCGCGTCCAGAAGCGCGATCGCGAGGGCATCGCCGAGCGCGAGCTGCATCATTGTCGACGTGGTCGGCGCCAGCCCGTTGGGGCAGGCCTCTTCCTCATTGGGAATTACGAGAGCAATATCCGCAGCAGTCGCCAGCGAGGACCGCGGGCTGCAGGTCATGGCGATCAGCGGAATGGAAAAACGGCGCGTGTAGGAAATGATGCTTTTCAGCTCCGCGCTCTCGCCGCCCTTCGAGATTGCGAGCACGACGTCGTCGCCGGCAATCATGCCCAGGTCGCCGTGATTGGCTTCCGCCGCATGCACGAAAAAGGCTGGCGTACCCGTTGAAGCGAAGGTGGCAGCAATCTTCGTGCCGATATGGCCGCTCTTGCCGACGCCGGTCACGATCACGCGGCCGGTATTCTCGCCAATCACCTCGACCGCTCGGGTAAAGGGTCCGGCCAGCCCATCATCGAAAGCACGCTCGAGTGCTTCCAGGGCGCGCCTTTCAATGCTGACGGTGCGCTTGCCCGACTCCAGAACGCTGTTTTCGACGAGTTTTACCGCTCTTCTGATCATGGCAATGCGTTAGACCTTTTCACTTTACCTGTCCACCCGACAATCTTTCCCATGTATGAACACGCAGCCTGCGCGGCAACGAATGATTAACCACAAGGCTTTACGCTTGGGTAAGACTTCGAAGCATTTCAGGCGCGGATTGAATGGGCCAGGGAAAACAGACGAGCAGTGTGACGCCGCTCCGCGCCATGAGCCGTGCCGTCTCCATCACGGCTATCGGCTTGCTGCTCGTGCCCTCAGCTTTCGCGCAGCAGATCACGTCGCAGCAACAATCGGCAGGCACGGCAAATTCCCGCACCACGGCCACGTCAGCCACGCAGCGCAGCGGCGCGGGCAACGCGGCGCCGGACGGCGGTGGCGCGGGCGATGATACGACCACCCCTGCCAACACCTCGGCGCAGGCACAGGACGCAGACAGCGCAATAGCATCCGCTCGACCACCGCTGCCCGACGACGACATCACCGGTTCGATCCTGGACGAGGATATGCGCAGGCTGAACACCCGCGAGCCCCGCCTCGACGAGACACAGGCACGCAAGGTATCTGAGAGCGTCTCGACCGAGCAGACGCCGGGGATCCCGCTCGGCAGCTTTGTACTACGCCCGAGCGTCACGCAAACGATCAACACCGAAACCACGAAGGATGGCGGCACGAAAAAAAGCCGCGGTTTTCTCGAAACCGACATGGGCGCGACGCTGACCTCCGACTGGAGCCGGCATCAGCTGACCGTGACCTCCGAAGGAGCCTGGCAGCAGAACATCAGCGGTGAGGGTGAAGAACAGCCATCCTTCAAGATCGATGGCGACCTGCGGTTGGATCTGACGCGCGACACCGTCGGCCATATCACCGGCGGCTATAATTTCTACCGCGAAGACACGGATGATCCGGATGCGATCACCAACGCCGATCAGCAATCCGATGTACAGGAGTTTACCGGCGGCGCGTCCATCGAGCACGACTTCGGCATCTTGCGCGGAACCGCCGCTCTCGCACTCTCCCGCGCGATCTATTCGGACGCCGAGCTTTCGAACGGTACGACAGTTTCGATGAGCGACCGCAACGAGACTACGGGGACCGTGCGCGGCCGCATCGGCTATGAACTGTCACCCGCCCTCATTCCGTTTATCGAAGCGTCTATCGGCAAGACGAATTACGATGAACGCACCGATTCATCGGGTTACCGGCGTTCGGGAGACAGCTACGGCGGCAAGGGCGGCGTGCAGGTCGATATGGGCGAAAAACTCAAGGGCGAGGTCGCAGTCGGTTATGCGACGGCGGACTTCGACGACAGCCGCCTGAAATCGATCGACACGGCAACACTCGATGCAAGCCTGCTCTGGTCGCCGATCCGCGGAACGAATGTCAATCTCGATCTGCAGACCAGCATCCAGCCGTCGACGGCGGCGGGCGAAAGCGGCTATGTCTCGCATCAGCTGACGACAACGGTCGATCATCAGCTGCGCGACAATCTGGTAACGACGGTTATCGGCGGGGTGACGCTGCGCGACTATCCAAGCGGCAGCACGATAAGCGACGAGACGGTTTACACCGCCTCGACTGGTCTTATCTGGAATATTAACCGATACCTCGATTTCACCAGCACGCTTGGCTACGAGCTGACGACCCGTAAGGAAGGCGACGACTCGCAGCAATGGCGAGCCGGCGTCGGTCTCAAATTGAAGCGCTGAACAGCCTTACTTCAGGCGGGCGAGCAGGTTCTTGAAACCGTCTTCGACGGTCGGGCGGATATCCGCGCGCTCAAGAGCAAAAGCAACGTTGGCGAGGATGAAACCGTCCTTTGCGCCGCAATCGTATGTCTCGCCCTTGAAGTGGTAGCCGGCGAAATCCTGTTCCTTCAGCAGTTTCAGCATGCCGTCGGTGAGCTGGATTTCGTTGCCGGCGCCGCGCTCCTGGGTCTCCAGGATCTTGAAAATTTCCGGCTGCAGGATGTAACGGCCGTTGATGAAGAAGTTGGACGGAGCCGTACCCTTGGCCGGCTTCTCGACCATGCCGGTGATGCGGAAACCTTCGCCGACGGATTCGCCAACGCCGACGATACCGTATTTGTGTGCCTGGTCGGGAGCGCATTCCTCGACGGCGATGATGTTGCCGCCGCTATGCTCATAGAGATCGATCATGCCCTTCATACAGCCTTTTTGATCCTTCATGATCATGTCGGGCAGAAGCAGGGCGAAAGGTTCGTCGCCGATGATCTCGCGGGCGCACCAGACGGCGTGGCCGAGGCCGAGCGGCTCCTGCTGACGGGTAAAGCTCACCGTGCCTGCCTTGGGAAGCTGCTGCTGCAGGAGGGTGATTTCCGCCTTCTTGGCGCGCTCCTTGAGCGTCTGCTCAAGTTCGAAATGAATATCGAAGTAATCTTCGATGACATGTTTGTTACGACCAGTAACAAAAACCAGATGTTCAATGCCCGCTTCAAGTGCTTCGTCGACGACATACTGAATGATTGGCTTGTCGACGACAGTCAACATTTCCTTCGGAACCGCTTTTGTGGCTGGAAGGAATCGCGTTCCCAGGCCTGCAACCGGAAATACTGCCTTACGAACTTTCTTATTCAGAGCCACACCGACCTCCTGTTTTGACTATACCGCTTTTAATTCAACGCTATATCGATTTGAACTAGTATAGAATTGCTACCGTTTTGCAAATGGTGACTGGACCGGCCGCCCATGGTAAAGAATTTGTTGACTCCGTTCCTGTAATTTCAGTGTAGGACGGGCATGACGTACCGCCCAGGCTAAAACTGAAGATGACGGATACGACTGCCGATGACCCAAAAATATATAAACTCCCTTCGTGGTCTTGCTCTCGCCCTCGTTGTCGCCACAGCGACCGGACTGGCCCCCAATAACGCAAAAGCAGATGCCCGGTTCCAGAAGTGGATCGCGGACTTCTACCAAACTGCCGCGCAGAGTGGCATCAGTAAGGCAACCTATCAGAAAGCCTTTTCGGGGGTAAGCGAGCCTGACCCGACGGTACTGGAAAAGGCGACCTATCAGCCTGAATTCACATCCAAAATCTGGGATTACGTCGATTCCCGCGTCAATCCCTATACTGTGGAAATCGGCCGCAAGATGGCCGCCAAGTATGCCAAGACGCTGGATCAGATCCAGCGCCAATTCGGTGTCGACAAATCGATTCTGCTCGCCATCTGGTCGATGGAATCAAATTACGGCGCAGTTCTCGCTAAGGATGAGCGCCTTCACTATGTGCCGCGCGCATTGGCAACACTTGCCTATGCCGACCCCAAGCGTGCCAAATTTGCCAAGAAGCAGTTGATCGCTGCGCTGAAGATCCTGCAGAACGGCGACGTGCCCGCCAAGCAAATGACCGGGTCGTGGGCCGGCGCCATGGGCCACACCCAGTTCATACCGACAAGCTATCTTCTCTACGCCGTCGATGCCGATGGCAACGGTCATCGCGACATCTGGAATTCGGTGCCCGATGCGCTGGCGACTTCGGCCAACCTTCTCATGAAGAACGGCTGGGATACCGGCAGGACCTGGGGCTACGAGGTTGCGGTGCCGGCATCCGCCGCCCAGCAGACCGGCAAGACGCGTACACTCGCCCAATGGGCGGCCCTCGGCCTGAAGCGTCCGAATGGCAAGCCTTTCAAGGACGGCGATACCCGCGCCATGCTGAAGATGCCGGCGGGTGCTGACGGTCCGGGCTTCCTGATGACGGCGAACTTCTTCACCATCAAGAACTATAATGCCTCCGATAGCTACGCTCTTGCCGTCGRCCTTCTCGCAGACCAGATCGCCGGCTTTGGCGGCATCCAGCAGCGATGGCCGCGTCCCCAAGGTGCGCTGGACATCACCGAGAAGTTCGAATTGCAAACGCGCCTGAAGACGCTTGGCTATTATAGCGGCGATGTCGACGGCAATTTCGGATCCGGCTCCAAGGCAGCCATCGCCGCCGTTCAGGAGCGCATCGGCATGCAGCCGGATGGTGAGCCATCGCTCTCGCTTCTCGATGCACTGCGCCGTTAAAGCGCCGCACGCTAAGACATGTGAAGGGCGCCTTAACTCCTTGAATTTACGCATCGTGCCTTCCGGGAATCGATAATGATTTTCGAGCCGATGCTGTAGAAGCGGGGAAAGCCTGACCTAAATAATACGGGTAGAGTGGACGGAAAGCTGCTGCCTATGCAAAATGCCCGGCAGATGCGGAACTGCCCGATGACAAGAAAAATTAACCGGACCCGATGGATTCGTGGGCTTGCGCTCGCCGCAGCCGCGTTGTCCCTTTGCCTGGGTTCGATGCTGCCGGCCCATTACGCCGAAGCGCAGGAGCTTCGTTATCAGCGCCGCTCCATCCTCGATTTCTTTCTAGGCCGCCGTTACATCGACGAGAATCCACAGCCCGAAATGCGTGACCAGCCGCGGCGGCAACAGCAGCCCCGCAGGCGCCCGCCTGCGCAGAAGGCCGTGACACCAATGCGCACGGCGCCGGTCGCGCCCAGCCAACCCGTGGTCCAAAAGCTCGACAACGCCCAGAAAATTCTGGTCGTTGGCGACTTTCTGGCCGGCGGGCTGGGTGACGGCCTCACCGCCGCTTTCGAAACCTCGCCCGGTGTCGTGGTAGAAGCCCGCAGCAACGTCTCCTCTGGCCTCGTTCGCGACGACTACTACAATTGGCCCGGCGAATTGCCGAAAATGATCGACGAGCTGAAACCGGCTATGGTCGTCGTCATGATCGGCGCCAACGATCGCCAGCAGATGGTGACGGATGCCGGCAAGGAAAAGTTCCGCACCGATGGCTGGTTCAGCGAATATCAGCGCCGCGTGCTAGCCTTCGGCAAGGAGGTAACGAGCCGCAAGATTCCGCTGCTCTGGGTCGGACTTCCCGCCTTCGAATCCGATTCGATGACCGCTGACGCCGTGCAGATGAACCAGCTCTACCGCAATCAACTCGAAAGTATCGGTGGCGAATTCGTCGATATCTGGGACGGCTTCGTGGACGAGAATGGCAAGTTCATCGTCACCGGCTCCGATGTCAACGGCCAACAGGTGCGCTTGCGCACGACCGATGGCATCAACCTGACGCAGGCAGGTCGCCGCAAGCTGGCCTTCTACGTGGAAAAGCCCGCTCGCCGCCTTCTTGGCACTCAGGCGAGCCCCGATCTCGTGCGCCTCGATCCCGGCAACCTGCCGGCGCTGACGCTGCCCAACAATCCGGTTGAACACACGCAGCCGATCAGCCTTTCCGACCCGAACCTCGATGGCGGAGCGGAACTGCTCGGTGCCAGCAAGACACCGCCGGTGACGCTGACGAAATCGCCGCGCGATCTCTTGGTCGAACAGGGGGAAATGGCGCCGGCGCCGGCGGGGCGTATAGACGATTACCGCATGCCGACGCTGAAGACGACGGCGGAAGTCTCCGTGAAATAGGAAAGGGCCGCTTGAGCGGCCCTTATTGACATTCGGGACTTACTTGGCTGCCGCCTGCGGCCAGGTCAGATAGTAGAAGTTCGAGCCGATCTGGCCGAAATAGGCATTGCTGTTGTCGAACTGATCCACGTAGTGATTACCCTGCTTGACGAAGGACGCATCATCGCCGCGCTTCAGATGCGCGTTGAGGAAATCGTTCCAGCCGCTGGCATCGATATCGGTGCCGGGCTTGCTGTCTGTATTCGCTTCATCCGGATTTTCGACGTCCCAGGCAGTGATGGAAACGCCCTGCGTCGGATCGGAGACCGTCAGCGTACCATTTTCAAGAGCGGCGAGCATGTCATGCGCCGTACCATCGGTCCCTTCCTGCTGGGCGGCCTCTTCAAGCTGCTTTTTAAGCATGGCCATGAAGGAAGAACTCGTCACATCGAGATTCTTGCCCGTAGTGTCGGTCGTCTCCTCGGCCTGATCGTTCTGCGTCGAGAGCGTATCGAGCAGGCTTGCCAGCGCATTGTTGGAAAGTAGCGACGACGTGTCCGGATCGAGACCGTAGCTGCTGAGAATGCTGGCAGCGCTGGAGGGTTCGGTGCCACTCTGACTGTCGCTGTCGGAACCGCGCAGGTTCTTCAGGGCATATTGGGCTGAGACCAGCCGCGTACTATCGATTGCGGAAACCATGGTTTTTCCTTTGATCTGGTCCGCAGCAACCTTGTCCCTGCGCCACGGCCAACAGTAAACGCCTCACGACTGAACGGACGGGGGCATATCCGGCCAGTCGTCGCGGGCCGGTTCGGGCCTGCGCACGCAAGAATCCTGCGGTTCGGGAATTGCATGGAGCTTGCCGGAGGCCGCGGCGCGTCAACCGGTCGCACCACGAAAAACTCCGCCGGAATACGGCGGAGTTTTATCGCTCGACGAATTATTCGAAGAGGATCAGCTCGGCAGGACGGTGGAGCCCATCAGTGCCTCGTCGATCGCGCGTGCCGCCTGGCGGCCTTCGCGGATCGCCCAGACCACCAGCGACTGGCCGCGGCGCACGTCACCGGCCGTCCAGAGCTTGTCGACCGAGGTCTTGTAGTCACGATCGTTGGCAACGACGTTGGTCGATCCGCGCTTGTCGACATTGAGCGTCAGCTTGCCGTCGAGTTCCTTCAAAACGCTGTCATTGAACGGACCGCTGAAGCCGATGGCGATAAAGGCAAGATCCGCCTTGATGACAAAATCCGTACCCGGAACCGGGCGACGGCGCTCATCGACTTCGCAGCACTTCACACCGGTCAGCACACCGTCTTCACCGACGAATTCGAGCGTCGCGACCTGGAATTCGCGGATCGCGCCTTCGGCCTGCGAAGAGGAGGTGCGCATCTTCGTGGCCCAGAACGGCCAGACGGCGAGCTTGTCTTCTTTCTCCGGCGGCTGCGGACGAATGTCGAGCTGGGTCACCTTGACAGCCCCCTGACGGAAGGCCGTGCCGACGCAGTCCGACGCCGTGTCACCACCTCCGACGACCACGATATGCTTGGCGCCGGCCAGGATCGGGTCGGACGGCCAGCCGGTGCTGTCGATATTCTCGCGACCGACACGCTTGTTCTGCTGAACGAGATACGGCATCGCATCGTGAACACCGGCGAGATCGGTGCCGGGAATACCGGCTGCGCGCGGCGTCTCGGAGCCGCCGCAGTAAAGCACGGCATCATAATCGGCGAGCAACTGTTCGACCTTGACGTCGACGCCGACATTGACGCCGCAATGGAAGGTGACGCCCTCTCCCTTCATCTGCTCGACGCGGCGATCGATGAAGTTCTTTTCCATCTTGAAGTCCGGAATGCCGTAGCGCAGCAGACCGCCCGGCTTCGTCTCACGCTCGTAGAGATGCACGTCATGACCGGCGCGGCCGAGCTGCTGGGCGGCAGCCATGCCGGCGGGGCCGGAACCGATGATCGCGACCTTCTTGCCGGTATGGATCGTTGCCGGCTGCGGGCGGATGAAGCCGAGCTCGTAAGCCTTGTCGGCAATCGCCTGCTCGACCGTCTTGATGGCAACAGGCGCGTCCTCGAGGTTCAGCGTACAGGCCTCTTCACAGGGAGCGGGGCAGACGCGACCTGTGAATTCCGGGAAGTTGTTGGTCGAATGCAGGTTCTGGATCGCCGCTTCCCAGTTGTTGTTGTAGACGAGGTCGTTCCAGTCCGGAATCTGGTTGTGAACCGGGCAGCCGGTCGGGCCGTGGCAGTAGGGGATGCCACAGTCCATGCAGCGCGCTGCCTGTTTCTGCACTTCCGGGTCCGACATCGGGATCGTGAATTCGCGGAAATGACGGATGCGATCCGACGCCGGCTGATACTTCGCCACCTGCCGGTCGATTTCCAGAAAACCTGTAACCTTACCCATATTTTCGTCCCTTACCCTCATGACCGCCTCGCCCGCGGCCAGTTGTCTGTTCAGCCTCGATCGCGGAGGCAGGTTGTTTGTCTTGACCGTCATCAGAACATATCCCTTGTCGCCATCCACGCGGTTGCGCAAGCTTCGGGCTTGCGGCTGATCGTCGTTGAGTCATTGAGATATTTCGGTCATCCGCCACGCGCGCTTTGGAGCGTGGCGGATTGTTCGGTGCAATTATTCGGCAGCGATGCCCATCCGGCTGCGTTCCATTTCCTCAAGGGCGCGCCGGTACTCGACGGGCATGACCTTGCGGAATTTCGGGCGATAGTCGGCCCAGTGCTCAAGGATTTCCTTGGCGCGGGTGGAGCCCGTATAGTGCAGATGGTTGGAGATCAACTGGTAGAGGCGCTCCTCGTCGTGGCGCGTCATGTCACCAGAGACGTCGACTCGTCCCTTGTGCATGAGGTCGCCTCCGTGATGGTGCAGCTTCTCCAGCATGTCATCCTCTTCCGGAACCGGCTCGAGCTCGACCATGGCCATGTTGCAGCGGCTGGCGAAATCGCCTGTCTCGTCGAGAACATAGGCCACGCCGCCGGACATGCCGGCCGCGAAGTTGCGGCCCGTTGCGCCGAGCACGACGACCACGCCACCCGTCATATACTCGCAGCCGTGGTCGCCCACGCCTTCAACGACGGTGATCGCACCGGAGTTGCGAACTGCGAAACGCTCGCCCGCGACACCACGGAAGTAGCACTCGCCTTCGGTCGCCCCGTAAAGAACGGTATTGCCGACGATGATCGAGTTTTCAGCGACGATCCTCGAATTGTCAGGCGGGCGGATAATGATCTTGCCGCCCGAGAGACCCTTGCCGACATAGTCGTTACCGTCGCCGATCAGGTTGAAGGTGACGCCGCGTGCCAGGAACGCGCCGAAGCTCTGTCCGGCCGTACCCTTCAGGGTGACGTTGATCGTATCTTCCTTCAGGCCGCGATGGTTATAACGCTTGGCGACCTCGCCCGAGAGCATTGCACCCGCTGAGCGGTCGACGTTCTTGATATCGACTTCGAAGGCGACGGGCGTCTTCGATGCCAGTGCCGGCTCGGCGGCCGCAATCATCTTGCGGTCGAGAATGTCGTCGATCGGGTGCTTCTGGCGTGTTGTCCAGTAGGTCTCTTCCTTCGGTGCATCGACCTTGTGGAAGATCTTGGCGAAGTCGAGCCCCTTGGCCTTCCAGTGCGCCAGCATCTCATCCTTCTCGAGCAGTTCCGAAGCGCCGATGATGTCATCGAGCTTGGTGAAGCCGAGGGAGGCGAGAATTTCGCGTACTTCGTTGGCGACGAAGAAGAAGTAGTTGATGACATGCTCGGGCGTGCCTTTGAAGCGCTTGCGCAGGACGGGATCCTGCGTCRCCACGCCGACCGGACAGGTATTGAGATGGCATTTGCGCATCATGATGCAGCCGGCAGCAATCAGCGGAGCCGTCGCAAAGCCGAATTCATCGGCACCGAGCAGCGCGCCGACGACGACGTCGCGGCCGGTCTTCAGACCACCATCGACCTGCAGGGCAACACGCGAGCGCAGCCCGTTCAGCACCAGAGTCTGCTGTGTTTCGGCAAGGCCGATTTCCCAAGGCGAACCGGCATGCTTCAGCGAAGTGAGCGGTGATGCACCTGTACCGCCGTCGAAACCGGCGACCGTGATGTGGTCGGCACGGGCCTTGGCAACACCGGCGGCAACCGTGCCGACGCCGACTTCCGAGACGAGCTTGACCGATACATCCGAGGTCGGATTGACGTTCTTCAGGTCGTAGATCAGCTGCGCCAGATCTTCGATCGAGTAGATGTCATGGTGCGGTGGCGGCGAAATCAGGCCGACGCCCGGCGTCGAGTGACGGGTCTTGGCAACGACCGCATCGACCTTGTGGCCGGGCAACTGGCCGCCTTCACCGGGCTTGGCACCCTGCGCAACCTTGATCTGCAGCACATCGGCATTGACCAGATATTCCGTCGTCACGCCGAAACGGCCGGAGGCGATCTGCTTGATCGCCGAGCGCTCGGGGTTCGACGAACCATTCGGCAGCGGCATGTAACGGTCGCTCTCTTCACCGCCTTCGCCGGTGTTCGACTTGCCGCCGATCCGGTTCATGGCGATTGCCAGCGTCGTATGCGCCTCGCGGCTGATCGAGCCGAAGGACATGGCACCCGTCGAGAAGCGCTTGACGATATCGACCGCGGGCTCAACGCTGTCGAGCGAGACCGGCGTGCGGCCGAGTGCCTCGGCGCTCTTGATCTTGAAGAGGCCGCGGATCGTGTTCATGCGCAGTGCCGAGGTGTTCACCATCTCGGAGAATTCGCGGTAACGATCCTCGGCATTGCCGCGCACCGCATGCTGCAGGGCAGCCACGGCATCCGGCGTCCAGGCATGGCTTTCGCCGCGCATACGGTAGGCATATTCGCCGCCGATATCGAGGTTGCTCGCCAGGATCGGATCGCGGCCGAAGGCAGACTTGTGGCGGATGACCGTCTCGTTGGCGATTTCTTCCAGACCGACGCCTTCGATCGTCGTTGCCGTACCGAAGAAATACTTGTCGACGAATTCCGACTGCAGGCCGATCGCATCGAAGATCTGCCCGCCGCAATAGGACTGATAGGTCGAGATGCCCATCTTGGACATGACCTTCAGGATGCCCTTACCGACAGCCTTGATATAGCGATAGACGACTTCGTTGGCGTCGACTTCCTTCGGGAATTCACCCTTGGCATGCATGTCGAGCAGCGTGTCGAAAGCGAGATAGGGGTTGATCGCTTCCGCACCGTAACCGGCCAGCAGGCAGAAATGATGCACTTCGCGCGGCTCGCCGGTCTCGACGACGAGACCAACCGACGTGCGCAGCCCCTTGCGGATCAGGTGATGGTGCACGGCAGCAGTCGCCAGCAGCGCCGGGATCGCGATACGATCCGGACCGATCTGGCGGTCGGAGAGCACGATGATGTTGTAGCCCCCCTTGACAGCCGCTTCCGCACGCTCGCACAGACGGTCGAGCATTTCCGGCATGCCTTCGGCGCCGCGCTCTACATCATAGGTGAAGTCGAGCGTCTTGGTGTCGAAACGGTCTTCCGTGTGACCGATGGAGCGGATCTTTTCGAGATCGCCATTGGTCAGGATCGGCTGGCGTACTTCCAGTCGCTTGGCATTCGCCATGCCTTCATGGTCGAGAATGTTCGGACGCGGACCGATGAAGGAAACGAGGCTCATGACCAGTTCTTCGCGGATCGGGTCGATCGGCGGGTTCGTCACCTGCGCGAAGTTCTGCTTGAAATAGGTGTAAAGCAGCTTCGACTTCTCGGACATGGCCGAGATCGGCGTATCCGTGCCCATCGAGCCGATCGCTTCCTGACCCGTCGTCGCCATCGGCGACATCAGGATCTTGGTGTCCTCGGTCGTGTAACCGAAGGCCTGCTGGCGATCGAGCAGTGAGACGTCGCGGCGAAGCGCGCGCGGCTCGACCGGCTTCAGGTCTTCGAGAATGAGCTGCGTGCGGTTGAGCCAGCTGCGATAGGGATGCGCGTTGGCAAGCTGCGCCTTCACCTCGTCATCGGAGATGATCCGGCCCTCTTCCATATCGATCAGCAGCATCTTGCCAGGCTGCAGGCGCCACTTCTGGATGATGCTCTCTTCGGGAACCGGCAGCGTGCCGGCTTCCGATGCCAGGATGACGCGGTCGTCATCGGTGACGAGATAGCGTGCCGGACGCAGGCCGTTACGGTCGAGCGTCGCACCGATCTGCTTGCCATCGGTGAAGGCAACGGCAGCCGGTCCGTCCCACGGCTCCATCAGCGCGGCATGATACTCGTAGAATGCCTTGCGTTCGGGCGACATGGACTGATTGCCCGCCCATGCCTCGGGGATCAGCATCATGACGGCGTGCGATAGCGAATAGCCGCCGCGCAGGAGGAATTCGAGCGCGTTGTCGAAACAGGCCGTGTCCGACTGGCCTTCGTAGGAGATCGGCCAGAGCTTGGAAATGTCCTCGCCGAAAAGCGGAGAAGAGACCGAAGCCTGACGCGCCGCCATCCAGTTGACGTTGCCGCGCAGCGTGTTGATTTCGCCGTTATGGGCGACCATGCGATAGGGGTGCGCGAGCTTCCACGACGGGAAGGTGTTGGTCGAGAAGCGTTGATGCACGAGGGCGACCGCGCTTTCGAAACGCGGGTCCGCCAAGTCCTTGTAATAGGCGCCGACCTGATAGGCCAGGAACATGCCCTTGTAGACGACGGTCGTGCTGGACAGCGACACCGGATAGAAGTGGCTCTCCTCACCGTCGAACTCGTCATAGATCCGATTGGAAATGACCTTGCGAAGCGTGAAGAGCCGGCGCTCGAATTCGTCGTTCGTCGCGGCATCCTTGCCGGCGCCGATGAAGACCTGCACGTGATGCGGCTCGGTCGCTGCAATCGCCGGCGCCTTTGACAGAGATGAATTGTCGACCGGCACGTCGCGGAAGCCGATGAGGACCTGACCTTCTTCGGCGGTGACGTCCTTGATCACCTTCTTGAAGTGTTCGATCTGCTTTTCGTCGCGCGGCATGAAGATATGGCCGACGCCATATTCGCCGGCCTTAGGCAGGGTGATGCCCTGCTTGGCCATTTCCTCGCGGAAGAAGCGGTCGGGAATCTGCACCAGAATGCCGGCGCCATCGCCCATCAGCGGATCGGCGCCGACGGCACCGCGATGCGTCAGGTTCTCGAGAATGAAGAGACCGTCCTTGACGATCTGATGCGACTTCTGCCCTTTCATATGCGCAACGAAGCCGACGCCGCAGGCATCGTGCTCATTGCGCGGATCGTAAAGCCCCTGTTTCTTCGGCAGACCGGAGGCGGATTTACGCGTATTGGCCGTTGCGCGCGCGGCTGCTGCTGCGAACTGGTCAATATGCGTGGATGGCGTCATCTTCGTCATCGTCTTTCCTCCTGTCGAAGCCCGCGGGGCTGCGGGCGGCTTTTCGTCGCGCACCGCACCTTTAAGATAGGTCCGGCGCGTGACAGCGCTGTTGCATCATGAAGATCCGGTCGCAGACATCTGCTTTCAGGGAAAGCAAACCGTCGCGTTCCGCGCCTGCCATTCGCTTCCGTGCGCCGCCATATGGAAGGCTCAGCGCTCGAAAGAACTATAGCGTGAAAGCCGGTCTGTTCCAGGGCTTTCGGGCGCCTCTTCGGCCGTGAAGACCAAAATAGGACAGCAACCCTGTCCTAGTTCGTCCGTTCAATGCCAGAAACAATTCCTCTTCGCAAGAGCGCCATCTTAAAAAAACGTCAATTTGCGACGGAAGATTGCCAGATCAACCAAAATGGCGACATAAAATTACCTTCCAACTTATCATTTTGTTTATTGATTGCGCAGTTCAATTTTTGTGATGCATCTAGGTTTCCGCCCTTGATCCTGTCAAGCTTTGGCGTAGTGTCCACTCCCGAAACTCCCGCCCCATCATTTTCAGTGGTTTTCTCTATGATTTTTGCTTCTGACAACTGGGCTGGCGCCCATAAATCCATTGCCGAACGCCTGCTCGCCGAATCCACCGGTTTTGCCGCCGCTTACGGCAACAGCGATCTCGACAAGCGAGTGGAAGCCCGCTTTTCAGAAATCTTCGAGCGCGAGGTTTCCGTCTTCTTCGTTGCGACCGGCACCGCTGCCAACTCCCTGGCGCTGGCGAGCGTCCAGCGCCCTGGCGGGATCACCTTCTGCCATTCAGAAGCCCATGTGATCGAGGATGAATGCGGCGCCCCAGAATTCTTCTCCGGCTCCGCCCGCCTCATGGCCGTCGACGGCGAGGCCGGCAAGATCGATCCGACCAAGCTCTCGGCAAAGATCGCGCACTTCCCGGAGGATGCCCTTCGTCATGGCCGCGCCACCGCTGTGACCATCACCCAATCCACCGAAATCGGTACCGTCTATTCGCTGCCGGAAATCGGCGAGATTTCCACGATCGCCAAGAAGCGAGGACTACCCCTGCACATGGACGGCGCGCGCTTTGCCAATGCGCTCGTTGCATTGAAGGCAACACCTGCCGAAATGACCTGGAAGCGCGGCGTCGATATGCTCTCCTTCGGCGGCACGAAGAATGGTTGCTGGTGTGCGGAAGCGATCGTCTTCTTCAATCCGGAACAAGCGAAGGAAATGCATTTCATCCGCAAGCGCGCTGCCCAGCACTTCTCCAAGTCGCGTTTCATCTCCGCCCAGTTCGACGCCTATTTCGAAAACGGCCTCTGGCTTGATCTCGCCCGACACTCCAATGGCATGGCCGACGGCTTGCGTGCCGGCATCGGCGCCAGCAATTCGGCCCGGCTCGCCTGGCCGACCGCCTCGAATGAAGTTTTCGCGGTCATTCAGAAATCGGCGGCAAAAACGGCTGAGAGCAAGGGTGCAAAATTCTACGAGTGGCCGATCCCTGCCGGGATGCCGGATCTCGTTTCGGACGGCGAAACTCTTGTCCGTCTCGTCACCAGCTTTGCAACGACCGAAGCCGATGTCGATGGCTTCCTCAAATGCCTGGTGGCCTGATTTCGCAAATGCCTGATTCGAGAAGGAAAATCCCGCCGTCGCCGGCGGGGTTTCTGATTAAAGATCTTCAGGCCGACCGCAAGCCTCTGACCTTCTTTAGAATATCATCCGAAAGTGCCGCCACGAGCGCCTGATCGGCTCCCTTTCGCGGCACCAGTACGAACTCGACATCCTCCAGCACCGGCAGCCGGGCCGGCGAGATTTCCTTCAACCCCGAGGGCGCCATGCTGCGCGGCTGCACGAGCACTCCCATTCCGGCGCGTGCTGCTGCCGTCAGTCCGCTGAGGCTGCCGCAGGTGCAGACGATCCGCCAGTCCACGCCCTGCCGACCGAGCGCTTCCAGCGCAATGGCGCGCGTCACACTCGGCGGCGGGAAAGCGATCAAGGGCAGTGGACCGGATGCGAGCACATGCTCTGGATCACGCGCCAGCCACACCAGCGGCTCCCGGTACACGAGCTTTCCGTGCTCATCGCCGAGCCTTCGCTTGGCAAGCACGAGATCGATCGCCCCTGCATCCTGCATTTCATAAAGTACACCGGAAAGTGCCACCGTCAGTTCCATATCGACGGAAGGATGCGAGCGTACGAAATCTTCCAGCACCGCCGGCAAGCGGCTCGTCACAAAATCCTCGGAAACGCCAAGCCGCAGCCGCCCACGCAGGCTGCCGCTCTTGAACAGCGACTGCACCTGCCCCTCGATCGACAGCATCGCCCGCGCATGCGTCAGCAAGGCCTCGCCATCGCCGGTCAGCACGACCTTGTGCGTATCACGCTCCAGCAGCCGGCGCCCGAGTGAGGTTTCCAGCCTCTGGATATGCTGGCTGACCGTCGACTGCCCAAGCCCCAGCCTTTCGGCGGCCAGAGTAAAGCTGCCCATCTGCTCGACGGTGACGAAACTGCGTAGCTGTGAGAGATCTAGCATCGGGGAGATCCAGATTTGTAATAACTGTTATTCCTTGCATCCTGGATCATAATGAGCGACAGAACAATGACTCTTTAAGTTAGGCGAGACAGCCATGCGGCGCTTTCTACCCGATACGTTCACCATCCTGCTCGTTTGCACCGTCGTCCTCGCGTCGATCTTCCCCGCGAGTGGCACCTTTGCCGGCTGGTTCGGGGTAGCGACCGATTTTGCCATCGCGCTGCTGTTCTTCCTGCACGGCGCACGCCTCTCGCGTGATGTTGTCGTTGCCGGTCTGCTGCACTGGCGCCTGCACCTCATGATCCTGCTGACTACTTTCGGCCTCTTCCCGATCTTCGGGCTGGCGATAGGCTTCATCCCGGATTCGATCCTGCCGCAGCCGCTTTATCTTGGCATCCTCTTCCTTTGCGTGCTGCCGTCGACGGTGCAGTCCTCGATCGCCTTCACATCGATGGCCGGCGGAAACGTCCCCGCGGCGATCTGCTCGGCGTCGGCCTCGAACATCTTCGGCATGTTTTTGACGCCGCTGCTTGTCGGCCTGCTCTTCTCGGTCGGCGGCCATGGCGGCTTTTCCTTCGACGCACTGGAACAGATCCTGCTGCAATTGCTGGCTCCCTTCGTTGTCGGCCAGATCCTGCAGCCCTGGATCGGCGAGTGGATCCGCTCCAAGAAGAAAATCCTAATGCCCGTCGATCGCGGCTCCATCCTGATGGTTGTCTACCTGGCTTTCTCGACGGCCGTCGTCGAAGGCCTATGGCACACCTTTTCGATCGCCGATATCGCCGCCGTCATCATCGCCGATATGCTGCTGCTGGCGCTCGTCCTCGTCATCACCATGCATGGCAGCCGCTGGTTGGGCTTCAACAAGGCGGACGAGATCACCATCACCTTCTGCGGGTCGAAGAAGAGCCTTGCGAGCGGTGTTCCAATGGCAAACGTCATCTTTGCCGGCCAATCGATCGGCGCGATCGTCCTGCCGCTGATGCTCTTTCACCAGATCCAGCTGATGGTCTGCGCCGTCATCGCCCAGAAATATGCCGCTGCCGCAGCGCGCCGCACATCAGAAAAAAAGCTGGAAGAAGCGACAAGCCCGGCCTGACCAGGTGAGACGGCTTCAAAACAAAAACGGCGCCCTTTCGGGCGCCGTTTCGGTCTGATCCGGTTGAAAGCGGATTAGCTGTTGACGACCTGCGCCTCGATCGACTTCGGAGCCTCGACCGGCTCAGCGGCAATAGCGATCTTGCGGGGCTTTAGAGCCTCCGGGATGCTGCGCAGAAGGTCGATATGCAGGAGGCCGTTCTTCAGCGAAGCGGCAGTGACTTCGACATGGTCGGCAAGCTGGAAGCGGCGCTCGAAAGCGCGCTTTGCAATGCCGCGGTAGAGATATTCGCCGCCATCGGCATTTTCTTCGCGCTTTTCACCCTTCACGGTGAGCGCGTGGGCATGCGATTCAATGGCGAGTTCGGTTTCGTCAAAGCCGGCAACGGCCATGGTGATGCGATAGGTGTTCTCACCGGTCCGTTCGATATTGTAAGGCGGATAGGTCGGAACCTGGTCCGGCTGGGAAAGGCTGTCGAGCATCGTGAACAGACGGTCGAAGCCAACGGTGGAACGATAAAGGGGAGAGAAGTCTACGTGACGCATGATGTCCTCCTAGGGAAGCGACGTGTTGCGATAGCATGTCCGTGAAACCCCATTCTTGGCGGCTCCGGGACGATTGCGCGGACCCTTCTGGCGTCCGCAAAGTTCAGATGGGGATGGCCTTCATGGACTTCAAGCCCTCTTCAAAACGCTGGGATTTCTGCGTGAACCCTGCATGAACGGCAGGTTCGGAGAAGGTTCAGCCGCCTCTCACTAGAGATAGGCGCATCGGGTGATACTGGCCCGACGGCTGAAGTGTATCGTCCCTTCTTCTTCAGCCTCAATTCGGCCGGCCAAGAGCTCCCTCAGCTCCGCCGGCCACTTTTCTTCAAGCATAGAGCTCTGCAAGTCGATCCGCGGATCGATATCGAGACAATCCAGCTGCAGATGGTCGAGCCGACTGATTGGCGGGCGCCGGAATTAACAGGACTAGTGGAAGACCCAAATTCGTGACCGGCATCCCGGCGCCGCAATCTTCTGTCATGAACGTGCGGATAACCGGCTTCATGCCGGGACAAATCGTTCGTTCGCACTAACTTTAGCGTGTCTCAGCTTTCGCCGAGCTTGTCGCATGGAGAAATCTCGTTCCATTATACTTCGCTTATATTAAGCGGTAATTTCGCCATTGATTTTCCCAATCCCTGCGGTATCCCCTAGTAAATCTCTCACGCGAAGAAACACTGGCCATGGAACAGGTGCTTTACTCAACTCCAGAAAATCCGGCGCCGGAGAACCGCACCGAAGGTTTCTTCGAGACCCACGACGGCCATAGGTTGCGTTATGCCGTCTTCCGGTCGCAAACACCGGCGGCCCATGGAACGGTGGTGCTTCTGCACGGCCGTAGCGAATGTATCGAGAAGTATTTCGAAACGATCCGCGACCTCACTTCCAAGGGTCTCTGGGTCGCGACCTACGACCTGCGCGGCCAGGGCGGCTCACCACGGCTGATCAAGAAGCGCAATCACGGCCACCTGCGCCGCTTTTCCGACTACGAGCGCGATCTCGACACCTTCCTCGAGAAAGTCGTGCTGCCGGATACAAGGCTGCCCTTCTACATGCTCGCCCATTCGACCGGCGGACTGATCGCGCTTTCTGCCGCACCTTATCTTTCGACGCGTATTGAGCGCATGGTGCTGTCCGCCCCTTTCCTCGGCCTTATTGGCCAGGCCGCTTCCGAGGGCATGATCCGCGCGGTGTCGGCGACGCTCAGCGCGATCGGCCTTGGTGCCTTGCCGCTCGGCAAGATGAAAGAATTGCAGTTCCCCGATAACCCTCTGACATCGGATGAAACGCGTTTCGAGCGAAACGCGGCGATCGCAAGGGCTCACCCGGAACTTGCTCTGGGAGCGCCGACTGCCCGCTGGATGCACGAATGCATGAAAGCGATCGACCGGGTGACCCAGCCCTATCATCTCTTCTCGATCACAATCCCCTCTGTCGTCATCGCACCGACGCGCGACGGCCTGGTGCCCTATACGGCGCAAGAACGGCTTTCGCGCTATTTCCGTGCCGGCCAACTCGTGCCGATCAATGGCGCCCGACACGAGGTATTCCAGGAAAGAGATATGTACCGCGCCGCCGCGCTCGCAGCGCTCCACGCCTTCATTCCAGGCAGCGATGCTGAGGCGACCGAGGATGTGGCTGCAATCGGCGCATGAGCCTTAGCGCTGCAGAATCTCGATCGCTTCTTCATAAACCGCCCTGCTGCCGGCAGCGATGATCGAACCGCCATTTTCCGGCCGCCCGCCATCCCAGGTGGTCATGATGCCGCCGGCACCCTCGATGACAGGAATGATGCCGCCTACGTCGTAAGGCTTGAGGCTGTTTTCGACAACAAGATCGACATGGCCCGCCGCCAGCAGCGCATAGGCATAACAATCGCAACCATAGCGGAAGAGCCGTACCTTGCTTTCGATTTCGCGGTACTTGTCCATCTCCTCACCGACGAAGAGATGTGGCGATGTCGTGAACAGGATGGCATTGGAAAGAGCGCCGCAATCACGCACCTGCAGCCGGCGCTCGCCCTCAGGTCCGCTGTAGGTCGAACCATTCTCGTCGCCGAAATAGCGTTCGCCGGTGAAAGGCTGCTCGATCATGCCGGCAATAGCCCGGCCGTTCTTCTGCAGGCCGATCAGTGTCCCCCAGACAGGGACGCCCGAGATGAATGCGCGCGTGCCGTCGATCGGGTCGATCACCCACACATGCTCTCGATCAAGGCCGACATTGCCGTGCTCTTCGCCCAGAATGCCGTGGTCGGGGAAATGCGCCTCAATCAGCGCGCGGATGGCGGTTTCCGCCGCCCTGTCGCCTTCGGTGACCGGGTCGAAGCCGGAAGACAGCTTGTTGGTGACATTGGTGCCCGAGCGAAAACGCGGCAGGGTTTCCGCCTTCGCAGCTTCGGCAAGACGGTTGAAGAACGAACGGTCAGGAAGCATGGAGAAATCCGTTTAGCTGGCGGGAAATGGCGCTTTTCATAGCGAAAAAGCAGTGGAATGCAAATGAAACGGGCAATTTTGGCTTAGCTGCCTAAAGATTTTGCAGTGCAATATAATGCTTGACATTTGTGCAATGCAACAGTAGTTTCCTGATTACAGTCTTCTGACTGTAAATACCCTCCTTGGGTGTTTCCTCCCTAGACTTAGCCGCGCTGACAAGGCGCGGTTTTTTTTGACCTGAGTGAGAAAATTACTCGGCAGCAAGCGCCCGGTCGCCGGAGAATTTCTCGACGTAGTCGGCCATCTGCCGCATGAACGACGTAATGGCGGTCACCACGATGTCGAAATCGGGTCGCTTCTCCAGCGTGACCTCATCGACATAGATCGAACGATTGACCTCGATCTGCAGCGCATGCAGCCCGCGCGACGGGCGGCCGTAATGTTCGGTGATGAAGCCGCCGGCATAAGGTTTGTTGCGGATCGCGGCAAAACCCATTTCCTCGAGGATACCGATCGCCGTGCGCGAAAGCTCTGACGAAGCGCTGGTCCCGTAGCGGTCGCCTATGATGAAATCGGGTCGCGCATTGCTGCCGGCAACGCGCACATTGCCGGGCATGGAATGGCAATCGATCAGGACACCAAAGCCAAACTGTACATGCGTGCGCGCAATCAGCCGCCGCAGCGTCGAATGATAGGGCTTGTAGACGCTTTCGACACGTTCCAGCCCTTCCTGCACAGGCAGCCGGCGCGCATAGATTTCCATGTTCTCGGCCACGATGCGCGGAATGGTACCAAGTCCACCGGCAACCCTCAGCGAATTGATATTCGCATAAGGCGGCAGCAGGCCGTCGAACATGCGCGGATCGAGCTCATACGGCTCTCGGTTGACGTCCAGATAAGCGCGCGGGAAGTTCGCAAGCAGGAGTGGCGCGCCGAGGTCCACGGCCGCACCGAACAGTTCATCGACATAATGGTCTTCGGACCGGCGTATCGAGATGCCTTCCAGCCGCGACTGTGCGATGAATTCCGGTGGATAAATACGGCCGCTGTGAGGGGAGTTGTAGACGAAGGGGATGGTCTGCGACACGGGCTCATGCACTTCAAAAAGCTCGTATTCGCGTATTTCCGGCACTTTCTGCCCTCTTTACCATGTCATCAAGTGGCTGTGAGGGCTATGTTGCCAGTTGCCTGCCCTTAAGTCCATACTACATGGAAGGGATAGCGGCCGCGGCTAGGGCGATTTCACCGGTTGTTTACCGGGCGAAGTATAGTGTAGACGGCTGGTATCCCATAAAAAACGTAGTGATCAGCGGTCCGGATTAATGACTCAGAAGATACTTCTCGCCGAAGACGACAATGATATGCGCCGCTTCCTGGTGAAGGCGCTTGAAAAGGCCGGCTACAAGGTCCTTTCCTACGACAACGGCGCTAGCGCTTATGACCGCCTGCGTGAGGAGCCCTTCTCCCTGCTCTTGACCGATATCGTCATGCCGGAAATGGATGGCATCGAACTGGCGCGGCGCGCGACCGAACTCGATCCCGACCTGAAGGTGATGTTCATCACCGGTTTTGCAGCCGTTGCACTGAACCCTGATTCGAAGGCTCCCAAGGATGCGAAGGTCCTTTCTAAGCCTTTCCACCTGCGCGACCTCGTCGAAGAGGTCAACAAGATGCTTGCCGCATAAGGCGTCTTGGCGGATCGTCACAAAACTTCAAAAAAGCCTATTGACGGCTCCGGAGGTTTTGTGGTCTATGCGCCGACATCGGATGGGCGTGTAGCTCAGCGGGAGAGCACTACGTTGACATCGTAGGGGTCACAAGTTCGATCCTTGTCACGCCCACCATCCTAATTCGCTGAAAAGCAAGGCCTTTCGAGGAATCGAAAGGCCTTTTTAGTTTTGGCGCTGTGGCCTTCGCAGGCTCTTCTAAGACCGGTACGAAGTGTCTGCTTGTTCGTGCCGCATTTGCCGAAACTTCCCTGAAAAGTGGCTTGACCAAACGGTTGCAATGTTGCTTCGCTCTCCCTCATTGGGGGTGCACATGAAAATTTTCATCGGATTGATATTGCTGCTGATGTTGAGCTGGAGCCCGGCTTCCGCAAAAGAAGACATGACGCTCCGCGCGCTCATGGAGAGCAAGGAGACAAGCGTCGTCACGATGCTGATTGGCGGGGCGGGATTGACACTTCGAATGGTGAACACCCACCTCGCAGCTGAGGGCAAGCCCCTTATATTGCTCACCGCGGAACGTCACGATTTCGCAAACCGAGTACGTCGAAATCGTGAAGAGATATCTGGAGCGGCACCCGGATATCGGTGAGAAGACGTTCCAGGCTTATCCCTTGGTCCTGCTCAGGTCACTGGAGCAAATGTATCCGTGCTGAGACGATAGAAATCCATCTTCGACGCCAAACCAAATTCGGACACAGAGCCATGCCATGCGCGATAATGGAGCCCGAGGTGTTGATTCGCCTCGTCAGTTCACGGGGTTCGAATCGAAATGAAATTATCTGCGCTTGCCATCGCCGCCTTCTCCACCCTCACTTTTGCCGCTGCAGCGCAGGCGGATGACAATTTTCCGGGTGCGCCCGGCGTCATTGCGCTTGGCGGCAAGTGCCAGAAGCTGGTCGTTGCCAAGTTTGATGCCACGAAGGGCTGCAAGGGAGAGCTGGCAAGTGTGACGCTCGTCAACGGCACGGTCACCTTCATCTTCACCTCTGATGGCAAGCTGTTGGGCTTCCAGGGCGACGGCAAGGGCATCAAGCCCGCATCCAATGGCAATGCCCGCCTGCCACTCAGCCTCGTCACCACGGGCGTCGGCAACAAGATGACGGGTGAAGTGAAGGTTGCCGGCTTCTGCACCTTCGGCAATCCTTATGCCGGCAAGCCGATGGCCATCGAGTGCACGGCGGAAAGCAAGGATTCGGCCTTCACGGGCAGCTTCCGCACCAACGGCAAGGCGCCGGCACGGAAAAACGGTGGAAAATAGAGAGCGCTGGACTGACGGCCTCAGGCGCACCAGGAGCCCGAGGCAGATCCCGGCTTCCTCGCCAGGCCCTCATTGATAAGACGCGTACCGAAGGAGCGCCCGTCGCGCGAAATGACACGCGGCGCGCCACGGTCATCCACCTTGCCGGCAGCATTCATGTTGAACGGACCGGCGTTCAGCAGCGCGAGCAGACGGGATTTGGCGGCAAAGGCGATCTTCCGTTCGTCTTCACAGCGAGCGCGGTCGACATCCGGGCTCACCATATCAGCGATGATGATCTTCTCACCCTTGTACCAGAAGGTGCCGGCATCGCCGACGCAATTGATATGCTCGCCTTGCCCGCAATATCCAAAGGCGGCCTTGGCGGTTTCCGAAGAGGACGGGGCAACAGGGGAAATAGAGGCCGGCACGATCTTTGCGGTCGGCACTGGAGCCGAGGGGATCGCCGCAGGCGGCACCGGATCGTTCGTCCGCCGCGGCTTGGCGGCAGGTGCTGCGACGGCAACTTGCTTCGGTGCTTCCTTGGGTGCCTGAGGCTTGGCTTCAGCCGCTTCGCGGATAACGGCAGCCGGTTCCTTCCCTAACATCGGGCGGATGGTCTTCCAGTTGTCATAGGCGGCAATGGCGCCCACCGCGGCGATGCCGAGCACCAGCCAGGGCATCGCGCCTCCGGAGGATGAGCTGCTCTTCCTTTTTGCCGGCGCCTTGCGGCGGCCGCGTGTTGCTGTCTTGGCCATCGATCCGATTCCCTTGAACGGGCCGGATTATCGCCGCGCAATCCTTTCCGAAAGGTTGGCAAAGCATCGCCGCGGATCGCTTTCCCAAGCCGAAATTCGCCGGAAACGAAAACGCCCGGCTTGATGGCCGGGCGTCTCGTATAAATTCTGCCTGGGACTCAGCAGCCCTGCGCTGCCGAAGGTGCCGCTGCGGGCGTCTTCGCTGTTTGCCCGCTCGGCTGCACGGATGGCCTCTCGCGCTTGCCAATATCTATCCGGCGCTCCGCCGCATCACGCACGGCCTGCCATTCATATTCGTGCTGGATGAAAATATCGCGCGGCACAAGATTGATCGTCATTCGTGTCTCACCTGTTTGATGGATTGCGGAACTGGTTTTCAGCGGACCGGTTTTGCGACATGAGCATTGTCGCTTTTGATGTCGGGACCGCCCTTTGAAAGATCGCTGCCGGTCACATGCGCCGGCACGTGAATGTCGTGGATAACACCCGGCGTCAGCGTCAGGTCCACATGATGCGGCGGAAGAACCTGCGCCTTCTGCATACGATTGGGTTTCGCCCGCTTGATGCGGTCCGAGGCTTCCGTGCGCCTGTCGGGAACATGGGTCGAATTATGCATCGTCGCCCTCCTTCAAGAATTCTGAGCTGCGTTCGTCGGCTCAGCTAGGTTCTAACGGGTGAGCGCTCGCATGGTTCCAAAGAAATCGGTAACCGTGGCCCAGCCCACGTCTTGACTGGGGCAGCAACTTCACTACCTAGTGAGGCACCCGCACCTCATCCAGACATCGGTTGCGGGGGAACCCTGGTGCCGGGCCCCTCTGGCGAGAGTTTTTACGGCGCTCTCGTGATGTCGGTACCGCCTGCAAATTAGCCGGCGGATTTTTCATCGATGAAAAAGCTCACCATGCCAAACGCGCATGCCCGTTGCGGTATGCGTTTTTCTGTTTTCACCTCATCTTCAAAAACGGTTTGCGGCTGCGAGGTGCAGTCATGAGCCAGCCTCAATCCCACAAGTCTTCGCTCGGCTATTTCCGCTGGGCCTTCATCGTCACGGCGCTCGGCCTTGCGCTCGGCGCATTTCTCGGCTGGCAATCGACCGGCACGCTGGGCGGCATGGCAACCGTCTTCTTCATCTGCAGCGTGCTGGCCGTTCTGGAGATCTCGCTCTCCTTCGACAATGCCATCGTCAACGCCAACAAGCTGAAGGAAATGACTCCGGTCTGGCAGCACAGGTTCTTGACCTGGGGCATCATCATCGCCGTCTTCGGCATGCGCATCGTCTTCCCGTTGGCGATCGTCGCCATCGCGGCCCAGATCGGTCCGTGGGAAGCGCTCGTGTTGGCGGCCCGCGAGCCGGCAGAATATGCCCGCATCATGAATGACGCGCATCTGCCGATCGCCGCCTTCGGCGGTACCTTCCTGATGATGGTCGGCCTTACCTACTTCTTCAACCATGAGAAGGAAGTCCACTGGATCGGCTCACTGGAGCGGATCATGGCGCGTTCGGCCGCGATCAAGGGCATCGAGATCGCCTTCGTGCTCCTGCTGATCCTGCTCTTCTCCTCTCTCCTGGAGGGTGAAGACGCGACCACCTTCGTCTACTGCGCCATCTACGGTCTCGTGACCTTCCTGGTGGTCGAAGTCATCGGCGGTCTCCTCGACGCATCGCAGCGCGCGATGAGCGAAGCGGCAAAGGGTGGCCTCGGCGCCTTCATCTATCTGGAAGTTCTGGATGCCAGCTTCTCCTTCGATGGCGTCATCGGCGCCTTCGCACTGACGCAGAATCTCTTCATCATCGCCATCGGTCTCGGCATCGGCGCCATGTATGTGCGCTCGATGACGATCATGCTGGTGGAGAAGGGAACGCTTGCCGAATACCGCTACCTGGAACACGGCGCCTTCTACGCGATCCTGATCCTCTCGGTGATCATGTATGTGCAGACCTTGACGCACATACCCGAGGTCATCACTGGCCTTGGCGGCGCTGCCCTCATCGGCATCTCGCTCTGGTCCTCGATCCGCTACAACAGACAGGAGCGACAGAAGGAAGCGCATATGCCCGAACGGGAGCGCCTTCACGCCTGATAAGCAAAAGCCGCTGCGGTCTGGCGCTGCGGCTCGGATAGTCCAAAAAACAAAGCCCGCGACCATCGGTTGCGGGCTCATTCATTCAATATCTGATTTGGCATTCAATCTGCGCATTCGGCACGTCTTACCGGATGACACGGCCGAAACTTACCGGATCGATACCGAGTTCTTGCAGGTCGCGTGCGCGCGGCTTGCGGCCACCTTCGACAGCGGCGCTGACTGCGTTTGCGGCACCAAGCGCTGCAAAGGCGCGGGCCAGGAAACCATTGTGGATCGACTTTCTGAAAGCGGACATCTTCTTTTCCTCTCGCTCTTTCGTTGACCTTTCCTAGATGGGAAAATCCGCATGCACTCACAACGCGCAAGAAATCACCGCTGCCATGCAAAAAGCGCATATTTCTTTCGCCGGCAAATGAAAAACAGTCCGGGAAACGTTACTACAAATCCAATTTTATCATTCGATTTCAATCATATGATTGGAGAGGACAGCGGATTTCAGCCGGAAAAAAATTGTTAAACGCCAAAAGAAAGGCCGGCCATGTTGCCACGGCCGGCCTGAATTAGGGGTTAGGTCGTCTTTTTGTTTTAGTCTTCATTTGCCGCGAGCTGAGAGAGAACCTGGCCGCGGCCACGCAATCTCAGGATCAGCGGGATGAGGAAGGCGGCAGCCGCCACGATCAGCAGGCCGCAGGCGATCGGCGACATGACGAGTGTGGTTACGTCACCCTGACTGATCGAGAGCGCACGGCGAAGCTGCTGCTCGGCCAGCGGTCCGAGAATGAGACCGACGACGGCAGGCGCGATCGGATAGCCGAAGATCCGCATGACATAACCGAGAACGCCAAAGCCGAGCAGCATGCCGAGTTCGAAGACCGAGGGGTTGGCGCCGATCGTGCCGAGCGTGGCAAACAGCAGGATGCCGGCGTAAAGCCACGGTTTCGGGACCGTCAGCAGGCGGACCCAGAGGCCGATCATCGGCAGGTTCAACACCAGCAGCATCGCATTGGCGATGAGCAGGCTGGCGATGAGACCCCAGACGAGCTGTGGGTTGGTGGCAAACAGCAGCGGTCCCGGCTGCAGACCATATTGCTGGAAGCCAGCGAGCATGATCGCCGCCGTCGCCGATGTCGGCAGACCGAGCGTCAGGAGCGGCACCAGAGTGCCGGCAGCCGAAGCATTGTTGGCAGCCTCCGGACCGGCAACGCCTTCAATCGCGCCATGACCGAATTCCTCCGGGTTCTTCGAAAGACGCTTTTCGGTGGCATAGGAAAGGAACGTGCCGATTTCAGCACCGCCCGCCGGCATGGCGCCGATCGGGAAGCCGATGATCGTGCCACGCAGCCAGGGCTTCCAGGAACGCGCCCAGTCCTGCGCATTCATCCAGAGCGAGCCGCGTACCGCCTCCACCTTGTCTTCGCCGCGCTTCCCCTGGGCGGCGATATAGAGTGTCTCGCCAATCGCGAACATCGCAACGGCAAGCGTCGTCACCTCAATACCGTCGAGCAGATCGGGAATGCCGAAGGACAGGCGCGCCTGCCCCGTCTGCTGGTCAATGCCGACCATGGCGAGCGCGAAGCCGATGAAGAGCGAGGTGAGACCGCGCAGTGCCGAATCCCCGAAGGCCGAGGAGACGGTGACGAAGGCAAGCACCATCAGTGCGAAATATTCGCGTGGACCGAAAACCAGCGCCAGCTTCACGATGTAGGGCGCCACGAAAGCAAGGCCGAGTGTGGCGATAAGGCCGGCGACGAACGAGCCGATGGCCGCTGTCGCCAGCGCCGGTCCGCCGCGCCCTGCCCGCGCCATCTTGTTGCCTTCGAGCGCAGTGACGATCGAAGAGCTTTCACCCGGTGTGTTCAGGAGGATCGACGTTGTCGAGCCGCCATACATGCCGCCGTAATAGATGCCGGCGAACATGATGAGCGAGCCGCCCGGGTCGAGCTTGTAGGTGGCAGGAAGAAGCAGCGCGACCGTCAGCGCCGGGCCGATTCCCGGCAGCACGCCGACGGCGGTGCCGAGGGTTACGCCGATGAGGGCGTAAAGCAGGTTGATCGGCTGCGCAGCAACCAGAATGCCCTGCCAGAGGAATTCGAATGTGCTCATGGTTTTTTCCCAAGCGGCGGCTCCTGAGGGGGCACAGGACCATCCGCGCAAAAAGCAACGAAACTGAGAGCGCCCGGTGCGAGGCGAGCGCTATCAGAAGAACAGGTGTTCGAGCGGCCCGGCCGGCAGCGAGAGCTGCAGGAGCTGCGAGAAGATCGTCCAGACAATGAAACTCATCACGATGCCGATAGGCAGCGAGAACCAGATCTGGCGCTTGCCGAAACCGCGCGCGGTCAGTGCAAAGAGTACGCCCGTCGCAATCGAGAAACCGGCGGTGCGCAGGAGCAGCATCTGTCCGGCAAGGCCCGCCACAACCCAGATGACTGGCGCCACTTCCTGATGTTCGCGTTCCGGAAAATCGCCGCGCCAGGCTTCGAAAGCCGTCCAGATGCCAAGACAGAAGAGGCCGAGTGCTACGACTTTCGGCACTGTCGACGGTCCGATGCGGTCATACTGCGCGATCGTCTTCAGATGCGAGGCATCCCAGAAGACCACGACGGCGACCACGATGAGGAAAGGGGCAATGATCAGCGCCGCCCAATCGGGGCGGCGCTTCGTTGCCGATGAGGTATCGGCTTCACTCATTGAACGAGACCGATATCTTTGAGAATGCCCGCGGTAGCCGAGACATCCTTTTCGAGCTGCGCCTTGAACTCGTCGCCTGCAAGGTAGGTGTCGGCCCAGCCCTTGGTCTTCAGGGTTTCCTGCCAGGCGGCAGACTTGTGCAGCTTGTCGAAGTCAGCCGCAATCGAGGCGACTTCTTCATCGGTCAGGCCCGGAGCGGCGGCAACCATGCGCCAGTTCTGGATGGAAACGTCGGTACCGGCTTCCTTGAAGGTCGGTGCATCGACGCCGTCGATGCGGGCATCGCTGGAAACGCCGAGCAGACGCAGCGTGCCGGCTTTCACCTGCGATTCGAATTCGCTGTAGCTCGAAATGCCAGCTGTGACCTGGCCGCCGAGGATAGCGGCGAGTGCTTCGCCGCCGCCCGAGAAGGCGACATAGTTGATCTTGGTCGGATCGACACCGGAAGCTTTGGCGATCAGACCAACGGCGATGTGGTCCGTGCCGCCGGCAGAACCGCCGCCCCAGGAAACGGCGCCGGGATCGGCCTTCAGCTTGGTGACGAGATCGGCGAGCGTCTTGATGTCGGACGCGGCGGGAACGACGACAGCTTCATACTCGCCGGTCAGGCGAGCGATCGGGGTGACATCCTTCAGCGTGACGACCGACTTGTTGGTCAGCAGCGCGCCAACCATGACGTAGCCGCCGACGATCAGAGCGTTCGGATTGCCTGCGCTCTGGCTGCTGAATTGCGCAAGACCGATGGAGCCGCCGGCGCCGGGTACGTTCTGAACCTGAACGCTCTTGGAAATACCTTCCTGCTGCAGCACCGTCTGCAGTGAGCGAGCCGTCTGGTCCCAGCCGCCGCCGGGCGCTGCCGGAGCGATGATGGTGTAATCGGCGGCGTAGGCCGGCAGCGCAATAGCCGCTGCCAAAAGAGTTGCGATGAAAGTGTGCTTCACGATGTGTCCTCCGTACTGCGGCTGAGCGAACCGCCTGTGCTATTTTTTGAAAATGAGGAGAGATCACCGATCGGTGGACGCAATTGTCCTGATAGCGAGCGGAAGTCCTCCCGGAATTCTTCAACTCTCCGCCTCCACGGAGAAGAAGTAGCCCAAGCCATCATATGAAGCTGTCATTTAGCTGACATCCTCGGGATATCCAGTGCGGCAGGACACTTTTTTGCCGCAATTCGGCTACCTTCGCGCGAAAGACGGCAGCACTTACCCAGGGCAGGCATATGACTAGTACATTGTCTGTACTGGACGCCAGCTGGCACATGGCGGATACTTTGGCGCGGGGGACGATCGGAAGGCAAATGGCGGATGAGTACCTAGGCCGATTGCCATCCCGAGGCACGTTCCGCCTGCGAGCCGACCTGGAGCACTTCAAGAAACCGGTCGAAGGCTGCGCTCAAAACCTGAATTAGGCGAAACCGGCGAACGATCGCGGCAATGGCCCATCCTCGCCGACATGAGGGGAAACATGCCATGCAAACCACAGGAGATGCCACAGCTCAACCCACGCCAGATCTCGCCGCGCTGAAGTCGCGTCAGCAGTCGGCCTGGGCATCCGGCGACTATTCCGTCATCGGCGCCCGGCTGCAGATCGTCGGCGAGAATCTATGCGAGGCCCTCGACCTGCGTTCCGGCGAAAAGGTTCTCGATATTGCTGCCGGCAACGGCAATGCGACGCTTGCTGCTGCGCGTCGCTGGGCCGAGGTGACCTCGACCGACTACGTTCCTGAACTTCTGGAGCGCGGCCGAGAGCGGGCGATAGCAAACGGCCTGGCGGTGAACTTCCAGCAGGCCGACGCGGAAGCATTGCCCTTCAAGGATGCAAGCTTCGATGTCGTCGTCTCCACGTTCGGCGTCATGTTTACGCCGGATCAGGACAAGGCGGCAAAGGAAATGCTGCGAGTCTCCCGGCGCGGCGGGCGCATCGGCATGGCCAACTGGACGCCGGAGAGCTTCATCGGCCAGGTCTTCAAAACGATAGGCAAGCATATTCCGCCCATGCCGGGCGTCAGGTCGCCTGCACTCTGGGGTACGAAGGCCCGGCTGGAGGAAATGTTCGGCGGCCAGGCCGGCATCGAGGCAACGTCGCGGATGTATAATTTCCGCTATCGCTCGCCGGCACACTGGCTGGAGGTTTTCCGCACCTGGTATGGTCCCGTCTACAAGGCTTTCGAGGCTCTGCCGCAGCCGGGAAAGACGGCTCTCGAGGAGGACTTCCTCGCGCTCATCGCACGCTTCAACCGCGCCAAGGATGGCACCATGGTCGTGCCGGCGGAATATCTGGAAGTGGTGATTCACAAAGGCTGATTGCTGCGGTTATGGCAGCATCGATGCGAAAGGGTGAGGTTTGCGGCAAGCGAGCTTCGCCCCTTGCCATTACCGGCGCTGCCAAGCGGCGGCACCGGCGAGCGGGTTCCTATTGCGTCCGCAGCACCTCATTCCAGTGCGCAATCAGTCGGGCGCGTTTCACCTGGTCGAGATAGACCATGAGACCCGGGCTGACCGGCACCGGACGCAACTGTGCGCCGAGCAGTTCCTGCAGGGTATTGGCGGTGTTCTCGCCGGCAACTTCCGGGCTGACGGCCGGTATCTGCAACTCGCGCGCCATGATCGTCTGGCCTTCCTTCGACATGAAGAAGGCAAGGTATCGCCGCCCGAGTTCCGGTTCGGCGGCCGCCTGCGGCACCAGGCCGATACGTGACATCACGACCGTATAGTCCTTCGGCAACACGATGCCGACATCAGGATGACGCGAAGCCCAATCGGCCGCATAGGAACCAAGAATATTGTAGCCGAGCACGAAGCGCCCGTCGGCGACCCGCTCGAGGATCGCCGAACTCGTGGAGTAGAGTTTCACGCCGGCCGCGCCCATCGCGCCGATCACCGACCAGATGTCGCCGAACTGCTCCTGATCGCGCGCCATGAACAAAAAGCCCACGCCGGAACGTTCGATGTCATAAGTCCCGATCCGTCCATAGACTTCATTGCCCTTGCGCTTGAGGTAATCGACGAATTCTGCTCGCGAGCTCGGGACAGATTCATGAACGAAGCTCGGCTTGTGATAGACGAAGACGGCCGGTTCGAAGGTCAATGCATAGGCCGTGTTGCGCCAGTTCGCCCATTTCGGCCATTGGGCGCTCATCGGCAGATTGCTCACCTGCGCATAACCGTCATTCGAAAGCTTTACCTGCAGGTCCATTGCAGAGGAGAAGGCGAAGTCCGCCGTCTTGTGACCTGCATCTGTCTCCTTGACGATACGGTCGTATATATCTCCTGTCAGCATGTCCTCATATTTGACCGCCACATCCGGATTGGCGTCCTGAAAGCCGGCGATCATGGGCTGGGCCAGCGGCTCGTCGAGCGAGGAATAGACGGTCAGCACCGGCGCGCCGGCATTGCCCGACCTCGCCGGATAGAAGACCTGATCCGCGACCGCAAAGCCGGGCACCAGGCACAAAAACAGAATAAAAACGCTCCTCATCGAGAAAGAATGCCCGAGCTGCACAGGCCAGACAAGGGGCCGTTTCCAACGGCCATTACCAGGCTTCAAAGCTCACGCTCGAAGAACAGCAGGATCGGCTTCAGATCATCGGGAATGTCGTAATAGGCGTCTCGCTCGCGAAAACCCAGGCGGCGATAGAGCTTCTGAGCAGCGACCTGCCGATGGCCGGTATCGAGCCGCATCATCCGGTAGCCATCCTTCTTGGCCTGGGCAAGGGACGCCTCACAGAGTGCCTGCGCCGCCCCGCTGCCACGTGCCAGCTCGGAAACGAAGAGCCGCTTCATCTCCGATATGCCCGGCGCAATCTCATGCTGCATCACGCAGCCGACAATCTCTCCATCCAGCCGCGCCAGGAACATTGCGCCTTGTGGTCTTGCGTGGATCTTCGGCAAATCGGCGAGCATCGCCTCGAATTTTTCCGGGCTGTAGTAAAGTTCGATCTGTGCCCGCTCGTCCGGATAGTTGTCGTAGAGCCATTGTCGGAAGGCCCGGCTGAGATGCCGAACAGCATCGATCTCTTCAGGGCCTTCCACCAGTGCAACCGACAGATTCCCCATCCGCAAAGCCTCCCCGAGCTTCTCTCCTATATTTATCATGACAGGCTGCGCCCCGCCATCGGCATGTCGGCGCATCGACACTGGTCAACGGCGTCGCAGCGGGTCCGGCTCACGACATGCGGCGCGTTTCTTCCCTCGGCAGTTTGCTGCCGCGAGGTGTGAGTTCCCACGCACCACTCTCCATTCACCAATTACCAGAATCGCTGTGACATCGGGCTGCCGTCCCTGATAAACTCCCTCAAAAATTCGAGGGAAACATCCGTTGCGCATCCTGCTGACCGAAGACAATATCGCGCTGGCCGACGGCCTGTCGGCGATCTTGCGTGGTACGGGCCATGCCGTAGATGTCGTCCATGACGGAGCCTCGGCCAACGCCGTGATTGCAGCCGAAAATTTCGATCTCGTCATTCTTGACCTGAACCTGCCTGAGATGGACGGGCTCGATGTGCTGCGCGCCATGCGCGCCCGCGGCAGCAGGGCTGCAGTGCTTATCCTGACAGCGCGCGGCTCTCCGGAAGAACGCGTCAAAGGGTTGGATCTCGGCGCTGATGACTATCTTATAAAGCCCTTCGACATTGCCGAATTCGAAGCGCGCGTCCGCGTGCTCCTGCGTCGCCAGGYTGGGCTGCATTCCTCGACCGTCAGTTTCGGGGCGATCTCGCTCGACCTTAACTCTCGCGCCTTTTCGGCCGGTAATACCCCGCTCGATATTCCCGCCCGCGAACTCGGCCTTCTGGAAATCCTCTTCATGCGTGCTGGCAAGGTTGTCGCCAAGGAAGCAATCATGCAGTCGCTGACCGCTTTCGATGACGACATTTCGTCCAATGCCATCGAGCAATATGTCAGCCGGCTGCGGAAAAGGCTCTCGCCGCACGGCCTGACGGTCAAGACCGCACGCGGCATCGGCTATTACCTCGACAAACTGCCCGAGGCCTCATGACGGCTGCCTATTCGCTCCGGCGCCGACTGCTTTTCTGGCTGCTTGTCTCGACCGCCGTCATCGGCACGCTGGCGCTTGCCGATACCTGGCGCGAGGCCGTGCAGACATCGAATATCGTTTCCGACCGCGTGCTGGCCGGCTCGGCACTGGCGATTGCCGAACGCGTGGTCGTCGCCGAAGACGGCACGCTCGAGGTCGACATTCCCTATGTCGCGCTGGAGATGCTCACCTCGGCAGCGCAGGACCGTGTCTTCTACCGTGTAGACGGCCCGCCCGGAACGTTCATCACCGGATATCAGGCGCTTCCGGTATTGAAGGAAACGCAGGGCGAAACCGCCGCCTTCGCCGACGATATCTTCCGTGGCGAGCCGATCCGCGTCGCGACCTTGGGACGATCCGCCTCGACCGGTATCCGCTCCGTGCCGTTCGTTGTCACCGTCGCAGAAACGACCATCGCCCGCCGTCAGCTTGCCCAAGCGATCCTCGTGCGCTCGGCCCTGCGTCTCGCTGTCATGATTGCCGGTGCTGCCGTCATCGTCTGGATCTCCGTCACGGTGGCACTGCGACCGCTCTACAAGCTTGGCGACGCTATCGGCGAACGCAGCCCCGACGACCTGCACCCGATCGAACAATCCGTGCCGAGCGAGGTGCAGCCGCTCGTCGATACCGTCAACTCCTTCATGGTGCGTCTGCAATCGGCCCTCGATGCGCTGCGCAATTTCACCGGCAATGCCAGCCATCAGCTGCGCACGCCGCTTGCCATCATCCGCACCCAGCTTGCCCTCTCCGCTCGCTCCAGCTCACTGGATGAGGCACAGCACGCTGCCCTCAAGGGCGATCAGGCGGTCGCCCATGCCGAGCGCATCATTGCGCAGCTTCTGCTCATGGCCAAGATCGATGCCGCCACCGCCAAGGAAGCGCTGACGGCCTCGGCCATCGATCTCACCGCCATCGCCCAGGAGATCACCGGCGAGCAGATCCCGCGGGCTGCCGAAGCCGGCATCGATCTCGGCTTCGAGGGGGAAGGCCCTGCCATGATCCGCGCCGAACCGCTGCTGATCGGCGAAATGCTGCGCAATCTTGCCGGCAACGCCATTGCCTATGCCGGCCAGGGCGCAGAAGTGACCGTGCGTATCCTTGAAGATGCCGAGACGGTGCGGCTGGAGGTCGAGGACAATGGCCCGGGCATTCCACCCGAAAAGCTCGAAGCGGTCAGAAAGCGTTTCTCCCGCGGAAATGAATCCGGTGCGCCCGGCGCCGGTCTCGGCTTGCCGATCGTTGAGGAAATCGCCAATCTTTTCAACGCAAGACTGACACTCATCCCCGGCCGCGGCGGCAGGGGCTTGAAGGCGTCGGTGACCTTCAACAGAGCTGCCTGAACGTCATCCCCGCGTTAACCTTTCTGCCTTGCATTCTTTCGCTGCATTGCACACACTGGCCTTGGGAACAGCTAAGCCGATCAATGGCGCGCGGACAAAAAGAGCAATATGTCGATCAAAGCCAGCATCTATCATCTGACCCATTATCAATATGACAAACCGGTCCGCCTTGGCCCACAGATTATCCGCCTGAAGCCCGCCTCGCATTCGAAGACGCGGGTCCTGAGCCATTCGCTGAAGGTCACGCCGTCGAACCATTTTGTGAACTTGCAGCAGGATCCATACGGCAATTACCTCGCCCGCTTCGTCTTCCCCGACCCGGTGACCGAATTCAAGATCGAGGTCGATCTCGTCGCCGACATGACGGTTTACAATCCCTTCGACTTCTTCGTCGAAGAGGAAGCGACGATGTGGCCCTTCGACTATCCGGAAACGATCCGCGAAGACCTGTCGATATACATGAAGCCGGAAGAGCCCGGCCCGCGCCTGAGGGCCTTCCTCGAAACGCTCGACCGCTCGGAGCAGAAGACGGTCGACATGGTCGTCGGCCTGAACATGCGCCTGCAGCAGCAGATCGGCTATGTGATCCGCATGGAAGCCGGCGTCCAGACACCGGAAGAGACGCTCGAGACTGCCAAGGGCTCTTGCCGCGACACGAGCTGGCTGCTTGTCCAGATATTGCGCCACCTCGGCCTCGCCACCCGCTTCGTCTCCGGTTATCTCATCCAGCTGACCCCGGACCTCAAGGCGCTCGATGGGCCGTCCGGCACGGAATATGATTTCACCGACCTTCATGCCTGGGCCGAAGTCTATCTTCCCGGCGCCGGCTGGATAGGGCTGGACCCGACCTCGGGCCTCTTGACCGGCGAGAGCCATATCCCGCTTGCCGCCACCCCGCATTTCCGCAATGCCGCGCCGATCTCGGGTGGCTATTTTGGCGAAGCCGAGACCGAATTCGCCTTCGACATGAAGGTTGCCCGCGTCGCCGAGCATCCGCGCATCACCAAGCCCTTTTCAGACGGCGCCTGGGACCAACTCAACGAGCTTGGCGAAAAGGTCGACCGCATCCTCGAAGTCGAAGATGTGCGCCTCACCATGGGTGGCGAACCGACCTTTGTCTCCATCGACGATTTCCAGTCTGATGAATGGAACACCGAAGCCGTCGGCCCGACGAAACGCGAAAAGGCGGATGCCTTGATCCGCCGGCTGCGCACCCGTTTTGCTCCAAATGGCTTCCTGCACTACGGCCAGGGCAAGTGGTATCCGGGCGAAAGCCTGCCGCGCTGGACCTTCTCGCTGTACTGGCGCAAGGATGGCCTGCCGATCTGGTCGAATGACAATCTCGTTGCCACCGAGGGCCGCAACTATCAGGTCACCGAGGATGATGCCGGCCGGCTGCTGACTGCGATTGCCGGCGAACTCGATCTTTCGCCCGACTATGTCGCACCGGCCTTCGAAGACCCCGCCGAATGGCTGATCAAGGAAGCGAGCCTACCCGAAAACGTTGATCCTTCGAACTCCAAGCTGGAGAATGCAGAGGAGCGCAGCCGTATCGCCCGCGTCTTCGATCGTGGGCTGACCCGTCCGACCGGCTACGTTCTGCCCGTTCAGGCATGGAACGCGCGCGCCACCGGTCGCAGCTGGACGAGCGAGAAATGGTCGACACGGCGCGGCCGGATCTTCCTCATGCCGGGCGACAGTCCGGTCGGCTACCGCCTTCCGCTCAACTCCCTCGCCTATATCCCGCCGTCGCAATATCCTTACATCAATCCGCTCGATCCCTTCGTGCAGCGGCCCGAACTACCGGATTTCGTACGAGATAGCGGGAGAGCGTTGCAGGCCGCACACTTCCAGCCTTTCACCGGCCAGCAACCGACCATGCCGCAGTCGGCCAGCGAAATTGGCGGACACATTCGTACCGCCCTTTCCGTCGAGCCGCGCGATGGCCGCCTCTGCGTATTCATGCCACCAACCGAGACGCTCGAAGATTATCTCGATCTCATCGCCTCGACCGAACGCGCCGCCGCCGCTCTCGGCCTTGCCGTCCATATCGAAGGTTATGCGCCGCCACAGGATGAGCGCATCAACGTCATCCGCGTGGCGCCCGATCCTGGCGTCATCGAGGTCAACATTCACCCTTCCTCGACCTGGAAGGAGACGGTGGACATCACCACCGCCATTTACGAGGAAGCGCGAAAGAGCCGCCTCGGCGCCGACAAGTTCATGATCGACGGCCGTCACACCGGCACCGGCGGCGGCAATCACGTCGTCGTCGGCGGCAGCAATCCGAACAACAGTCCGTTCTTGCGCCGTCCGGACCTGCTGAAAAGCCTGGTGCTGCACTGGCAGCGCCATCCGTCGCTCTCCTATCTCTTCTCCGGCCTCTTCATCGGCCCGACCAGCCAGGCGCCACGCATCGACGAAGCCCGTCACGACAGTCTCTACGAACTGGAAATCGCGCTGGCGCAGATCCCCGCTCCCGGACGCGGCCTGCAGCCCCTGCCCTGGCTCGTCGATCGCCTGTTCCGCAACCTGCTGATCGACGTGACCGGAAATACCCATCGCGCCGAAATCTGCATCGACAAGCTCTTCTCACCCGACGGCCCTACCGGCCGCCTCGGCCTCGTCGAATTTCGTGGCTTCGAAATGCCGCCGAATGCCCGCATGTCGCTCGCCCAGCAATTGCTGGTGCGGGCACTCATCGCCCGCTTCTGGACGAATCCGGCCGAAGGCAGGTTCGTGCGCTGGGGCACGTCACTGCATGACCGTTTCATGCTGCCGCACTATGTCTGGCAGGACTTCCTCGATGTGCTCTCCGACCTTCGTGAAAACGGGTTCGATCTCAGCTCGGACTGGTTCAAGGCTCAACTCGAATTCCGCTTCCCCTTCTGCGGCGAAGTCGAATACGAGGGCTCGAAGCTGGAGTTGCGCCAGGCGCTGGAGCCCTGGCACGTCATGGGCGAACAAGGAGCGGTCGGCGGCACGGTGCGCTACGTCGATTCGTCCGTCGAACGCCTGCAGGTCCGCCTCGAATCCAGCAATGCCTCGCGCTACGCCGTCACCTGCAACGGGCGCATCGTACCGCTGACACCGACGGGCACATCTGGCGTGTCGATCGCAGGCGTGCGTTTCAAGGCCTGGCAGCCGGCTTCCGGTTTACACCCCGTGCTGCCCGTGAATACGCCTTTGACTTTTGATATTTATGATACATGGTCGAAACGTTCGATTGGCGGCTGCATCTATCACGTTGCCCATCCGGGCGGGCGGAACTATGACACCTTCCCGGTCAACGGCAACGAGGCGGAAGCGCGCCGACTCGCCCGCTTCGAACCGTGGGGACACACGGCGGGCGGTTATATTCCGCGCGCCGAGACGGTCTCGCCTGAATTCCCGCTCACGCTGGATCTGAGGCGACCCGCTGGAATTTGAAGAAACTGGGTCTGATGGGCAAGAAGCCTGCATTGGAATTGAGGGACGAAATCGAGGAACGCGCCGGCGCGGATGCGGCCTTCGACTATGCTCCCTTGCCCGGCATCGCCGACGAGATGGTGGACAACAGCGGCGCAATCCGCCCGGTCTGGCAGCGTTTCCTCGCCCATCTGAACCTTATGCCGGAAAAGGATCTGGCCGAGCGTTTCGCCCGCGCCGACCGCTACCTGCGTGATGCAGGCGTCTTCTATCGCGCCTACGGCGCCAAAGGCAGCGGCGAGCGCGCCTGGCCGCTCTCACACATTCCGGTTTTGATCGACGAGCGCGAATGGCAGGCTCTTTCGGCGGGCCTCGTGCAGCGCGCCAATCTCCTCGAAGCGATGGTTGCCGATATCTATGGCGACAACAAGCTCGTCGAAGAAGGCATTCTCCCACCCGCGCTCATCGCCGCCAATCCGGAATTTCAGCGGTCTCTGGTTGGCGCAAAGCCGGCGACCGGGCACTATCTGCATTTCTGCGCCTTCGAAATCGGCCGCGGGCCTGACGGCAACTGGTGGGTGCTCGCTGATCGGACGCAGGCGCCATCCGGCGCGGGCTTCGCGCTTGAAAACCGCGTGGCGACCACGCGATCCTTCTCCGACGTTTATGCCGAAACACCGGTTCACCGCCTCGCTTCCTTCTTCGGCGCCTTCCGCGACGCTCTGCAGACGATGAAACATTCGGGCGACGACCGCATCGCGGTTCTGACGCCCGGCCCGGCCAACGAGACTTATTACGAACACGCCTATATCGCCCGCTACCTCGGCTTCATGCTGCTGGAGGGGGAGGACCTGACTGTCGTCAACGGCCGTGTCATGGTTCGCACCGTCGCCGGCCTGAAGCCGATTGGGGTGCTCTGGCGGCGTCTTGATTCCGCCTATGCCGATCCGCTGGAACTGAACCAGAACTCGCATATCGGCACGCCTGGCCTTGTCGAAGCGTTGCGCGCCGAAACCGTCACGATCGTCAATGCGCTCGGCACCGGTGTTCTGGAAACACGCGCCCTGCTCGCCTTCATGCCCGCCGTCTGTCGCCAGTTGCTGGGCGAGGATCTTCGCCTGCCCTCCATTGCGACATGGTGGTGCGGCCAGAAGGACGAACGCGATCACGTGGCGGCCAACATCGAAAAGATGGTGATCGGCCCAGCCTATTCCCGTGCCCCCTTCTTCGATGATAGTGGCGAATCCGTTCTCGGCTCGTCGCTGCGCGCCACTGCGAAGACTTCGATTGCGGATTGGCTGACGAGCGACGGTGCAAAACTCGTCGGTCAGGAGGTCGTTACCCTCTCGACGACACCAGCTTGGGTCAACGGCAAACTGACGCCGCGGCCGATGTCGTTGCGCGTATTCGCCGCCCGTACCGCCAACGGCTGGCAGATCATGCCCGGTGGCTTTGCCCGTATCGGCGCGGGAGACGATGCCGCCGCGATCGCAATGCAATCCGGCGGTGCTGCGGCCGACGTCTGGATCGTCAGCGACAAGCCGGTCGAGCGCCACACACTCCTGCCCGCCGAAGGCAGCTTCACCCGCAACATGCCGGGCAGCCTGCCGAGCCGTGCGGCCGACAACCTCTTCTGGCTCGGACGCTATATCGAGCGCGCCGAGGGAGCGCTACGCATCCTGCGCGCCTGGCACGGACGCTACGCCGAAGCTGCCGACCCGAGCCAACCGCTGCTTGCAGACGTCACGCAATATCTTGCCGCCGTCGATATCGACACGACCGAACCGGTGCCGGAATCGCTGCTGCGCAATATCGACAGTGCCGTCTATTCGGCGAGCAATATCCGTGACCGCTTCTCGCCGGACGGATGGCTGGCACTGAACGATCTCGCCAAGACCGCCCGCCGCTTCCACTCGACCATCCTGGCAGGCGACGATGCCAGCCATGCGATGACCATCCTGCTGCGCAAGCTCGCGGGCTTTGCCGGTCTCGTGCATGAAAACATGTACCGCTTCACCGGCTGGCGCTTTCTCTCGCTTGGCCGATATATTGAACGCGGCCTGCATATGACACGGCTTCTCGGCCACATGTCCGGCCCGGAAGCACCCGATGGCGCGCTCGACATGCTGCTCGAAATCGGCGACAGCGTCATGACCCATCGCCGGCGCTACAACGTTAATACTGCCCGGCTGACAGTCACCGATCTTCTGGCGCTCGATCCTCTTAATCCGCGCTCGATCCTCTTCCAGATGAACGAGATCCATCGCGAAGTCGAACAGCTTCCGAACGCCTTCATCAACGGCCAGATGTCGCCCTTCTACCGCGAGGCGATGCGGCTGCATTCCGGTCTGGCTGTCATGACCCCGGAGACAATGAACGGTGATGTCTACCACAGGCTCGAACGCGAGTTGGAACATCTCTCCGATCTCTTGGCGCAGACCTACCTCGGATGACGGTCGTGCTCTACGATCTCACCCTGCACATGGGCTACAGCTACGACACGCCGGCATCCGGCGCGCGCCATATCATGCGTCTCATGCCACTCTCGCTGACGAACCGGCAGCGGCTTGTCGCAGGCTCGATCAGCATTTCGCCGCAGCCGGACGAACAGTCGCATTTCGTCGATTTCTTTCAGCATCCGGCAACGTCCTTCCTGCTGCGCTCGCCGCATGAAACGCTCGATATCCGCATGCAGGCCCGCGTCCAGGTCGAAAGCCAGGTCATATCGGCGGATTTCTCGCCGTTGCTGGCCGATCTGCCGGAGGAAGTCTCGGGGATCTGGTCGCTCGATCCTGAATCGCCCCACCATTTCCTTGGCGACAGTCCGCGCCTGACGGAAACCAAGGCGATCAGCGAATACGCAAAGAGCTGTGTCCAGCCATCGCTGACCGTCATGCAGATCGCCTATGCGCTCTGCGCCCGCATCAACAAGGATTTCACCTACGATCCGGAAGCGACGACTGTCGACACGACACCGCTGGAGTCCTTCAAGCTGAAACGCGGCGTCTGCCAGGACTTCACGCATGTCATGATCCTTGCGCTGCGCAGCCTCGGCATTCCCGCCGGTTATGTCTCCGGTTTCCTGCGCACCATCCCGCCGCCGGGCAAGGAGCGGTTGGAGGGCGCTGATGCCATGCATGCCTGGGTCCGCGTCTGGTGCGGTGAGATGGCCGGCTGGATCGAGCTCGATCCCACCAACAATATCCCTGCTGGAACCGACCACATCGTCGTCGCATATGGCCGCGACTATGCCGATGTCGCTCCCGTTATCGGTGTACTCAAGAGCTATGGCAGCCAGCGTTCCGTGCAGGCAGTGGACGTAATTCCGCTCAAATAATCCCGAAACTGGAAAAAACAGCCAGTTGCCGACAATTTTACACACTGGCTTTAGCGGCCATTAAAGTCATCTGGTCCATGAAGAGCCTGATAGGGCTCCTTTGAACCGGTGGACATGATGAACACCCTGCATTCGCTTTTTGATCGCCTGCGGCGCGACCGTGGCGGCAATTTCGGTATCATGACGGCCATCCTGCTGCCTGTGCTTATCGGCACTGCGGGCCTGGCGATCGACTACTCGAATGCGATCCTCTCCAAACGTACGCTGCAGGAAGCCACGGATGCCGGCGCGCTGGCGGCCGCAACCGCGCTTGCCAACGGAACGGCGACCAACGCCGCAGCAGCCGAGACCATAGCAAAGGATTTCGTCAGCGGTCAGATGGCCAATTATCTGGATACCTCGGCCATGGACAGCATCAAGGCCGGAACGAGCGTCAAGGTCGATACCAGCACGACAGCAACCAGCAAGAGCTATAAGGTAACGGTCAACAGCTCCTATGCGATCCCCACCACGCCGTTAATCGGCGTTCTCGGCTACAAGACAATGAATATCGGAGCCTCGAGCTCGACTTCGAGCGGCACCAGCGATACAAAGACTGCCCTCTCGATGGAACTTGTGCTCGACCAATCTGGGTCGATGGGCGACAAAACCTCAACTTGCGCCACCTATGACGGCACGAAATGCAAGACTTACGTCATTAAGATCGATGCATTGAAGAAAGCAGCCAGCGCTCTCTTCACGGCATTGAACACCGCCGATCCCGACCACAACCTCGTGCGGACCGGTGCGTATTCTTATAACAACGGCCTAATCTACAAAGATGCGAAAAAGACCCAGATTAAAAGCATGAGTGGCATGGTTTGGGGCACCGCTACGACCTCGACCTATGTTAACAGCATTACCGCAAGCGGCGGTACAGATGCGGCAGAGCCGATGAGGCAAGCGACTCTTTCAATTTCCAAAGCCTCGGACGGTTCGGATGTAGAGAGTCAAGCGCACGCAACCAAGGACAACAAAATCGTATCCCGCTATATTATCCTGATGACCGATGGCGAAATGACCGGCAACACAGGCGTATGGCAAAAGACATATGACCAAAATGTTCGTGACCAGTGCGACGCTACCAAGCTCGCGGGCATCAAGATTTTTACCGTCGCCTTTATGGCTCCGGACAAAGGCAAGCAACTGCTCCAATATTGTGCTTCGCCGGGCGGCAACTATTACGAAGCCGAAACAATGGAAAATCTGGTAGCTTCCTTTACCAGCATTGCAAAGGAAGCAACCAAAGCTCTTACCCTGCTTACAAACTGACAGCCGCAGTCATAATCTACCGCAGCAAAAAGCCGCTCCGGAACAAACCGGGGCGGCTTTTCGTTTAAACTTTATTCGGCCCATCAAATCGGGAAAACCGATTGAAATCAAGTCCCTTGGGCCTGTCGAATATGAAGGTTCCGCAAATTTTTCGTTTGCCCAATTCCCTTGTTGCAAGTGCGTGATAACGGTGCATAAACTGCCCTGTCGGTGCAAGCGACAAATCGATTGAATCAGGCGTAAGATACTGTAACCAAATCAAAATTGGCGAGACCTGACATGAATACTGTTTCGAAGCCGACCATCCTCTCCCCAGCTCCGCGCAGTTCCCGGCCAGAAATCCTCGCTGAGGAAATTATCGAGCGTCTGACCTACCGCATCGGCAAGGATGCCAAGGTCGCAAAGCCGCATGACTGGCTGACCGCAACCATTCTGGTGGTGCGTGACCGCATCATCGACAAATGGATGGAATCGACCCGCAAGGTCTACGAGACTGGCGCCAAGCGCGTCTATTACATGTCGCTCGAATTCCTGATCGGCCGCCTGATGCGCGATGCCGTGTCCAACCTCAACCTTATGGAAGAGGTTCGCGATGCGCTGGCGTCGCTCGGCGTCGATGTCACCGTCATTGCGGGCCTCGAGCCCGATGCAGCCCTCGGCAATGGCGGTCTCGGCCGTCTCGCCGCCTGTTTCATGGAATCGATGGCCACTGTTGACGTGCCGGCCTATGGCTACGGCATCCGCTACGTTCACGGCCTTTTCCGCCAGCAGATGGCGGACGGCTGGCAGGTAGAGCTCCCCGAAAACTGGCTTGCGCACGGCAATCCCTGGGAATTCGAGCGCCGCGAAAGCGCCTATGAAGTCGGATTCGGCGGATCGATCGAAGTCATTGCCGGTCATGATGAACAGCCACGCTATGTCTGGAAGCCGGCCGAGCGTGTCATCGCAGCCGCCTTCGACACGCCTGTCGTCGGCTGGCGCGGCAAGCGCGTCAATACGCTTCGCCTCTGGTCGGCACAGCCGATCGACCCGATCCTGCTCGACGCTTTCAACGCCGGCGACCACATCGGCGCGCTGCGCGAGAGCAACAAGGCCGAAAGCCTGACCCGTGTGCTCTATCCTGCAGACGCAACGCCTGCCGGTCAGGAACTGCGCCTGCGCCAGGAATATTTCTTCTCGTCGGCCTCGCTGCAGGACATCCTTCGCCGTCACCTGCAACAGTATGACGACTTCACCTCGCTGCCGGACAAGGTCGCGATCCAGCTCAACGATACCCATCCGGCAGTCTCCGTCGCTGAACTGACCCGCCTGCTCTGCGACGTGCACGGCATGGACTTCGATACGGCCTGGGATATCACTCGCCGTACCTTCTCCTACACCAATCACACGCTTCTTCCTGAAGCGCTGGAAAGCTGGCCGGTTCCGCTCTTCGAGCGCTTGCTGCCGCGCCACATGCAGATCATCTACGCGATCAACGCCAAGATCCTGATCGAAGCGCGCAAGGCGCGCAATTTCTCCGATACGGAAATCCGCTCGATCTCGCTGATCGACGAGAACGGTGATCGTCGCGTACGCATGGGCAACCTCGCTTTCGTCGGCTCACACTCGATCAACGGCGTCTCGGCGCTGCACACCGACCTGATGAAGGTCACGGTCTTTGCAGACCTGCACAAACTCTACCCTGACCGCATCAACAACAAGACCAACGGCATTACACCTCGCCGCTGGCTGCAACAGTGCAATCCGGGTCTCACCAATCTGGTGCGCGAAGCGATCGGCGATGAATTCCTCGATGACGCCGAAAAGCTGCGTGCACTCGACAAATTTGCCACGGACCCGAGCTTCCAACAAAAATTCGCCGCCGTGAAGCGCGCCAACAAGGTGGCACTATCCAATCTCGTCGCCAGCCGCATGGGCGTGAAGCTCGATCCGTCTGCCATGTTCGACATCCAGATCAAGCGCATCCACGAATACAAGCGCCAGCTCCTCAATATCGTCGAAGCCGTTGCGCTCTACGATCAGATCCGCTCGCATCCGGAGCTGGACTGGGTGCCGCGTGTAAAACTCTTTGCCGGCAAGGCGGCACCAAGCTATTACAACGCCAAGCTAATCATCAAGCTCATCAACGACGTCGCCCGTACCATCAACAGCGACCCGTCGGTCCGCGGCCTGCTGAAAGTCGTTTTCGTGCCGAACTACAATGTCTCGCTTGCGGAAGTCATGGTCCCGGCCGCCGACCTTTCCGAGCAGATCTCGACGGCCGGCATGGAGGCATCAGGCACCGGCAACATGAAGTTCGGCCTGAATGGCGCGCTGACGATCGGCACGCTCGACGGCGCCAATGTCGAGATGCGCGACAATGTCGGCGAGGACAATATCGTCATCTTCGGCCTGCAGGCCGATGAAGTCGCCAAGATCCGCAGCGAGGGCCACAATCCCCGTGCGATCATCGAAGGTTCGCGTGAGCTGTCGCAGGCGCTGGCCGCCATCAGCTCCGGCGTTTTCTCTCCCGATGACCGCAACCGCTACACCGGCCTCATCGACGGCATCTATTCCCACGACTGGTTTATGGTCGCCGGCGATTTCGATGCCTATGCTGCCGCCCAGCGCGAGGTCGACCAGATCTGGACCAACCAGTCCTCCTGGTACCAGAAGACGATCAACAATACGGCGCGGATGGGCTGGTTCTCGTCCGACCGCACGATCCGGCAATATGCAGACGAGATCTGGAGAGCTTGATGAAGCCGCCGAAAGCTGCCCCTGAAGTGAAGCTTCCCTGGGAAATTTCGGCAGACGAAATCGCGGCAATCTTCAGTGGATCGCATGCCAATCCCTTTGCCGTCCTGGGCGTGCACCAGGCCGGCGACACCTTCATCACCAGGTGCTTCCTTCCAGGCGCTGAAGCTGTCACGGCAATGACGCTGGATGGAACACCGATCGGCGAGCTCCATCAGCTCCATCCCGACGGTGTTTTCGGCGGGCAGATTTCCGTGACAAAACTCCAGCCCGTTCGTTATCGCGCCCGGCGCGCCGACGCCGAATGGGCGGTGACGGACCCATACAGCTTCGGCCCTGTACTCGGGCCGATGGACGATTACTACGCCAGGCAGGGTTCGCATCTCCGGCTCTTCGACAAGATGGGCGCCCATCGCATCAAGCATGAAGGCGGGACCGGCATCCATTTTGCCGTCTGGGCACCGAACGCCCAGCGCGTTTCCGTCGTCGGCGATTTCAACAATTGGGACGGACGACGTCATGTCATGCGCTTCCGTTCCGACAGCGGCATCTGGGAAATCTTTGCTCCCGATGTTCCGCTTGGCGTTCCCTACAAATTCGAAATCCGCGGTCAGGATGGCGTCCTTCTGCCGTTGAAGGCGGACCCCTTCGCCCGCCGCAGCGAACTTCGTCCGAAGACGGCCTCGGTGACGGCTGCCGAACTGGTGCAGGATTGGCAGGACGAGGAGCATCTGAAGCACTGGCGCGAAACCGACAAGCGCCGGCAACCAATCAGTATCTACGAGGTGCACGCAGGCTCCTGGCAGCGCCGGCAGGACGGCTCCATGCTGTCCTGGGACGAACTTGCCTCGAGCCTCATCCCCTATTGTGTCGACATGGGCTTTACCCATATCGAATTCCTGCCGATCACCGAACACCCCTACGACCCCTCCTGGGGCTACCAGACGACCGGCCTATACGCGCCGACCGCCCGCTTCGGCGAGCCGGAAGGTTTTGCCCGTTTCGTCAACGGCTGTCACAAGGTTGGCATCGGCGTCATTCTCGATTGGGTGCCCGCACATTTCCCGACCGACGAACATGGTCTGGGCTGGTTCGACGGTACCGCTCTTTACGAACACGCCGATCCGCGAAAGGGCTTTCATCCGGACTGGAACACGGCGATCTACAATTTCGGGCGCACCGAAGTCGTCTCCTACCTCGTCAACAATGCGCTCTACTGGGCCGAGAAATTCCATCTCGACGGCCTGCGCGTCGATGCGGTCGCTTCGATGCTCTACCTCGACTATTCGCGCAAGCACGGCGAATGGATTCCGAACGAGTATGGCGGCAACGAAAACCTGGAAGCCGTCCGCTTCCTGCAGAATCTCAATACCCGCATCTACGGCGAGCATCCCGGTGTCATGACCATCGCGGAGGAATCAACGTCCTGGCCGAAGGTGTCCCAGCCGGTCCACGAAGGCGGCCTCGGCTTCGGCTTCAAATGGAACATGGGCTTCATGCACGATACGCTGAGCTACATGAGCCGCGATCCCATCCATCGCAGGCATCACCATAATGAGCTGACCTTCGGCCTGCTCTATGCCTATTCGGAGAATTTCGTCCTGCCGCTGTCACATGACGAAGTCGTGCACGGCAAGGGTTCGCTGATCGCCAAGATGCCCGGCGACGACTGGCAGAAATTCGCAAATCTGCGCGCCTATTATGCCTTCATGTGGGGTTATCCCGGCAAGAAGCTGCTCTTCATGGGGCAGGAATTCGCTCAATGGGCCGAATGGAGCGAAAACAAATCGCTCGACTGGAACCTGCTGCAATACCGCATGCACGAAGGCATGCGTCGCCTGGTGCGCGACCTCAACTTCACCTACCGCAGCAAGGCAGCACTACACGCCCGCGACTGTGAGGGCGACGGCTTCGAATGGCTGATTGCGGACGATTACGAGAACTCTGTCTTTGCCTGGCTGCGCAAGGCGCCCGGCCAGAAGCCTGTCGTCGTCATCAGCAACCTTACACCTGTCTATCGCGAGAACTATTCGATCCGGCTGCCTTCGCCGGGACGCTGGCGGGAAATCCTCAATACCGATGCCGACATCTATGGGGGCAGCGGAAAAGGCAATGGCGGGCGCGTGCAGGCCGTCGATGCCGGCGGCGAGATAAGCTGCTCGATAACCCTGCCGCCGCTGGCGACGATCATGCTTGAACCTGAGAATTAGTGACTGGTGGGAGGAGAAAATGGTAGAAAAACGCATTCAGCCACTTGCCCGCGATGCAATGGCCTATGTTCTGGCCGGCGGTAGGGGAAGTCGCCTCAAGGAACTGACGGACCGGCGTGCCAAGCCAGCCGTCTATTTCGGCGGCAAGGCGCGCATCATCGACTTCGCATTGTCCAATGCCTTGAATTCCGGCATCCGCCGTATCGGCGTCGCCACGCAGTACAAGGCGCATTCGCTGATCCGCCATATGCAGCGCGGCTGGAACTTCTTCCGTCCGGAACGAAATGAAAGCTTCGATATCCTGCCAGCCTCCCAGCGCGTCTCCGAAACGCAATGGTATGAAGGCACCGCCGACGCCGTCTATCAGAACATCGATATCATCGAGGATTACGGCGTCGAATACATGGTCATCCTCGCCGGCGACCATGTCTACAAGATGGACTACGAATACATGCTCCAGCAGCATGTCGATTCCGGCGCTGATGTAACGATCGGCTGCCTGGAAGTACCGCGCATGGAAGCAGTCGGTTTCGGCGTCATGCATGTCAACGAGAAGGACGAGATCTTCGCCTTCATCGAAAAGCCGGCCAACCCGCCCGGCATTCCCGACAAGCCGGATTTCGCGCTGGCCTCGATGGGCATCTACGTCTTCCGCACGAAGTTCCTGCTCGATCTGTTGCGCCGCGATGCGGCCGACCCGACCTCGAGCCGAGACTTCGGCAAGGACATTATCCCTTACATCGTCAAGAACGGTAAGGCCGTTGCCCATCGCTTCGCCAAGTCCTGCGTGCGTTCGGATTTCGAGCACGAGCCCTACTGGCGCGACGTAGGGACGATCGACGCCTATTGGCAGGCCAATATCGACCTGACGGCCATCGTCCCCGCTCTCGATATCTATGACAAGTCCTGGCCGATCTGGACCTATGCCGAGATCACTCCACCGGCGAAATTCGTCCATGACGACGAAGACCGCCGCGGTTCGGCAACTTCCTCCGTCGTCGCCGGCGACTGCATCATCTCAGGCGCAAGCCTCAACCGGAGCCTTCTCTTCACCGGTGTCAGGGCCAATTCCTTCTCCAAGCTGGACGGAGCGGTCATTCTGCCCAATGTGAAGATCGGGCGGCGCGCGCAGCTCAAGAACGTTGTGATCGACCACGGTGTCGTCATCCCGGAAGGTCTTGTCGTTGGCGAGGACCCAGAACTCGACGCACGGCGCTTCAGACTGACGGAAAGCGGCATTTGCCTGATCACGCAACCGATGATCGACAAGCTGGATATCTGACTTATGAAAGTTCTTTCGGTCTCGTCCGAAGTCTTCCCTTTGATCAAGACAGGGGGCCTTGCCGATGTGGCAGGCGCCCTGCCCATAGCCCTCAAATCCTTCGGCGTTGAAACCAAGACCCTCATGCCCGGCTATCCCAGCGTCATGAAGATGCTGCAGAATCCGGTCGTCCGCCTGGAGCTTCCGGATCTGCTCGGCCAGCCGGCAAGAATATTGGAGGTGGAGCATCAGGGTCTCGATATCCTCGTGCTTGACGCTCCAGCCTATTACGACCGCCCCGGCGGTCCCTATCTCGATACGACAGGCAAGGATCATCCGGACAACTGGCGCCGTTTTGCCGCCCTGTCGCTGGCAGGCTCCGAGATCGCCGCAGGCCTGCTGCCGGGCTGGCGGCCTGATCTCGTGCATGCCCATGACTGGCAGGCCGCGCTGGTGCCAGTCTATATGCGCTATTACCCGACGCCCGAGCTGCCGAGCATCCTGACGATCCACAATGTTGCCTTCCAGGGTCAATTTGGCGCCGACATCTTCCCCGGCCTGCGTCTGCCGCCCCATGCCTTTGCCACCGAAAGTATAGAATACTATGGCACCGTCGGCTTCCTGAAGGGTGGCCTGCAGACTGCCACGGCCCTCACCACGGTCAGCCCCTCCTATGCCGATGAAATCCTGACCTCTGAATTCGGCATGGGGTTGGAAGGTGTCATCGCCAGCCGCCGCGACGTGTTGCACGGTATTGTCAACGGCATCGACGCCGACATCTGGAATCCGGCGACCGATCCGGTCGTCCACACGCATTACGGCCCGACGACGCTGAAAAATCGGCTCGAAAACCGCAGGTCGATCGAAGAATTCTTTCATCTCGACCATGACGATGCGCCGATCTTCTGCGTCATCAGCCGCCTGACCTGGCAAAAGGGCATGGATCTTGTCGCAAGCACTGCCGACAGGATCGTCGCACTCGGCGGCAAGCTCGTGGTGCTGGGATCCGGCGAGGCAGCCCTCGAAGGCGCGCTGCTGGCCGCCGCCCATCGTAATCCCGGCCGTATCGGCGTTTCCATCGGCTACAACGAGCCGATGTCGCACCTCATGCAGGCTGGCTGCGACGCGATCATCATACCCTCGCGCTTCGAACCTTGCGGTCTCACCCAGCTCTATGGACTGCGTTACGGCTGCGTGCCGATCGTGGCGCGCACCGGCGGTCTCAACGACACGGTCATCGACGCCAACCATGCCGCACTTGCGGCAAAGGTGGCGACAGGCATACAATTCGCACCCGTAAACGAAGAAAGCATGCTACAGGCACTGCGCCGCGCCATGCACCTTTACGCGGATCAAAAAGTCTGGACCCAATTGCAAAAGCAAGGCATGAAGTCGGATGTCTCTTGGGAGAAGAGCGCCGAACGTTATGTTGCCCTGTATTCAAGCCTCGTCTCGAAAGGCATGTGAGCTAAAATGATCAAGTCCGTTCCCTCCACGCCCTATCAGGACCAGAAACCCGGCACCTCGGGTCTGCGCAAGAAGGTTCCCGTCTTCCAGCAGCCGAACTATGCGGAGAACTTCATCCAGTCGATCTTCGATTCACTGGAAGGCTATCAGGGCAAGTGCCTGGTCATCGGCGGCGACGGACGCTACTACAATCGCGAAGTCATCCAGAAGGCGATCAAGATGGCCGCCGCCAATGGCTTCGGCAAGGTCATGGTGGGCAAGGGCGGCATACTTTCGACACCGGCAGCCTCTCACATCATCCGCAAGTACAAGGCTTTCGGCGGCATCATTCTCTCGGCCAGCCATAATCCTGGTGGCCCGACCGAAGACTTCGGCATCAAATACAACGTCAACAATGGCGGCCCGGCGCCGGAAAAGATCACCGACGCGATCTTTGCCCGCTCCAAGGTGATCGACAGCTACAAGATTGCCGATTTCGCCGACGTCAACATCGATCGCATCGGCAAGGAAGAGCTGCCGGGTGGCACGATCCTCTCGGTTATCGACCCGGTCGAAGACTATGCCGCGCTGATGGAAGAACTCTTCGATTTCGGCGCGATCCGTAATCTCATCAGCCTTGGCTTCCGCATCGCCTTCGATGCCATGAGCGCCGTGACTGGCCCCTATGCCAAGGAGATCTTCGAGAACCGTCTCGGCTCTCCCTCGGGCTCCGTTCGCAATTTCATGCCACTCCCGGATTTTGGCGGCCATCATCCGGATCCGAACCTCGTTCATGCCAAGGAGCTCTACGACGAGATGATGGGTGAGGATGCGCCCGATTTCGGCGCCGCATCCGACGGCGACGGCGACCGCAACCTCATTATCGGACGCGGCATTTTCGTAACCCCGTCCGACAGTCTTGCGATCCTTGCTGCGAATGCCAATCTGGCGCCCGGCTATTCCGGCGGCCTCGCCGGTATCGCACGCTCCATGCCGACATCGGGCGCGGCCGACCGCGTGGCTGAAAAGCGCGGCATCGGCATTTACGAGACCCCGACCGGCTGGAAATTCTTCGGCAACCTGCTCGACGCCGGCATGGCGACGATCTGCGGCGAAGAAAGCGCCGGCACCGGTTCGAACCATGTCCGCGAGAAGGACGGTCTCTGGGCCGTCCTGCTATGGCTGAACGTTCTGGCCGTACGCGGTGAAAGCGTGCAGGACATCGTGACCCAGCATTGGCAGACTTACGGCCGCAATTACTATTCCCGTCATGACTATGAAGGTGTCGACAGCGATGCCGCAAACGGCCTGGTGGACAACCTGCGCGCCCAGCTTTCTACGCTGCCCGGGAAGACCTTCGGCGATCTGACCGTCGAAAAAGCAGATGATTTCGCCTATCACGATCCGGTCGACAAATCGGTCAGCGAACATCAGGGTATCCGCGTCCTGTTTGCGGGCGGCTCCCGCGTGGTCTTCCGCCTTTCCGGCACCGGCACGTCTGGCGCAACCCTTCGCGTCTATATCGAGCGCTATGAGCCGGATTCGACTCGCCATAATATCGAAACGCAGGAAGCGCTCGCGGATCTGATCGCGGCCGCCGAAAGCATCGCAAACATTCGTGAGCGCACGGGACGCAACGAGCCGACCGTGATCACCTGATCCCGGGGGGCATATGGGGGGCAACAGTTCCGCGCAGGGCGGCGCCATCGTTTTCGAAACAGGCGTTGAATTTTCTGTCTGGTCGCATCATGCAGCGCAGATTGATCTCTGCCTCTTCGACGATGCCGACAAGGAATATGCAAGGCTCCCCATGGCCCGCGACAGCGACCATGTTTTCCGCCTTTTCGTCGATGGATTGAAGGAAGGCGCCCGCTACGGCTACCGGGCGGATGGTATCTATGCTCCGGACAACGGCCTCTGGTTCGACCCTTCAAAACTGCTGATCGATCCCTATGCCAAGGCAGTCGACGGGCCATTCCACTACGATCCGCGTCTTGGCATCTTCGGTGAAGATACGCAGCATCTGATACCGAAGTCGGTCGTCACCAAGGACGCGCCTGTCAAGATTCAAAAGCCGCTCTTCAAACCGGGCGGCTTTATTTACGAGGTGGCCGTCAAGCCCTTCACCATACTGCATCCGGACGTGCCGGAAGCTCAGCGCGGCACGGTCGCCGCCCTTGCCCATCCCTCCGTCGTCGCTCATCTGAAACGCATCGGCGTCGATGCCGTCGAGCTTATGCCCATCACCGCCTGGATCGACGAACGCCATCTGCCGCCGCTTGGACTGACGAATGGCTGGGGCTACAATCCTGTCGCCTTCATGGCGCTCGACCCGCGTATCGTGCCAGGAGGTATCGCAGAGCTGAGCGACACCGTGGCGAAGCTGCATGAGGAAGGGATCGCCGTCATCCTCGACCTCGTTTTCAACCATACGGGCGAAAGCGACCGCTACGGCACGACGCTGTCACTCCGCGGTCTCGATAATCTCAGCTACTATCGCTACGTGGCGGATCGGCCATCCGTGCTCGTCAACGATACCGGCACCGGCAATACGGTTGCTTGCGACCATCCCCATGTCCAGCGGCTCATCATCGACAGCCTGCGCCATTTCGTCCGCAATGCAGGCATCGACGGCTTCCGCTTCGATCTGGCTCCGGTTCTCGGCCGCACGGCAAACGGTTTCGACCGAAACGGCACGCTGGCTGCAATTCTCGCCGACGATCTGCTCGGCGATCGCATCATGATTGCCGAGCCCTGGGATATCGGTCCAAGCGGCTATCAGCTCGGCAACTTTCCGGCACCGTTCCAGGAATGGAACGACCGTGCCCGCGATGACGTCAGGTGCTATTGGCGCGGTGATGACTGGAAGACTGGCTCACTCGCGACGGTGCTCGCCGGCTCGTCGAACATCTTCTCGGCCAACGGCGGAACAGAAACCCGCAGTGTCAATTTCCTCGCCGCCCATGACGGTTTCACGCTCATGGACCTCGTGTCGTACAACGGCAAGCACAACGAGGCGAACGGTGAGAACAATCGCGACGGCCACAACGAGAACCATTCCTGGAACAACGGCGTCGAAGGTGAAACCGCCTATCCTGTCATCCGTGAACGTCGCAAGGCTGATGTCAGGGCGCTGATCTCCACCCTCTTTGCCAGCCGCGGCAGCATCATGCTGACGGCCGGAGACGAAGGTGGTCGCACGCAGCATGGCAACAACAATGCCTATTGTCAGGACAACGAGATCACCTGGGTCGACTGGAAGCAGCTGGACGAGGGCCTGATCGCCCACACAGCCTTCGTCGCAGCGCTTCGCCACCGCTTCTCGGTCTTCTCCGACCTGGGCTTCTTCTCCGGTAACGGCGATGTGGAATGGATTTCGCTCTCCGGCGAGCCGATGACAACAGGCGAATGGGAAACGCCGTCGTTCTCCATCCTCGGCATGATCCTTGCGACCGGCGATCGCTCCAGCCGCAAACAGACCCGCCTCGCCGTCCTGTTCAATCGCTCAGAACAACACCAGGTCTTTACGCTTCCCTCAGCCGGCGAAGCAAACTGGCGGCAGCTTTTACCGGATGGTGCGCGAAAAGTTGGCGGCCGCGCTACCGTTGAACCACGTTCTGTCGCCTTTTTCGTGGAAAATTGATCCACGAAACACGCCAGTGCGAATCATTATCGCAATCGTCATGAATGCGCGATAAGGCTTTGCGGCTGCGGCTTTTTACGAGGAATGCATGGTCATGGATATTTCGCTCTCGGAGGTCCGGGGGCTGGTCGGCACGGAAACAGGATTGTCTGACTGGATCCTTGTCGATCAGGAGATGATCGATGCCTTTGCCGGAGCAACCAGCGACCACCAGTTCATTCACGTCGATCCTGTTCGCGCAGCAGCCGAAAGTCCTTTCGGCGGAACCATCGCCCACGGCTTCCTGACGCTCTCGCTGTTGTCGACGATGAATTACAATTGCTTGCCCAAAGTGCGCGAGCAGACGATGGGCATCAACTACGGTTTCGATAAGATCCGCTTCATGTCGCCGGTCAGGAGTGGCACCCGCATTCGCGGCCACTTCGTGCTCGCGGACGCCCGCTTTCGCGGCGCCGGCATGCTGATGACGACCTATGATGTCTCGATCGAAATCGAAAACGAAAAGAAGCCGGCACTGACCGCCCGCTGGATCACCATCATCCAGTTCGACCCGAAGGACCGGCCGGAAGACGCCTAGGTTCCTTGCGGGCCTTAGTGGCTCGCATCCTCTGCGCCTTCGGCGAGCAGTCCAAAAACATACTCCGAAAACGACCGCCAGCATTCCACCCGGAACGTATCGTCCTCGGTGCGGAAGAGCACGATCTCGGCTTTGCCGAAGATTGTCCGCGAGCAAGCGCCCACCGGGAAAATCTCCAGAGAGAGATCCTGCGGGCAGCCGGCCGACAGCGTCACCTCCGCGCCCGGTCCGGAAACAATGATACCCACATTGCGGTGAGAAACATCGACCGCCGAATGAAGAGCATCCGCCCCGGAAAGAAGCGACAGAAGATCCGAGCCGGCCTCGTCGATAACGAGCCACTCGTCCGGTCCCAGCCAGAGCGCCGAGCGTCCTCCGGCACTGCCGGAGGTCTTGGGTGCTGTCGGCAAAGTCACCCCCAGCGCAGAAGACAGCACGGATACGGATTCGGCCGGCGCACGCAGCGCAAGACGGGTCGCGACTGGTGCTACCGTCAGGCGTACCGTCGCCGAACCGGCAAGGAGACCGGAGAGAGCCGGCTTGCGAATTGCGACCTCAGCCATGGATACGGCCTCCTTCCTTGTCAAAGAACACCAGATCCGTCACCTCGACCGGAATGGTCCGATCCGGCATCGGCACGTAAAGCGTTTCGCCCACCAGATTGCGGCCACCTTCGACCAACGCAAAAGCAATCGAACGACCGCAATTATCAGACCAGTAGGCCGATGTTACGTGGCCGAGCATCTTCATCGGCTTCGGCTGGTTCGGGTTGGCGACGATCTGCGCCCCCTCCTCCAGCACCAGCTTCACATCCTTTGTCGCGAGGCCGACGAGCTGCTTGCGCCCTTCCTTGACGAGATCAGGTCGCTTCAGCCCGCGAATGCCGACAAAATCCGCTTTCTTCTTGGAGACCGCCCAGGAGAGGCCAGCGTCATCGGGCGTCACCGTGCCATCCGTATCCTGGCCGACGATGATATAGCCCTTTTCCGCGCGAAGCACATGCATGGTCTCCGTGCCGTAGACGCAGGCGCCGAGCGGCTCCGCATTGGTCCAGACCGCCTCCAGCACCGACTGCCCGTAATCGGCTGGCACATTGATTTCGAAGCCTGTTTCACCGGTGAAGGAGACGCGGAAGAGACGCGCCGGAACGCCCGCCACCTTGCACTCGGCCACACTCATGTGCGGGAAGGCCTCGTTGGAAATATCAAGCCCTTCGACCAGAGGCGCGACGATCTCACGTGCTTTCGGTCCTTGCACCGCGATAACAGCCCATTGCTCGGTGACAGAGGTCAGCCAGACCTTCAGATGCGGGAATTCCGTCTGCAGATAGTCTTCCATGTGGTTGAGAACACGCGGCGCCCCACCGGTCGTGGTCGTGACATGGAAACGGTCATCGGCGAGACGACCGACGACGCCGTCGTCATAAATGAAACCATCCTCCCGCAGCATGATGCCATAGCGGCATCTGCCAGGTTTCAATGTGTCCCAGGCATTGGTGTACATGAGGTTCATGAATTCGGCGGCATCCGGCCCGACGATCTCGATCTTGCCGAGCGTCGAAGCGTCGAAGATGCCGGCGACCTCACGCGCCGTGCGGCACTCGCGAGCAACCGCCTGATGCATAGTTTCACCGGCACGCGGATAGAACCAGGCGCGCTTCCAGTTGCCGACATCCTCGAAGACTGCACCCTTGGCTTCTTCCCAGCCATGCAGCGGAGTCTTGCGCGTAGGGTCAAACAGCGGCCCACGCGAATGCGCGATCAGCGCACCATAGGTCACCGGCGTATAGGGCGCGCGGAAGGTGGTGAGGCCGACCTGCGGAATATCCTTGCCGAGCGTTTCTGCGGCAATCGCCAGACCATGCATGTTGGACAGCTTGCCTTGGTCGGAGGCCATGCCGTTCGTCGTAAAGCGCTTGATGTGCTCGATCGAATGCATGCCTTCGCGTACCGCAAGGCGGATATCCTTGGCGCAGACATCATGCTGGAAGTCGATGAACGCCTTGGCGTTCGTCTCCGGTCCGGCCCCTTCGGCAGCACCAATCATGCCGCCCGTCCAGTCGAACGCCTGTTCGACGGAAACACCGATCTTGCTGCCGGTCTTTTTGCCGACGGCCTGCGCCATCAGTTCACCGGCGGCGAGCGATTCCTCGACGGTCTGCTGCAGTCCATCCGTACCGTTGCAGGCGCCCACGGAAAGGCAGTCCTGCGCATAGGTGCCGGGCAGGAAACGCTGCGTCTCGGCATCGAAGGCAACCTTGCCGCGCGACTGTGAGAAAAGATGCACGGAGGGTGTCCATCCGGCGCAGACGAGCAGCGCGTCAACGCTGATCTTGCGCGGTGACCCGCCGCCGTTGCGCGCGACCGTCATCGAAGAAATGCGAAGCGCACCCGACGTATTGACGACCGACTGGCCGGTCAGAACATCGATGCCGAGCGCACGGGCTTCAGCGAGCACTGCAGCACCCGGCGCCTGCCTGACATCGACGATCGCGGCAATCGAAATGCCCGCTCGTTTCAGGTCGAAAGCAGCCTCGTAGGCAGAGTCATGGGCCGTATAAACGCCGACCGTCTGGCCGACGGCAACACCATAGTGATTGAGATACATCCGCCCGGCCGAAGCGAGCATGATGCCGGGGCGATCGTTGTTCGGGAACACCATGTGCCGCTCAATGGCACCCGTCGCCAGGATGACGCGCTTGGCGCGGACCTGCCAGAGCCGTTCGCGCGGCAGATCGCGGCCGGGGCGGGCGATATGATCCGTGACGCGTTCGACAAGGCCGACGAAGTTGTGGTTGTAGTAACCGAAGGCCGTGGTGCGCGTCAGGACCTCGACATTCTCTATGGCCTTCAGCCGGGCAAGGGTCCTCTGCACCCAGGCGTAACCATCAAGCCCATCCACCTTCACGCCGGCATCGAAGCGCAACGCGCCGCCGGCTTCCGCCTGCTCGTCGCAAAGCACGACTTTCGCGCCCGCTTCCGCAGCGGCCAATGCCGCCGAAAGGCCGGCAATGCCGGCACCGACGACCAGCACGTCGCAATGGGCGTAGCGGCCGGCGTAGTGATCCGGATCATCCTCCGTCGGCGCGACACCAAGACCTGCAGCACGGCGGATCATCGGCTCGTAGACCCGCTTCCAGGCGGCCCGCGGCCACATGAAGGTCTTGTAGTAGAAACCCGCCGCGAAGAAGGGCGAAAACAGGTTATTGACCGCACCGACGTCGAAGGAAAGCGACGGCCAACGGTTTTGCGACTTCACGATCATGCCGTCGAAGACTTCCTGCACGGTTGCCCGCACATTCGGCTGCTTGCGGGCGCTGTCGCGCGCGACATCGATCAACGCATTCGGCTCCTCGGCACCCGCCGAAAGAATGCCGCGCGCGCGATGATATTTGAACGAACGTCCGACAAGGTGCACACCGTGGGCAATCAAGGCCGAGGCGACGGTATCGCCTTCGAGCGCCATATAGCTCTTACCATCGAAGGTAAAACGCGCAGTCCTCGCGGGCGTCAGCCGGCCCTTGCCGACGATACGGTTCGCGCCGCTCATTGCGCCTCTCCTTCAACAGCTTCATAGGTCTCGACCGGTGCATGCGGCTCGGCCGCTGCGCCGATCTCAGGCTTCGGTTGTCCGGCCTTGTAGGTCATGATGAATTTGTCGCTCACGGTATCGCGCGCCGCATTGAAGAAGCGCCCGCAGCCATGCATGTGACGCCAGCGTTCGAAAATCAGGCCTTTCGGGTTATCGCGCAGGAAGAAATATTCCTCGAACTCTTCATCCGAGATCGAAGCGATGTTGGTCGGCCGGGCGATATGGGCGTCGCCGGCACCCCGGAATTCAAGCTCCGAGCGCTCTTCCTGACAGTAAGGGCAGTAGATCAGCAGCATGATTGTCCTCGTGTCAGTGCGCAACGGCGGCAGCGGCCGCCTCGTCGATCAGCCGCCCGCTGCGGAAACGCTCCAGCGTCAGTCCGGCATTGAACTTATGCGGCTCGTCGCGGGCAATCAGATGGGCAAAGAGATTGGCCGAACCAGGTGTCGCCTTGAAGCCGCCGGTACCCCAGCCGCAATTGACGTAGAGCCCGGGAACCGGCGTCTTCGACTGGATGGCTGACCGGTCCGGCGTATTGTCGACGATACCGCCCCACTGGCGCATCATCTTCACGCGGCGGAACATCGGGAAGAGCTCGCAGATGGCGTCAAGCGTATGCGTGATGATCTGCAGGCCGCCGGTCTGGGAGTAGGAATTATACTGGTCCGTGCCCGCACCGATGACGAGTTCGCCCTTATCGGACTGCGAGATGTAGGCGTGCACCGTGTTCGACATGACGACGCAGGGGAAGATCGGTTTCAGTGGCTCGGAAACCAGAGCCTGCAGTGGGCTCGATTGCAGCGGCACGCGCACATCCGCCATCTTCATGACTGTTGTCGTATGGCCGGCAGCAGAGACCGCGACCTTCTTTGCGCCGATGAAACCCCTGCTGGTCTCGACGCCGGTCACGCGGCCGTCCGGACCGCGGCGGATGCCGGTGACTTCGCAATTCTGGATGATGTGAACGCCACGGTCGGACGCCGCACGCGCATAGCCCCAGGCAACCGCATCGTGACGCGCGGTACCACCGCGGCGCTGCAAGGCAGCCCCGTTGATCGGGTATCGTGCCGTCGCCGAAATATCGAGCGGCGGACAATAGGCCTTGGCCTGCTCCGGCGTCAGCCATTCATTGTCGATGCCATAGAGCCGGTTGGCATGGATATGCCGCTTGAAGCTCTGCTGGTCGTGCACATTGTGCGACAGCATCATCACGCCGCGCGGCGAATACATGACGTTATAATTGAGCTCCTGTGACAGCCCTTCCCAGAGCTTCATCGAGTGCTCGTAAATGTGCATGCTCTCTTCATAGAGATAGTTGGAGCGGATGATGGTGGTGTTGCGGCCGGTATTGCCGCCTCCGAGCCAACCCTTTTCCAGGACTGCAACATTGGTGATGCCGTGTTCCTTGGCGAGGTAATAGGCTGCGCCGAGCCCGTGGCCGCCGCCACCAATGATGATGACGTCATATTCGGGTCGCGGCTCCGGCGAAGTCCACTGCTTTTCCCAGCCCCTGTGCCCGCGCAGAGCCTCCCGCGCTACGGCAAAAACCGAATATTTCCGCATCCGCCATCATCTCCTTCAGGCAAAGGCATTTTCGTCGTGGCAATACAAATCGCAAATCGAATTGCGGCACAACGGTTCTTTTGCGACGTGAAAGAGCTTTTGTTTTGACACGACGCGCAGCATATCGCTTCTATTGGCGCGATCTCCCTTCGCGGCTGCGGCATAATCCTTTTCTCACCCAACAGGGCAGGCAGAACGAGCCTGCCGCAAATGTTAGTATCCCCTTATGTGGGGTGTTAGATGTTGGGTTGGCGTAGCATATGGATCGCGGGCTTCTGCTTCGCGCTGTTAGGCGCATGGCCTGCGGCTGCCGCTGAACCTGTCGGCCAGGCGACCCTCATCAGAACCGAAGTGACGGGACAGGGCGGCCCGATCATCGTCAATGATGAGGTCCATCGGGACGAGCGTATCCGCACATCTCCATCGGGACTCGGCCAGTTCATTTTCCGCGACGGCACCAAGCTTGCCGTCGGCTGGGGCTCGTCAGTCGTCATCGACAAATATGTCTTCGACGATTCCGATTCCGTCAAACGCCTTTCCATCAAGGCGGCCAAGGGCACGTTCCGCTGGGTCAGCGGCAACTCGAAATCCTCCGCCTACCAGATCCAGACGCCTGCGGGCACCATTGGCGTACGTGGCACCGCTTTCGATTTTTATGTCGGCCCGGACGGCACCACCGCAGTGGTGCTGCTGAACGGCGCGGCTACCTTCTGCGGCCCGGGCGGCTGCCGGCAGTTACAGCAACGTTGCGATTGCGTCATTGCGAGGCCGAACGGCAATATGACGGATGCGCAACCCGTCAATACCAGCGTTCTGCAGAGACTGGGCAACCAGCGCGCCCTCCCATTCCTCTCCGGCAATCAGAGTTTGACGGGCGGCCTCGGCCTGCTCGGCGGCTGCCGGATGGCCTCGGTTGATCCCGATCGCAAAGACCGGCCTCGCCGGGAGCTCCGGCTGCGTGATCCGGATCCGCAGCCGCCTCAACAATCCCCGCGGCGGGATGACCCACCAAAACAACTGCCAGAAAAACCGCCAGGAAAACCGCATCATGATAAGCCCCACCATGATAAGCCGCACCATGACAAGCCCCACCACGATAGGCCGAAGGGTGGCTGGCACGACAAACACGACAGGCACGGCTGGAAGGACAGGGACGACAGACACGACCACCATCACGATCATGGAAGACCGGACCGGCACGAAGGGTTCGGTCGATCGGACAGACATGATGGACCTGACAGGCCGAGCCGCACGGAAAGAGCTGACAACCGCCAGGACCGCAACCATCAGGACAGACCGAGCAGGCAGGAGACAAGCAGCGGTCAAAACCAGACTGCCGGCAGCGGCCAGAGCGGGCGAAGAGATCGCGATCGCGACCGTAACCACGATCGGGATCACGGCTGGGGCGGAAAAGAAAACCGGGACCGAAACGGTGGTCGGAACCACAATCGCTGACTGGCTATTCGACGGCCTGCTTTTCCGGCAGGCCGATATCCTCTCGAAAATGATCGTTTCTGGCCGATATCCGCTCATAGAATTCGGTAAGGCCGGCCATGACCTGTAGGCCGGCGAGTTTCGCCGCGCCAATCAGCTTGCGACTGTTCCGCGAACGCTCGCGCAAGGCACCCATCACCTCCTCATGGGCGAGATGCAGGGCACCGAATTGCGGCGAGGCAGCAACCTTCTCGTCGCCGACCACAGCAAAGATCTGCGTCCGGTTGCTCTTTCCCTTGAGCGGAAGGGCGCCCGCCTCCAGGAGCGCCGCGCCGCTTTGCGCCCGCGCCGTGGTGTCGGAGATCAGGATATCGAAGCCGACGTCCTTGCAGCAGGATTCGATACGCGCCGCAACATTCACCGCATCGCCCACCGCCGAATAGTTGAAGCGTGTCTTCGCGCCCATATTGCCGACACAGGCGAGACCGGTATGGATACCGATGCCTATCCTGACCTGCCGTGCGCTGCCGAAACCGAAAGCGTCTTGAGCGTTGAGTTCATCAAGCGTCTCGCGCATGGCAAGTGCCGCCCGAAGCGCCTTTGCCGCATGATCGGAAACATCGACCGGCGCATTCCAGAAGGCCATGATGGAATCGCCGATAAATTTATCGAGCGTCCCCTCATTCCCGACGACATGGCGGCTGAGTGCATCAAGCAGCGTGTTCAAAAACTGGACGACGGCAATCGGCGTGAGCTTTTCACTGATCTCGGTGAAATTCCGGACATCGACGAACATCATGGTGAGCTCACGCTCGTCCCCGCCGAGTTTCAACGCATCGGGCGTATGCTCGATGCGATGCAGCAGCGAAGGCGAAAGGTAATGGCCGAAGGCGCGCCGCACCTCCCGTCGCTCCCTGTCGATGACAAGGATACGAAACGATGTTGCCGCAAAATGCGTGATGGAGCCGCTGAGAATGGGCGCCAGCGGATCGAAGAGCAGACCGGCATAAAGAAAAGAGAACCACGATGCGACAAGTGCCATCGCGGTGATTGCCAGGCCGCAGACAAGCGCCACTGCCGGACTGACGAAGGTCGTGATGATGACGAGCATGAAGCCGAGCACGGCGATGGACAAGATCTCCAGCCCGTCGGCCCAGTCCGGCCGTGACAGGTACCGGCCTGAAAGGATCTGCTCGACCGTCTGTGCCTGCAGTGAGACACCCGGCACGTTCTCCCCGAGTGCTGTGGTGCGGATGTCCTGCAGCCCGACCGCCGATGTGCCGATGAAAATGATACTGCCGTCAATCTGTGCAGCGACGTCAGGGGCCACTCCACCGGCAGCAAGGATCTTTCCGGCCGAGACATAACGCTCTGCCCGGTTCGGCGTCACATAAAGCCAGATCTCTCCGGCAGCCGTCAGGGGAACGATGAAGTCGCCGATCTTCGCCGATGTAATGATCCCTGCTTGGTCTGGCGCGCCGGCCAACACATAGGTGGAGGCACCCTGCGCGACCCGCAGCGCTTCGATCGCAAGATTGGGATAAAACTGCTCCCCATCGCTAAGGAACAGCGGCACCGCGCGAACGACGGATGAAGGACTGCCGGGATTGAGACTGACATGACCAAGCCCTGCGGCTTTCGCCTCCAGCCCCGGCCGGAGCGGCGTCGAAGCGCCGAGATGCGGAGGTGCGGCGAGCGGGCTTTCACCGGTAAAGGCAAAGCCGGCCTTCACCGGCGGCTTGTAATTGCCCTCGTTTGAAAGCCCGAAGCCGAGAACGACGGGTTTTCCTTCGATCGATTGCGCGAATATCTCGTCATTGTCGGGCAACTGTGCCGCCAGAGACGGATCGATCCCTTCGACCTCCCGGATGACATTGCGTGGGGACATCCGGTCAGGTTCGGCAAAGATGACGTCGAAGGCGATGGCCGCCGCTCCCATGTCGGAGAGACGGTTGACCAGCATGGCCAGCCTGTCGCGCGGCCACGGCCACTGACCGAACTCCCGCAGGGAAGCCTCGTCGATATCGACCACCCGGACCGGCATTGCTTCGAAACTGCGCGGCACGATGCGCTGATACTCATCGAAGGTAACGTCGCGGATCTGCTTCAGTACCGGCGGATCGCTTGCCCGGAACATCGTAAGCGCAGCCACGATGATGAGGCCGATCAGCACACCGATCTGCTGCAATCGCGTCATGCGTTTCCGACCTCCCCTCGAGACGGCCCCGGGGCCGTCCCGCCGCAGGCAAGCTACGCCTGTTTGACGCCAATGACCATTCGTTCATGCGCACAAGCTGAAAAACAAACCGAACGGCAACCCAGCACGAAATTACTTCCAGATTTGGTCATCGCTTTTGGCCCGACCTTTGAGCGCCGGCCTTGCCGCGCCTGCGGCGAAATGTTTTTGTGTCTCAGGGATTTGATAATTCAATCATTGTCGAGGGGATGAGCCATGGCAGATCCGCAAGGAGCGACCACGGCAAGAACTGCGGAAAATTCGGCCTCTGCCGCCCGCAGAAGCGGCTATTGGCTGATCGCCGTCGTGCTGGCGATGCTGGCCGGGCTGCCGCTCGCTGTCTGGCTGGATATTAGCGACCTCTCTGAAAGCGCGCTGCGCCGGCAGGCGCGGGACATGAGTTCTCTCGTCACCAGTATACGCTCCTATTATTCGGCGAATGTCGTCGGCAGGGTCCTCGCTGCCCATCAGGCTGGCGATGTCAGCGGCACGGTCGTCTCGCACAACTACGCCAATATTCCAGGCGCCATTCCACTTCCCGCCACGCTTTCGCTGGAACTTGGCGATGTCATCAAGGAGCAGCAGGCCAACATCACCTATCGCTTCCTCTCTGACCTGCCCTTCAAGAATCGCGCGCCTCATGATCTCGACAACTTCGAAACGGCATCACTCGCATCCCTGCGCGCCAATTCCAGCCAAACACTGACTGACCTCACTCGCGTCGGATTCACCGATACTTTGCGGCTCATCACGCCTGTGATCATGGGCCAGGCTTGCGTCGCCTGCCACAACACGCATCCTGAAAGCCCGAAAAGGGATTGGAAGGTAGGCGATGTGCGCGGCATTCAGGAGGTCATCATCCGCCAGCCCTATGCAAGCAATGTTCTCGCCTTCAAATATCTGCTCTGCTATTTCTTCTTCGTCGCCATCATCGGCATCAGCTTCATTTTTCTGCAGCGCCAGCAGACGCGTGTCATTCACAGTGCCAACCGAGACCTCGAAGCGGCTAACGAGTTCCTCGCCAGCGTCTCCCTGAAGATTTCCCGCTATCTGTCGCCGCAGATCTACAAGAGCATCTTCAGCGGCCAGAAGGATGTGGTCGTCCATACCGAGCGAAAACGCCTGACGATCTTCTTCTCGGACATCAAGGATTTCACTGCCACGACCGAGCGCCTGCAGCCGGAGGCGCTGACAGAAATGCTGAATGAATATCTGACCGAAATGTCGACGATTGCACTCAAGCATGGCGGCACGGTGGACAAGTTCATTGGCGATGCCATGCTGGTCTTCTTCGGCGATCCGGAAACCAAGGGAGCAGAGGAAGACGCAAAGGCTTGCCTGCGCATGGCAGTCGACATGCAGCGCCGGCTTGGCGAACTGAAGGAGAGATGGCGTCGGAACGGGACGGAAGAGCCCTTCGTCGTTCGCATGGGAATTAACAGCGGCTATTGCAACGTCGGCAATTTCGGCAGCAGCGACCGCATGGACTATACGATCATCGGTGCCGAAGCGAACCTCGCCGCACGTCTGCAATCGATCGCCCAGGGTGGAGAAATCGTCGTCAGCTACGAAACCTATGCGCTGGTGAAGGATATCGTCGATGCCCATCCTTTGCCGCCGATCACCATGAAGGGCATCCAGCGAGAGATCGTACCCTACGCCGTGGACGGACTGATGCTCGGCGCCGATCACAAGAGCCGCGTTCTCAGCGAACATCTCGCAGGACTGGACCTGCATCTGGACACGGCTCGGCTTGAGCCGGCGGACCGCGCCCGTGTTGTCGCTGCGCTGAAGGAAGCGATCGCCGCTCTGGACGAAACGAAGCCCGAGAAGGCCCACCCCTAGCTCCTTATAGGCACGGGAGGGATTTTTCTGCGCGGGCGCATATCCCGTCTGGACTTCATTCGGTCGATCTGATATCCCGCAACACCAATCGCAAGGCCGCGGCCGCGCGAACGTTATTTTTTTGCCCCAGGCGCTGCGCCGCCTTTCGGCATCAACCAAACCAAAGGAACGTGATTCTCGTGCAGGTACTTGTCCGCGATAACAATGTTGACCAGGCTCTCCGCGCTCTCAAGAAGAAGATGCAGCGCGAAGGCATTTTTCGCGAAATGAAGATGCGCGACTACTACGAAAAGCCGTCGCAGAAGCGTGCTCGCGAAAAGGCCGAGGCTGTTCGTCGTGTTCGCAAGCTGGCCCGCAAGCGCGCTCAGCGCGAAGGTCTGGTTGCACGCTAAGGCGGTGCCGTCGTTTTTTCGACGTTTTCAGATGCATGTGTGGCGGGGGCGATAGGTTTCGCCGCCGCCTTTTTTAATTTGCTGCTGAAGATTGCATATCCGCTTTGCCGGATATGGTGCATGGGGGAAAGCGAGCCCGAATGGCTGTCATAAACTTCTATCCGTCCCGCTCGTCGCGTTCGCAGAAATCGGCCGTATTCGCCTCGCTGGCACTTGCCGCGGCGCTCGGCCTTGCCGGTTGCGAAACGACCAACACGTCGGATGCTGTGATCCGCATCGACAAGGCGCAGGGCTCACAGGAAAACATTGCGTCGCTCACGGCCGTCATCAACGCTAATCCGCGCGATCCGGAAGGCTACAATGTTCGCGGTTCCGCCTATGGTCGCGCCGGCGAATTCCGCAAGGCGCTCGACGACTTCAACACCGCGCTGCAGATCAACCCGCGCTTCTTCCAGGCCTATGCCAACCGCGCGCTGGTGTATCGCAACATGGGTCAGCAGCCGCAGGCGATCGCCGACTACAATGCCGCCCTGCAGATCAATCCGAGCTATGACGTCGCCTATATCGGTCGCGGCAACGTCTATCGCATGGCCGGCCAGGACGATCAGGCCTTCAATGATTTCTCAAAAGCGATTCAGCTCGGCACCACCGATGGTCGCGCCTATCACAATCGCGGCCTGATCTACCAGAAGCGCAATCAGCAGGACAAGGCGATCGACGATTTCTCGAAGGCGATCTCGCTGTCGCCGAACTCACCCGAGCCCTATAATGGCCGCGGCATTTCCTATATCGCGCTGAACGACAACGACAACGCATTCGCCGACTTCAACCACGCGATCGAACTCAACGGCAATCTTGCCGAATCCTGGGCAAACCAGGCTCTCGTCTATGAGCGCCGTGGCGAAAAGGATAAGGCAATCCGCTCCTATCGCCACGCTGTCGGCCTCGATCCGAAATATCAGCCGGCAAGGGACGGACTTGCCCGCGTCGGCGGCACGACCGGCTAACGGACTCGAAAAGGGAGGGCGACGATGACGGCGAAACCGCATGTGATCGTCGTCGGCGCAGGCATAATTGGCGCCTCCATTGCCTGGCATCTCACACGCAAGGGTGCAACGGTCACCGTCGTCGGCGAGGAGCTTGGCGGCGTGGCAACGCCCTGTTCCTTTGCATGGATCAATGCAAGCTGGGGTAATCCCGAATTCTATTTCCACTTTCGCCGCCGGGCGATGGCCGAGTGGAAGCGGCTGGCGCGGGAACTGCCCGGCCTGCCGCTTGCGTGGTGCGGCGGTCTCTGCTGGGATATGCCCGCAGCCGATCTCGAAGCCTATGCCGATGAACACGGCCGTTGGGGCTACGGGATCAGCCGGCTGAACCGGCAAGAAAGCGCGCTGATCGAACCCGGCCTTGGCGAATATCCTAATTTCGCCCTCCATGTTGCAGAAGAAGGCGCGGCGGAGCCTGTTGCCGCAGCACGTTTGCTGCTCGCGGATGCCAAAGCGCATGGCGCGACGTTCGTTCATGCCACGGTCAACGGCCTGCTCCAAAGTGCTGGACGAATAGTCGGGCTTGTAACCTCCGAAGGCATGCTCGAAGCCGATCATGTCGTACTGGCCGCAGGTGCCGGCGCAGTTCCGATCGCCGCCTCGGCAGGAATAACGTTGCCGCTGTCAGCACCCGCCGGTCTGATCGTACACTCCCGTCCTGTCTCCAAACGCTTGAACGGTCTCGTCATGACACCCCGTCTGCATATGCGCCAGACGGCGGAAGGCCGCATCATCGCTGGCTCGGATTTCGGTGGCGGCGATCCGGGTGAAGATCATCGGGCAAGTGCAGCGGAACTCTTTGCACGCGTGAAAGCGACGATCTTGGACAATGCCGATCTGAAGCTCGATTTCTTCACGGTCGGTTTTCGCCCGACTCCTGCCGATGGTTTTCCCATCATCGGCAATACTGGCTTGCCGGGTCTCTATGTAACGGTGATGCATTCCGGCGTCACGCTTGCTCCGCTTGTCGGCCTGCTTGCCGCCGACGAGCTTCTGTCAGGCAAGAATGACGAAAGCCTTCTGCCCTTCCGATTGCAACGCTTCGCCGACCGGTAGCAGTTCATTAAATATTGACGATTTTGCACCTGACTATTTTAGTAGGTTGCAACCAAATGCCCCGCCCCCTAACATGACCGTGCTTTGATGGCAGGCTATTGGGCGGTACGGATGTAAGGGGCGTTTGCGAGCGATGCGGATTCTTGCTTTCGTTGGACTCTGCGAAACCGAGCTTCCCCAGCATCCCACCCCGGCAGTTCGGGGGCGACATCGATGAGGTTCGCCACACGTCTTTTTCCGAAAGCTTCGATCGGGACATATCTCATCGCCATGGCAGTGGCGATCGCCTTGCCGATCTTCGCTTTCGTTGCCCTTCTTCTCATGCAGCTGGAGGACAACCAGCGATCTACGCTCAAGCGTGAAACCGCACAGGATGCGCTCGCCCTCTCACGCACCATCGACCGCCAGCTTCAGGATATGGCAACGACATTGCGGCTGCTGTCCTCCTCGCCGGAGCTGGAAAGCGGCGACTATGAATCTTTCTACAATCGCACGGAAACCGCGCTGCGCGGCGATACGCTTTATGTGATTGCCGTCGACAGGACCGGGCAGCAATTTCTGAATACCCGTCGCGCCTTTGGCACGCCGCTCGGCAAGACGACGAACATCGCGGCTTTGGAGGCCGCGATGAAGTCCGGGCGGATCGAAGCCTCCGACGTCTTCATGGGCGCAACGAGCGGCATGTGGGTCTATAACGTCACCCTGCCGCGCGATGACGATCCCGTCTCCGCATTGATCATCACCCAGAATGCCAACGACCTTGCAAGACTCGTCACGACAGAGGGCCTTGCCTCCGGCTGGTCGGCGGCCGTCATCGATCAGGGAGGCCATGTGGTAGCGAGCCGAGGCCCTGCCAATCTGCAGCCTGGCGAACCCTTCGACCCGCGCATTCTGCCCTCGCTCGTCGCATCCAGCGGCGTATTTGAAGACAGCGATATTCTTCCACATGCCCTGTTGGGCTATGCGCAAATTCCCGGCTGGTCCTGGAAGACGGTGGTATGGGGGCCGATTGCCACCGCACAGGCACCGATTCTCAGCACCTGGCGCTTCCTTCTGATCGGTGGTCTTGTGCTGCTGCTCGTCGCCGTGCTTGCTACCTATGCCGTTGCCCGTCAGGTCCGCTCCACGATCCGTGAAATTGCCGACATGGCGAACCGGCTTGGCGAAGGTCACATCGTTTCGCCGGTCGAAACCAGTGTCATCGAGGCCAACCAGGTGGCCATTGCACTGTCTAATGCCTCTTTCGACCGCAGTCAGAGCGAGGACCGGCTGCGCTTCGTCATGCATGAGCTGGTCCATCGCACAAAGAACCTGCTGACGCTCGTTCTCGCCATGATGCGACAGCTCTCCAAGCAGGCAGACAGCGTCGAGACATTTCGTCTGGCCGTCGCCCATCGCCTCGAAGGGCTCGTCCGCTCGATTGAGCTTCTGACAGGCGAACAGTGGTCCGGCGTCTTGCTGCATCGCGTCATCGATATTCATCTCCAGGCTTTTCCCCAGGCCCGCGAGCAGGTGGAGATCGAGGGCAAAGATTTTATCCTCAAACCCGATGCCGTGCAGAACCTCGGCCTCGCGCTCCATGAACTCGCCACCAATTCGGTAAAATACGGAGCGCTCTCCGTGCCACAGGGTCGCGTACGCTTCGAATGGCAGCCGGCAGAGGACAATATGCTGCGCTTCACCTGGACTGAAAGTGGCGGGCCGCCGGTCAAACCGCCGGCGCGCACCGGTTTCGGCACGACCGTCATCAAGGCACATGCTGCTTCCGCTTTCCGGGGCAAGGTCGATGTCGACTTCCGTCCCGAAGGTCTCGTCTGGACCCTCACAGCCCAGCGTGGAACAATGGAGCGCGACTAGCGCAGCCGGAACAATCACTGCAACCACCCGTTTCGAACAGGTCATTCAAAAGGAGAAGGACCATGTTCAAGCAAACCGTGATTGCTGCGGCAATCGTTTCGGCCGCAGCCTGGGCCAGTTCGGCCGCAGCAGCCGACTATATTTCGCTTGGCCGGCTCGTCTGCGGATCGGATGGCGGCCAGGGACTGATCGTCACATCCGAGAAGAATCTGATCTGCACCTATACGCCCGCTTCGGGCGGCCCTAAGGCAGTCTATGCCGGCAAGATCGAAAAATTCGGCATCGATATCGGCCAGACCGGCAAGAGCGTAATGATCTGGCAGGTACTAGCAAAGACCGGCACCAATATGCCGGATTTCGCGCTCGCCGGCGAATATTACGGTATCGGCGCAGACGCCAGCCTCGGTGCCGGCGGCGGCGCCAAGGTCATTGCCGGCGGCACGAACAAGGCCTTCATGCTGCAGCCGCTCAATGTGCAGGCCCAGGAAGGTCTCAATCTCGCGGTCGGCGTCGAGAAAATGACGCTTGTGCCGGGCGAAATCTGACGGTTTGCAACAATAGGAGAAAAGCCCGCGAAAGCGGGCTCCTCGGTCAGTGCGCGATTGCCTTGTTGATCTCTTCGGTCACCTTCTTGGCGTCCCCAAGCAGCATCATCGTGCCGTCCTTGTAGAACAGCGTGTTGTCGATGCCGGCGTAACCCGAGCCGAGCGAGCGTTTGACGAAGAGGCAGGTCTTGGCCTTGTCGACGTCAAGGATCGGCATCCCGTAGATCGGCGAGGTCTTGTCGTCACGCGCGGCCGGATTGGTGACGTCATTGGCGCCGATGACATAGGCAACGTCAGCCTGGGCGAATTCCGAGTTGATATCCTCAAGCTCGAACACCTCGTCATAAGGCACATTGGCTTCCGCGAGCAGCACGTTCATATGGCCAGGCATACGGCCTGCGACCGGATGGATCGCGTATTTCACTTCCACGCCGTTTTTCTTGAGATTGTCGACCAGCTCGCGCAATGCATGCTGCGCCTGCGCCACCGCCATGCCATATCCCGGCACGATGATGACCTTGGAAGCGTTCGCCATCAGGTAGGCAGCGTCCTCCGCCGAGCCGAGCTTGACGGTCTTGTCCGAATTATCCGCCGCATTACCGCCCGTCTCCCCACCAAAACCGCCCAGGATCACGGAGATGAAAGAGCGATTCATGCCCTTGCACATGATGTAGGACAGGATCGCGCCCGAAGAACCGACCAGTGCGCCGGTGATGATGAGCGCCAGATTACCGAGCGTGAAGCCGATGCCGGCAGCAGCCCAGCCCGAGTAAGAGTTGAGCATGGATACGACAACCGGCATGTCGGCGCCACCGATCGGCACGATGAGCAGCACGCCGAGAGCCAGCGACAAGGCGACGACGGCCCAGAAATCGAAATGGCTTTCCGTTACCGCCAGCCCGACGATGAAGAGCACGATCAGGGCAAGCAAAGCGATGTTGATCACATGACGGAAGGGTAGCAGGATCGGCTTGCCGGACATGCGCCCGTCGAGTTTCAGGAAGGCGATGATCGAGCCGGTGAAGGTCAGCGCACCAATCGCCACGCCGATCGCCATTTCGATACGGGCTTCAGTGTGGATCTGGCCAATCTCGCCAATGCCGAAAGAGCCCGGCGTATAGAGGGCTGATGCGGCGACAAGAACCGCCGCGAGGCCTACCAGCGAGTGGAAACCGGCAACAAGCTGCGGCATCGATGTCATCGCAATGGTGCGGGCGATATAGGCACCAGCGCTGCCGCCGATGGCAAGGCCGAGAATGATGAGCACGAAACCGCCGAAATTCGGCGTCGCCAGCGCCAGAGTCGTGAGGATGGCGATCCCCATGCCGATCATGCCGTAGAGATTGCCCTTGCGGCTGGTGGCAGGATGCGAGAGCCCGCGAAGCGCCAGAATGAACAGGACGCCGGAGACAAGATAGAGGAAGGCTGCAATATTGGTCATTCGTGCGGCCTCACTTGTCCTTCTTGCGGTACATCGCCAGCATGCGCTGCGTGACGAGGAAGCCGCCGAAGATATTCACCGAGACAAGAACGAGCGCCACGAAACCGAAGCCGGTGGCAAGCCCGCTGCTCGAGATGCCGACGGCAAGCAGAGCCCCGACGACGATGACCGAGGAAATCGCGTTGGTAACGGCCATCAGCGGCGTATGCAGCGCGGGCGTGACCGACCAGACGACATAGTAGCCGACGAAGATCGACAATACGAAGATCGCGAACTGGAAGACGAAGGGATCGATCGCGCCGCCAGTGGCAGCGCTTGCCGCTTCCGGCGCCTGGGCAGCGGCGGTGATAACCGCGGTAACGGCCTGGTCGAGCTGCTCCAGGGCCTTGTCCATTGCTTCACTGGCCATCAGTTATCCCCCTTCTTGGCGCCGCCGAATGCCGGATGCACGACATCCCCCGCATAGGTCAGCATCGTCGCCTTGATGAGCTCGTCCTCGAGGTTGAGCACAACCGATTTCGTTTCCTTGTTCACCATCGTCTCCAGGAAAGTGACGAGGTTCTTGGCGTAGAGCGCTGAGGCGCTGGCCGCTACACGGCCCGCCATGTTCGGAAAGCCGATCACCTTCACACCTTCGACATCGGCGACCTGTCCTGTAACCACGCCTTCAATATTGCCTCCACGCTCGACCGCAAGATCGATGGCAACTGCACCGGGCTTCATCGAAGCGAGCATCGCACGCGAAACGAGCCGCGGCGCCGGACGCCCGGGAATGAGAGCCGTGGTAATGACAATGTCCTGCTTGGCGATGTGTTCGGCCACGAGTGCGGCCTGCCTGGCCTGATAGTCGGCCGACATTTCCTTGGCATAGCCGCCAGCCGTTTCCGCCGCCTTGAACTCGTTATCCTCGACGGCGATGAACTTCGCGCCAAGAGATGCAACCTGTTCCTTTGCCGCGGGGCGAACGTCGGTTGCCGAAACGGCGGCACCGAGACGGCGCGCCGTCGCAATCGCCTGGAGGCCTGCAACGCCTGCACCCATCACGAAAACCTTGGCGGCAGGAATAGTGCCCGCTGCCGTCATCATCATCGGCATCGCCCGGTCGTAAACGGCGGCTGCCTCGACAACCGCTTGATAACCTGCAAGATTTGCCTGCGATGACAGCACGTCCATCGACTGCGCACGCGTGATGCGCGGCATCAGCTCCATGGCGAAGGTGGAAAGACCTGCCCGCGCCATCGCGGCGACCGCCTCGTCATTGCCATAGGGATCCATGATGGCAATGACGACCGCCCCGGTCTTATAGCCGGCGATCTCGCTTTCGCCCGGCCGGCGAACCTTGAGGATTACATCGGCGGACGCGGCATCCGCAAAGGTGCCGATTGCGGCACCGACGGCCTCGAATTCACTGTCCGGAATGCGCGAAAGCGCCCCGGCGCCCGCTTCGACGATGACATCGAAGCCGAGCGCCTTTATCTTTTTCACGGTTTCGACGGACGCGGCAACGCGAGTCTCATCGCCCGTGATTTCCTTGGCTACGAAAACAATATTGGCCAACTGCCCCCTCCTCCGGGTCAGCTGGGCCGTGGCAGGCTGCTTGCCTGCACGGGCCAAGCATCTACATCACAAAATTCGGAAGACCGGGCCTTCCCACGGGCCGCGTTTAGCGGAGCAGGAAGATGCCGGCGACGAGGATGATGAGGAAGACGAGGATGCCGCCGAGGAAACCGGCACCGCCGAAGAAACCGGCAGTCATGGCAAGCATCAGGGCGATCAGAAACATCGTGCCGTATTTCGTGCCGGCAATGAACATGTCGTACGTCTTTTCATGTTCCTTGTAGTCCATCGGCGCGCCGGTCTCGACCGGTCCGGTATGATGTTCGGCCATGAATATCGTCTCCCTGAAATGCCTTAGCGCTGCCTGATTCCCCCGCGTCAGCGAGGCAAATCCCTCTCCGCAGGGATTACACAATGACGGGCGAAAGCGCAATGCATGAGAATGCCGCAGGAACGCCTTCGCTGGGGGCGGAAAAGGCGCTCCCTCGGGGAATCAAAGCGGCAGGTCAGTTCCAAGCTGGCCTTCTGGTACGAAGCGCGCGGTCGGGACGATAGTGAGCGAAGGCAGCGTGTTTTCCGGGCCGCGCGCGAACATCATCCGCTGCTCGCTGGCGCTGGAAATGAAGAACGGATAACGCGTGAGAAGCTTGCGGCCGACCTCGATGACATTGGTCGCCATCAGCGTCATATCGATCCCGTAATTCTTGGCCCTCTGGCCCGGCACGACGGTGTCGGCGTAAAAGACACGCTTGTAGAAGGCCGCATGCGGAGGACGAACGAACTGCAGCACCCGGTGCGCACGGAAATGCGCCGCGGCGACAATGCTCGGTCGCAGCGTCAGGTATGGGATCCAGGTCAGATCGGCCGTCAGCTCCGGATCAGCAGCAAAACGCGCCGGATCGATCAGGCTGAGACCGGCATCCAGCAACGCGTCGATCGCTTCTGGAAAGGCGCCGGCCGACTGACTGACGCGATGCTCAGGCGTCACATGGTGGATGCGGATCGTACTGACCAGCTCGCCGTAATAATAGAGCCCGAAAACATAGGCATGGCTGTCGAAATCGGTGTCGTCGAGCAGTCCCTTCGGTGCCAGGGCAAGCGTGTCGTGCGCCTTGTAGGCCTTGTAACGCAGCCTCTCGACATCCTCCATGTCCTCGGTGCTTTCGACGCGGCGATATTCGACATTATCAAGAATTTCGAGAACCTTCTTCGAAAAGTCACTCGTACTCAAAGGGACAGACGCCATGATGGACCCCGTTGTTAACGGGTCATTAATCATACCTCGCTCGATAAAGCGCAAGATTTGAAGAAAATTTTGGACGTATTTGAATTATTAAGGTTAACGGCCGCGACTATGCCCCCGGTCACACCGACAGGTAGCGGCGGATCAGGCGACCTTGGTGCGGCGACGCGGTGCCGTGCGGCGGTTGAGAGCCTGGGAGAGGATGCCGATTTCCTTCGAGGGGACCGGCGGGGAGAAGACGTAACCCTGAATGAGATCCGTGCTGCGGTGCTTGTTGAGAAGCGCCAGCTGCTCCGGCGTTTCGACACCCTCGACAACGATCTTGAGACCGAGCTCGCGGGCAAGGTGGACCGTGCCGCGCAACAGTTTCAGGCGACGCGTATCTTCGACGATGTTACGCACGAAGGAGCGATCGATCTTGACGATGTCGAGCGGCAGCGTGTCGAGATAGCTGAGGCTGGAGAAGCCGGTACCGAAATCGTCGATGGCGATGGTGATGTCGCGGCTGCGCAGTTCAGCGAGGATCGCGCGCACCACCGCCGGCTCGTCGATCAGGCTGCTTTCGGTAATTTCCAGATGCAGGCGTGATGCCTCCAGACCGGAATGCGCCAACGCGTCCGAAACAACCGACAGGATGTCCGCGTCGCGCAGGTCGCGTGCTGAAAGATTGACCGAAACGGAAATATGATCCGGCCAGCTCATGCATTCTTCGCAGGCCTTGAAGAGCACGAAGCGTGTAATCTGCGAGATGATGCCCATCTCTTCGGCGAGGCGGATGAAGACGTCGGGCGGAATGGAGCCCTTTTCCGGATGTACCCAGCGAGCGAGTGCTTCAGCGCATTCGATGCGCAGGCCATCAGCCCTGAACATCGGCTGGAAGACGAGGTGTAGCGAATTTGCGGCCACCGCGTCGCGCAGATCCGCCTTGAGCTTCTGCTGCTCGATATAGCGGCCATCCATTTCGCGCTCGAAACCGGTAATGCCGCCCTTGAAGCGTGACTTGCTTTCGAACAGCGCAAGGTCGGCTTTGACGCTCCATTCGTCCATGGCGAAGGCGTCGCTCTCGAGGACGGCGTACCCGGCACTGAGCGAGACGAGGAAGGTTACTTCGTCAACTTCATATTGCCCCTGGATCGTCGCATGCAGCTTGCGGATGTCGGCGTCCAGTATCTGTCGGTCACGCGCGTGGGGGAAGAAGAGGATGAACTGGTCGCCCATCAGGCGGCCGACGATGGCGCTGCCGGCCATCTCCTTGACGCGCATGGAGATGGCGCAAAGCAGATGGTCGCCGGTTACGTGACCCCGCATGTCGTTGACATGCTTGAACTCGTCGATATCGAGGATCATGAAGCCGACAGGACCGCGTTTCTTCGAATGTCTCGCGAGATAGTCCTGCACAAGATGACCGAAATGCTCGCGGTTCGGCAGGCCGGTCAGTGCGTCGAAGCGCACCATGTGCAGGATCTTCTGCTCGGCCTTCACACGGCTCGAAACGTCTTCGAAGATCAATACCGCGCCACCATCTGCGCGTCGGCTTGCCGAGAATTCGAGCGACAGTCCCTCCGGAAAATGGATTAGCGTACGCGAAAGGCTGCCTTCGGCCACCTGTGTCAGTTGCCGCAGGATAAGCTCCGGCTGCGAAGCGTCCATGAAGCTGTACCGCGCGCCATAGCGCAACACAGCGCCGAGATCGCGATCCTTCAGTCGGTCGGGTGCGCCAATTTTCAACAGTTCGCAGGCCTTGCGATTGATGACCTGGATCCGGTTCTCTTCATCGACCATGACGAGGCCGTGCGGCATATTATTCAGCGCCGTATCAAAGCGCTCGGCGATCGAGGCGATCTCGCGGCGTGCGATCACGTTCTCATAGAGGAACTCGCGCACGCCGGTGGCCATGGCCCGCGTCGTCAGCCAGAACGGAATGAGGAAGACCGAAAGGATGCCGCGGTAGAAATCGAGCGTCATCACGCTGCAGATGATCATCGGCAGGCAGCAGGAGAAGGTCTGCAGGTCGACCGCCATGCGTGAGCCATAGTTGCGGCCGACGACCGAAACCATCGTCGCCATGGTCACTGCAATGCAGGCGAGCTCGGCAAAGGAATCACGCGTGAAAAAGATGGCATACCCGCTGCCGATGCCGAGAAGCGTGGTGATGCCGGCTGCGCCGACCACGAGAATCTTCTCCCAGCGCTCGATCTCGGCAAAAGAGAGCTTCTCCTTGTCCACCTTGTCGAAGAGGCGGAAAATCGCCATGCGGGCGCAGAATACCACGATGACGGCAACAGCCAGGAATATATAGACGGGAGACTCGGTCTTGGCGGCGACAGCCAGGAAAGTGGCGGAGTGTACGATGACGCCAGCCAGAAGCGTCATGCGATTCCCGGACAGGGAATTCACAAACGACAGATACACATCCTTAGGGACCCTATTCGGGTTATGTGGCTTCATCCATACTTTCCCTGTGCGCGGGAAATGTAAACCGAACCCTTTAAAAATTGATTTCAAACGGCTCAAACATTTGGTCAATTTTTCTAAAACCATAGGATGAACTACTCATCCATGGCGCGATATTGCAGCTTTACGGCGAGGATTTTGAAAAATATATCCAAGCCTGAGTTGCCGGAATTTTCATCGGCATCACCGGCGCTGGCCGCATAAGACTATACTCCAAGGCGGGCCATTTATCCTTCCAATTTCAAAAACCCTAGTTTACACCGATTGAAGGGGAGAACTGCCGAAAACGGCAAGACAATAAGGGGAGGCGAATGTCGGTATTCCTGGCCGTCAGCCGGCTGATCGACTCGATCAGTGAATTCTTTGGAAAACTATCAGAATACATGGTGCTTCTCTGCTGCCTGATCAGCGCCGGCAATGCGATTGTACGCTATGCATTCAACTATAGCTCGAACGGTTGGCTCGAGATCCAGTGGTATCTCTTCGCCTTCGTCGTGGTGCTCGGTGCCTCGCATGCGCTGCGCAATAACGAGCATGTCCGCGTCGATTTGATCTATGGGTCGGTTTCCGAAAGAGGGAAGATCTGGATCGACATCGTTGGTCTCATCCTCTTCCTCATTCCCGTCTGCATCTTCCTCACCTGGGTCTCGTGGCCCTTCTTTGCGCTTTCCTACCGGCAGGGCGAAATATCGGGCAACGCTGGCGGACTGATCCGCTGGCCCGTCAAGCTCGTCCTTGTCGCCGGTTTCGCGCTGCTCTCCCTTCAGGGCGTTTCGGAGCTGATCAAGCGGATCGCAGCCGTTACCGGCCATATCAGCATCGATACGAAATACGAAAAGCCGCTGCAGTAACGCGCGCCTGGAGGAACAGATTTGTTTGATTTCGGCATCATTCCGCCGGCCATGTTCCTGGGCATGGTCATTTTCATGCTCTACGGCTTTCCGGTCGCCTTTTCTCTGGCCGCCGTCGGCCTGTTTTTCGGCATCATCGGCATCGTTACCGGCCATTTCGACGAGGCCCTGCTGCAGGCCCTGCCGCTGCGCTTCTTCGGCATCGTCTCCAACGATCTCTTGCTTGCCATTCCCTTTTTCACCCTCATGGGCGCGGTGCTGGAGCGTTGTGGGCTGGCCGAAGATCTGCTCGAAGGTACCGGCAAGCTCTTCGGTGGTGTCCCCGGTGGCCTGGCCTATGCTGTCATCCTTGTCGGCGCCGTGCTTGGCGCTATCACCGGCACGGTTGCCGCCTCGGTCATCACCATGGGCGTGATTTCGCTGCCGATCATGCTGCGCTACGGCTACAATCCGCGCCTTGCCACCGGCGTCATCGCCGCCTCCGGCACGATCACCCAGGTGATCCCGCCCTCGCTGGTCCTTGTCGTTCTCGCCGACCAGCTCGGCAAATCGGTTGGCGACATGTATCGCGGCGCGATCGGCCCCTCGATCCTGCAGGTGGCGATCTTCGTCCTCTTCATTCTCGTGCTGTCGATCGTTCGACCGAAATCGATGCCGCCGCTGCCAAAGGAGGTGCGTGGCGATTTCAACTGGGCGCTGCTCATGAAGGTGCTAATGGGCATGGTGCCCTCGATCGTGCTGATCTTCCTGGTTCTCGGCACGATCTTCATGGGCCTTGCGACGCCAACGGAGGCCGGCGCGCTCGGCGTCGTCGGCGCCATGGCGCTCGCGGCCATGAACCGGCGCCTCACCTGGCCGCTGATCCGCGAGGCGATGACATCGACCACGCACATCACCTCCATGGTGGTGATGATCCTGATCGGCTCCACCTGTTTCAGCCTGGTCTTCCAAGGCATGGATGGTTCGCGCTGGATCGAGCACATGCTATCGGGCATCCCAGGCGGCCCGGTCGGCTTCCTGATCTTTGTCAACATCTTCATCTTCGTGCTCGCCTTCTTCCTCGATTTCTTCGAGATCGCCTTCATCGTCATCCCGATGCTCGCCCCCGTCGCCTCCAATCTCGGCATCGACCTGATCTGGTTCGGCGTGCTGATCTGCGTCAACATGCAGACGAGCTTCATGCACCCGCCTTTCGGCTTCGCGCTCTTCTATCTGCGTTCGATCGCCGGTCGCGAGGTCAAGACCTCGGATATCTACATGGGCGCGCTCCCTTGGGTCGGCATGCAGCTGATCCTGGTAGCGATCGTGATCTTCTGGCCGCAATCGGTGACCTACTGGCTGGACCACGGCCCGAAGGTCGACCCGAACTCGATCAAGATTGAAGTCCCGGCCTTCGGCGGTCAGCTCGGCCTGCCGCCATTGGGAGCACCAGGCGGCGGCGGTTCCCCGCAGATTCCGGGTCTGACCTTGCCGGCCTTGCCGAGCGCGCCGCCGCCTCCCCCCGCACAATAAGGAAAACAAAAGCCCCGGATCTTCATCCGGGGCTATCTTTTTGATATCGCTGATAAAAGAAAATCTCTTAGATTTTACCGGCCCGTTGCTGGATCATCATGAACGTATCGAACGTGTATTCCGAGAGCTGCATCCAGAGATAGGCATCCCGCTTGAAAGCAGTCTGGTCATCGTAGATCTTTTTGAAATATTGGTTCGTACCTGAGATTTCACTGTAGATGCCCATCGCGGCCTGAAAGCAGGCTTCCATGATCTCCTGGCTGAACGGCCGCAGCGTTGCGCCTTCCGCAACGAGCTGCTTCAGCGCGCTCGGGTTCTTCGTGTCGTATTTTGCCAGCATGTTGGTGTTGGCGAAAGCGCAGGCGTCGTTGAGCGCTGCCTGATAGTGCTTCGGCAGGCTGCTCCATTTATCGAGATTGAAGAAGGCATGCACCGTCGGACCGCCTTCCCACCAGCCCGGATAGTAGTAGTACTTCGCCACCTTGTGGAAGCCGAGCTTCAGGTCATCATAGGGGCCGACGAATTCGGCCGCATCGATCGTTCCCTTTTCCAGCGCCGGATAGATGTCGCCGCCGGCGATCTGCTGCGGGATGACGCCGACCTTCTCCATGACGCGACCGGCGAGACCGGCAATGCGCATCTTGACGCCCTTGAGATCGTCGAGCGTATTGATTTCCTTGCGGAACCAGCCGCCCATCTGCGCACCGGTATTGCCGGCCGGCAGGGCATACATTCCCTGTGTGGCATAGAATTCATTCATCAGCGTGTTGCCGTTGCCCTGGTAAAACCAGGCATTGGTCAGGCGGCTGTTCAGTCCGAACGGAATGGCCGTTCCGATGGCGTAGGTCGGGTCCTTGCCGACGAAATAATAGGAGGTGGTGTGGGCTGCCTCGACAGTACCGGCCGCCACCGCATCGACGGCCTGCAGGCCGGGGACGATTTCGCCGGCTGCGAAAGGCTGGATCGTGAAATTACCGTCAGTGGCAGCGGATACATGCTTGGCAATATCTTCGGCGCCGCCATAGATCGTGTCCAGGCTCTTCGGAAACGACGAGGTCATACGCCAGGCGATCTTCGGGTTTTCCTGCGCAATTGCAGGTGCTGCCAAAGCAGTCGCGGCAACGGCGCCGGCGCTGGCTGTTCCCGCCTTCTTCATAAATGAACGACGATCCATCAAAAACCTCCCGTATAGATGGCACTGCGTGGTCAATCCTCACCCTACCCGCAGTAATGGCAAAGCTAAGCATGGCGGAAGAAGCGTTTCAAGCTTTAGTCTATTAGTCTTTGGGATCACGACGCTTCTGTGGCGCAAGCCACACATCCATCAGAATCAGCAGCTTAGCTGCTTCGTGCCGGGCCGCTTGCGCGATGAAGCGACCGGGCTTGCCTTCAGGGCAAACGATCAATGATGATCGTCATCCTCGTCGTCATGCTCATGTTTCAGCCAGGTGCAGAGTTCGGCCGGAAGCAGTTTTTCGTAGGCATCATCGCTGCCGACAAATTTTCCGAGATCCCGGACGCTGACGAAGCCGACATTCGGGAAATGCTCGGCGGCGTTGCGCAGGAATTCGAACTTCTCATCGCCGATACCGACCATCACGTAGTAGATCTGCGATTCAGCCCGCTCGGCCTTCTGCAGCAATTCCCAGGCAGCGTCCCGGTCGGCATTTTCCCCGTCCGTCAGGAAATAGTTGATTGCCGGCGTGCCTGATCGCGTTTCTTCACCGAAGGCATCACGTTGCATGCCGAAGATCATGCCCAGCAGGCCGCCTGCCCATTCTTCTTCCATCAGACCATAGGTCATCAGATTCGACCGGATGACTGGACCGTAGTCCGTGCCGCCCCACAGGATAGTCTCCAGTTCTTTGTTGGCGACGATCTCACGCTGAACGTAACCGTCGTAATTCTTGGCCGTGGCTGGCGTCAGAGATGCCATGTTCTGCCTGTTGGAAAACACCCAGGTATCGATACGCCCGTCATCGTCGAAATACAGAGCAACGGGAAGGATGCGCTCCAGCGCGGCCTGCACAGCGCCGGATTTGAAAAGCTCGCTCATGGAGCCAGAGACGTCGATGTTGATGCCGACCTGCGCCGGTATACGCTCGTGAATGCCCTGCTTCTGTAAAACGAAACCGACACGGCGAACCTCTTCCTCCGGTTTCTGCAATTTGAATGTCGTCACGGCCTGTTCCTCTCCAGTTTGAATTTTCCAAGTATCCGGGTGTGAAGATTGCGAAGCGGCGTGCTTGTGCTTGCCAGTTCCGCCGATTGAGCCGTCAGCGCCGCGGAGTAGGCCGCATGCCAGGCCGGCAGGTCTTCCTGCAGCACTCCCTCGGCTGCGCGGGCGAGCGCTTCGATTTCCTGCGAGACAGCTGCAACGGTCCAGATGCTCATCTCGACGGTCGCTTTCGTCGCTGAAAGGCTTGATGTCCGCGTTTCCAGTGCTTCAGACTGCGAGGCATAATGAGCCTGCCGCTCGCGCTCGGGCAGTTGAAGGCTGCCGATGTGATGGACGAGGAATCGACCGGCAAGAATATGCGCAGCAAGATTGTTCGCGAGCGTCTTATAGGCCTTGCCGACAGCGCGCACCTGATTGGCAACGGCAACGATGTCGGGCGCAAGCGCATCGAGCTCCGCCACCGATTTTCGCACCTCCGGATAGAGGCGCGAAAAGAGGCCTGCCGGGTCACGGGGCGCAGCAAGAGCTTTGACAGTGTCGAGAAAACCGCCACGGACCGCAAATACCCTGTCGGGATCGAGTTCCGTCAGGCGCTGCAGCAGGTCAGCGGAGAGCTGCCGTCCCCGCGCCAAGACGTCACTGCTGACGATCTTGAGTTCGCCGTCCGCCAGCCTCCCATGCTCGGTCTGCAGAAAAGCACCGAAACGAACCACGTCATCGAAATAATGATCGTCGAGATTGATGCTGTCGACGATCCGCAATGCCGCTTTCGCAGCCGCCTCCGTTACGCTCACATCCATGTCCTGAAGCTCAGCCACGCTGCAGGAGATGCGGCGCCTGATCTCTCCCGCGGCAAGAACCCGAGGGCGGTCGCCCTTGGGTGTCGGGGCTCGGGGCGCACCGAACAGCACTTTCGGCTGCCGGCTCCCGCCCTTCTGATCGGCAACAGGCTCGGGCGCGGCGCTTTCCGGAAAAAGCACCCTGGGTGATCCGCCCGGCTTTTTCTCCGGCGGTTCATCTGCCTTGCCGCTGGTCAAGCGGGCCTCCGCTCAGCCGAGATAGGCCTGGATGACGTCGCCGAGACCCGCGTTCGATCCCGCGCCGACGGCATAGAATTTCCAGGATCCATCCGCCTGCTTCAGGAAGGATGCGACCTGGATCGTCGTCTTGCCGGCAAATTCCGCCGTCAGCTGATAGCGGCAAAGTTCGTCGTCCATCGCATCACAGACTTCGATATAGGCGTTCTTGACCTTGCCGAAATCCTGCTTCTTGCGCGCCGCGTCATGAATTGTTGCCCAGACGGCGAGTTCGGAGATTTCGCGCGGCAACTTCGCCAGCACGATCTTGAACTCCTCGCGAAAACCTTCGTCGTGATGGCCGCCGCCATGATGGTCTTCGTCACCATCATCGTCATCAGGCTCCGGCTTCGTGAGAGCGCCGCGTCCGGTGCGGTCGTCGCGCTCATGCCACATCGAGCCGTCATCCGTCTGGAAGGATCCATCGGCATTCTTGGAAAGCGAACCCTCGGGATTGCTGGAGCTGCGCACGAAGGCGTAACACAGCGCATGCGACCCATCATTATAGAGCCGTGCCCGGTTGGAATCGCCGCCGGGATGAACCAGCGCGAAACAATGCACGTCGAGATCAAAGGCCGGGCCGGAACCTTCCGGCGGATCCCAGACCAGTCCGGAATGAACGAGCTGGATCTCCTTCTGGATTTGGAACGACTGACCCTTGTTGAGATTGAAGGTTGCCATGCGCTTGTCTTTCTCCTGAGATCTCAGATCGGGCGGGCAGTCACGATCTGGCGTGCTTGTTCAAGCTTGGTGCGGGCAGCGGCATAGCGCTCCTTGTTGCGTTCGCCTTCGGCGACGACCTTGTCGGCGATTGCTCGAAGTCGCTGCGCGGTCCCGAGCACGAGATCGGCATCGGCAAGCCGGGTTTCACCGGCCGCCTTGACGGCATTGACCGAAACATCTTCGAGCACTTGCGAGCCGTATTGCTGCAACGAAGCGCGCAATTCGCGCCGCATGGCATTGATCTGCTGAATCGACTGCATCTGGAAAAGCGCGTGCAGCCTGATGAGGATCGACTTGATATCGTTGAACTCGGCATTGGCGGAAGTGACAGTATCCGCAAGCGTCGCCAGGGCCGCACCCCGCGCAATACCGATCGAGTCGAGATCCGTCGGCGCCTTGGCATAAGCCGTTTCGAGAACGAGCACACGGTTCTGGAAGATATCGAGCTTCTGCGAGAAGTCGCGGGCTTCCTGAACCTTCAGCGGATCCCCGGAGACGGCCTCCTGCTTCAGCCGTTCGAGCTCCCGCAGTGCGTCTGCGAGGATATGTCGGCCCGCCTCGACAAAAACGCCGAGTGACACGATGGTATCGCGATAGCCTTCTGCCAGCGTGCTCATGCGCGACACTTCGAGGATAAGCTTGCCGCTCTCCTCGTCGATCTGTGCTTCCATCGGCTTGATGAGATCGCCGAGCGACTTGGCCTTGCTCTGCAGCATGCCGCGCACTTCGTCCGTCACCGTCTTCAGCCGTTTGGCAGGATCACCGAGGCCGATCGCCATCAGCAGGCGTTCGAAGAAGCCGCCCTTCAACTTCTCCCGGATGCTTGCTTCGAGCTCCTTCAGATCCGCATCTTTCACACCTTCCCTGATCGTTCGGAAGAGTTCGAAAAGCACTGGCGACTGGGCGTTGGTAATCTGCGAGAGGATCGTATCAAGCTTGGCGCCGAAGCTGCCGATCGCCTCCTGGCCGAAAGTGATCAGCGTATGGGGCTCTGCAGTTGCCAACCGATAACGTTCTGCCAGATCACTGACATCGCCTGCCTTTTCCGGCGGAAGAACGACCGTGACGATAGCGGGCGGGCCACCCGCCGCGACCGAGGGCATCAGGTCAGTTTTCGTCTCGAGTGCCGTCGTCTTCGGTTCCGACATGGCGTCAGTCCTCTTAGTCCCCTTGCCGATACGACCCAAGAGGTCGCGCGAAAGTTACGAACACAGGTTGCATAAATCGGCTGGAATGTAATTCAAGGGATGACACTCGGCAACACGATCTCTCAGAATATCGGATGCGTTTGCAGACATTCCAAAAATCGTCGCACCTGAAACTTGAAGAAACCAGAAAACTTTATATTCAATTACTTAGCCAGATCCGAACAAGCGCTGGACATTCCCGCCGCCGCAATTTGGCCACCGCCTGCATCAAAACGTTGACTTGCTGGCCATTCTGGCCGCAGAAACGTCCATTATAATTTCTCCGGGGCGAAAATGACGAAACCGATCGTTGCGATTCCTGCCGATATCCGCAGTCTAGATGGCGCGACGTGGCATGCCGCCCAGCATCAGTATCTGCGCGCAGCGCTGAATGCTGCCGGTGTGATGGCCTTCATCATCCCGGCCTTCGAGGAAGGTTATGATACGGACGCAATTCTGGATCGTGTCGACGGCGTACTGGTTTCCGGCTCGGCCAGCAATGTGCATCCCTCGCTCTACGGCATCGAAGCCACCGAGGCCGATGGCCCCTTTGACCCGGCCCGTGACGCAACGAGCCTGCCGCTGATCCGCCGCGCAATCGACCGCGCCATCCCGCTTCTGGCGATCTGCCGCGGCATTCAGGAGCTTAATGTTGCGCTGGGTGGCTCGCTCGCCAGCGAAATTCAGGAACAGCCCGGCATATGGGATCATCGCAAGCCCGATGTGACCGACCGCGACGGCATGTATGCGATCCGCCAGAGTGTCTTCGTCAAGGAGGGTTCATGCATCGCTGGCATCATTGGCGCCGGCGAAATCCGCGTGAACTCATTGCATCGCCAGGCTATTGCCAAGACCGCGCCCCGACTGCAGGTCGAAGCCACGGCAGAGGACGGGACCATAGAAGCAGTCTCCGTCATCGACGCCAAGGCTTTCGCCGTCGGTGTGCAATGGCACCCGGAATACTGGGCCGAAACCGACAAACCGTCCAACAGGATCTTCACGGCATTCGGCGACGCTGTCAGAGATTATGGGGCCGGCAAGCTGCCGTCACGGCCGGCGCAGGCAATCGCCTGAAGCGAAAAGGCCGCCGGATCTTTCCGACGGCCTTTCTTCTTCCAGTCTATAGGCTCAGCGACCGCCTTCGATCTTGCGGTGACGCTGGTTGGTACCATTGACGCCATAGGGATATTGCCCCGGCGTCGGCGCACTGACCTCATTGAGCCTAGTCGTCTCTTCAGCCGAAAGCACCAATTCCGCAGCGCCGAGATTGTCGGCGAGCTGTTCTGATGTGCGGGCGCCGAGAATGACCGAGGTCACGGCCGGACGCGCCGCGACCCACGAAAGCGCAACCTGTGCCATGCTGACACCCCGGGTCTTGGCGATCTCCTCGACGGCCACGATAATATCCCAGGTCCGTTCCTGGGCATTGCGGGCCGCATAGGCCTCGCCGCCGCGATTGGGATTTTCGCCGAGGCGCGTCGCACCCGTTGGCATCTCGTCGCGCCGGTACTTGCCGGTCAGCCAACCACCACCAAGCGGCGACCAGGGCAAAAGGCCCATGCCGGCATCCTGGCAAGCATCGACGATCTCGAGTTCGATGTCGCGCATCAGCAGGTTATATTGCGGCTGCAGGGTCACCGGGCGCGTGTAACCCTGTGCCTTGGCGATTTCAGAAGCCTTGGCAATGTGCCAGCCAACGTAGTTGGAGAAACCGTAATAGCCGATCTTGCCGGCACGGACGGCATCGTCGAGGAAGCGAAGGGTTTCCTCGATTGGTGTCAGCGCATCCCACGCATGCATCTGGTAGAGATCGATGTGCTCGACACCGAGACGGCGCAGCGAGTCGTTCAGCGCCTGATTGAGGTGGCGACGTGAAAGGCCGATATCGTTCGGCCCGTCGCCCATCGGGAAGCGGCCCTTGGTGGCGATAACAGCCTGCCGTGCCTGTGTGGGGCGGGCCTTGAGCCAGCGGCCGATGATCTCCTCCGATGCACCCGCGCTGTAGACGTCTGCCGTGTCGATGAAATTGCCGCCCCAGGCGAAGTAATCGTCGAGTATCTTGAAGGAAGCTGCCTCATCGGACTCCTTCCCGAACGTCATGGTACCCAGGCAATATGCGGTGACGATGGCCCCGCTGGGACCGAGCTTGCGATAATCCATTTCTGCCTCCTTCAGAAGTGCCGGCTGCCGACGACAAAATGCGCCGGGCGGAGCAGACGCTCCCCGATCAAATCGCTATGTGTGTGCTTGAGACGGCGAGATGCCGCCGATGATAATCGCGGTCGCTGGGAATGACGCGGCCGGGGCTAACCATAGCCAATCCTTCCCCGCTGACCAAGTAGGAAACTGGAAAAAGACCAAGGGCAAAATAGGAATAAGCGAAAACACTCCCTTCGCCTTCACGAAAGGAGTGCGTAGAGGCCTATTGTTTGACCGGCGTTTCGGCGACCGGCGTCACCGGCTTGCCCTGCTCGAACCAGGAAATAAGGTTTTCCGCCACCAGATCCGCCATGGCATTGCGCGTTGGGATGGATGCCGAGCCGACATGTGGCACCAGCACCGTGTTCGGCGCAGAAAGCAGACCGGCCGGCACATTCGGCTCGTCATAGAAGACGTCAAGACCGGCGCCACCGATCGTCCCTGCATTCAGCGCCGCGATCAGATCATCCTCATTCACCGTCCAGCCGCGGCCGACATTGACGACGATGCCGTCGGGTCCAAGCGCGGAAAGGATGTCGGCATTGACCGTCTTATGCGTCTGCGGTGTCTTCGGCACGATCGCGACCAGCGTATCGACAGCTTCCGCGAGCCCCTTCAGCGTCGGGTGATAATTATAGGGCGCATCGGCATGACGCGAGCGCGTGTGGTAGCTGATCTTTACCTTGAAGGGTTCCAGCCGCTTTGCGATCTCAAGGCCGATGCGACCCAGACCATAGAGCCCGACATGCCGGCCTTTCAACGAATAGCGCGTCAGCGGATAGGCAGAGCCCGGCTTCCAGTTGCCGTCCCGCAACCAGGCTTCAGCCTTCGGCAGTTCGCGTATGGTGTTGAGCAGAAGCGCAATTGCCGTATCTGCCACCTCATCATTGAGCACGTCAGGCGTATTGGTGACGATGATGCCCTTCGAACCTGCAAGCTTCGCATCGATACCGTCATACCCCACGCCGAAGCTGGCGACGATCTCAACGTTCGGCAGTTGCTCGAACCATACAGCCGGGAAGGCGCCACTGAGTGCCACGCCGCGGATGCGTTGCGCCGTCTCGGCATCAAGTTTCAGCGTCTCGTCACGCTCGACGCTGATCACCTCGAAGCGATCCTTCAGCTGGGCGAGAACGCGATCATGTATCTTCCCGGGAACGAGAACGGCAATACGGGACATGGCTTTTCCTCTTGGCTTCGGCGGTCAGGAACGCGGCCGATAAGGGCTGGTGGACTGGCGGATACGCATTTCCGGCTTGATGAGATGGATGCCGTCAGGTTCATGGCTGCCGGCAAGTCGATCAAGTAGGGCGCGAGCCGCAAGACGTCCAACCTCTGTCTGGCCGTTCCAGACAGTGGTCAGTGCAGGTGTCGCGATCGAGGCCTCTTCCAGATCGTCATACCCGGTGACCGAAATATCGCTGCCGGGCACGAGACCGGCGCGGGCGATACCGTTCATCAGTCCGATCGCGACCAGATCGTTCCAGCAGACCGCGGCTGTCGGCTTTTGCGGCAGGGACAGGAAATGCACCGCGGCCTCGAAACCGCCCTGCTTCGAGCGCGGGCCGGGAATGCGCAGGTTCGGGTCTACCTCGATACCGGCCTTGCGCAGCGCATTGACGTAGCCTTGGTAGCGGTCACGCCCGGTCGAGGTCTGGTCCGTGCCGCCGATCATGGCGATCGTTCGGTGGCCAAGACCGATCAAGTGGTTGGTGGCAAGCGAGATGCCGTAGCTGTCGTCGCCGCGGTAAGTCGGCACATCCTGGCTGTCCATCGAACGCGCGACCAGGATCGCCGGCATGCCGTTCTCTTCTGCGAGTTGGATGTCCTCAGGGGGCGTGCCGATAGCCGGCGACATGATGACCCCGTCACCACCGAGCTGCAACAGGGTTTCGATGAAGGTGCGCTGCTTCTCAACGGAATCGTAGTGATTGGAGAGAATGAAAGTGTGGCGGCTGCGGTCGAGTTCRCTTTCGATCGCCTTCAGGATTTCCCCATAGAACGGGTTCATGATGTCGTGGACGACAACGCCGATAATGCCGGAGCGCGACGTACGCAGGCTCGCGGCACGGCGATTGTAAATGTAACCGAGCGCACGCGCCTGTTCCTTGATCTTCTCCCGCGTATTGCCGGCTACAAGGGGACTGTCACGTAAGGCCAGGGAAACGGTCGCTGTTGAAATGCCGAGCGTTTCGGCGATCGTCGAAAGCTTGATCTTCTGCGCCACGTCTCCTCCTCCAGGCAACGCGTGAAGCCGATAAGAGACTGCCGCGGTGCAGCGACAGCCTTAAAAAGTTTAATTAAAAGATTTAAGCGGCGCAGGCAATTCGCCTTTTGAGGAAATTTTCAATCTTCCTCATCTTCGTCGACATGTACGGCTTCCGCCTGCAGATTGGCATCGATCGCCTTCAGCAGTCGCACCAGATTGCGGATCTCCTTTTCGGAGAAATCGAGCGTCGCAAGCTTGTCGCAGGAGGAGGCGGCGAGCTCGATCGCCTGCACGCTGCCGCGGCCGAGTTCGGTGAGATAGACCTTCGTGAGCCGGGCATCCTCGGCATCGGGCTTGCGCTCGAGGAAGCCTTGGGCCTCCATGCGGCCGATGGTGCGCGTCATGGTCGGTGCCTTCACGCCAAGCTTCTGGGCAAGCCCGCCGGCGGTCATCCCGTCGCTTTCCGCAAGGGAAAGGATCACGCCGTCTTGACCGGCATAGAGACCGCTTTCGAGCAGGTTGCGCGACAGAACCGTGCGCATGGAGCGGGCAGCCTGCGTCAAGGCCGGCGAAAGATCGACGATCGTGTATTCGGTCTGATCCTTCTTTTTCTTGTGCTTCTTGCCGTCCTTATGCTTCTTGCCCATTGCCATCCCTTTGATCTTTAAGCACTGCCCAGGCTGCGCTATGACATTGCCCATCATCTCGTCATAAACAAGAGGCAACGCCCGTGTTGGTTCCGTCGTTCCGTTTCGAGGACAATGATCCGGCGCTAGCTCCTGAGGCCCGCCACCACTGGATCGCGGTCCTGCCGCTCGGCGCCCATGAACAGCACGGCCCGCATCTGCCCTTCGAAACCGACACACTGATCGCGCAGGGTATCGTCAACCGGCTGAAAACCGCCCTGCCGGCCGGCCTGCCTGTTACCGTACTCCCTGTCGAATCGGTCGGCTACTCCTTAGAGCACATGGATGTTGAAGGAACGAAGACGCTCGCTTTCGATACAGCCGTCAAACGCTGGCTAAAGATCGCGGATGAGCTTTCAACGATCGGAATCCAGAAGTTCGTGATGCTGAACGCCCATGGCGGCAACTCGCCACTGATGACCATCGTGGCTACGGAAGCGCGGGTGCGCTTCAACATGCTCGCGGTCGCGACCAGCTGGACCCGCTTCGGCGTCCCTGACGATGTGATTTCTCCCGGCGAAAAGGCAATCGACATCCACGGCGGCGATGTTGAAACATCGGTCATGCTGGCTCTCTATCCCGATAAAGTGGACATGGACAAGGCGGCGGTCTTCCCATCCCGTCAAACGGAGTTTACCGAACGCTTCAAACATCTGCGTGCCTACGGCCCGCATGCCTTCGGCTGGAAAATGTCCGATCTCAATCCGCAGGGCGTGACCGGCAATGCCGCAAAGGCGACCGCAGCCAAGGGCGAGGCTCTGATTGCCCATGCCGTCAGCGGGCTCGTGGAACTGCTGCAGGATGTCGATGCCTTCGACGCGCAGACGCTGCGCTGACCGTCCTACTTTCCCATCGGGCAATGTGATCTTATAACATACAAAACCCTTTGAACTGCCGCTTCCAAGCGCCTATATGAAACCGACCAATTCCGGCCCCGACGTTGCCCTCGGGGTCAAGGCCCTATTCCTAGAGGTTCTCATGACCGACGCGATCCAGACACAGCAGAAGCCCATTCCCGTTACCGTGCTCACCGGCTATCTCGGCGCGGGCAAGACGACGCTGCTCAACCGCATCCTTTCCGAAAATCACGGGAAGAAATATGCGGTCATCGTCAACGAGTTCGGCGAGATCGGCATCGACAACGACCTGATCGTCGAATCCGACGAAGAAATCTACGAAATGAACAATGGCTGTGTGTGCTGCACGGTCCGCGGCGACCTGATCCGTGTCGTCGAAGGCCTGATGCGCCGTCCCGGCCGCTTTGACGGCATCATCGTCGAAACCACTGGTCTTGCCGACCCGGTACCGGTTGCCCAGACCTTCTTCATGGATGACGATGTCCGCGCCAAAACCGAGCTCGACGCCGTTGTTGCCCTTGTCGATGCCAAGCATCTGCCGCTGCGCCTGAAGGACAGCCGTGAAGCCGAAGACCAGATCGCCTTCGCCGACGTCGTCATCATCAACAAGACCGATCTCGTGACGCCGGAGGAACTGGCGCTGATCGAGGATATCGTGCGCGCAATCAACCCCGCCGCCCGCGTCTACAAGACGAGCCGCTCCGGCGTCGATCTCGCCCGCGTCCTGGACCAGGGCGCCTTCAACCTCGAGCGCGCACTGGAAAACGATCCGCATTTCCTCGAGCACGGTCATGACGATCATGTCTGCGGCCCGGATTGCGATCACCATCACCATGATCATGACCATCATCATCACGATCATGACCATGACCATGACCACCATCACCATGGCCAGATGTCGGCCATCCACGACGTGACGGTGCAGTCCGTTTCGCTGCGCGGCGGCGAGATGAACCCCGAGCGTTTCTTCCCCTGGATCCAGAAGATCACCCAGACGCAGGGTCCGAACATCCTTCGTCTCAAGGGCATCATCGCTTTCAAGGACGACGCCGAGCGTTATGTCGTCCAGGGCGTACACATGATCATCGAAGGCGACCATCAGCGTCCCTGGAAGGATGGTGAAAAGCACGAGACCCGTCTCGTCTTCATTGGCCGCGATCTCGATCGCGCAAAGCTCGAAGAATCCTTCAAGGCCTGCGAGGCTGCCGCCTGATGCCAACAGTTGCACCGCTTGATCTCGACGGCCACGTTCTGGCCGTCGAATTTTTAGGTGATGTCCCTTTCTTTGCGAATGCCAGCGGTACCTTTCACCGGCTCGAAGGCAGCGACAAGGTCATCGAAGCCCATCAGGGCATGCTGACGGCGATCCGCGATCCCTACAGCGAAAGCCTGATTTCGGGCGGCGAGGACGGCAAGGTGCTGCGCATCGATGCCGGCGGCAATGTCAGCGAGATCGCGTCGGCGCCGCGCAAATGGATTTCGCAGGTCGCGGCTGGCCCGCAAGGTGCGGTGGCCTATTCCTACGGCAAGAGTACGCTCGTACGTCTCGTCGACGGCATGACCAAGGAATTCCCCGAAGAGCGCACAGTCGAAGGCATCGCCTTCGCGCCGAAGGGCATGCGCATTGCAGCCACCCGCTATAACGGCGTCTCGCTGCACTGGGTGGGCACAAACGCCAAACCTGTCGATCTCGAATGGAAGGGCGCCCATACCGGCGTAACCTTCTCGCCAGACGGCAACTTCCTCGTCACGTCCATGCAGGAAAATGCGCTGCACGGCTGGAAGCTCGACGTCAAATCCGGCACCGAAGCCCGTCATATGCGCATGACAGGCTATCCGGCCAAGGTGAAGTCGCTGTCCTGGTCCGCCAAGGGCAAGTGGCTAGCCTCCTCCGGAGCGCCGGCCGCCATCGTCTGGCCTTTCCAGGGCAAGGACGGCCCCATGGGCAAGGCGCCGCTGGAGCTCGGCACCCGGGCCAACATCATGGCGACCTCGGTGAAATTCCATCCGGCCGAGGATATCCTCGCCATCGGTTTCATCGACGGCATGATCCTCGCCGTCCGTCTCGCTGACAGCAAGGAAGCACTGCTGCGTCGCCCCGGCAAGGGCGCCATCACCGGCATGAGCTGGAGCAAGAACGGCAAGTTGCTTGCCTTCGCCTCCGAAGCCGGTGATTGCGGCGTGGTGGATATCGCGGCGGACTGATTGCCGTGGTGGTCGAAATCGCGGCTCTGAATGCGGGACATGCTTATCAGGCGGCCATGGTGCGGCGCATCGCACTATGGCACGCATTGCCGCACCTTCCGGATTTGCACACGCCTGTGGAAGACGAAGCTTTCTGGCAAACGAATTTGCTGATGAAATGCACAGTCCTCGGCGCCTTTATCGATGATCGGCTTGCTGGCGTTATCGCCTACGGAAATGGCTGGATCGAGCAGCTCTATGTTCTGCCCGATGTTCAGGGCATCGGAATTGGCACAAGGCTTCTTTCCCTGGCAGTAAGGGACATGGACGACGTCCGCCTCTGGACCTTCCAGCAAAATCGCCGCGCTCGCGCCTTCTACGAAGCACGTGGTTTTTCATCCGTCGAGGAAACCGATGGCAGTGGCAACGAGGAAGGAGAGCCTGACATGCTCTACCATTGGCATCGCCTGCCGGAACCAGTGTATAGTGCTGATAGCCTCCGCAACTGACACTTGGCTGCGCACCGATTGCAGGAACAGGGATCCGAGAATGCAAGCTTCGAACAACGCCGCCGCCAAAGAGTTGGGCGCATTCGCTTCGGTCTGGTCGGCAATCCGTGCCGAAGCAGTCGATCTCGCCGCACGCGAACCTACGCTGCGGACTTTGCTCGAAATGCAGATCATCGGTGCAGAAAGCGACGCTGACATCATCGCCCGCGTGATCTCCGCGCGCCTTGCAGTGGCGAAGGTCGATTCCGAAGATCTCTTCAGCCTGTTTCACGGCATCTTGCTGGACCATGTCGATATCCGCGCCGCCATCGAAGCCGATCTTCTGGCTGTGCGCGAACGCGACCCGGCCTGCACCACCTATCTGCATGCGCTGCTGAACCTCAAGGGCTTCCACGCCCTGCAGACGCACCGCATCGCCCATGCGCTCTGGATCAATGGCCGCTTCGAGATCGCCAGCTGGCTTTCCAACCTTGCTTCACTGGTCTTCGGTCCCGATATCCATCCGGCTGCAAGGATCGGTTCCTCGATCATGCTCGACCACGGCTCGGGCATTGTGATTGGCGAAACAGCTGTCATCGAGGACGAGGTCTCGATCCTTCAGAATGTCACGCTCGGCGGCACGGGCAAGGAAACGGGAGACCGCCATCCGAAGATCCGGCATGGCGTCATGATCGGCGCTGGTGCAAAAATCCTCGGCAATATCGAGATCGGTGCCTTCAGCAAGATCGCGRCCGGCAGTGTCGTGCTGAAGCCGGTGCCGGCCCATTGCACGGTCGCAGGCGTTCCGGCGGTCGTCGTGCGCATCCATCGCAATGATGAGATCCCGGCTGAGACCATGGACCAGAACATCTGACAAACCGACCGAGTTTAAGCAGCCTGCTGGCTTTCGCTTGACACTTCGACCCGGTTGCGACCCTCGCGCTTCGAGCGATAGAGCGCCTCATCCGCCATTTGCGTCAGTCGCTCGAAATCCACGGTGTTCTCGCAGCGCGTCGCAACACCAATGCTGAGCGTCGGAAAGATCGCAAGATCCGGCAGCTGCATCACCGCTGCCGCGAAGGAAAGACGGATGCGATTGGCAATTGCGACTGCCTCGTCCCGATCGGCATTCCGCAGCACAGCCAGGAACTCATCCCCACCCTGTCGCGCAAGCAGATCGGCTGACCGCAGGATGGCCTTCGACACGTTCGCGAAAAGCCGCAAGACCTCGTCACCGGCGGCGTGACCGTGCCGGTCGTTCAACTGCTTGAAATTGTCGACATCGATGATGAGCAATGAGACCGGCTCACTGGCAAGCGACGGCACATGCTGGGCAAGGCCGCTGCGGTTGAGCGTCCCGGTGAGCGGATCGTGATGAGCAAGCTCGATAAGCTGATTACGGCTCCGCTCGGCCGCCATCAGCACCATGGCCATACTGCGCAGCATGATGAAGGCCACGGCCGATACTGCCATCCAGCTATGGATGATACTGCCCCCGAATGGGTCCGGCCCACCGATATCACCGGTGGCGGCCAGAAAACTACGAACCGCGAAGATGGCTGCAGTCGCAACATAAAGTCCGCAAAGAATAGCAGCCGAATAGAGTTTCTCACGGCGGGCGATACCTGCTGCCTCCCTGACGATGGTGAGGTCGCAAAGACAGCAGATTACCGAAACATAGAGCAGGCGTTCGGATATCGCCGCCGGATCGCTGATAAAGAGGGCTACCGGCAGGCTGCCGAAGACGATCACGATCCAGGAATAGCGCCGGTCGATCGGATGTCCCGCAAAGGCGCGGACARCAAAGAACATCAGCATGTAGCCAACGATGGTCAGCACGTTGCCCGCATCGATGGAGACATAATAGGGAACGAGATTGCGCAGCGCGACGAGGAAGGAGCCGATGCCGACGAGCAGGTTGCTGGCGCCCCACCACAGCGGCCAGCGTTCGAAACGGCCGGTCGCATAGGCGGCGAACTGGAGCGCGCTCAGAACAACGCAGCTCACCGCAACGATGAAATAAATTGTCCGCAGATCCAGCAGCATCGAGCCCGTCCCGAAGTCCCACGCCGCGAACCCTACAGGAAGCGATTTGCAGTTTGATTGGACGCTTCGCTAAAAATTTAGCGACCGCCAGCTTTTTGCGTCAGGCGGCRCACACCATACCGGTGATCTCCGCCATCGGGCAATGCAGCAAATCCCGACTGCCATTGCACGCCGAAGGCCGGCTCGGCGATTCACACGGACGGGGAACTTCATGATCCGCGTACTGGCCACTTGCAGTCCGCCGAAGCGGCACGACATAGTGCAGCACAAGCCCAAACGCGCATCTGGAGGAGACAGCATGGCTCGCGTCGTCGTCATTGGAGCAACAGGACATGTTGGCACCTATCTCGTGCCCCGCCTTGTTGAGGCCGGCCATGAGGTAGTGGCGATTAGCCGGGGCGCAGCCACGCCCTACAAGGCGAACGAAGCGTGGAACCGTGTCGATATCAGGCGCATGGATCGCGCGGCACTCGAGGCGGAGGGCCGCTTCGGCCACGAGGTTCGCGCGCTGGGAGGCGAGATCGTCATCGACATGATCTGCTTCACGCCTGACAGCAACAAACAGCTCGTGACTGCCCTCGAAGGCCATGTCAGCCATTTTCTTCATACCGGCACGATCTGGACGCACGGTTTCTCGACTGTGGTGCCGACCCCGGAGGAGGCGCCGAAGAAGCCATTTGGTGACTATGGCGTGAATAAAGCCGCGATCGAATCCTATCTGCTCGGGATGGCGCGGGAGAGAAATTTCCCTGTAACCCTTATCCATCCGGGCCATATTGTCGGCCCTGGCTGGAACCCGCTGAACCCGGCAGGTCATTTCAATCCCGACGTTTTCGCGACGCTGGCGCGCGGCGAAATACTGGCTCTGCCAAATTTCGGCATGGAAACCGTGCATCACGTCCATGCCGACGACATTGCCGAACTCTTCATGGCGGCCATCGCAAAACCGCAGGCCGCATTCGGCGAGGCATTCCATGCAGTTTCGGAAAAAGCGGTAACGCTGCGCGGTTATGCCGAAGCCATGGCCGCCTGGTTCGGCAAGGAAGCCAGGCTGGAGTTCCTCCCTTACGAAGCCTGGGCGGAAAGACAGTACCCGGAAGAGGCGAAAGCCACCTGGGAACATATTGCCCGCAGCCCCAACTGCTCGATGGAAAAAGCCCGCCGGCTACTCGGATTCACGCCGCGGCACAGCTCGCTGCAAGCGGTGCAGGAAGCTGTCCGCTGGCTGATCGACGATGGCAGGGTCGACGCAAAGGCTCCCTGAGCGATCAGAACGCCTGAAACAAAAAAGCCCCTCCCGGAGATGGGAGGGGCTTGCCGGTCAGGCCGCCTTCCTGACCGGTGCACTGGCCAGCATGCGCCCCGACGGGACGATCATACCGGCTGCGCCGCCAAGCCAGCCCTCGACGAGCTCAAGCGCCAGAAAGCGCGAGCGTTCGAACGGGCCGGGCATGACGAGGTGACGAGCCTTCTCGGCGGAAAAGCCGAAACGCTCGTAATATTCCGCATCGCCGACGAGCAGGACTGCGCCGTGACCACGGTTCTTTGCTTCGAGAAGTGCTGCGCGCATCAGCGCCGAGCCGATGCCCTTGCCGCCATGCTTGCCGTCGACCGCGAGCGGGCCGAGCAGCAGTGCGTCGAGGGCCGAGCCTTCCTGGTTGATGCCGGCCTCGACATTCCACAGACGAACCGTGCCGATCACACGGCCGTCGCGATCGCGGGCGACGAGCGCCAGGCCGTCGGCCGGCACGCGGTTGCGACGGATCGCTTCCGACGACTTCTTGCGGCGGTCCGGACCCATGACGCGATCGAGCAGGGTTTCGCGAGCGACGACGTCGGACGGATTTTCCGCGTCGATGGAGAAAGTAACAGGCGCAAAGAATGCGCGGACAGAATCAAGAACAGCGGCCATCTTGGCCTCCCGTACCCAATACCGTTATCAGCGGTGACTTCGGAGAATTGTGAATTTGCCGCCCCGGCTGGTCACGGGGCTGGCGGAAACAAGACCTTAGATGACGTAAGCCTTCAGCGGCTCGAAGCCGTTGAAAGCGACCGCCGAATAGGTCGTCGTGTAAGCGCCGGTGCCTTCGATCAGAACCTCGTCGCCGATCGTCAGAGACATTGGCAGCGGATAGAGGTTCTTTTCGTACAGCACGTCGGCCGAGTCGCAGGTCGGGCCGGCGATCACGCAGGGCTCCATCTCGTCGCCGTCACGCTCGGTGCGGATCGGGTAGCGGATGGCCTCGTCCATGGTTTCGGCGAGACCGCCGAACTTGCCGATGTCGAGGAAGACCCAGCGAGCGTCGTCATTGTCAGACTTCTTCGAAATCAGAACGACTTCAGCCTTGATCACGCCTGCATTGCCGACCATGCCACGGCCCGGCTCGATGATCGTCTGCGGGATCTGGTTGCCGAAATGCGTGCGCAGCGCCTGGTAGATCGACTTGCCGTAAGCTTCTGCCGACGGAACGTCGCGCAGGTACTTGGTCGGGAAGCCGCCGCCCATGTTGACCATCTGCAGGTGGATGCCCTGCTTGGCAAGCTGGACGAAGACGCGCTTGGCATCGGCCAGAGCTGAATCCCAGGCATCGACCTTGGTCATCTGCGAGCCGACATGGAACGACACGCCGTAGGACTGCAGACCGAGCTGATGAGCGTAGACGAGAACGTCGACGGCCATCTGCGGAACGCAGCCGAACTTGCGCGACAGCGGCCATTCAGCACCTTCGCCATCGGTCAGAACGCGGCAGAAAACGCGCGCGCCCGGAGCAGCACGGGAAATCTTCTCGACTTCTTCATGGCTGTCGACTGCGAAGAGGCTGACGCCGAGTGCATGCGCACGGGCAACGTCGCGTTCCTTCTTGATCGTGTTGCCGTAGGAGATACGGGCCGCGGTCGCACCGGCTTCGAGCGCCATTTCGATTTCTGCGACGGACGCGCAATCGAAGTTGGAGCCGAGGCCTGCGAGCAGCTTCAGGACTTCCGGAGCCGGGTTTGCCTTGACGGCGTAATAGATCGCGCTGTCCGGCATGGCGTGACGGAAGGCGTGGAAATTGTCTTTGACGACGTCGAGGTCAACCACGAGGCAGGGACCGTCGGGACGTCGGGTTGCGAGAAAGTCGCGGATGCGCTGGGTGGTCATATCGATTCCCTCTTCCAATTCCAGAGCTCCGGCGTCAACCGGAGGACAAAGGGCATGCAAGAACCGCTCAGGAACCAGCCGGTGGAGACCCCGGATCCTTGACGGCGCTTGATGCGCAGATAGTGAACCAACGCCGCGAATGCGGTATGGGTTCGGCTTTGTCTGCCATGGATTGGAGGGAATATCCCTGCCGCACTTCCGGCAATGAAGGTGTGCCTCTTCAGTAACCCCCGCTGATGGAAAGCAGGGAGAGAACAAAAAGGCCCGCACCGTCGTTGCTTCAGGCGTCCTCGCATTTTCCGGTTGGCCGGAATAGCGACTGGAGGGGTTAATTCCAGGTACCTTACCGATTTCCTCACCAATTCGAGGGTTCGGCGGACACCCATGGGCACGTGCGACTTTGGGCTGAGTGGGAAATAAGAATATTCGCCTTCACAATCAAGAGAAATTTTGCCCAGCGGCCCAAAAAAATAATTGAACGATTAAGGACAATTTGTTCAACCTCATTCAACAGATTTGGAGGACCGCCCATGGACACCCTGACCCGTATACGTGCCTTCATCGATGTTGTTGAAGCAGAAGGCTTTTCCGCCGCGGCGCGTCGTACCGGGCGCTCCAAGGCGCTGCTCTCGAAATACGTGCGTGAACTGGAGGATGAGCTCGGCGCGCTTCTGCTCAATCGCACCACCCGGCAATTCTCCATGACCGAGGCCGGCCATACCTATTATCGCACCGCTTCCGACATCCTGAAGGAGATCGACAACCTCGCCGATCTCGTGCGCGAGAACAACGCGCAGCTGAAGGGGCGCCTCAAGGTTTCCGTGCCACGCACTTTCGTCGATGCCGATGTCGGACAGTCCCTGATCGATTTCGCCAAGGAGAATCCGAACCTGCAACTGGAGATCGCCGCCGACGACCGTTTCGTCGACCTGATCGAGGAAGGCTTCGACGTCGCCGTCCGCGTCACGAAACTCGAAGATTCCGGTATGATTGCCCGCAAGATCTCCGATTTCCGCGTCCATATCTGCGCCACCCCGGAATTCCTCGAACGCTACCCCAATATCGAGCATCCGAGCGATATCTCCAACGTGCCCTTCATCGTCGATACCAATTCCCGCAACCAGGCAAGCATCCGCTTCTACAATCCCGACAGCACCTCCTTTGCGGTCGCAGTTTCCGGCCCGATGGAAGTCAACAGCCCGCACGCGACATTGCGCGCCGCGCTCTCGGGTATCGGTATTGCGCTGATTCCAGACTTCATCGCTCGCAAACCGATCGAGGACGGCAGGCTGGTGACCTTGTTCAATGACTATATTCCGACTGACCGTGGCATCTATGCCGTCTATCCCCACCGGCGCTATCTACCGGCAAAGGTCAGGATCTTCGTCGACTACCTCTCTAACTGGTTCAAGAAACATCCCTGACCTCAGTGGATGGACGTGCCCAAGCGTCGCAGGTCCGGTCCCAATTCCGTCCCATTTTCTGGTGAGAAAATCACCCCAACCGAACAGGGCAGCGGGGCAGCATGAAACGATCGACACTATTGACGGCTGGGCTTTTGTCACTGGCCCCCGCCACCGCCTTCGCTCATCCGCATATTTTCGTGGAAGCAAGGCTCGAGGTTGTCGCAGCCCGTGACGGCAGCATTCAGGAACTACGCAACGTCTGGCGCTTCGACGAGGTCTTCTCCTCCTCCGTCGTCATGGACTTCGACAAGAATACCGATCTGAAGCTGGAGCCGAACGAGCTTGCCGAAGTGGGCAAGACCGTTCGGGATTCGCTTGCGGATTACGACTACTACATGAACCTGACGATCGACGGGAAAAACATAAAAGTCGAAAAGCCCGAAATCATCCATGTCGACTACAAGGAAGGGCAACTCCTGATGTTCTTCGCCGTCAAACCGGTGGAGAAGATGCCGTTGAAAGGCAAGCTGACTTTCGGCGTCTATGATCCGACGCTCTATACCTCGATCGACTTCCCGACCGACAACGAACTCGCCGTGGTCGGTGACGGCTTCAAGACCTGCAAACACGCGGTCGTGCGCCCGGACGCAGACGAGGTAATTTCGGAAAACAAGCAGTCACTGACCGACGCTTTCTTCAACGATCCAACCGGCACCAATATGTCGAAGCTCTTCGCCACACGGCTGGAGGTCACATGCTGATAAAGCGCCTGCCCCTTGCCCTGCTTGCAATCGCCGTCGTGGCCACTGCCGCCCATGCGCAATCGCCGCTTGGCATCGGCACGGCGGAGCCGAGCTTCCAGCCGACGGGCGGGCCGCTGGCACCTCTTTTCCTGTACGTGAACTACGAGCAGCAAGCCTTCTATCGCGCGCTGACCGGCGCGCTGAAAGCCATGCGCGAAGACCCCTGGCAACTATCCTCGCTGATCGGTCTTTCTTTCGCCTATGGCGTGTTTCACGCCGCCGGCCCGGGCCACGGCAAGGCCGTCATCTCGTCCTACATGATCGCCAACGAAGTCGAGCTTCGACGTGGCGTCGTCATTTCCTTCATCTCAGCCTTCGTCCAGGGCGTCATGGCCGTCGTGCTCGTCGGCGCCGCGTGGCTGGTGCTGCGCGGCACCGGCATCACGCTGACCATGGCAACACAGGCCATGGAAATCGCAAGCTTCGTGATGGTCATCCTTTTTGGCTGCTGGCTGCTTTTCCGCAAGCTACGCTCGATGGCTGGTCAACTGCCGCGTCGTCGGCTCATGGCAACGCCGGCGGGCCCCGTCAGCATGATGCTGGACTGGAAGGACAATGCGAGCGAACGCCAGAGCGCCAGTTTCAGCTTCAACGGCAAGGCGCAGGCCGTGGACCCGGGCCATACCTACGTGCCGGGCATGGTCTGCGAGACCTGCGGCAATTCGCACCTGCCCGATCCCTCGCTGGTCAGCGGCGACAAGTTCAGCGCCCGTGAGGCGTGGTCTGCCGTTATCGCCGTGGGCCTACGCCCCTGCTCCGGCGCATTGCTGGTCATGACCTTCTCGCTGTTGAACGGGCTTTATCTCGGCGGCGTGCTCTCGGTCGTCGCCATGTCGCTTGGCACCGCCATTACCGTTGCGATTCTTGCGACGCTCGCCGTGACGGCCAAGAGCACCGCCGTACGCCTCTCCGGCCGTGGTTCGTCCGCCTCAATCTGGATCGGCAATACGATCGAGATAGCAGGCGCGCTTCTTGTGATCCTGATGGGTATATTGTTGCTCGGAGCCTCCCTGCAGGGATAGCCTCACGGCTTTCTGCTGCGCTGGTAGCGTGCTCGCAGCCAAAATATGCCGAAGAAACACATCAGCAGGCAGACGCCGACGATGACTGCCAATATCGGCGAAAAACTGCCGATCCACAGCACGATGGTCGGCAGGAAATAGATCACCAGCCCGGCAGAAACCAGAATGATAGCGGCTGCAATCGCCTGCGAACGGCTTTCCGGGCTCATGGCCATGGGTCACTCCTCTTGTCCGGGAGTGGATAGGCCAGCCGCCCCGCAAAGGCAACCGGCCCTGATGTCACTGGACCCGCAGATTGCTGCGAGTTCTCAAGATCACTGCGAGAGAGTGACCTTGGCAGAGGAAACCGTCGCTTCGATGTGATCGACCAGCTGATCAGGCAGGCCGAGCCGGCCCGCAAGCAGATCGAGATAGCCGCGTTCGGCCCGTGAATCCGGCTCTATCGTCAGGCGCGAGGCGGTGTAGAGCTCGACTTTCTGCTCCTCCGTCACCGCCGCAGCGACAAGCGCATCGATATCGGTCGGCTCCGAAAGCTCACGTTCGATGAAGCTCGCCGCCTCGCCGCTGACGTCGGCGGCCTTGACCTTGTCCATGATGAGGACGCGTTCCGCATCGTCGATATGACCGTCGGCCTTGGCGGCAGCGATCATGGCGCGGATAAGAACCAGTACGAACTCATTGCTGGTCGCTGGTGAGGCCGTACCGAAGCCGGATTCTGCAGGCGGAGGCAGGAGAACGGGATTGTTTGCCGTCGGCGCATCGGAGGGTGCTGCAGGTGCCTGCCCTGCCTGATAGTTCTTCCAGGCCTGATAGCCGAGGCCCGCAATGGCTGCGAGACCGCCGATGGTAACGGCATTGCCTGCGATACTGCGGCCGGTCTTGGTACCGAGAAGCACAGCGGCAAGCGCACCGGTCTTTAATGGATTATCCTTCGCCATCTGGATCGCGTCGCCGGCACGGTCGCGTACGCTGCCGCCCACACCCGGGATCTGCGATCCCAGAAACTGGTCGAGTAGTTTCTTCGCGTCGAACATGTCCTCTGCTTCTCCCTATTTTAGAGGCTGGAGGAGAACATAGGTTTGCGACTGCCGAAATACAAACGAGGGCGGCATGGCCACCCTCGTTCAAAACCTGCAAGCTTTCAAAACCGGACGGCCTCGAGAACTCAGCTCTTCAGCGCAAAAGCTTCGGAAGCAAGCTTGGTAATGCCTGCCCAGTCGCCAGCAGCAACCAGTTCCTTCGGCGCGACCCATGAACCGCCAACGCAGATGACGTTCGGCAGCGACAGATAGTCATTGGCATTCTTGAGCGAGATACCGCCGGTCGGGCAAAAGAACGTGCCGGCGAGCGGCGACGACAGCGCCTTCAGATAGGCAGCACCGCCGGCCTGCTCGGCCGGGAAGAACTTCAGCACCTGATAGCCTTCTTCGCGCAAAGCCATAACTTCGCTTGCTGTCGCAGCGCCCGGCAGCAACGGCACCGGTGAACCGGCTGCGGCATCCAGAAGCTCCTGGGTCGTGCCTGGGCTGACGATGAACTTGGAGCCAGCCTGCACGGCGGCTTCCCAGTGAGCAGCATTGAGGATCGTGCCGGCGCCGACTTCAGCACCTTCCACTTCAGCGGCGACCGCGCGCACGGCATCGAGAGCAGCCGGGGTGCGCATGGTGATCTCGATGGCCTTGAGACCACCTGCAACGAGTGCGCGGGCAAGCGACACGGCCGACTTGGCATCATCGACGATCAGAACCGGAACGACGGGCTGGAGTTTCAGGATAGAAAGGAGTTTCTCTGTCTTCTCGCCCATGGCCACGGTTCCCTTAAACGATTGAAATCGGCTTTCGAATAACGCCCTCACAAGGGCTTGTCGAGATAAAACCAGCCCGTGCGACAAGACGGGTATTAAATCGCTATAAATTGGGGTAGCGTACCCCGACCGTCACAAAAGGTTCATTCGTATGGCGAAAGAGATCGAACGGAAGTTCCTCGTACGCGGCGAAGCATGGCGCTCCGCTGTCGAGTCCAAATCGGTCCTGAAGCAGGGCTACGTCGCCTCGATGGACGACCGCTCTGTACGAATTCGCATCCTTGACGAGAAGACTGCGCGGCTGACGATGAAGATCGGCCGCAGCACCCTCACCCGCGACGAATTCGAGTATGAAATCCCCGTCTCCGACGCCGAGGAACTGCTGGAAAACGCCATCGGCATCGTCATCGAAAAGACGCGTTACCGCGTCCCCTATGAAGGTTTCGTCTGGGAAGTCGATGTCTTTGGCGGTGCCCATCGCGGCCTGGTCATCGCCGAAGTCGAGATGCAGGCCGAAACTGACAATCCTCCCCTGCCCGCCTGGCTCGGCCGCGAAGTGACGGGCGACTTCCGCTATTCCAATCAGGCGCTTGCTACAGAATTCGAGCACGACAGGCATGGGCTATCGCATACGGCCTGAGGCCGATTTTACCGACGAGTTCCGAAGCGCGGCCGAGGAGCAACTCACGCGTGCCATCACCGTTCTGCAAGAACAGCCGGAAGGCGCCCATGAGGCGATTCACGCTTTCCGCAAGAACATCAAGCGACTGCGTTCGCTCTATCGCCTCGTGTCCGCTGACGTACCGGATTTCCAGAAGCGAGAGAACGCGCGGTTGAGGGACACTGCCAGGTCGCTCTCCACCATCCGCGATGCCGCAGCGATCGTCGATACCGCGCGTTACCTGCAGGACAATGCCCGCAACCTGGAAGAAGCCGAGGCGCTCGGTCGCATCGTTTCTATCCTGGAGGCCCGGCGCGATTGGATGGCGGAGGCTGAGAGCGGCCTCGAACAACGCCTGCACGACGCTGCCGACGCTTTACGGGAAGCGATCGCGGCACTCGATGATATCACCTTCGACAAGAGCCATCGCAAGAATGCCCGAATGCTGGCAAAGAGCTGGCGCCGGACGGCGTCGCGCGCCAGAAAAGCGCTGGATGCCTGTCATGAAGATGCGACAGCCGATGACTTTCACGAACTGCGCAAGCGCACCTACGACTATCGCCTCTACCACGCGCTTCTGCGCGATCTCTGGCCGAGTGCGATGAAGGCCAAACGCGACTTCGCCAAGGACCTCGTCGAACGGCTCGGACACATCAACGATCTCTCCGTACTTTCGGGTCTCGTTGAGGCAGAGCCGCAGCTCTTCACCCGCAACGACGATCTCGCCCATCTGCTGGATGCCATCATATTCCGTCAGCAGGAGGATCGGCGCGAAACGTTGCTCAGCGCCGAAACGCTCTACGGCGATGATCCCGATGACGAAGCGCAGCGTCTCGAGATCCTCTGGGTATCGATCCGCAATTGATGCATTTCGCCTGTTGACCTCAACATTGGTTGAGATCCTAGCCTCAGTCGGTCAATCAACCTCTGAGGACGATATGTCTGCTGACAAGGCCACGAAACCGCAAATCCAGGGCATCTACGAAACCCATCTCGCCGTCGCCGATCTGAAGACTTCCATTGCTTACTATCGCGATATTCTGGGCCTGGAGTTCGCCGCCGAATTTCCCGAGCGCCGCATTGCCTTCTTCTGGGTGAACGGCAAGAGGAACGGCATGCTCGGCCTCTGGGAAACTGGCACCGGCCCCTTGAAGATGCGCTTGCACTTGGCCTTCCGCCTGTCGCAGGAAGAAATGATGCAGGCGCCGGCGCTGCTGGTCGGCAAGGGCCTGACGCCACACGGCTTTCATGGGGAGCCAGTCACCGAGCCGATCGTCATCGGTTGGGTGCCGGCGTTGTCACTCTATTTCAACGATCCCGACGGACACTCCATCGAATTCCTGAGCGTGCTCAATGACGAGCCGGATGCCGCTTTCGGCATGCGCTCCTATACCGAATGGAAAGCGCGCCGATAGACTATGGCGACACGGCAGCGGACTTGCGTAATATCATTGCGCAGGCCCGGCATATTCTGTATTTCCACGCGCATGACCGACAATGCGATCCAGACAAGCCCGTTCCTCGTGGCCGCACTTTACCATTTCGTCTCGCTGCCGCGTTACGAAAGCCTGCAGCCGCCGCTACAGGCGCTCTGTGAAGAGAATGGCGTCAAGGGCACGCTGCTCCTCGCCCATGAAGGCATCAACGGGACGATTGCAGGGCCGGATGCCGGCATTCGGACCGTGCTCGCTTTCCTGCGTGCCCAGCCGGAATTTTCCGTGCTCGAGCACAAGGAAAGCCATGCTTCGAAAATGCCTTTCCTGCGGATGAAGGTGAAGCTGAAAAAGGAAATCGTCACCATGGGCGTCGAGAATATCGATCCCAATAAGGTGGTCGGAACCTATATCAATCCCGTTGATTGGAACGCGCTGATCTCCGATCCCGATACGATCGTCATCGACACCCGCAACGACTACGAGACGGCAATCGGCGTCTTCCGCGGCGCCGTGGACCCCAAGACCAAGACCTTCCGCGAGTTTCCGGATTGGGTGCGCAATAATCCCGGCCTCCATAACAAGCCGAAGATCGCCATGTATTGCACCGGCGGCATCCGCTGCGAGAAGGCAACGGCCTTCATGAAGGAACAGGGCTTCGAAGAAGTCTATCACCTCAAGGGCGGCATCCTGAAATATCTGGAGGAAGTGCCACAGGAAGAAAGCCTCTGGGATGGTGCCTGCTTCGTTTTCGACGAGCGGGTTTCAGTCGAGCATGGCCTGAAGCAAGGCGAACACAAGCTTTGCCATGCCTGCCGCAACCCGATCACGGCAGAAGAAGTCACCTCGCCCCATTACGAGGAAGGCGTTTCCTGCAGCAATTGCTATCACAGCCGCAGCGAAGAAGACCGCCTGCGCTATCGTCAGCGCCAGCACCAGATCGCACTCGCCAAGAAGCGCGGACAGAAGCACATAGGTACTTAACGCGACGGTTTAGCCGGCGATCCGGCGCAAGACCCGTGCTTCACGGTGCTCCTGCAATCGGTCATTGATGTGGTCGGCAGTCATCGGTTTGCCGAAGAAATAGCCCTGCAGACTGTCGCAGCCAAAGAGGCGCAGCGCAACCGCCTGCTCCTCCGTCTCGATGCCTTCGGCCGTGACCGGAATATCCAGCGCGCGGGCAAGTGCTACTGTCGCCTGCAGCATCTCCCGCTGCCGGCTGTCGCCGGTAATATCGGTGACGAGTGAGCGGTCGATCTTGATGCGATCGAAGCCGAACTGCCGCAAATAGCCGATCGAAGAAAAGCCGGAACCGAAGTCGTCGAGCGCCACCTTGACGCCGAGCGACTTCAATCGCTCGATCGATTGGCGCGTGCGCTGCGGGTTCTGGATCATGTAGCCTTCGGTGATCTCAAGCGTGACGCGGCTGGCCTCGATGTCCGTCTGCTTCAGTACATAGCGAACATAATCGGTGAAGGCCGGATTGCGGAACTGGCCCGGTGAAACATTGACCGAGATCTTCAGTTCCGGCCACTGCTTTGCCGTTTCGCAGGCCTTGCGCAACACGAAAAGGCCGAGGGATTCGATGAGCCCGCTGGTCTCGGCGATCGGAATGAAAACCTCGGGCGAAACCGGACCGTGGCCTGGCCGGTTCCAGCGCACCAGCGCTTCCACGCCATTCATCTCATGCGTCGCGGCATCGACGAGCGGCTGATAGGCAAGCGTGAGATCGCCGCTTTCGATCGCCATGCGCAGATCGAGCTCCAGCGCGTTGCGCTGCGCGCGATCGGTATCCATGGCCGGATCGTAAAGTGTCATGCGGGCGCGGCCGGCCTCCTTCGCCTTGTACATGGCGAGGTCGGCGCGGCGTACCAGCTCCTCCCGGGCGATCGAACCGAGCGATGACATGGCAATGCCGATGCTGGCGCCGACCACGACGATACGGCGGCCGACTTCGAGCGGTTCAGCAAGAAAATCGAGGATCTGCTCCGCAAGCTGCAATGCGGCCGCATTCTCCGCATCCGAAAGGAAAGCGATTGCAAACTCATCACCGCCGATGCGGGCGAGCACCGCGTCCTCGGGGATCAGCACGTCCAGTCCTGCCGCGACAGCGCGGATCAACTGGTCGCCGGTGCCGTGCCCGTAGCTGTCGTTGACTTCCTTGAAGCCGTCGAGATCGAGATAGAGTAGCAGCACGTTCCGCTTCGTCTGCCGGGCTTCCGCAACGAAGCGGTCGACGGCAAGCCCCAGGCCGTCGCGGTTGGAAAGACCGCTCAGGCGATCTCGAAGTGCTTCTTCACGCGCGCTGTTTTCCTCGGCCTTCAGCCGCCGGCCGGTCATCCAACCGATTATGAGGAGGACGACGAAGAACAGGCCGACAAGACCAAGCGCCTGGATGACCATGGGCCTCACCTGCGCGTAACCAATATCGCCGGGCGAACGCGACACCCAGACTAGCTTGCCGAGAACCGCCCGAGCAGGGTCTGCAATTTCCACCGAATAGGCCGCGGCAAAATCTGCGGGCACCAGTCGTAACCCGTTCAGGACGTAAGTCGTGCCGAGAGCGGAGATCTTGTCCTCGTCGAGATGCCGGGCGAAAACCAGATAGCGATGCTGACCGTCGGGCATATCAAGCTCACCCGACTTCTGCCGCACAAGCGCGATACCGACAGCGGCAATACCCCTGGCAGTCTTGATGAAACCGGTGGCCTGCGGCTTCTCGCCGACATCAGGTGCGCGAACCTTGTCCAGAAGCCGCCAAAGCGAGGGGGAGAAGAAATCGTCTACCGGCATCTGCATTGGCAAACCGTCCTGATAGGCCATGACGGTTTTCTTCTGGTCATCAATGACGATAGCCATGTCGAAGAGAGGGCTGTTGAGGGACATCTCGCCGTAATTGCTGACCGTCCACGCCATGCCCTCCGGCGCGTAGACATTGGCAGCCGCATCATCCCAGGCGGCATAATCGTCAAGCGTCGCGGCAAGCTGGTCTTCGAAGGTCTTGAGTGCGCCGACGGTGGTTTCGCGCGAACGCTCGTCGTCGAGCACATTGGCATTTTCGGAGACGCGTTCCAGCGCCGTCAAAACCATGATGGTGACAACAGCAACAATGACCGCGAAGGAAAAAAGCACGCCAGTGACCGTGGTATGGCGGCCTAAACCCGATCCATTGTTTTTTGACATCAAGACTGCCGGCAACTCACACAACTCCCAGTTCCAGAAATCTTCGCAGTCAAGGGTCAAGAAACGCTTAAAATCATGAGAACAATCGAGAATCCGGCTCAGGATTTACTCGAATGCCGCATGTTTTTACAGATTGACAACCGGTTTCCAATAATGGCAACTGGTTTCCACAATGCAAATGGAGAACGGCATATTGAAGCGGACGATCGAAGCAGACCTGCTGACGGACATCATGCTGATGATCTTCCGCATCAACGGACGACTATTGGACGGTGGCGACCGGCTCGGCGCACCGCTCAACCTCACGAGCGCCCGCTGGCAGGTGCTCGGAGCGATCTCGCTGTCTTCCGGTCATGTCGCGGTTCCCGCCATCGCGGAGATGATGGGCATGACCCGTCAGGGAGCCCAAAAGCAGGTAAACAAGCTGGAGGAAGACGGCTTCGTCGAAAGGCGGCCCAACCCGCGCCATCAGCGCTCGCCCTTCTATGTGCTGACGCCGCAGGGCGCTGAGAGCTACGCGAGGATATCAGCGCTTCATACCGGCTGGGCCAATGCGCTGGCCCGCGGACTAGACGCACCGGAACTACAGACGGCACTCGATCTTCTGAGCAGGTTCGACCAAAGGCTGGCGCTGGACGCCACGGAAAGCGAGGAACGGAAATGAAAACCTTCGTTCATGCCGGCGCGGGCACAATCGCCATGATCCTGATTGCGGGCTTTCTGACCGCAACGCTGACTTCCGAGCTTCTTCTGGATGCGACCGCAATTCTTGCCGTCAAGAAGGCAGTTCTTGCCGGTCTCTGTCTGTTGATCCCGGCGCTCGCAATCACTGGCGGCAGCGGTTTTTCGCTCGCCCGAGGTCGTCATTCGCCGGCTATCGACAGGAAGCGCTGGCGGATGAAGGTCATTGCCGCAAACGGGCTGCTGGTCCTCTTGCCCCTGGCAATCCTGCTCTACCGTCGCGCGGATGAAGGTCTGCTTGACGGTGTTTTCTACGCCATGCAGACCCTTGAACTGCTGGCCGGCTCTACGCAGCTGACGCTACTTGCCCTCAATTTCCGCGACGGGCGGAAATTGAGCAGAGGAAAACGTCTCGCTGCAGCAGAGAAGTTGAACGCGATCTGAAACGGCAGGGCATCGATGCCCTGCCGAAATCCTTGGCCTCAAACGGGCTTGTGGTTGCCCTTAGGGAACTGGCTGGCGAGCTCGCGATACCACTTGCCACTTTTCTTGACCGTACGAACCTGCGTTCCATAATCGACATGAACGAGGCCGAAACGCATGCGATAGCCTTCCGCCCATTCGAAATTGTCCATCAGGCTCCAGGCAAAATAGCCGCGCATCGGATATCCGTCCTTGATCAGGTCGGCGACGACATTGAGATGGTCACTGACATAGTCCAGGCGCATCACGTCATCGACCTCGCCATTGACGACATCGGTATTGTCGCAGGCGCCATTCTCGGTGATGTAGCATTCCGGAAGGTCGTAGCGGCGATAGAGATCCTCGACGAGCAGCTTGAGGCCCGGCGAATAGACTTCCCAGCCGATATCGGTCTTCACGTCGCTGGCCGGAGGTGCTTCCACCGTCCAGGGGAAATCGCCCTTGCGGCTGGCATCGTCGGCAACGCGCTCCGGCTTGTAATAGTTGAGGCCCCACCAGTCGAGCTTCTGGCTGATGATCTTGAGATCGCCGTCCTCGATCGCGGGCATGCGATCGCCGAGCGCTTCGACGAATTCCTTCGGATACTCGCCCTTGAAGACCGGATCAAAGAAGGCGCCGTTGTGGAACTGGTGCGCGCGCTCGCCGGCAGCAAGATCGGCAGCCTTATCGGAGCCCGGAATGATCGAAGAAGCATTGAGCACCAGACCAACAGGCACACCAGGTGCTTCCGAACGGATCGCTTCGACGCCAAGGCCGTGCGCCAGGTTCATGTAGTGCATGGCGTGCAGCGCGGCCTGCATGTTACGCTCGCCCGGCGCATGAATGCCGTAGAGGTGGCTGAGCCACACGATGCACCACGGCTCGTTGAAAGTGGCGACGCTGTCGAGACGGTCGCCAAGACGGCTCATGACAGTCTTGGCATAGCGCTGATAGGCATAGGCCGTCGATCGTGCCGTCCAGCCGCCGTCGCCGGCAAGCAGCAGCGGCAGATCCCAGTGGTAGAGCGTCGCAAAAGTCTTGATACCGCGCGCCTTGCAGCCGTCGACGAGCCGATCGTAGAAATCGAGGCCTTTCTCATTCACCGGGCCCGTGCCGTCGGGGATGATGCGCGGCCAGGCGATCGAGAAACGATAGGCATCGACGCCCATATCCTTGATCAGATCGAGGTCCTGCTCCAGCCGGTTATAGTGGTCGCAGGCAACATCGCCGTTGTCACGGTTATGGACGCGGCCGGGCATGTTGCAGAAGGCATCCCAGATGGACGGCTTGCGGCCATCGGCCTTGCTGGCGCCTTCGATCTGGAAGGCAGCGGTGGCAACGCCGAACGTGAAATCGCCGGGAAAGCGGGCGGCAAGCGTTTTCGGATCGATCATCTGTAAATCCCATCTCTCAGGTTGTGGATTGACCGTTTGCCCGGGGTTTAGCCAAGCCTGATAGCAAAGTACAGGCCGACGGAAAGAAAAACTGCAACGTTGCAGGAAGAGTGACAAAACAGCAATAAGCCTGCCACGGAACCCGGCATCTCACCGTCGTAACGCCAATGTCAGCAGTCGTGATTTGCTGTCACGATCTTGATCCTTACACCGGAAAGGGCATCACAATATGAAAGGAACCGAATGCTCTCTTCGATTCACCTGCTGCAGCCGCACCTGCTGAGCCTGCTGCGTATCGTCTCGTCCCTCGTGCTTTTCAGCTATGGAACACAGAAGATCCTGCATTTCCCGGCTGCAGCGAGCGTACCGCCCGTCGGCTCGCTGCCCTGGGTCGCCGGCCTCCTCGAACTCACGCTCGGCTTTCTGGTACTCATCGGCTTCCAGACCCGCATCGCAGCTTTCGTGCTTTCGGGCCTGATGGCCTTTGCCTATTTCATCGGCCACGCATCGAAGAGCTTCTTTCCGGCACAGAACGGTGGTGTCGCCGCCATCCTTTTCTGCTTCGTTCTGCTTTATATCGTCGCCGCCGGCGCAGGCCCGTTCAGCGTCGATAATCTGCTGAAGCGCGGCCGTACCGAGGTTGCGGCCTGATTGCCACAAAACGTAAACGCCGGGGCAATATCGAACCGCCCCGGCGTTTTTGATCATACGGACCTGATCGGCACGTAAACTCAGACCTTGACCCAGGCGCCGTTGCGCTTGGATGAAGCCACACAGGCTTCGACGAAGGCGACACCCTTCACACCGTCATCGACGGTCGGGTAGACCACGGCCTTGTCGACCGCCCTGCCCTTCTTGTGCGCGTTGATGGCATGTGCGGCTTCCGTGTAGATCGTCGCGAAAGCTTCGAGATAGCCTTCCGGATGGCCCGACGGAACGCGGGAAACGCGGGCAGCGGCCGCACCGGAGCCGGCGCCGTTGCGGGTAATCAGCCGCTTGGATTCGCCGAACGGCGTGTACCAGAGATAGTTCGGATCGGCCTGAACCCATTCGATACCACCCTTGGTGCCGTAAACGCGCACCTTGAGGCCATTCTCATGACCCGGCGCCACCTGGCTGCACCAGAGCATGCCCTTGGCCGGCTTTTCCGAACCCTTGGCCTTGAAGCGCAGCATCACATGGGCGTTGTCGTCGAGACGACGGCCCGGTACGAAACTGTCGAGATCGGCCGCAAGGCTGTCGAGTTCGAGACCGGTGATGAACGAAGCCAGATTATAGGCGTGCGTGCCGATATCGCCGGTCGAGCCGCCGACGCCGGATTGCGCCGGGTCGGTGCGCCATGCGGCCTGCTTCTGGCCGGACTGTTCGATCGCTTCGGTCAACCAGTCCTGCGGATACTCGGCCTGAACGATACGAATATCGCCGAGCTCGCCATTGGCAACCATTTCGCGCGCCTGACGAACCATCGGATAGCCCGTATAGTTATGCGTCAGGATGAAGAGCGCGCCGCTCTCGTCGGCAACCTTCTTCAGCTTCTTGGCATCGGCGAGGTTCGATGTCAGCGGCTTGTCGCAGATGACGTGGATGCCGCGGCGCAGGAATTCCTTGGCGGCGTCATAATGGACGTGGTTCGGCGTCACGATCGAAACGGCTTCGATGCCGTTCTTCAGTTTCGCTTCGCGGATCGCCATTTCCCGGTAGCTGGAATAGGTGCGCGACGGATCGAGACCGAGATCGCGACCGGACTGGGCAGCCTTTTCCGGCGTCGACGAGAGCGCACCGGCGATCAGGTCATACTGATCGTCGATACGCGCCGCGATGCGGTGAACGGCGCCGATGAAGGCCCCTGCCCCACCGCCGACCATACCGAGCCGGATGCGCGGCTCGCGGGCCTGTTCGGATGATGCTTCGATTGCCATGATTTTCTCCTCGAAATCCTGATCCGCTTACGACAGGCCCAGCATGCGCCGGTTGGCTGCCTGATCGGTGCCGCCGGCAGCGAAATCGTCGAAGGCCTTTTCGGTGACGCGGATGATGTGGGCCGCAACAAACTCAGCGCCTTCGCGGGCACCATCTTCCGGATGCTTCAGCGCACATTCCCACTCGACCACGGCCCAGCCGTCGAAATTATTGGCGGTCATCTTCGAGAAGACGGCGCCGAAATCGACCTGGCCATCACCCAGCGAACGGAAGCGGCCGGCTCGTTCGACCCAGCCCTGATAGCCGCCGTAAACGCCCTGACGTCCGGTCGGGTTGAACTCGGCATCCTTGACGTGGAACATCTTGATCCGGTCTTTGTAGATGTCGATGTTGTCGAGGTAATCGAGGCACTGCAGAACGTAGTGCGAGGGATCATAGAGCATGTTGGCGCGCGGATGGTTGCCGACGCGTTCCAGGAACATCTCGTAGGTGATGCCGTCGTGCAGGTCTTCGCCCGGGTGGATTTCGTAGCAGACGTCGATGCCATTTTCATCGGCATGATCGAGAATCGGCTTCCAGCGGCGGGCAAGCTCGTCGAAAGCGGTCTCGACGAGACCGGCCGGGCGCTGCGGCCAGGGATAGATGAAAGGCCAGGCAAGCGCGCCCGAGAAAGTCGCATGCGCCTTGAGGCCGAGATGCTTGGAAGCGGTCAGCGCATACTTGACCTGCTGCACCGCCCATTCCTGACGCGCCTTCGGATTGCCACGCACTTCGGGTGCTGCAAAACCGTCGAAGGCTTCGTCATAGGCCGGGTGCACGGCAACGAGCTGGCCCTGGAGATGGGTGGAAAGTTCGGTAACCTCGACGCCGTTTTCACGCGCCTTGCCTGCGAATTCGTCGCAGTAATCCTTTGATGTCGCCGCCTTCTTGAGGTCGATGAGCTGGCTTGCCCAGGTCGGAACCTGCACGCCCTTGTAGCCGATATCGGCCGCCCATTTGGTGATCGCGTCCCATGAATTGAAAGGCGCGGTATCGCCAGCGAACTGTCCGAGGAACAGGCCTGGTCCCTTGATCGTCTTCATGTCAGTTTCCTCCCTGAATATCGATCGTAAACGTTTTCGAGAAATCTTAGCGCGCCGTTCGATAAAGAAAAGGCGCCTCCCCGCCAATGCGAGAGATTTAAGCGGGTGGGCCGAAATCAACGCGGTCTGGACCTAATCACGCTCGCCGCGGATCGGCAAGAGGTACGTGCCGCATTTTGGCTTCAACTTGTCCGAAGGCATGAAAAATGCGCCCATCCTCTCGAATGGGCGCATACATGAAAGCCGATATCAGAACGGAGAATCCGGGAAGTAGAAGTTCTTGGCATTGTCCTTGGTGACGAGCGTTGCGTCGAGGATATAGTTGCCGTGAACCGGAACCTGATCGTAGAGCGCAGCAGCCGTCAGTTCCATGGCCGTACCGACCATTGCCGGCGGATAGAGAACGTCGACCGGGATCAGCTTGTCGCCGTCCATGACCTTCTTGATCATGTCCTTGGAGCCAGCGCCGGCAACGACATACTGAATGTCGGTGCGCTTGGCCTGCTCGATGGCCTGCAGAACGCCGACAGCCATGTCGTCATCCTGGCACCAAACAACGTCGATCTTCGGATACTTGGTCAGATAGTCCTGCATGACCTTGAAGGCATCGTCACGGTTCCAATTGCCGTACTGGCGGTCGAGAACCTTGACCTTGGAGCCTGCAATGCCCTTGTCAAAGCCGTCCTGGCGCTGCTGGTCGATCGGGATCGGCAGGCCGCGGATGATGACGACCTCGGCTTCCGGGGTCTTTTCGGCAATGTACTTGCCGGCGACTTCGCCGAGCGCCGGGTTGTTGCCGGCAACGTAGAGGTCACGCACGGAATTGTCGTTGCTCGACGGCGCACGGTCGACGAGTGCAACGAACTTGCCCTTGCCCTTGACTTCCTTGATGGCGTTGACGAGCGGATCCGGATCCGACGGCAGGATGACGAGCGCATCGATGCCCTGTGTGTCGAGGTCCTGCACGGCATTTGCCTGCGTTGCGGCATCCGGCGAGGTCTTGACGATGACGTTCAGGCCCGGATGCTCTGCCATCAGCTTCTTGGCAATGCGCTCGGCGTGAAACACGACGCCCGACGTCCAGCCATGGTCGGCGGCCGGAATGGACACGCCGATCGTATAATTCTTGTCCTGGGCGTAGGCTGCGCCGGCAAAAGCCACCCCCGCAACAGCCAGACCCAACATGAGCTTGCGCATGCTATTTCCTCCCAAAAATATCAGGGACTTATTCAATCCGGGCCGGGTGCCCTGGATAGCCCGGCCAATCCAAGAAGCAGGCCTGTCTTACGATTTGCGCACCAGCGACCGCTGCACCAGCATGGCGATGATGATGATCGCGCCCTGGATCGCGCCGATGAGATATTCGCTGATGAAGTTCGAAAGCAGCATGATGTTGCCAACGAGCTCAAGAATGAAGGCGCCGCAGATCGTGCCCCAGACGCGGCCCGCACCGCCCTTCAGGGCCGTGCCGCCGACAACGACAGCCGTGATTGCCTGCAGCTCCCACAGAATGCCCGTCGTTGCCGAAGTCGAGCCGAGACGCGGCACATAGAGCAACACGGCGATCGCCACGCAGAGTCCCTGAATGACGAAGGCGATTGTGCGCACCCGGTTGACCGCAATGCCGGAATAGCGGGCAACATCGCTGTTCGAACCGACCGCCACGACGTGACGGCCATAGCGCGTACGGTAGAGAATGAAAGCCGCAATGGCGGTAACGACCAGGATAACGACGATCGGCACCGGGACACCGAAGATACCGCCGAAATAGGCTGGCCGATAAAGCGTCTGAATATCAGCCGAACGCAATGTGATTGCTCCGCCCTGCGACAGCCACGTCGTCAGACCGCGATAGATGCCCATCGTACCGAGCGTGGCGATGAAGGGCTCGATCTTGCCGACCGTCGTGATGAGGCCGTTTGCGAGACCGCAAAGCGCACCGGCGACCACGGCGAAGACGACGGCAGCAGTCAGCATCAGCACCGGATCGGCAATGACGCCGGAATTGATGAGCAGGATCATCAGGCTCGCGACGAAGGCCACCATGGAGCCCACGGAAAGGTCGAGGTCGCCTGCCGAGATCACGAAGGTCGCACCAACGGCGATGATGGCGATGAAGGCACAACGCGTTGCAACGTTCGTAAGATTGGTGATGCCGATGAAATTCGGATTGACCAGTGCGCCCACGATGAGGAGCAAGGCCAGTGCGGCGAAGGGGGCAACCGCGCGCAGATCGACGTCACGCCAGGATCTGCGCCGGATCTCCCTGGTCTCCTCGTTAACACTCATGTCCAAAACCAACCTCCCGTCCCATGATTGCTGGGCATCCTGTTTGTCTCGCGCGCGGTCCGCTCGCGTCGCGCCTCGCCGGCATCAGGCAGCCGCTTGACGCTTCAGCCCCGCGGCGTAACGCATGATTTCCTGCTCGGAAATTTCATCGCCTTCGAGGATGCCGACGATCCGGCCTTCGCGCATCACGGCAACCCGCGTGCAAAGCCCAATGACTTCAGGCATTTCCGAGGACACGACGATAATCGACCGCCCGTCGCGGGCGAGCGCCGAAATGAAATGATAGATCTGCTGCTTGGTGCCGACATCGATGCCGCGCGTCGGCTCGTCGATGATGATGATCTGCGGCTCGGTCTCCATGACCTTGGCGAGAAGCAGCTTCTGCTGGTTGCCACCCGACATGCGGCCCGCAATGATATTGCCGTCGCGTACGCGGATGTCGAAGCGCCGCTTGGCCTTGGCAAGCGCTGCCGCTTCGCTGTTCGGGCTCAGATAACCATGGCTGACATGGCGTTCGAGCGATTGCAGCGTCAGGTTGGCGATCATGCCCGAACCAAGCAGCAGCCCTTTGGACTTGCGGTCCTTGGTCATATAAGCAAGGCCGGCGCGATTGGCGGCACGCGCGTCACCCGAAGACACGCTTTCGCCGTGGATGACGACCTCGCCGGAAAGGCGCGAACGCAGACCGGCGATCGCCTCCATCAGCTCGGTACGACCCGAACCGATAAGTCCGGAAAATCCGATCACCTCACCCTTACGCACTTCGAAGCTCGCATCCTGCACGTAGCCGGTCGAAACCGAACTGACGCGAAGCACGACTTCCTCGTCGACATTGGGCTCGACCTTGGCCGGATAGAGGCTCGAAAGCTCGCGGCCGACCATGAGCTGCGCAATGGATTCACCATCCAGCATGGAGGTCGGAGCCGTCTTCACCCACTGGCCATCGCGAAGGACCGTGACCCTGTCGGTAAGCTCCATGACCTCGTCAAGCTTGTGGGAAACGAAGACGAAACTGGTGCCCTGATCGCGCAGCTTACGCACCTGCTTGAAGAGCATATTGATTTCCTCGCGCGACAAAACGGCGGTCGGCTCATCCATGAAGACAACGCGGGCATCGCGGCTGATTGCCTTGGCAATCTCGACCATCTGCTTGTCGGCGATCGGCAGCGAACTGATCATCGCGTTCTCATCGACATGCGAACCGAGCACATCCAACACGCGACGTGTCTCCGAGCGCATATATTTGCGGTCGAGCACCCCGAAATGCGTGACCTCGCGACCGAGGAACAGGCTCTCGGTGACCGTCAGATGTTCGGCCAGATTGAATTCCTGATGAATGATGACAATGCCGAGCGCTTCGGCTGCGCCGTTCGGAGGCAACACCACTGGCTCGCCGTCGAGCAGGATCTCGCCGGAGGTTGGCTGCTCGAAGCCGGAGAGAATCTTGACGAGAGTGGATTTTCCGGCGCCATTTTCGCCCATTAGCGCATGGATTTCACCGGCACGGAGATCGAAATTGACGCTGAAGAGAACCTGCACGCCGCTGAAAGACTTGCAAATGCGCCTGGCGGACAACACCACCGGTGCAGCCTCTGCGGTATCCACGGTCATGATTTCCTCCTGCGGCTCCCATCCGCTTATGTTGGCATATGTAAACCTTTACATCAGGCATGTAAAGGTTTACATCGTGGATTTACACAGATCTGTTGTGCGGTGCCTTTGACCTCCGGACAAGTCTGTGTAGTGTGCGGCGAAGACAGCCCAAGGCAGACCACGTGTCGAATTCCACGCCCGCTACAATCGAAGACGTCGCCCGGATCGCCGAGGTTTCCATCGCGACGGTATCGCGGGCGATCCACATGCCCGAAAAGGTGGCCAATTCCACGCGCCTGAAAGTCAATCAGGCGATTGCCATCACCGGCTATACGACCAATGCCATGGCGCGCAGCCTGCGGCTCGGTCGCTCCAACATGATCCTGGTCGTGGCGCCCGATATCGGCGACCCCAACTTTTCCAACATCCTGATCGGCCTGGAAAACGAGGCGCGGGCCCATGGCTACGGTGTCCTGATCGGCCATACGCAAAATGATGCGCAGCGTGGCCTGGAATATCTGAAATTTTTCAATTCGAACCAGGCGGCCGGCCTGATCCTCTTTACCGGCATATTGCCGTTCGGCCATCAGATGGTTACGGCGCAGCTACCGCCGAGCGTCGGCGTCTTCGAACCCGTCTTCAATGGTGGCATCCCCTATGTCGGCGTCGACGACATTGAGGGCGCAAGGAAAGCCGTCGACCTGCTTCTGGCGGAAGGTCACCGCAAGATCGCCTTCATCGGCGATTCCCGCACCCGCCTTGCCTACAGCCGCCGCCGGCAGGGCTATGACGCGGGCCTGGATGCTGCCGGCGTGCCGAAAGACACGCGTATCGTGCTGGAAGGCGATGGCACGATCGAAAGTGGCCGCCATGCTGTGGAGCAGCTTTTCATGCGCGACACGCTGCCGACTGCCTTCATGTGCGTCAACGACCAGACAGCGATCGGCGTCATGATCGGCTTGAACGCCCGCGGCTACAATATCCCGCAGGATTTTTCAGTCACCGGCTTCGACGACGTGCCGCAAGCCGTCTTCATGAGCCCGTCGCTGACCACCATCCGCCAGCCGCGCACGGCAATCGGCAAACAGGCCATGGCACTGCTCCTGGAACTGCTGGGTGACGGCCGTCCCGCCGAGAAAGAAATCTTGCTGCGGCCGGATCTCGTGGTGCGCAATTCCGTCTCCGCACCGCCACGCAACTGGCAGAAGCGCTAGCCTCGAAGCTTGAAGCCCCTCGATCTGCCATTGCCCGAACGCCACGCCGTTCTAAGTTGACAACGGACCCTTTCGTTAGGCGAGGCAAACGAGATGACGCAAGATCAACTGGCCGACAGATACCAAGGCTATATTGCCTGCCTGAATGGCCAGGATTGGGCCAATCTCGGAAATTTCGTCCACGAGGACGTTCGTTACAATAGCACGCGCATCGGCTTGTCCGGCTATCGCGAGATGCTCGAAGGCGACTTTCGCGCCATCCCCGATCTCTTCTTCGATATCCAGCTGCTGATCTGCGAGGCGCCGCGCGTGGCGAGCCGCTTGCAATTCGACTGTACACCGAAGGGAGAGCTTTTTGGCTTCCCGGTCAACGGCAGGAAGGTGCAGTTCGCCGAAAATGTCTTCTACGAGTTTCTGGATGGAAAAATCCAAAACGTCTGGTCCGTCATAGACAAGGCCGCCATCGAAGCGCAGCTTTGAAGCTATCAGGTTTCGCGGGTTATGCGACCCGTTGGAACGTGCTGAACTGGAATTTCTGCACACTGTCCCAGGGTGTCGAATGATCATGGCGGCGGCTATCGATCAGTTTAAATCCAGCACCCAGCAAATTTGCGAGGCTCTCGGCGCTGTGTCGCGCAACCGGCAGACCGCTGCACTTTTCCGGTCCATCAAGGGCGAAAGTTCCCATGATCAGATGCCCGCCGATCTTCAGCGCGCGTTTCAACCGCTCGATATAGGCCGCTTGCTCGACCGCGTCGGTTAGAAAATGAAAGGCCGCACGGTCGTGCCAGATGTCATAGGCCTCCGGTGGCTCCCACTGGGTAGCGTCACCAGCAATCCAGGTCACCCGATCGCCTTTCGCGCCAAGCCGCTTTCGCGCCTTGTCGAGCGCAGCCGCCGAGAGATCGAGTACGGTCACATGGCCCAACCCTTCGGCAAGAAAGCTGTCGACGAGCCTTGAAGCTCCGCCGCCCACATCAACGATGGCATCTGATTGCTTTGCCTGAACGAGATGGATCAGGTCTAGAGAGGGTGCTGGGCTTTCCTGAAACCAGCAGACATCGGCCTCGCCCTTGGTCGAATAGACGTTTTCCCAATGCAGCCTACGATCGTCAGACATGAAGCGCTCCAACCATTTTCGTCATCGCCGCTGATGCATGCCAGATTTCTATGGGACCGACCAGCACAATGAGCCGTATTCACCTTCGCAAACGAAAGAGCCGGGAAGCTTTCGCTCCCCGGCTCTTCAAAAAGTCCAACCACTAATCAGACGTAGCGGTTGACGATGTTTTCGAGCAATTCCTGCTTGCCGGACTTCGGCTGCGGGTTGACGTCCTTGCCTTCGACCCACTGTGTAATCTCTTCCAGCGAATATTCGCCGCGGAAGAGCTTCTGGCCTTCAGCCGAATTCCATCCGGCATAGCGGTCTGCGAGCGGCTGCGACAGAGCCTTGTCTTCGAGCATCTTGGCAGCAGCCTTCAGGCCGCGGGCGCAGCAATCCATGCCGCCGATATGGCCGATCAGCAGGTCTGCCGGATCAAGCGACTGACGGCGCAGCTTCGAATCGAAGTTGGTACCGCCCGTCTTGAAGCCGCCGCCCGCCAGAACGTAGTAATAGGCCAGAGCCATTTCCGGAACGTTGTTCGGGAACTGGTCGGTATCCCAGCCGGACTGATAGTCGTTGCGGTTCATGTCGATCGAGCCGAAGATGCCGAGCGCATTTGCGAGCGCCAGCTCATGCTCGAAGGAATGGCCGGCGAGGATCGCATGGCCCTGCTCGATGTTGAGCTTCACTTCGTTTTCGAGGCCGTGCTTCTTGAGGAAGCCGTAGACCGTCGCGACGTCATAGTCGTACTGGTGCTTGGTCGGCTCTTGCGGCTTCGGCTCGATCAGGATCGTGCCCTTGTAGCCGATCTTGTGCTTGTACTCGACGACGAGGTTGAGGAAGCGACCGAGCTGGTCGAGCTCGCGGCCGATATCGGTGTTGAGCAGAGTTTCATAGCCTTCGCGGCCGCCCCACAGAACGTAGTTTTCGCCGCCGAGCTTCTGCGTGGCGTCGATGCAGGTCTTGACCGTCGCAGCGGCGAAAGCAAAGACGTCCGGATCCGGATTGGTTGCAGCACCCGACATGTAGCGACGGTTCGAGAAGAGGTTCGCCGTGCCCCAGAGCAGCTTGGTGCCGGTAGCGGCCTGCTTTTCGGCGAAGTAGTCGACAATCTCGTTCAGGTTCTTGGTGTTTTCGGCAAAGTTCTTGCCTTCCGGGCGCACGTCGGCGTCGTGGAAGCAGTAGTAGGGCGCGCCGAGCAGCGAGAAGAATTCGAAAGCGACGTCAGCCTTGAGCTTGGCAGCCTTCATCGTGTCTTCGAACCAGGGACGCAGGAAGGTCTGACCGCCGAAGGGGTCGCCGCCCGGCCAGGTGAAGGTGTGCCAATAGGCAACCGCGAAGCGCAGATGGTCTTCCATGCGCTTGCCGAGAACGATTTCGTCCGGCTGGTAGTAGCGGAAGGCCAGCGGATTGGTGCTGTCTGGGCCTTCGTACTTCACTTTCTGGATGTCGCCGAAAAATCCGGTGCTCATTTGGGTTCTCCTTGGGTTCAGTTCTTATGGACGGATCAATGGACCAGCGACTTGATCGCCGGGTAGGTCGCGCGATAGCGCTTGTAGGCATCCTCATAGGCGCCGCTGAGTGCGGCGACCGGCTCGATTGTACCGGCCGTAACCGGCGGGGTGCAGACGGCAATCGGATGGGCGCCTGTTGCAGCAATGAGGCCAAGGCGGGCAGCACCAAAGGCGGCACCGAAATCGCCATCCGCCGGCAGGTCGACGGGAACGCCGAGCGCAGTGGCGATAGAGGCCAGCCAGTAGCGCGAACGCGAACCGCCGCCGATCGCCGTGACGCGGGAAATATCCGTGCCCGCAGACCGCAGCGCTTCGAGATTGTCGCGGATCGCGAAGGACACGCCTTCCAGCACTGCCTGCGTCAGCACCACACGACTGCTTTCATGTCCGAGGCCGATAAAGGCGCCGCGGATGACTGCATCATTGTGCGGCGTGCGCTCGCCCGAGAGATAGGGCAGGAAAGTCACGCCGGTCGGCGCCTTCAGGCTTTCGCCAAGTTCGCTGGTGAGATCGGCGGCCGATTTTCCGGTAACCGACGAATGCCAGTTCAGCGCATCGGTGGCCGACAGGATGACGCCCATCTGGTGCCAGGTGTTCGGTAGAGCATGGCAGAAGGCATGGACGGCGCTTTCCGGCTTCGGCAGGTAGGCGGCATTGGCGGCAAACAGAACACCCGATGTGCCGAGCGAAACGAAGGCAGCGCCATCGCTGACCGTGCCCATGCCGCAGGCCGAGGCCGCATTGTCACCGGCACCGCCGGCAACGACGACATCGCCTGATATGCCCCAGGCCGAAGCGAGCGCGGCGCGCAGCTTGCCGCCCTGCTCCGTGCCTTCGACAAGTGTCGGCATCTGTTTTTCATCGAGATTGGTGGCAGCCAGAAGCTCGGACGACCAGGCGCGCTTGCCGGTATCGAGCCAGGACGTACCGGCCGAGTCAGACATTTCCGAAATATGCTCGCCTGTCAGCCAGAGGCGCAGATAATCCTTCGGCAGCAGGACTTTTGCGACCCTGGCGAAGATCTCGGGTTCGTTCTTGGCAACCCAGGCAAGCTTCGGCGCGGTAAATCCGGGAAATACGATATTGCCGGTCAGCTTGCGGAAGCGCGGATCGGCGTCGAGCGCGGCAGCCTCGATATAGGAGCGCGTATCATTCCACAGAATGCAGGGGCGCAGCACCTTGTCGGAAGCGTCGAGCAGCGTTGCACCGTGCATCTGGCCGGAGAGGCCGATGCCCTTGACCGCGGCAAGCTCCTTCGGATGCTTGGCCTTGAGGCCGGCGACGGCCTCTTCCGTGGCGCGTACCCAATGGGCAGGTTCCTGTTCGGACCAGCCGGAATGCGGGCGCGAGACGTCGAGCGAACCATTGGCCGAGCCGATGATCTTCTGATCGCCGTCGATCAGCATCGCCTTGACGCCCGAAGTTCCGAGATCGAGACCCAGATACATGTGGTGTTTCTCCCTTTGCCGTTACGGCAGATTATCTTTCAGGAATATGTCGAGGCGAATGCGCTCCTGCGCATCGATGACGGCAAGCCCGTCCGCCTTTGCCTTGAGAACACGGATCGCGCTGCGCACCTCATGGCCGGCATCCTGGTTGAGGATTGCGTCGATAGTGCCATCGAGAACGGCAGCGCGAGTATGTGCCGTCAATTCATGGGCAATGACCGTCAATGCCCTGTCGGCAGCCTTTTCCTTCAGTGCGCGGATCAGGCCGCGATTACCGGCACCGAGGCTGTAAATGCCGATGATGCCGTCGTTCTTCCCAAGTGCATCCGCAATCAGCATATGGGCAACTTCAGGGTCATCCCGGCCTTCGAGCACCGGCAACAGATGCAGCGCCGGAAACTCCTGCGCCATGACGGACGCAAAGCCCTCCAGGCGCTCACGATGGTCGCGCACCAACATGGAACCCGCCAATACGGCGATCTCGCCTTTAGCGCCGCCAAGGAAACGGCCGAGCAGGCGGGCGGCGGTGCGCCCTGCTGCGATATTGTCGACGCCGGCATAATGATGACGCAGCGATCCCGTCAGATCGGAAACCAGTGTGACGACGGGAATTCCGTCATGGACCAACCGATCCACAATCGCCTTCACCTCAGGCGCGTCGGTGGCCACCAGCGCGATCCCCGAGGGCTTTTCGGCCGCGACTGTTTCAAGCTCGCGCACGAGTGCCTGCGGGTCGAAGGCGGGCACCTCGACGATCCGAATGTCCGTACGCTCGGCGGCCGAGCGCGCAATCGCCGCGCGGATTTCGGCATTCAAGCCATGCATGAAGGAATTGTCACTGGCGGGCAAAATGAAGGTCAGCGGATAGACGCGGCCCTTGGCGAGATTTGCAGCTGCCACGTCGCGCACATAGCCGAGATCGCGGATCGCGGTTTCCACCTTCTCCCGCGTCACATGGCGCACACCCGGCCTCTGGTTCAGAACCCGGTCCACGGTCGCAAGACTAACGCCCGCCGCAGCGGCGATATCATGAACGGTTGGCCTCATCACTCCTCCTGGAGGAGACCATTAGCGCCAAATTTGATGTACGTAAATCAAAAAATGATTGCGTGGCGAAACACCTGCTCATGGATCGGGGAAACCCGGGCGCAGAAAAACAAAAAGGCCCTCCGAAGAGGGCCTTTCTTGCAATGACGGCCGGAGGTCAGTGGCCGCCACCGCCTCCCCCGCCGCCTTGCGGCGCGGGTTTCTTGATCATGACGACGCCAAGGATCATCGCCAGGAAAAGCACTGTCAGCATCAGGAAGATATCGCTGAAGGAAAGGATCATTGCCTGCTTGGTCGCAAGGCCGACCATCTGCTTGACCGCGACATTAGCGCCATCCAGGCCCCAATTGTTGAAATTGGCGGTCATATTGTTCATCTGGTCGATTGCAGCCGTATTGCCCCAATGAACGTTCTCGCGCAGCCGCTCGTAATGCACATCCTGCCGGGTGGTGAGCACGGTGTTGATGACAGCAAGGCCAACGGCGCCGCCAAGGTTACGCGTCAGGTTGAAGAGACCCGAGGCGCCTCGGATACGCTGCGGCGACAGGGTGCCGAGCGCGATATTGTTGATCGGCACCATGCACATCATCAGGCCGAAGCCGCGCAGGATCTGCGGGATGAACAGCTCGTAAAAGTCCCAGTCCTGCGTCAGATGCGTCATGATATAGGTACCTGCCGCAAAGCTGACGAAACCGATCGCCATCATGAAACGCAGGTCGAGCTTGGTCGACAACCGGCCGGCGATCGGCGCCGTGAAGAACATTGCGAGGCCCGACACGAACATCGTCTCGCCGATCATCTGCGAATCGTAACCACGGATGCGGCCGAGATATACAGGATAGATATAGGTAAGACCGTATAGGCCGATGCCCATGACGAAGGAGAAAACCGAGCCAAAGGAGAAGTTTCGGTTCGAGAAGGCCGTCAAATCGACCACCGGGAACTCCACCGTAAAGGCCCGATAGAAGAAGACGATGCCGGCGACAACCGATGCGACGGCTCCCATGACGATATAGCTATCGTTGAACCAGTCGTTCGAATTGCCTTCTTCCAGCACATATTCCAGTGCGCCAAGGAAAACACCCATAGACAGCAGGCCGTACCAGTCGAACTTCTTGAAGAGCGACAGTTCCGGTTTGTCGAAATCGATGAAATTCCAGGTGACGATCGTGACGACGATACCGGGCACGATATTGACCAGGAACAGCCAGTGCCAGGAGAAGGCATGGCTGAGGTAACCGCCGACAGTCGGGCCTATGGTCGGCGCCAGCGTGGCGATGAGGCCAATGATCGGCGAAACGATCGCACGCTTCGACGGCGGGAAGATCGTAAAGGCGGCCGCGAAGACCGAGGGGATCATGCCGCCGCCGATGAAGCCCTGAATGACACGGTAGACGATCATCTGGTCGATGTTCGTCGCCGTTGCGGCCAGGGCGCTCGCCATGGTGAAACCGGCAGCCGAGATTGCGAAGAGATACCGTGTTGAGATGATACGCGCCAGCGTGCCCGACAGCGGGATCATGATGACTTCGGCGATCAGATAGGCCGTTTGCACCCAGCCGATTTCGTCCGAACCGGCAGATAGGCCTGCCTGGATTTCGGCGAGCGAAGCGGAGACGATCTGAATGTCGAGGATCGACATGAACATGCCGAGCACCATCGCGAAGAAAGCGATGAGCCTTTTGGGATCCATGCGATCGGCGGCGTGCGCAGGTGCTGCCGGGATCGAACCCGCCGTTGCTGTCGCGCTCCCTGCCATGGGACTACCTCCGCCCTAGGGCTTACTTCACCGGTGCCGTGCGGGTGTCGACGTCGACGACAACGCTGAGACCGGYGCGCAGGCGGCCGCTATCAAGCGCATCCTGCGGCAGGGCGATGCGAACCGGCACCCGCTGGATGATCTTGGTGAAGTTACCTGTCGCATTTTCCGGCGGCAGCATCGAGAAGACCGAGCCAGAGGCCGGCGCGATGGATTCGACAGTGCCGACGACAGGATAATCGCTGTAGGCATCGACATGGACGTTGACCTTCGAACCCGGAACCAGATGTTGGATCTGCGTTTCCTTGAAGTTGGCGTCAATATAGAGCTGGTGCGTCGGCACCAGCGCCATCAGCCGCTGACCGGGCGAAACGAGATCGCCTTCCTGAACCGAACGGTTGCCGACCACGCCGTCATAAGGTGCCTTCAGAATGGTGAAGGAGAGATCGCGGGCGGCCTTGTCGCGCTGGATTTCCATCGTGCGCACGGAGCCTTCGGCTTCCTTGCGCTGAGCCTCGAGAATCGTGATGTTGGCCTGCGCGAAAACGATGTTGGCATCGCCGCCGGCAAGATTTGCCTTCGCCTGATCCAGAGCCGTATTGGCATCATCGAGATCTGCGGTAGTGCCGACCGACTTCGCCTGCAGGTCGCTCTGGCGCTTCTGCTTGATCTCCGCGCCGCGCACTGTGGCTTCGAGGGCAGTCTTTTGGGCCTGGGCCTGCACAAGGCTCGCCTTGGCGCCTTCGATCTGCGCATCGATGCGGCTGAGCGACAATTGCTCGGTTTCGATCTGCGCGTTCGCCTGGTCGAGGGCGTTCTGGTAGTCACCGTTATCAAGGGTAGCGAGAACCTCGCCTGCCTTGACTTCCTGGTTGGCGACAACATTCACCTTCGCGACATAGCCGGTGACCTTCGGCGAGATCGTCGCAATGTCACCCTCGATATAAGCGTCGTCGGTCGACACGAGGAAGCGGCCGTTGGTCCACCAGTCGTAGCCGTACCAGCCGGCGCCGCCCAGAAGAGCGAGCACGACGACGGGCAGCACGAAACTGCGGCGCTTCTTTGGAGCAGCCGGTGCGACAGCAGGCGCAGGCTGCGCGGGAGCCGTCTGCGGTGCCTCGGCCTTCGGGGCTTCGGCAGGAGCTGCAGCTTCCGCTTTCACCTCTTCGGCGCCGGCATTCTCGCTGACGATGCGCGCGACATTGCTTTTCTGGTTTGTCGACATATACAGGCTACCGATCTGGAGTAAAATAATCGAACTGAACGGTTCGGTTCAGTTGACATAAAGGGTTTTTGACTTCATATCAAGATGCATAGAACCAATCGGTTCGATTTCTTTAAAAGAAAACACGAATTCGCTAAGACGGTTAAGGAGACATGACACTGAAGCCCGAGGATACCGCCGTATTGAGCCCACCCAATCAGGGAGGCCGCTTTGCTGCGGGCGAGGATCCGGCCAAGCGCCAGCAGATCCTCGATGGTGCCAGGCGCGTGTTCCTGAAACTGGGCTTCGATGCGGCCAGCATGAATGATGTGACCCGCGAGGCCGGCGTTTCCAAGGGAACGCTCTATGTCTACTTTGCCAACAAGGAAGAACTCTTCCACGCCATGGTCGAGACCGAGCGCGCCGCCTTCGTCGCGGCCGTGCGCACGGTCCTTGCTGAGCACGACGACGTCGAGGCAGGGCTGTACGAATTCGGGGTAACTTTCGTTACCCACATGACCGAAGACAAGGTCATCGACGCCATGCGTACCGTGCTCGGTGTGCGTGAGCGAATGCCCCTTCTCTGTCAGCGCTTCTTCAAGGGGCCGCAGAACCTGCGCACCATCATGCACGACTTCCTGGAGCGGCATGTGCAAGCCGGCACCCTGAAGATCGACGATATCGATCTCGCCGCCGGTCAGTTCCTCGACCTCGCAAGCGGCAGTTTCTTCAAGTTGCGCCTCTTCGGCAATATGGAAGGCCCGCCGCCGCGCAACGAGATCGAACGCGTCATTCGCGGCGCAATCCATGTCTTCATGGCCGCCTACGGCGTGCGCAAGCGCGAGAACATCTGATCCCATCCTGACCCTGATTGGTTTTCTGCCGGATTTGCGCAATAGCGATCAAATCCGGCCGCACCATTTCCTTTAGGAATGAAGCGGCAACCAGGGGAGAAGAGATGAGCGCTATCGGACGAGCGATATGGTTCATCGAGAGCCATTTCGAAACCGAAATAACCCTCGACGAGATCGCAGAGGCAGCCGGATTATCGCGCTACCATCTGTCCCGCGTCTTCGGATTGGTGACGGGCCATTCGATCAGCACCTATATCCGCGCACGGCGTCTCAGCGTTGCCGCGCTATCGCTCATCTCGGGCTCATCGAGCATTCTCGAGGTTGCCCTCGGCGCGGGCTACGGCTCGCACGAGGCTTTCACCCGTGCCTTCCGCGACCAGTTCGGCATGACACCCGAGGCGGTGCGCCGACAGGGGCACATTCGCAATCTCGCATTGATGGAGCCCATCAGGATGAAAACCGCAACTCTCAACGATCTTGAACCGCCGCGTTTCGAAACCCTTCAGCCGATGCTTTTCGCCGGCCTCCAGGAAACCTATGCCTATGGCGGGAATGCCGCGATCCCCTCGCTCTGGCAAAAGTTCAACCAGCATTTCGGCCATATTCCCAACCAGAAGGGCAATGTCGCCTACGGGATCTGTACCCATATCGACGGCGAGGCCGAGAAATTCCGCTATATGGCGGCGACCGAGGTCTCCGATGCCGACGATCTGCCGGAAGGCTTTGCCACACTGAAGCTGCCGGCCCAGCGCTACGCCGTCTTCTCCCACCGCGGTCATGTTTCCGGCATACCGGCCACGATGGACCTGATCTTCGGTAACTGGTGGCCGACGTCAGGCCTCGAACATGGCAGCATGCCCGACATGTTCGAACGCTACGATGAGCGTTTCGATCCCTATACGGGAATGGGGCTGACGGAAATCTGGTTGCCGATCAAGGAATAAAAGCCCGACCGTTTTCGTATATCCCCTTGCGGTGCTTGCGCGACAGGTCCGCAACGATACATTGTCCGCGTCCATATGCGACGCAAGGGGAAATATGCCGATGCAGGATATCATGACGCTCATTCAGGACCCGGCTGCCTGGGTGGCGCTCGTCACGCTGGTTGTGATGGAAGTTGTTCTCGGGATCGACAACCTGATCTTCATCTCCATCCTCACCAACAAGCTACCGCCTGAGCATCGGGAAAGGGCTCGCAAGACCGGTATCGCCCTAGCCCTCATCATGCGTCTTGCCCTGCTTGGCACCGTCGCCTGGATCGTCCAGCTCACCGAACCGCTTTTCGAGCTCTTCGGCCATGGTTTCTCCTGGAAGGATCTCATCCTGATCGCCGGCGGTCTCTTCCTCGTCTGGAAGGCCACCAAGGAAATCCACCACAATGTCGATCCTGAGGATCAACAGGAGAATTTCATCGCCGGCGCGACAGGCACGAGTTTCGCCTCGGCGATCGGCCAGATCCTGCTGCTCGATCTCGTCTTCTCGGTGGACAGCATCATCACCGCCGTCGGCATGACCCCGCACCTGCCGATCATGATCGTCGCTGTCATCGCCGCCGTCACGGTCATGCTTGTCGCCGCAACGCCACTCGCCAATTTCATCGAGCGCAACCCGACGATCGTCATGCTGGCGCTCGCCTTCCTCTTGATGATCGGTACGACCTTGATTGCAGACGGTATGGGTTTCCACGTGCCGAAGGGCTACGTCTACGCCGCCATGGCCTTCTCGGCCCTCGTCGAGGTGCTGAACATGTTCGCGAGAAACGCCCGCAAACGAAAGCGCGAAGGCGGCCACTAGGTCGCCCCTCGGTTCAATCCTCGCTGAGCGGCTCCGCCTCACTGGGTGAGGCGGAGATTTTTCTCAGCACCGGCGGCCTTACTGAACAGAACCGACATCGCCTGCTTCATATCGTCGCCGGGCTTCACCTCGAAGAACAGATCGTCGGAAGCACATTGCTTGAGCTTCGGGCCGATCTGCGTGCCGAAAGTCGGATTGATCGCCCGGTTCCAGATCGGGTCCGTCGGGATCGGAAGATAGGTCGTGTAAAGGATCGCGAGCTTGATGTTCCGGCTTTTCAGCTGCGAACAATACTTCAGGTCGATCGGTTCGAGACAGCGGTCGGCATCGGCCCATCCGAGGTAACCAGTGCAGCCTGATGGTTTGCGGCTGTCGCCCAGGCCGTCGGTCACGAAGAAAATGACAGTCTGGCGATCGCTGGTACTGGTGCCGGTGCCACCATTTCCCTTGATCTCGTTGCCCATATTGGTCAGCGCCGTATCGAAGCTCGTCAGCGCATCCTCGTTATAACCATGATGGTCGGTCGTCATCAGCGTCACCTGCCCAACCGCATTGGCGATACTTGCCATGTCGATGGTCGGTGCCGAAACCTTCATGATGCCATAACCCGGTTCCTTTGCCGCCTTGCCGAAGCTGTAGGCGGCAACGCGAAACTGGTCCGGTGAGGTGCGCAGACTGGTGACGTCATCCATGAGCGCCTTGGCAGCCTGCGCCACGACGTCGATGCGCAGCGTCACGTCATTCTGGCGGGCAATATAGAAATTGCTTCCCTTGTCATCATGCACGACACCATCGCTGCCAGTCCAGGACATGTGACAGGCAAAAGCGCAATTGCGGCCGGCCGCATCCTGGGCATTGGCCGAGACGGCGACAAGCTTGTCGATATCCCCTTGCGTGGCACCAATCCCCATCGACGGCGTATTGTCGAGCAGCATGTAGAAGTCGGTATAAACGCGGCTCTCTGTGCCATAGATCGCTGTTGCCACACCGGTAACCGTCATCGTGTCCTGACCGAGAACCCGCATGAAGGTCGTCGGGACCTGTGCCGTGAAGGTTACCTTGGAGCTGATATCGCCACCCGACTTGATAACCTTGACGTCAACGTCGAGCGAAGCCGCGCCAAGATGCACGTCGCGCTGCGATAGGAAGAGCGTCTTGCCGTCAGCATCGCCGACAGTGACTTCGCCGTCCTGCTTCATCTGCTGGGCCGCAAGCAGGGCCGGCGATTTTGCCGCTATCGCGCCGAGCGCTGCCGCATCCGCAGCGCCCATCAGATCCGAGTGAATTTCGAGAGCACTGCCATAATCGACTGCAATGCCGGCAGCACCAAGCAGCGGCACGATCGCCAGCGCCGTCAGGACACCGAAATTACCACAGCGATCCGCGAGGAGACGCATCAAGAAAACACGCATAATATCACTCATAAAAACAATGGATTGTTCAATGCCTGAAGTAATGCACGGGAGAGCTTAATATATTGCCCAACGGCCTCGCGCGGGCGGGTCGGCAGAAGCCCGCCAAAAGCGGTTTTTCTTGACGTTCCCCTTTGAATATGGCCTAAGCGCAGCCATACGGATAATCGGCGGAATATGCGGGCAGATGCCCTTCTCCAGCCGGCTTCCGAAAGATATCTGCGTTCTCCAGGCCGACGTCGCTTTCCTTGAAAAGCCGCTCGGCATTCATTGACGGGCACATAAAAAATGACAGCTTCCGGCGTCCGCGTCCGCATCGCTCCCTCGCCGACCGGCGAGCCGCATGTCGGCACCGCTTACATCGCTCTCTTCAACTACCTCTTTGCCAAGAAGCATGGCGGCGAGTTCATCCTGCGCATCGAGGATACCGATGCGACGCGCTCGACACCTGAATTCGAGACGAAAGTGCTGGATGCGCTGAAGTGGTGCGGGCTGGAATGGAAGGAAGGTCCCGATATCGGCGGCCCATACGGCCCTTATCGCCAGTCCGACCGCAAGGACATGTATCAGCCCTACGCCCAGGAACTGCTGGACAAGGGCCATGCCTTCCGCTGTTTCTGCACGCCCGAGCGACTGGAGCAGATGCGCGAAAGCCAGCGTGCCGCCGGAAAGCCGCCGAAGTACGATGGTCTCTGCCTGACGCTGAAGGCCGAGGAAGTCACTTCGCGCATGGCCGCCGGCGAAACCACCGTCATCCGCATGAAGATCCCGACCGAAGGCTCATGCGACTTCACCGACGGCGTCTATGGCGACGTGTCGATCCCGTGGGATTCCGTCGACATGCAGGTCCTCATCAAGGCCGACGGCATGCCGACCTATCACATGGCAAACGTCATCGACGACCATCTGATGAAGATCACCCATGTCGCGCGCGGCGAAGAGTGGCTGGCCTCCGTGCCGAAGCACATCTTGCTCTATCGCTATTTCGGCTGGGACCAGCCGGTGTTCATGCATCTGTCGCTGATGCGCAACGCCGACAAGTCGAAGCTATCCAAGCGCAAGAACCCGACCTCGCTCTCCTATTATTCTGCGCTCGGCTATATCCCCGAAGCGCTGATGAACTTCCTCGGCCTGTTCTTCATCCAGATCTCCGAAGGCGAAGAATTGCTGACCATGGACGAGCTGTCGGAAAAGTTCGACCCGGAGAACCTGTCCAAGGCCGGCGCGATCTTCGACATCCAGAAACTGGACTGGTTGAACGGCCGCTGGATCCGCGAAAAGCTCTCGGAAGAAGACTTCCGCGACCGCGTGCTCAACTGGGCAATGGAAAACGATCGCCTGATGGCCGGCCTTCGCCTGTCGCAGACGCGCATTTCCAAGCTCGGCGAACTGCCCGATCTCGCAGGCTTCCTGCTGAAGTCCGATCTCGGCCTGCAGCCCGCAGACTTTGCCAAGATCAAGTCGCCGCCAGAAGAGATCCTGGAAATCCTCAACACCGTTCAGCCAGATCTCGAAAAGATCCTCGAATGGAACGTCGAGACGATCGAAGCCGAGCTGCGCGCCATTGCCGACCGCATGGGCAAGAAGCTGAAGGTCGTCGTCGCACCGCTCTTCGTCGCCGTTTCCGGCTCGTCGCGCTCGCTGCCGCTCTTCGATTCCATGGCGATCCTCGGCCGCTCGGTCGTACGCCAGCGCTTGAAACTTGCCTCGCAGGCAGTCGCCGCCCTCGTTGGCTCGAAGTAAGAACAGTCAGAGGATCCAGACAATGACTGACAACAAGACCGAAAACACCCTTTCCTCCGATGCAACGGAAGTGCGCGCCCAGAAGCTGAAGCTGCTGCGCGAGCAGATCGGCGACGTCTATCCGGCGCATTTCCACCGCACGCTGACCAATGCCGAGCTGGCCGCGAAATACGAGAACCTGGAATCCGACGTCGAGACACAGGATGTCGTGACGGTCGCCGGCCGCGTCTACTCGTCGCGCAACTCCGGCATGTTCATGGACATCCACGATGCCGGCGGCAAGATCCAGATTTTCAGTCACAAGGACACGACCCCCGAAGAAGCCCGCGCGCTGCTGCCGATGATCGATATCGGCGACATTATCGGCGTCACCGGCATCGTGCGTCGCACCAAGCGCGGCGAACTGACCATCAACGCCCAGAAGATCGAGATGCTGACCAAGTCGCTGCTGCCGATGCCCGAAAAGTGGCACGGCCTCTCCGACATAGAACTGCGCTACCGCAAGCGCCATCTCGACATCATGACGAATGAGGAATCCAAGCTGCGCTTCCAGCAGCGCTCGAAGATCCTCTCCGGCATCCGCCGTTTCATGGAAGACGACGGCTTCATGGAAGTCGAGACACCGATGCTGCATTCGGTCTACGGTGGTGCCACCGCCGAGCCGTTCAAGACGCATCACAACACGCTGAAGCTCGACATGTACCTGCGCATCGCGCCGGAACTGTTCCTGAAGCGCACCCTGGTCTCGGGCCTCACAGACAAGGTCTTCGAGATCAACCGCAACTTCCGCAACGAAGGCGTCTCCACCCGGCACAATCCGGAATTCACCATGATGGAGTGCTACTGGGCCTATGCCGATTACGAGGACATCATGGACCTCGTCGAGCGGCTGTTCGAGAGCTTAGCGCTCTCCATTCACGGCACGACGGAATTCCCCTTCGGCGACAAGACGCTGTCCTTCAAGGGTCCGTTCAAGCGCGTGCCGATGCCGGACGCCGTCAAGGACGTCACCGGCATCGACTTCCTGGCGATGAAGACCGACGAGGAAGCGCGTGCCGCCGCCAAGGCTGCCGGCTTCGCGGTCGAGAAGGATTGGACCTGGGGCGAATGCCTTGCCTTCATCTTCGAAGAAAAGGTTGAGCAGACGCTGATCCAGCCCTCGCACGTCACGCATTTCCCGAAGGACATTTCGCCCTTCGCCAAGGAAGTGCCGGGCGAGCCCCGCCTCGTTGAACGTTTTGAGACCTATTGCAATGCCTGGGAACTGGGCAACGCTTTCTCCGAACTCAACGATCCGGAAGAACAGCGCCGCCGCATGGTGGAGCAGCTCGAGCAGGCGCATGCCCGCGGCGAGAAGGAAAAGCAGCTCGACGAGGAATTCCTCGATGCGATCGACCAGGGCATGCCGCCCGCCGGCGGTCTCGGCATCGGCGTCGACCGCTTGATCATGCTCCTCACCAACGCGCCGTCGATCCGCGACGTCATCCTGTTCCCGGCCCGCCGCGCCAAGGCTGACTGAGAAACGAGTTGCCTGAACGTCAAAACGGAGCGCCCGAAAGGACGCTCCGTTTTGCTTTTCCTGAAACATTCCGCCTCAGATCATGTAGCCGCCGGCGACCTCGATCGTTTGCGCGTTGATCCAGGCACCGTCCTCGGACGCCAGCATGGCAATCACCCGGCCGACATCGTCGGATTCTCCGATCCGGCCGAGTGCCGTCTGCGAGGCAAGCAGCGCCGCAAATTCCGGGTTTTTGTCCAGCGCGGCATCAGCCAGATTGGTGCGAATAGCGCCAGGCGAGACCGCATTGGCGCGGATCCTGCGGTTGCCGAACTCCTTCGCTTGATACCGCGTCAAGGTCTCAAGCCCAGATTTGAGAGCGGCATACGGCGCCACACCGGCCGTTGCGACACGCACCGAGGCGCTCGTCACATTGAGGATCACGCCACCATCCACCATCAGCGGCAACAGCGCCTGCGTCAGGAAAAACGGGCCCTTCAGGTGCACGTTCATCAGCGCGTCGAACTGGTCGGTCGTCACCGTCTCTATCAGATTGAACATGCCGAACCCGGCATTGTTGACGAGGCAATCGAAATCACTGCGGCCCCAATAGGTGGAAAGCAGTCGCTTGACCTCCTCAACGAAGGAAGGAAAGCTTGCGGCATCGCCGACATCCAAAGCCAGCGCGACTGCCTGGCCGCCCGCCGCCTTGATCTCGGCCACAGCTTCATCGGCGCCGGGCTTGTGGCTGTTGTAGGTCAGGATGACCCCCATTCCGCGCCGCGCGCATTCCTGAGCTGCCGATTGACCGATGCCCCGGCTGCCACCGGTAATGATTGCGATTTTCATCTGTGTCTCCTTGCTTTCGATGGCCGGAAGCTAGGGGAAACGGGAGGCCGCTACTCCGCCGGAAACTGCCTCGTTCTTGCCTATTCCTGCTTTTGTCTTGCGCGCAATGACGAGCTGGGTCAGGATTCCCCCATGCAGACAATGTTCGAAGAGATGCGCCGCCTGACGGCCCGCGCCGAAAACCGCCCGACGGAAACCGGCATACCCGGCATATTGATGGTCAAGGGAGAGATCCCTGAGCACAGGCTCGGGGCGATCTATGAGCCAATGGTCAACCTGATCGTGGATGGCAGCAAGACGCTCACCATCGCCGGCCAGGACTATTACTACGACCCCACCACCTATTTCGTCATCTCGGTGGATATGCCCGCAACTGGCAAAGTGCAGCAAGCCGGTCTCGACAGGCCCTATATCGGTGTTAGTCTGTCGCTTGATCCGGCAAGGGTCGCAGCCCTTCTCATCGACCTTCCGCCACAGACCTATCAGGAGGGGCAAGGCGGCGGTTATTCCGTCTGCCACATGACGCCGGAACTTCTCAGCGCCTGGTTGAGAATGCTGCAGCTCATGGAGCGGCCGCAGGATATCCCGGCTCTTGCGCCTGCTTATGAACGCGAAATCCTCTATCGCGTGCTGCAAGGGCCACAAGGCTGGATATTACGTGATATTGCGGCACCCGACAGCGCACTCTCGCGGATAAGACTCGCCATCCGCTGGGTACGCGATCACTACGCAGAGGCGGTCGAGGTCGAAAAGCTTGCCGGCCTCGCCTCGATGAGCGTGTCCGCCTTTCATCGCCATTTCAAGGCAGTGACGGCGATGAGCCCGATCCAGTTCCAGAAACGCATCCGATTACTGCAGGCTCGCCAGCTTCTGATCGGCCAATCCGGAAATGCATCCTCGGTCGCCTACACCGTGGGCTATGAAAGCGCCTCGCAATTCAGCAGGGAATACGCACGCTTCTTCGGCCAGCCGCCGGCGCGCGATGCCTCACTGATAAGGGAAAATATCAAGCCTGCCGCCTGATCGTTTTCGGAACTAGTGGCCGCTCTTGACAGGCGGCTCCTCTGCGGGAGCGTCTCCTGCCGGAGTGGCTGCATCCTTGGCAGCCTGCTCTTGAGCAGACGGTTCCTCAGCCTCCTTGGGAGCAGCGCCCTTTTCCGGCTTGCTCTCTTTCTTGGTGGAGGCGACGGCCACGGGATCGATGCAATCGGCCGGGTCCTTGAGGCTCGCATTCAGCGTTGCGATCCGATCGTCCGGCAACTCGATGCGTTCGCCGTAGAAGAGGCCCTGCTCACTCGCCTTGCCGTCGTAATAACGGGCCGTATAGGGCTTGTCGTCGAGACCTTCGACCATCTTGTCGGGATGCGCAATATAGACCACGTCGGCGCCGATCGCCCGGCCGCGAATGTCCGAGCGCAGGGTCGGACCGTTCTCGTCGAGGACGACGACCTGCACCAGATCGGGCTTTTGCGCTTCATAGACGGCCTGCGCGACGCGCAACGCCGTCTTGACGCGTGTCATGCCGTCGACAGGTTCGGTCTTGATGTATTTGCGGACCCAGACATGATCCTGCTTCTTGATCGTCACGAGATTGACGTCGGTGCAGGCCACGCCATCAGCGGCTTCCTCGTCACCCAGCAGCCTGTCTTTGCCAACATAGACCGCAGCACCGCCGGAAACGCCCGCTAACAGGGCGCTACCACCGATGATCAAAGCCAATTTCCGGGAAGGCCGGAATATGCGCAGTAAGGCCTTCACGCCAACTGCTCCGCCATCTGAAAACTCCAACGCAATACAAGTGACTGTTAAGCTAGGGAAATGACGTTTCCGAATGTTTAAGTGGGCCTTCTGACTTTGTCTCGAAGTGGCAAAATACCAAAAAAGGTCCAGCTGCTCCTGCGCTTGCCAGAGCGCTCACGCACATGCTCTAAAATGCCATGGCTTTCACGCTTCGCCAGATTCAATATTTCGTCGCCGTTGCAGAACAGGGCTCGGTCACACGCGCCGCGCAGAACCTGTCGATCTCCCAATCATCAATAACGGAGGCGCTGAAAGAACTCGAAAGCGACCTCGGGGTCGTGTTGTTCGAACGCCACCCGCGGGGGCTCTCGATCACCCACAATGGTCACCAGTTCCTGCGGCACGCCACGAAAATCCTGGCAACGGTCTCCGATGCCCGCACCAGCTTTTCCGCCCAGCAGAACATACCTTCCGGCACGCTCAATATCGGCGTTACTTCGCTTGTTGCCGGCTATGTGCTTTCGGACCTGCTGGCCCGCTATCGCCGCGCCTGCCCCGGCGTCGAAGTCAGCGCCATCGAGGACAATGGCAGTTATCTCGAACATCTGCTGGTCGGCGGCGAGCTGGATGTCGCTGTCATGGTGATTTCAAATCTGCGTGATCGCATGGCTCTCCAAGCGGAAATTCTGGAAACCTCCCCCTATCGCCTCTGGCTGCCAATGGGGCATCCGCTGGTCTCGGCCGATATTATCTCGGTTGCGGATATCGCCCGCGAACCGCTGATCATGCTGACGGTGGATGAAATCGAGGAAAATACCGGCAAACTATTGACCGCACTCGGCGCCCGTCCACACGTCGCCTTCCGCACTCGCTCGGTGGAAGCGGTACGCAGCCTGGTTGCCACGGGCGCGGGCGTGGCGCTACTGCCCGATCTTGTCTATCGCCCCTGGTCGCTGGAAGGCGACCGTATCGAGAGCCGCGACGTTTCCGGTTCTCTGCCCGTCGTGCAGGTCGGCATGGTCTGGCGCAAGGGCTCCAGCCTGCCGCAGGCGGCGCGCGATTTTGTGGCTATCGCCGAGAACATGCGATCGGGAAGATCCCGCTAGGTATCGGAATTTCCGATATCGGCTTTCTGATAAATGAATTTGCGAAACCGGCCTTTCCGCGTCACCTTTTCTTCCGGGAACAAAACGCCGCAAAAGCGGCACCGAACCGGGAGACAGACGATGAAGCATCTTCTGAAATCGTGCACTGCTGCCCTCGCGAGCCTGAGTTTCGCGACGCAGGTTATCGCTGCCGAACCGCTAAAGGAATTGGGCAAGGGAGAAGGCGCCGTCAGCATCGTCGCCTGGGCCGGCTATATCGAGCGCGGTGAAACCGACAAGAATTACGATTGGGTCACCGACTTCGAGAAGGAAACGGGCTGCAAGGTTTCCGTAAAGACCGCCGCCACCTCGGATGAAATGGTGGCGCTGATGAACGAAGGCGGCTTCGACCTCGTCACAGCCTCGGGCGACGCATCGCTGCGCCTTGTGGCCGGCAAGCGCGTCCAGCCGATCAACACCGACCTGATTCCGAGCTTCAAGACCATCGACGAGCGCTTGCAGAATGCGCCCTGGCATACGGTGAACGGCGTCCACTACGGCGTGCCTTATCTCTGGGGCCCGAACGTACTGATGTACAACACGGACACTTTCAAGGATAAGGCGCCGACGAGCTGGAACGTCGTCTTCGAAGAGCAGAACCTGCCTGATGGTAAGTCCAACAAGGGCCGCGTCCAGGCCTATGACGGCCCGATCTATATCGCCGATGCGGCCATGTATCTGATGGCGCACAAGCCCGATCTCGGCATCAAGGATCCTTACGAGCTCAACGAGGATCAGTACAAGGCCGCCCTCGACCTGCTGCGTGGCCAGCGCAAGCTTGTTTCGCGCTACTGGCATGATGCGATGATCCAGGTCGACGACTTCAAGAACGAAGGTGTCGTTGCCTCCGGCTCCTGGCCGTTCCAGGTAAATCTGATGCAGGCAGACAAGCAGAAGATCGCTTCGACCTTCCCCGAAGAAGGGGTAACTGGCTGGGCTGACACGACCATGCTGCACGCCGACAGCGAGCATCCGAACTGCGCCTATATGTGGATGGAACACTCCCTGAAGGCGAAAGTACAGGGCGATGCCGCCGCCTGGTTCGGCGCCGTTCCCTCGGTTCCGGCAGCCTGCAAGGGCAACGAGCTGCTGACCGACACCGGCTGCAACGGCAACGGTTACGATCACTTCGAAAAGATCAAGTTCTGGAAGACCCCGGTCGCCAAATGCACGACCGAGAGCGAATGCGTGCCCTATCATCGCTGGGTATCGGATTATATCGGCGTGATCGGCGGGCGTTGACGCCAGGCCGATTAACGTAAGTGCCTTTCCCAACTCCTCGCAAAGTCGAGGGGCCGGAGTGGCACCGCCGCATTCCTGCTGAAACGCCGAAAGGTTTGAGAGTGGGCGCCGCAGGTTAAGCCCCTCCCCCTTGTGGGGAGGGGTTTGGGGCAGCGCGTTTAGAACGAAGGGCAATGCCTCCCTCGAATGATACAGGTCCGGAGCTTCCATGACGTCAGCCGTCCGTTTCCAGAAGGTGTCTCGCCATTTCGGCGCGGTGCGCGCCGTCGACGGCGTTGATCTTGAAATCGTGCCCGGCGAGTTCTTCGCCATGCTCGGCCCGTCCGGTTCCGGCAAGACAACCTGCCTGCGGCTGATCGCAGGCTTCGAACAGCCGACATCGGGACATATCGAAATCTTCGGCGAAACCGCAGAAGGCGTTCCGCCCTATCGCCGCAACGTCAACACCGTCTTTCAGGACTACGCGCTCTTCCCGCATCTCGATATACTCGACAACGTCGCCTACGGGCTGATGGTCAAGGGCGTCGGCAAGACGGAGCGGATAAAGGAAGCCGAAAAGGCGCTGGAACTGGTGAAGCTGCCCGGCTACGGCAGCCGCCGTCCCGGCCAACTCTCCGGCGGCCAGCGCCAGCGTGTGGCGCTCGCCCGTGCACTCGTCAACAAGCCACGGGTACTCCTGCTCGACGAACCGCTTGGCGCCCTGGACCTGAAACTACGCGAGCAGATGCAGGAGGAGTTGAAGAGCCTGCAGCGCGCGCTTGGCATCACTTTCATCTTCGTCACCCACGACCAGGGCGAAGCGCTCTCCATGGCCGACCGCGTCGCGGTCTTCAACAACGGCGGCATCGTCCAGCACGGCACACCCCAGGACATTTATCGGCGTCCGAAAACACGCTTCGTTGCCGATTTCGTCGGCTCGTCGAATGTCATCGCACCCGATGTCATGACAGCCCTTGGCGGCGAGAAACGCTGGGCGAGCCTGCGGCCGGAAGCAATCCACATCGCAGCTGACGGCATTGAAGCCAGGGTCGAAAATGCCAGCTTCCTGGGTGCGGCGACCCGGCTTGCCGTCGAGACCAGGGGATCGCGTCTTCACGTCATGCTGCCGGCCGGCAGCGACGTCCCCGATATCGGCACCGCCATCCGCCTTTCCTGGCAGCAGGGCGACGTGCACTATATGGATGATGCGGCATGACGGCGCTGGCAATCACCAAGCCCGAAGCTTCGATCCTGCCGCAACGTGGCGGTTTCTTCGGCCGCCTTTCGGACAGCTTGTGGCGCCACCCGAAACTGCTGCTCTTCCTGATGCTGACCCCGCCGCTTCTCTGGCTCGGCATCATTTATATCGGCTCGCTGATCGCGCTGCTGCTGCAGAGCTTCTTCTCGATCGACGATTTCTCGGGGATGGTGAATTACGAGTTCACCCTCGACACCTATGCCCAGCTTCTAAACCCCAGCAATTTCGACATCATCATCAGAACAATCCTGATGGCGGCGCTGGTGACGGTCGCCGCGGCCCTCGTTGCCTTTCCAATCGCCTATTATGCGGCCCGCTATGCGCAAGGAAAATGGAAGGCCCTCTTCTATCTTGGCGTCATGATGCCGCTCTGGTCGAGCTATCTCGTCAAGATCTACGCCTGGAAATTGATCCTAGCGAAGGAAGGTATCCTCACCTGGTTTTTCGAGAGGTTCCATCTGTCCTGGCTTCTCGACGGCGTACTCGCTTTGCCCATCGTAGGCGGCAATTCGCTCTCCGTCAGCTATCTCGGCACCTTCATCGTCTTCGTCTACATCTGGCTGCCCTATATGATCCTGCCAACGCAAGCAGCCCTCGAGCGCGTGCCCGGCAACCTGATCGAGGCCTCAGCCGATCTTGGCGCTACGCCACGCCAAACGTTCCGAACCGTGCTTTTCCCGCTGGCGCTGCCCGGCATCGTCGCAGGCTCGATTTTTACCTTCTCGCTGACTTTGGGCGATTACATCATCCCGCAGATCATCGGCTCGTCCCGTCTGTTCATCGGCCAGGCGGTCTATACGCAGCAGGGAACGGCTGGCAACGTACCGCTCGCCGCTGCCTTCTCCGTCGTGCCGATTGCCATCATGGCGATGTATCTGTGGCTCGCCAAACGCATGGGAGCCTTCGATGCGCTCTGACCGCGGACAGAAATCACCCCTCGTCCTGAAGATCGCAGCCGCCGGCGGCCTGCTCTTCCTGCATCTGCCGATCCTGCTGATCTTCGTCTATGCCTTCACGACGGAAGAGAAGAGCTACCAGTGGCCGCCGCCAGGCCTGACGCTGCAATGGTTCGGCATCGCCTGGAACCGCCCGGATGTCTGGTCGGCTCTTGGCCTCTCCCTGCAGGTTGCCTGCATCGCGACCGTGATTGCGCTGATCCTCGGCACGCTCTGTGCGGCCGCCGTCAGCCAGACGAAATTCTTTGGCCGTGAAGCGATCTCGCTGCTCGTCATTCTGCCGATCGCGCTTCCCGGGATCATCACCGGCATTGCGCTTCGCTCCGCCTTCAGCCTCTTCGACATCCCCTTCTCGGTCTGGACGATCGTGCTCGGTCACGCCACCTTCTGCGTCGTCGTTGTCTACAACAACGCCGTTGCCCGCTTCCGCCGCACATCGGCCTCGCTGATCGAAGCCTCGATGGATCTGGGTGCCGACGGCTTCCAGACCTTCCGCCATGTCATCCTGCCAAATATCGGCACCGCGCTTCTCGCGGGCGGCATGCTCGCCTTTGCCCTGTCCTTCGATGAGGTGATCGTCACCACCTTCACCGGCGGCCAGCAATCCACGCTGCCGATCTGGATGCTCGAAGAGTTGATCCGCCCCCGTCAGCGCCCGGTCACCAATGTGGTCGCCATGGTCGTCGTACTCGTCACCTTCCTGCCGATCCTGGCAGCCTATTACCTCACTCGCGACGGCGACCAGATCGCCGGCGCCGGCAAATAACCGGAGCGGGATGCGGAACCCCCTCCGCCCCACTCGATCAACCACAAGGGAGAACGCCCATGGACACGCAAATGCTGATCGGTTCCCGCTTCGAAAGCGGCACAGAGACGGAAGAGCACATTCTGAACCCGAAGACGGGCGAAACGGTGCTGAACCTTGCTGAAGCCTCGATCGGCCAGATCGACGCCGCCGTGGATGCGGCCGAGAAAGCCTTTGTCGCCTGGTCGCAGACGACACCATCCGAACGCTCTGCCTACCTCCTGAAAATTGCCGACGCCCTTGAAAAGGATGCGCAGGGCTTCGCCACGCTTGAGGCGCTGAACTGCGGCAAACCGATCAACGCCGTGCTGAATGATGAAATCCCGGCCATCATCGATTGCTACCGCTTCTTCGCCGGTGCCGTGCGCAATCTGCACGGACCGGTCTCCGGCGAATATCTTCCCGGCCACACTTCGATGATCCGCCGTGACCCGATCGGCATCGTCGGTTCGATTGCGCCCTGGAACTACCCGCTGATGATGATGGCCTGGAAGCTCGCACCCGCCATCGCCGGTGGCAATACCGTGGTCTTCAAGCCGTCTGAACAGACGCCGCTGACGGCGCTGAAGATGGCAAAGCTCCTTGCCGATATCCTCCCCGAAGGCGTGGTCAACATCGTTCTCGGCCGTGGCGAGAGTGTCGGCAACGCCCTGATCAACCATCCGAAAATCAACATGGTATCGATCACCGGCGACATTGCGACCGGTAAGAAAGTGCTGCAGGCCGCTGCCAAGACCGTCAAGCGCACCCATCTGGAACTTGGCGGCAAGGCGCCGGTCATTGTCTTCGACGATGCCGATATCGATGCCGTCGTCGCCGGCATCCGCACCTTCGGTTACTATAATGCCGGCCAGGACTGTACAGCCGCTTGCCGGATCTATGCCGATGCGAAGGTCTACGACAATTTCGTCGCCGACCTGACATCGGCCGTCTCCAGCATCCGCTTCAACCAGGCTGACGACACCGAGAACGAAATTGGCCCGTTGATTTCCAAGCGCCAGCGCGACCGTGTTGAAAGCTTCGTCACCCGCGCCTCCGAACATAGGCATATGGAAATCACCACCGGCGGCAGGATCTCTGGCGATAAAGGCTTCTTCTTCGCGCCGACGGTCGTCGCGGGTGCAACGCAGGAAGACGAGATCGTCCGCCGTGAAGTTTTCGGACCCGTCGTCTCTGTCACCCGCTTCACCGAGGTAGAGGATGCGGTGAACTGGGCAAACGACAGCGATTACGGCCTCGCCTCATCCGTCTGGACCAGGGATGTCGGCCGCGGCATGAAGACTGCTGCTCGCCTGCAATATGGCTGTACCTGGATCAACACGCATTTCATGCTGGTCAACGAGATGCCGCACGGTGGCCTCAAGCAATCAGGCTACGGCAAGGACATGTCCGTCTACGCTCTGGAAGACTATACCGCCGTCCGTCACGTTATGATCAATCACGGATAGTTGAACGGCAAAATCTTGATCTGATTCAAAAGTCACTGTCGCCATCAGTGACTTTTGTCACTTTGTCGTAATACAACTGCAAATACTATTTCTAAACGTGGAATTGCCGTTTCACACTATTTGTCGGCTCGCGATAAGTGTGCTTCCTTGTCGGATGAAAGAGATCGGTCAGGCATTACCTACTCATGGCGACGCGCATTGATATCTCCGAGCTTGAAACGGCTTTAGACGGGTTGCTGGAATCCGCTCTTATGCCGGCAAGCTGGGAGCGCACGCTGGAGCAGATCAGCCGCGCCACCGGTTCCATCGGCACGCATATCATGCCGGTGCGCGGGAAATTCCCCGCCGGCTTCCTGACCACCCCGAACTTGCTGGAGGCCTTCAAGGTTTATTTCGACGAGGAATGGTATCAGCGTGACTTCCGCGAACGCGGCCTGGCGGTTGCGATGGCCAAGAGCGTCGTGATCGAACACGACATCGCCGGCGAGGAAGAATTCAAGCACGAGAGCTTCTACACCGAGTTCCTGGCCCGCTTCCGCTTCCGCTATTCCGCCATGGTGGGCTTCACCTCCGGTGATACGATGCTGAGCCTCAACCTGCAGCGCCGGATTCAAGACCAGCCCTTCGATCGCGATGATGAGCGCGTGCTTGTGAAGATGCAGTCGAGGCTGACTGCCGCCGCCGAAATCATCCGCGCGCTGCATGTTGCCAAGATCGACAGCATGAGCGAGGCATTCGAGCTCGCCGGCACCGCCGTGGTCTTTTTCGACCGTTTTGGCCGCATCACCAGGCTGAACCAGCGGGCGGAGATGCTGCTCGACGACAACATCCGGATTGCCGATCGCGAACTCGTCACTCTCCGCCAGGAAGAGACGGGGCTCCTGCGCCGCCACCTGCAGGCAACGCTTTCGAAGGAGCCGCTCACCAATCCGGCCGCTTCCACGCCGGTCCTGTTTTCCCGTCCCGGAAAGGCGCCGCTGATAATCCGTGCCCAGCGGCTGAACGGTGTACCTGCCGAACTCTTCTCGCATTCCGCCGCAGTCGCCATCATCACGGACCTCTCGGAGCGAGTGGCCCCAAGCCGCGACCTGCTGCGCCGGCTCTTTTCGCTCACGCCTCAGGAAACGACGGTAGCGCGCCTGCTGATGGATGGTTCATCGCCACGCCAGATCGCCGAAATATCCGGCCTGACCTATGAGACGACGCGCGGCTATGTGAAGAAGGTTCTCGCCAAGACGGGCACGCAGCGCCAGTCCCAGCTTATATCGCTGCTCTCAAGCCTGAAAATCTAGACCCGGCTATTAGGCCTGACCATAAAGCGCGAACAGCTCTATGCCGCCTTCCCATATCATGTCGAGCGCCACATAGACGATGATGGCGAGGCCGATCCAGCCGATCCAGCGGAAGCGGTTAAGCAGTTTTGCCACGAGGCTGGATGCGACACCCATCAGGATGACGGAGAGGATAAGGCCGAAGATCAAGGCGTGCATGTTCGACTTCGCGGCACCGGCGACGGCCAGGACATTGTCGAGCGACATGGAAAGGTCCGCAAAGATGATCTGGCCGATCGCCTTCCGGAAAAGTTTCGGCCTGTGAGCGTGGTGGCCGGCTTCCTCCTGAGCCCCCTCTTCGCCCCTCTCCCGCAACTCGCCGAACATCGTCCAGCAGATCCACAGAAGCAGCAGGCCGCCGACGAGCGTGATGCCCTTGATGAAGAGCAACTGGGCGGCGATAACGGCAAAAGCGATGCGGACGACGGCGGCTGCGGCAATGCCGGCGACGATCGCTTTCCCGCGCAAATCGGCGGAGAGGCCGGCGGCAGCCATGCCGATGACGATCACATTATCCCCCGACAGGATGATGTTGATCATGATCACTTCGAGATAGGCGGATATGACCTGGGGGTCCAGAAAGGCATTCATGGACAATGGCTTTCGTCGATGGGGCAAATCGATGACGATCCCTTCAAACAGATCGGGACCTCTTTGAAAAGCCTTTGCGGGGCAAAGTAATGCGCCTTCAAGGAAGGCGTTCCATTTTAGCAATTTGGAACAAAATTGGCTTTGGCGCGTCTTCTCCCGGCAATCACGGAAGGAGGATATCCATGTTAAAATGGGCTCTGATATTTCTGGTAATTTCGATCGTCGCCGGCTTTTTCGGCTTCTCCGGCATCTCCGCGGCGACCGCAACGATCGCCCGCGTCCTCTTCGGCATATTCCTCGTTGTCTTCCTGATCTTCCTTATCCTGGCCCTGATGGCAGGACAGGCGATCTTCTGACGGCGGGTATGACGGCGGTGATTGCGACTTCCGTTGGTTAGAGCACCGCCTTGAGCCAGGGATACACCTCCTTCACCTGTCGCTTCACGAGCTTGTCGATTGATATCGATCCAGCGCCCCTCACCGCCAGGACGAACATGCCGCCGGCTATTGCAAGATCCTTCTCGAAATGCAGCAACTCGTTCTGGCTCGCAAAGTTGGTGTGAAACAGAAAGGCCGTAGCAAGGCAGAACAGCCCTAGCGCCACCGAGCCGAGCCGGCTCAACAGACCGGCAGCAACAGAGAGACCGGCGCCTAGCTGCAGGGCAACGACACCAAACGTCACGATCGCCGGCAATCCGAGCTTCTGAAAGGCAGCGAGCGTAGCAGCCATATCGGCCGCAAACGTCGCGCCTTCATGCAGGAAGATCAGGGCCAGCAGGAACCTGCCAAATAGAAGAATGAGATCGGCCAGCCGAACCCGGCCCGAAGCGTTTTCCGCTAAAGCGTTTTCCATTGTAACCTCCTCTTCGAAGAAAGCAGGCGGTAGACCCGCCTGCCTTGCAGTCTACATGCCGGTTAGTTGCCTCCTTTCGCTGCGATGGCATCTTGCAGGTCCTCAAGCTCTTCGCAGCCCGTAGGGCAGAGCTGCTTGAGCACGGACACCTGCTCCTCGGCCTTCGCCATGTCGCCGGTCTCGATATAGAGTTCGCCGAGATATTCGCGTGCCGCTTTGTGATCCGGCTGCAGTTCCAGCGCCTTGGTGTAATAGGTCAGCGACGTCTTGAAGTCGCCGGTCTTGCGCAGCGTGAAGCCCATCAGATTATACACGTCTGCCTGCTGGTTATCTTCAGCGAGGTCGCGCAGTTCCTGGAGCGCGCCGGCATAGTCCTTGGCGTCGATCTTGGCACGCACCGAAGTAAGGTCCGGTGCGTCCGTCGATTCCATGTTGTCGACGGCAAAAGCCGGTAGCGCACTGATCGCCGTAAAGCCGGCGGAAGCGGCGCAAAAGCCGATGAAGGTTAGAACCACGTATTTGCTGGTCTTGATCATGATCGTCTCCTTGGAGCCTTTCAGGCCTGGATTGTCGGGGTAAAGCTATAGGCGCTTCCGTCCTTGACGAAGGTGCCTGAGCCGGGGAACGTAAAGTGCGAACCGCAGATCGCGATATTGTCTGCGATGACGCGATCGATGAGACGGCGGCGCGTGTCTATCGCCGTCGGTCCGTCCTGGTCGTAGCTGCCCTGCCAGTCGGGATGCGGCGCGAGCAGCGCGGGCACGTACATGATGTCTGCGGAGACGAGCAGCTGCTTGTTTCCGGAGCTCACCAGATAGGTCGAATGACCAGGCGTATGGCCGGGCGCCGACAGCAGCCGGACGCCGGGCGCGACTTCGGCCCCGTCATCCACCAGCTTCCAGTTCTTCCATTTCGGGAAGACGGCGGCGATGCGCTTGCCGGCCGGCTTTCTGCCTTCGGCAAGCTTCTCGACGCGGCCGGGCTCCGTCCACCAGTTGTATTCCATCGCGTTGACGATGAGCTCGGCATTCGGGAAAACCGGGTTGTTCGTTCCCTTTTCCATCAGGCCCCAGACATGATCAGGGTGGAAATGCGAGATCATGATCGTATCGATCTTCTTGTAGTCGATACCGGCCGCCGCCATGTTGGCCGGCAGATGCGTGGCATTTTCCTGCCATTGACCGACGCCGGAACCGGCATCCATCATGATCGTGCGACCACCGACCTTCAGCACGACCACCGTCAGCGGGATCGGCATGAATTCGGTCGTGAGCCCGGCCTTGGAAAGCGCCTCCTTGGTGTCTTCGATCGAGGCGTTCTTGATGAAGGCTGGGTCGTGCGGCTTTTTCCAGATACCGTCATAGATCGCCGTGACCTCGATATCGCCGACCTTGTATTTGTAGTAGCCGACTGTCGGCTCCAACGGCGTCTCGGCAAATGCCGGCATGACGAATTCGATCTTCGAAGACAGACCGAATGCGGCCGCAGCGGCAGCCGATCCCAGGACGGCGCGACGTGACATTGACAACATGATTATGCCTCCTCTTGTTGATGGCATTTCGACTGGCGAAGACTGCGATTGCTCTGACGTCCCCGCTGACGAACTAGATCGAAGGCACCGGATGCTTATTCCCGATTTCCCGGAAATTTCTTTCAACCCATTGGAAAAACGACATTATTTTTACTACCCAGAGCTGACGTCGATCCCAGCGCAAATAAATCGAGATTTTCTGGAATAAAACTGCGCGCCGATCGGTCTAGACTGCAGGAGACCGCATCCAATACCTGCGGCTCTCACGTCCCAATCGGCTGCTGTTGAGGCAGGGAGGATGATGACAAACGCTCAGATCACCTATCCCGTCGGATCGATCGACTGGACTTTCCGGCTCGGCGGCCAGGCGCCGCGCGCTCATGTTCGACCATCACCGTTACAGGTGCTGTTCGCTGGCATGACGCGACTGTTCCATCTCATGGCCGCAGAGAAATCCGGCAGCGAACGGATTGCCGCAAAGATCGACGCGGCGACCCAGCATGAATTCATGCATCGCTTTCAGGACGTGATTATCCCGCATCTCGACGCGGCCTATAATTTTGCCCGCTTCCTTAGCCGTGACGCCGAGGCCGCGCAGGATATCGTCCAGGAAGCCTTTCTGCGCGCCTACCGCAATTTCGAAACATATCGCGGCGGCGATCCGCGCTCCTGGCTATTTGCGATCGTCAGGAATTGCTGCCACGTCTGGCGCGAGCAGGATCGCCGCAAGGCCCGTTTCGAACGGCATCTGGACGAGACCGGCGGTGCCGATCCCGATGAAGACGAAGGCTATCAAGTCGCATCGGAAGAGGATTCTCCGGAAACAGCGATGATCCGGCAGACGGAGCAGCAGCGTGTACGCGACGTCATCAGCAAGCTTCCCGAAACGATGCGGGAAATCATCGTGCTGCGTGAACTCGAAGACCTCTCCTACCGACAGATCGCAGAAATCATCGATGCGCCGATCGGCACCGTCATGTCGCGCCTTGCCAGGGCGCGGCGCGAGTTCGCCGACATCTGGGATGCATGCAACAAGAGCGAGGCGGCAGGATGAGCGAAGCCCATCAAAATGCCTGCGCCGAATGGCGCATCATGCTCCACGGCTTCGCCGATGGCGAACTTGATGGCGTCCATGCAGCGCAATTCGAGGGTCATCTGGCGACCTGCGAGAGCTGCCGGACGGAGATGGGAAGGGTTACGGCGGTGAGAAAGATCATCGACCAGGACGGCGTCCGATGGAGGCCACCCGAAGCCCTGCGTTCACAAGTCCTGTCCATGCTGTCCTTCGAACAGACAGCGGCCGCCTCCAGCTGGCCTCGAGCACACCGGCCGCCCTTCTGGCGCCGCGCCTTTGACCTCGTGCGGCAGTGGAGTTTCGTTCCCTCGCTGGCGGTCCTGGCGGCAAGCGCTTTCCTGTTCATCAACACTCCGTCGCAGACCCTCATCCTGCAGGATGAGATCATGGCAAGCCATGTCAGGTCGATGATGGCCGACCATCTGACCGACGTCCTGACCTCGGACCAGCATACGGTGAAGCCCTGGTTCAATGGCAAGATCGATTTCTCGCCGCCAGTCAGCGATCTCACCAAGGATGGATTTCCGCTGGTCGGGGGCCGCGTGGACTATATCGGCGGCCGTGCCGTTGCCGCGCTTGTTTACAGGCGCCACGGCCACGTCATCAACCTGTTCATCTGGCCCACAGCTTCGGGCACCCAGACGACGACAGAGCGCGACGGCTACAACATGGTACAATGGTCGGATGGCGGGCTGACGTTCTGGGCGATTTCGGATGTCGCTTCGGGTGACCTTGCAGAATTCGAGAGATTTTTCCGATCCGCGGAGAGACTCTAAAGCAGGCTTGCGCCGACATTGATCGCAAGTGCGAGAATAGTGGTGTTGAACAGGAACGACAGCAGCGCATGCAGCAGGGTGAACTTGCGCATCGTCGTCGAGGTTACGGCCACATCGGCCGTCTGTGCGGCGACACCGATCGTGAAAGAGAAATAGAGGAAGTCCCAATAGGCGGGCTCCTCGATTCCATCAGGGAATTTAAGCCCTTCGCACTTATCCGAACCGCCATAGAAATAGTGGGCGTAATGGATCGTGAAAAGCGTGTGCAGGAAAAACCAGGAGATCAGGATAGTCAGGATCGCAGCAGCGGCTCGCCACAGCGCGACATCCGCCGGTGCATCCTTGATCGAATGAAGCTCGATTCCGATTCCGGCAATGCTGGCGAGAGCCGCTGCAATCGATAGGAAAAGCAGGAAAGTATCGGAAAAGTCGAGATCTTCGGATCGTTTCCTGATGCTTTCAACGGTCGCCCGAAGCATCTTGCGCCAGCTCAGCCCGATGAAGATGATCGCCGAGGCATTCCAGCCAAACAGGATATTGCTGGCGCTGACCTCCCGCGAGGTCAGCAGCAGAAAGACGATCAGACCACCGAGCACCGAAAGGATGAAGCTTGCGTGCTTGTAGGCAAGCGACACCAGCGAATTTCCGTCATCCTCGTCAGCCACTTCAATCCTCCGAGCCTCTATGCCCTTGATATCAACATGAAAAAGGCGCGGATGCCATCGGCACCCGCGCCTTTCATCAAAGTGCGGCCTGGCAGCCTTATGCAGCAGCGAGCTGCAGTTCCTTGCGGACCTGGCTGCGCAGTGTGCCGAGATCCTTTGCGAATGCGCGGATGCCTTCTGCGAGCTTTTCCGTCGCCATCGCATCTTCGTTCATCATCCAGCGGAAGGTCTTTTCGTCGACCGTGACCTTCGGGGCCGGCTTGATCGTTTCCGGCGACAGCTTGCGCTCGAGCTTACCCTGGTCGTTGGACAGTTCATCGAGCAGGTTCGGAGCGATGGTCAGACGGTCGCAACCGGCCAGCGCCTCGATTTCGCCGGTGTTGCGGAACGAGGCGCCCATGACGACGGTCTTGATGCCATTGGCCTTGTAGTAATTGTAAATGTCGCGAACGGACAGAACGCCCGGATCTTCCTCGGCAGTGAAATCCTTGCCGGTCGACTTCTTGTACCAGTCGAGAATGCGGCCGACGAAGGGCGAGATCAGGAACACGCCGGCGTCAGCGCAGGCAATGGCCTGGGCCTTGGAGAAAAGCAGGGTCAGATTGCAGTCGATGCCTTCCTTCTGAAGGATTTCGGCGGCGCGAATGCCTTCCCAGGTGGAAGCGAGCTTGATGAGGATGCGGTCCTTCTCGATGCCGCGCTCCTTGTAGGCGGCGATGATGCTGCGCGCCTTCTTGAGCGAAGCTTCGGTATCGAAGGAGAGATCGGCATCGACTTCGGTCGAAACGCGGCCGGGAACGAGCTTCACGAGGGCAGAACCGACGGAGATAGCGAGGCGATCAGCAACGGCTGCGGCCGCTGCATCGGCGTCACCGCCGAGCTTCTTGCCCCAGGCGATCGCTTCCTTCATGTCATCGGCAAACATCTCGGTACCGAGTGCCTTGAGAACGATGGATGGGTTGGTCGTGCAATCAACTGGCTTTAGGCGAGCAACAGCCTGAATGTCACCGGTATCGGCAACGACGGTTGTGATCTCGCGGAGTTGGTCAAGCTTGGATGTCATGGTCAAAATCCTTTTTGAACTTGGACTGCGGACCGGCGCGAGTTCCGCCCGGCAAAGAGGTGATCTGAGGACCGATGGTTTGCATGCTGCAGGCGAAAAGACGCGCCACCGTCACGGATGAGTCATAAACGTGAGAGACATTGGCGGTGTTCCCAGGCGCGTTAGTCCAACCGCCGGAAAACGACAAGCGCCTTGCAAGCGCTGTCGCGTGCGGCTGATGGGCCGATCGTGACTTTCCGCATGCCCGCACATTGCCCTCCTCGGACGGACAAGAACGACATTGTCGACCATGACTATCGCCGCTCCCGCAACGAAAAGTCAAGGACATTTGTGCATTTCAATTGACATAAGTGTCACACCCGGCATTATCGCGGGAACAAAGCCGATGCCCCAATCTTATGCCATCGATGGCAAAGATCTAGGGCGAAATCGGCGCGGGAGGAGATGTGGTCAAGCTGAAACGCGGCACGCACACTGCTTATTCCGAAGCCTCCTCACTCCGGCTGCGGGCGGCATGGCTCTATTACAACGAGGGCCTGACCCAGAAGGATGTTGCTGAACAGCTCGGGATCAGCCGCACCACCGTCATCCGGCTGCTCGATGAGGCGATGAAGCGCAGCGAAGTACAGATCTGGATCAACGACTCGATCGGCGACTGTGTGGAGCTTTCGGTCAAGCTGGAACGGGCCTATGGCCTGGACGAGGCGATCGTCGTGCCGGAGCCCGCCAAATGTGATGTGAATTCACTGGCAAAGAATGTCGGGCTGGCGCTGGGCCAGTTCCTGTCGGAGGCCATTCCGGACGATTATACGATAGGCGTCGGTTGGGGCCGCACGATGACGGCTTCTCTTGCAAGCTTCCGCCCGCCGCGCCGCGACAACTGCAAGATCGTTTCCCTGCTCGGCGGTATCGTCGCCGTTCACCAGACGAATCCAATCGACTACACTTGGCGCCTCGCCAATCAACTCGGCGCGGAGTGCTATATGTTTCTCGCCCCGTTGCTCGTCGATTCTATCGAAACCAAACGCAATCTCATCGAAAAATGCGGGCTCGATACGATCTACCGGCTGGCGGAAAACCTTGATCTCGCAATCGTCAGCTGCGGCGATATCGGTCCGCATTCGACCTCGCTCTCCGAGGGGTGGATTTCAAAGGCCGAGCTGCAGCAGCTGATCGATGCCGGCTGCGTCTGCGACACCATGTTCAACTTTCTGGACAAGGACGGCAATTCCGTCGATCACTCGATCAATCAGCGGGTGATGTCGGTTGATCTTGATACACTGAAGGAAGCAAAACACATCGTGCTGTCCTCCGGCGGCGCCCATCGTGCCGTCGCGATCCGTGCAACGATCAAGCGCATCGGCTGCAATACGCTCATAACGGATGAAAGTGCCGCAAAGGCATTGCTGGAGCTCGCCGAAGCCGCCTGAGCGGCTTCGGTATATCTCGTTCAGGCGTGTGCCGATTCCCAGCCGAGCATGGCCCGCTTGCGGGTCAGACCCCAATGGTAACCGGTCAACGCGCCATTTTTCCCGAGTGCGCGATGGCAGGGCACGACGAAGGAAATCGGATTGGCCCCGACTGCCGCACCGACGGCGCGCATGGCAGTCGGCCGGCCGATGTCCTTGGCAATGTCGCTATACGTCACGGCTTTACCGAAGGGAATTTTCAGAAGGCTCTGCCAGACGTTGACCTGGAAATCGGTTCCGATCAGCACGACCCGCAACGGCTGGTCAGATGTCCAGCGGCCCGGCTGGAAGATGCGTTCGGCATAAGGCGCCGTCGCCTGGCGGTCTTCCACATATTCCGCGTTTGGCCAACGGCAGGTCATATCCTCCAGGCAAGCCTTTTCATCACCGGAATCGCTGAAGGCGAGACCCGCAAGGCCGCGGTCCGTGACCATGACGAGCGCCGTGCCGAAGGGACATGTGTGGAACCCGTAGCGGATCGTCAGTCCGCCACCCTTCGCCTTCCATTCGCCCGGCGACATTGCCTCATGCGTCACGAACAGGTCGTGCAGGCGGCTCGGGCCGGACAGACCGACCTCGATCGACGTTTCAAGCAGCGGCATTTCTTCCTGGCGCAAGAGCCGCTTGGCATGGTCCAGCGTAACGGCCTGCAGAAAGGCCTTGGGCGAAAGGCCGGCCCAGCGGGTAAAGGTCTTCTGGAGTTGCGTCGGCGATTGGTTCAGCCGCGCGGCAATCGCTTCCAGCGACGGCTGGTCGCGATATTCCTCGCTGATCAGTTCAATGACCCGACGGACGGTGTCGTAATCGGGTCCATCAGGGGTGATGTCTGTTTCGAGCTTCGCGATCATGTTCATCGTTTTTCTCCTTTACAAAGGAGATAATCAAGGCCGGCGAACCAAACCACCCGTTTCTTGCGTGATCTCTCAGAGACGCTGTTTTACCGTTGCCAGCGCGCCCTTGAAGGCCTTGGCGAAACTTTCGCGATCGTCAGGATTGAGAAAGGAGCCGACATCCGTGCGCTTGCCCTCGCCGAAAATATGCATGGAGAGAATGCCGATCTCCTGATGCCGGCGCACGAGGAAACGCGTCCAGAACGGATTGAAATGATGCTCGATCATGCGGCCGGAGGGAGAAAACTTGCGCACGGAGACATCCGTACGCGAAACAGTTACCTCTTCCCGCACCCTGCCGGAGCGATAGTTCAGCCAGAAAGCCCCGTAGAGAAGTACGAAGTCCAGGCCGAAGAAAAAGCCGATCGGCCAAGCGCCGGTGACGATGAAGAACATGCCGTACATGAAGCAGATCGCGCCGGATATGGCGAGCAAAAGCTTGAAACCCTTCCGCCCAAGCGAACGGTAGGGAAAGAGTTCGGCCGCAAAAACAGGCTGCTCGTTTCGGCTGTCGGCGTTGCTTTCCATCATGGCGACTGAGTATAGATTTTCCATGGCCAATCCGAAACTCAAATCCAATACCAAACCATCGCTAAACTCGAATGTGATCACCCGCCGCAAGCCGGCGGTGCCGGTCAAGACAGCCTACTCGCTGGCCGAGCGCGAAGAGATCTTTCGCCGCTTTTCCGTCCAGCGGCCGGAACCACGCGGCGAGCTGGAACATACCAATCCTTTCACGCTCGTCGTGGCGGTCGCCCTCTCCGCCCAGGCGACGGATGCCGGTGTCAACAAGGCGACCCGCGCGTTGTTCGGGATCGCCGATACGCCACAGAAGATGCTCGATCTCGGCGAAGAAAAGGTCCGCGACTACATCAAGACGATCGGCCTCTATCGCAACAAGGCGAAGAACGTCATTGCGCTCTCGCAAATGCTGGTCGACGAGTTCGGCGGCAAGGTGCCGGAGACGCGCGAGGAACTGGTGCGCCTGCCGGGCGTCGGCCGCAAGACCGCCAATGTCGTCCTGTCAATGGCCTTCGGTCAGGCAACGATGGCGGTTGACACCCATATTTTCCGTATCGCCAACCGCATCAGGCTCGCACCCGGAAAGACGCCTGACGAGGTTGAAGACCGGCTGATGAAGGTAGTGCCGAAACAATATCTCTACCACGCTCATCACTGGCTGATCCTGCACGGCCGCTATACCTGCAAGGCCCGTCGGCCCGAATGCGAGCGCTGCGTCATTGCCGATATCTGCAAATCGCCGGAAAAGAGCAGCGATATCCCGGCGCCGCTGGTCGAGCTACCGCCGCAGCTGATCGGCGAGGCCGTCGAGTAGGACAGCTATTCCCCGCTCATAGTCTTCACGACTGCCGCCTGCTTCGATGGCGATCGCAGCGCGATCGAAAGCAGCCGAGAGCATGGCCGTCAATGGCCCGAGCAAAGCGCTGGCATTGGCCTGTGGCAACAAGGCTTCGAGCCCAGCCTGCAATGTCGCCTCCGCATTCTCCGCGTCGATCTGTGCTGTCGCGGGCAGGCCGATCACGGCCGGCGCCTCGAGCAGAAGCAGCCGTGTTCGCCCTTCCACTTCCATTGCATCGAAATAGGCCGCAGCACCTTCAAGCAGTGCTTCACGCGATGCGGTTTGCCGCGTTGCGCGCCGCTCGATCTCGTTGGCGACATCGGTCGCCTCCCTTTCGATCACCGCCCGGAAAAGCGCTTTCTTGTCTTCGAAGTGATGATAGAGCGCACCGCGCGTTACACCAGCCTCTGTCACGATCTCTGGCGTCGCCGTCTCGGCATATCCCTTCTCGACGAAAAGCCGGCGCGCGGCATCCATCAGCGCCTGTCTCGTTTGCTCGGTTCTCTCACGGTTACTGCGACTCATGATCTCTGCTTACATACAATCAGCATGTATGTTAATAACAAAACATACACAATGTACGTAAAATCCAGAATGAGGAACGTGATGAAATCGACGAGCTATTATCCCGTGATCATGACGGATGATGTTGCCGGGACGTCTGCCTTCTATTGCCGTCATTTCCGTTTCCAGCCTCTCTTCGAAAGCGACTGGTATGTCCATCTGCAATCGATCGAGGATGAGCATGTGACGCTTGCCGTGCTCGACGGTAGCCACGAAACCATCCCGGCCGCCGGCCGCAGCAAGATCTCCGGCCTTCTCCTGAATTTCGAGGTCGAGGATGTGGACGCGATTTACGCCATTTGCACGGAGGCAGGGTTGCCGATCCTGCGCACGATCCGGGACGAGGATTTCGGCCAGCGCCACTTCATTACCGCCGATCCCAACGGCGTCTTGATCGACGTCATCAAGCCGATCCCGCCAAGCGCCGAATATGCGGCCTTGTATGAAGCGGCAGCGCTGCCCGGCTAAAGCAATTCACCAACGGTGTAGCGCGGTTTTCGTTCGGATTTGCGTGAAAGCTAGGCTCGGAAATCGGGATCGCGCGCGGAGATCAACTTGTGCAGGTGCACCATCATGCCGGCGGCAAAGAGAGGCGTGAGCAGGTTGACGATCGGGATCGCCAGAAAGAGTGCAATCACCAGGCCACCGAGAAAGACGGTTGGACCATGTTTGGAGCGAAACAGTCGCGCCTCCGGAGGAGAACGGAAGCGCATGGCCGCAAATTCAAAGAATTCCCGCCCGAGCAGGTAGCCGTTCACAAGAAAGAAGGCCACGAGATTGACGCCGGGAATGAAGAGCAGCAAGAGGGCGATAATATTGCCGACGATCACCACCCCCAGGAACTTGATTGAGCTTGCCATCGCAGGTCCGAGCGGCATGGCCTTGCCGGCCACATCCTGCGGATAGTCCCGCTTCTCGATCACCTCGGCGACATCGTCGAGAAAGAGGCCGGCAATCAGTGCAGTCACCGGCGAAAGCAGCAGCGCCAGCGCGAGCGCAAGTCCGATCCCGGCGGCGACAAGGAAAACGAAGCTGAGCCAGCCGGCCCAGTCGGGCATCTCGGGAAAGAACCCGGTTACCCAGGGAAATACGAGACTGATGAACAGGCCGCGCAAGGCGAACCACAAGCCGATCAGCACCAGCACGGTCAGCCCCAGAACCTTCCAGAAAGCCGACCGGGTCTCCAGCGCAAAAAGGTTGAGGAGAGAAAGGCGAGCGGCGTCAAGGATCATTCTCTGGCGTCTCCGTTACGCAGCGTGATGTAGGAAGCCCGCGGTCCTGCGGCAAGTCGGTTGAAAATTACATGCCTGAATAGAAAACTTGTCGAAAATTACATGCTAATATATAGTTCGTAACGTTCGATATACGTGTGGGCCTAAGAAGAGCTTCCGGACAATATTAAAAAACAGGGATTCGGCTCCACGAATCCACGGGAAGCCTCTGAGGATATGGGGGAGGCTGCGACGTGGAAGATTTTGTAGACAAGCTTAGGCAATACGCGAAGTCCGGCACGCCCGCCGAACGACGCATCGCGAAATATTTTACTGAACATTTGAACGACCTGCCGTTTGAAACCGCTGCATCGGTTGCCGACCGGCTTGATCTCTCGCCGATGACGGTCGGCCGTTTTTTGCGAGCGCTCGGCTACCAGGGACTGGACAGCGTGAAGGTGGAAATCCGCGAAACGGCAACGACCTCTCCGGTCCAGTTCCAGAGTTCGATGACGGAACTGCAAACCGACGCATCGGATGGTAAGCCGCTCGCCGTTCTCGTGGCGGAGCAGATACAGGCACTGCATCACATCTATCATCTGACCGCCCAGCCGCATTGGGGCGAAGCCGTCGCGATGATCGGCGCATCCAAAGAGGTCTTCGTCGCCACCCATGCAAGACTGTCAGGCTTCTCCAGCCACTTCTGCCAGCGACTGACCCAGGCTCGCGACAGTGTGCGTGCGATCGACGGCGCAGGTAATCGCTTCGCGGAGCTTTTCGCCCGTGCCTTCGTCGAGGATGCCGTGCTCGTCATCATCGATTGTCGGCGCTTCGCCAGGTCACGGCTGCTTGCGCGCACTGCCAGGCGTTACGGTTATAAAGTGATCCTGATTTCCGCTCAGCATGCGGACTGGCTGCCGGAACAGTCGAATGTCGTCCTGCCGTTACCGCCTTCCCGCGCGCCTGATATGGATAACCTGCCGCCGCTGATCGCCTTGCTCGACTGCCTGTCCGAGGCGGTCATCTTGAACGCCGGCGAAGAGGCAAGCCAACGACGACGACGCATGGTGGAATTTGCGACCATCCTTGGGGAGACGGCCAACCGCTGAATTATTCGATCGCTTCCAGCTCAGCCCGATGACGGTACATCGCAAGAAAGCGGCGATATTCGCGGTCGTAAAGCGCCTGCTTGCTCCTGTTGGGAAGACGCTCGGAGCCGCCGGGATACATCGCCCTCCCCGCCGCCGCCAAATCCTCGTGCGAGCCGCAGGCAACTGATGCAGCGATCGCGGTGCCAAGCAGTACCGCCTCGTTCATGTCAGGCACGATGACCTTGCAACCCGTCACATCCGAATAGAGCTCCATCAGAATGGGGTTCTTCACGTGCCCACCAGCCACATGCAGCGTATCCGGCATATAACCGTGATCTCTCATCTTTTCGAGAATGTGACGGATACCGAGCGCAATGCCGATGGCGGTCCGCCAATAGAGCGCGCAGAGACCGTCGAAGGACGTATCGAGCGTCAGCCCGCTGACGACGCCGACAGCATGCGGATCAGCCAATGGCGACCGATTGCCGTGAAAATCCGGAAGGACGAAGATCCGTGCGCCGAGTGAGTCACCCGCTTCTGCTCGCAGTTCCGCGATGCGGGCGACGATCTTCTGATGCAGCGCCGCGGTTGGCTCACCGCCGGCCGCGTGCATGCGCACGATATGATCAAGGAGTGCACCGGCCGCGGATTGACCGGCCTCGACGAGCCACGATTGCGGAAAAACCGCCTCGTAATAGGGGCCCCACATTCCCTGGCTTGGCTTTCGCTCGGGCGAAAAGGCAACGACGCAGCTCGATGTCCCGGCAATGAGCGCAAGCTGCTGCTCGAGCTTCTCCGGATCGCCGGCATAGCCGCTGAGTGTACCGAGCGCGCCCGCATAGGCATCGATCATCCCGGCCGAAACATGGCAATTGGAGGTCAGGCCCAACGCTTCGGCAGCATCCGGCGTCAGTTTGCCGACGCTTTCTCCAACCGCCACCGTGTCCTCCGGCAGCCTGCCACGAAGCAGCAAATCCTCAAGACCGATCTGCTTCAGGAAGTCTCCCTGCCAGCCCCTTTCCTTATGGGCTAGATAATTCCATTTGGCCGTCAGCGTGCAGCGGGATCTGGCAAGCGAGCCGGTTGCCTTCCACGTCAGGAAATCGGCAAGGTCGAAAAGGTATCCGGTGTTCGCCCAGGTCGCCGGCAGCTCCTTCTTCAGCCACATCAGCTTCGGCATTTCCATTTCCGGCGACATGACGCCGCCGGAATGTTCCAGCACTTCATGCTTCGTCGCCGTACAGAAATCTGCCTCCTTCAGCGCCCGGTGATCGAGCCAGACGACCGTATCGAAGCGCCTCTCACCGCTGGTGGAAACACTGATCTGCCTGCCTTCGGTATCGCGCACCACAAGCGAACAGGTGGCGTCGAAACCGATCGCGCCGATTGCGGCAGCCTCAATGCCGGACTGGCCCAAGGCTGCACGCACGGCAATACAAACGGCCGACCATATATCCTCGGAATCATGCTCGGCATGGTTCTCGCGCGGCCGGTTCATGAGGATTGGATGTTCAGCCTTGGCAAGCAGGCGGCCATGCGTGTCAAAGACACCGGCGCGTGCGCTGCTCGTGCCGATATCCACCGCAACCACATGATCACGCATCAATGCTGAGTCCCGTCCAGCTTTTGTTTGCGGACAAGTTGTATCAATTCCGGCATGGCGTCAAACACGACTTCCGGCGAAAGACGATCGAGTTCCTCGCGATATCCAGCGAAATTTGCATGCGAGCCGCCAGTGAAGGCGAAGACTGTCATGCCCGCCGCTTTGGCTGCAGCAATACCTGCCGGACTGTCCTCGATAACGACACAGTCACGCGGCTCCACACGCATCTGGTCGGCAGCATAAAGGAAGAGATCCGGCGCCGGCTTGCCGCGCTTGACCATGCTGGCACTGAAGATGTTCGGCAACTTTGGCAAGAGCCCGGTGACCGAGAGCGACAGCCTGATCCGTTCGACCTGGCTGGACGAGGCGACACAGCAGGGAATGCCAAGTGCATCGATCGTCTCGCCAATGCCTGGCATGGCTTTCAGCTCAGTGCGGAATCGGGCGTAGAGACTGGTGCGGATGCCTTCCAGGAATTCCTCGTGGGCATGCACGTTGAACTCCGTCTCCAATATGTCGATCAGAGTTGCCAGGCTCTTGCCGAGGAAACGCTCATAGGCCTCGTCCTCGGTAATCGTCACGCCGAGATCGGCCATCGCCTTGACGAGAACGGAGATCGAAATCGGCTCGCTGTCGACGAGTACGCCGTCGCAATCGAAAATGACCAGCCGTGGTTCAGCATCAGCCATGAAAGACCCAACCTGAGTTCAGTTCGGAAGAGACCGTCCTGCTTTGTACGCAAGGCCGGGATGGCGGCAGAAACGCCGCCATCAGGATTTCTTACACCGCGAGCTTGCCGTCGAGATAGAGCTGCAACGTTTCCTTCGTGCCCTTTTCCCACAGGGTTTTCAGCGCATGGGCGAAACGTTTGCGGAAAACATCGGATTTCGCCACCTCGCCGAAAATATCGTCGAAGACGAGGAAGGCGGCCGGATCGTCCTTTGCCTTGACGGCCGCCTCATGCAGGCGATCGGCGCTGGCATCGTTGAAGACGATCTCCTTGCCGCTGTCGCTCTTGCCGAAGAAGTAGCGGCACCAAAGCGCGGAGACGAGCGCAAGGCCGACGACATCCCGGCCTTGGCTGAGATTATCGAGCGTCGACGGCAGGATGAATTTCGGCTGACGGTTGGAGCCGTCCTGCGCCAGACGCGGGATCGTGTCGGCAATCTTGGGATTGAGGAAGCGCCGCTCGATCAGCTTGAAATAGTCGGCAAGCGACGTATCCGGCACCGGCGGCACGATAGGGATGATTTCCTCATTTTCGAGCTTGGCGAGGAAGGCGCGTATCAGATCGTTTTCCATCGATTCATGCACGAAATGAATATCCATCAGTGCCGCCGGATAGGCGATCGCCGCATGGCCGCCGTTGAGGATGCGGATTTTCATGTGCTCATAGGGCGTGACGTCAGGTACGAAAGTGACGCCGACCTTTTCGAGCGCCGGACGCCCCATCGGGAACTTGTCTTCCAGCACCCACTGCTTGAATTCTTCACAATAGACCGGCCAGTTGTCCTCGATATCGAAATTCTCCTTCAAGAAATCGATCTCGCGCTGGCTGGTGGCCGGCGTGATGCGGTCGACCATGCCGTTCGGGAAGGAGACATTTGCCTTGATCCAGTTCGCAAAAGCCGGATCGGAGAGCTTCGCCGTGCCGACAACCGCATTCGTGGTCACAACGCCATTATGGGGAATGTTGTCGCAGGACATGACGGTGAAGGGCGCGATGCCCTTGTCCTTGCGTGCCTTCAGACCGGCAACGATCAGACCGAAGACCGTTTTCGGCGCAGACGGGTTCTGCCCGTCGGCGGCAATCGCCGGATGCGCCGGGTTGAACTTGCCGGACGCGTCGATGAAATAGCCGCCCTCGGTGATCGTCATCGAGACGATGCGGATCTCGGGATCGGCGAGCTTCGCGATGATAACGTCAGGTTCGCCGACGGGCAGGATATCGATCATCGGCGCGGTCACACGCGCCGCCGTCCTGTTGTTGTCCTGCTCGACGACGGTCGTCAGGAAATCCTGCGCGGCCAGCTTGTCGCGCATGGCCGCGTCTGAGGGCAGAACGCCGGCGCCGATGATTGCCCAATCATGGTCGCTGCCGGCATTGAAGAGATCGTCGAGATAGATCGCCTGATGGGCGCGATGGAAATTGCCGACGCCGAAGTGCACGATGCCGGCTTTCAGCGACGCCCTATCGTAAGCCGGAATGGCCGCGGTCTTTGCCGCCTCGTCGAGCGTTGCCAGCGATAGTTTGCACGTCATGTTTCAGTCCTCTTGAAGGTCTTTCGAAAGAGCCCTAGGCCCTCCCGTTAGCACGGGCCGGACGAGATTGTCCGCTCCGCATGTCTGCCCCCAGCCGGCGGTCGCTTCAGATAGCAAGGCCGCTCTCATTGAATTTATGGATACGCGTCTTGTCCGGCGTCAGGTAGACCGTGTCGCCGGCCTTGGACGCAAAATCGCCGTTGCTGCGCGCCGTCACCATCCCGATAGCTTCGACATCGACATGCAGGAACGTGTCGGAGCCGAGATGTTCGGCCACCATCACCCTGCCCTTCCAGTCGCCGCTTTCGGTCGACAGCAGCACATGTTCGGGACGGATGCCGATCGTGTGCGCATTCATCTGCGCAGCATTCTGCCCCTTGATGAAATTCATCTTGGGCGAGCCGATGAAGCCCGCAACGAAGAGGTTTCGCGGGCTGCGGTATAACTCCAGCGGCGAACCGACCTGTTCGATATTACCCCTGTTCAGCACAACGATCTTGTCGGCCATGGTCATCGCTTCCACCTGATCATGGGTGACGTAGACCATGGTCGTCTTGAGTTGCTGGTGCAGCTCGCTGATTTCAATGCGCATGTTGACGCGCAGCGCCGCATCGAGGTTCGACAGCGGCTCGTCGAAGAGGAAGGCTGAAGGCTGGCGCACGATAGCGCGGCCGATGGCGACACGCTGACGCTGGCCGCCCGAAAGCTGGCGCGGCTTGCGATCCAGATAGTCGCCGAGATTCAACACGCGGGCGGCATCGTCCACCTTGCGGTCGATCTCTGCCTTGTCCATGCCCGCCATCTTCAGCGGGAAGGCGATGTTATTGCGCACGCTCATATGCGGATAGAGCGCGTAGGACTGGAAGACCATCGCCAGACCCCGTTCGGACGGAGCCTTCTCGGTCGCGTCCTTGCCATCGATGACGATCTTGCCGCCCGAGACATCCTCGAGGCCGGCGATCAAGCGCAACAGAGTGGACTTGCCGCAACCGGACGGGCCGACGAAGACGACGAACTCGCCATCGCGGATATCGAGATCGATCGAAGGGATGACCTTGGCTTCGCCGAAGACCTTCGAAACCTTTTGAAGGGTAATGCTGCCCATGTTTCTCTCCCTATGATCTTATTTCACCGCGCCGAAGGTCAGGCCGCGGACAAGTTGTTTCTGGCTGAACCAGCCGAGGATGAGGATCGGCGCGATCGCCATGGTCGAGGCCGCCGAGAGCTTGGCGTAGAACAGGCCTTCCGGGCTTGAATAGGAAGCGATGAACGCCGTCAGCGGTGCGGCCTTGGAGGCCGTCAGGTTCAGCGTCCAGAAGGCTTCGTTCCAGGCAAGGATGATGTTCAAGAGCAGAGTCGAGGCAATGCCGGGCACGGCCATCGGCGTCAGCACGTAGACGATTTCCTTGACGAGCGAGGCGCCGTCCATGCGGGCGGCTTCCAGGATTTCGCCGGGAATTTCCTTGAAATAGGTATAGAGCATCCAGACGATGATCGGCAGGTTGATGAGCGTCAGCACGATCACCAGGCCGGTCCGTGTGTCGAGCAGGCCGGAATTGCGGAACATCAGGTAGATCGGGATGAGCGCGCCGACCGGCGGCATCATCTTCGTCGACAGCATCCACATCAGCACGTCCTTCGTCCGCTTGGTCGGCGCAAAGGCCATGGCCCAGGCGGCCGGAATGGCGATAATGAGACCGATCAGCGTCGAGCCGAAGGAGATCACGACGGAATTCATGAAGTGGCTGAGATAGTTGGAACGGCTCTGCACTTCCGAATAGTTCTCCGTGGTCCAGTGGAAGAACAGGAACTGCGGCGGCGAGGCGATGGCATCCGCCTCCGACTTGAAGCTCGTCAGGAATGTCCAGAGGATCGGGAAGAAGATCAGGATGCCGAGCGCCCAGGCGATCGCGGTCATGATGACCTTGCGTTGGGTGGTAACCTTTCTAGCCATCTCAAGCCTCCAGATTCTTGCCGACGAGGCGCACGAGGAAGATCGCAACGATATTGGCAAGCACGACTGCGACGATACCGCCCGCAGAAGCCCCGCCGATATCGAACTGCAGCAGCGCCTGCGCATAGACGAGATAGGTGAGGTTGGTGCTCTGCGTGCCTGGGCCGCCATTGGTGGTGACCAGGATTTCGGCGAAGACCGAAAGCAGGAAGATCGTCTGGATCAGGATCACCACCGTGATGGCGCGGGCCATATGCGGCAGGATGATGTAGATGAATTTCGAGATCGCCCCGGCGCCGTCCATTTCGGCGGCTTCCTTCTGCTCTTCATCGAGCGACTGCAGCGCGGTAAGCATGATGAGCGTGGCGAAGGGAAGCCACTGCCAGGCGACGATCAGGATGACCGAAAACAGCGGCACGGTCGCCAGCCAGTCGATAGGCTCCAGGCCAACAGCCTTTGCCATATAGGCGAAGAGACCGTTGACCGGGTTCATGAACATGTTCTTCCAGACAAGGGCCGCCACTGTCGGCATGACGAAGAAGGGCGCAATGACCAGGATGCGTACGATGCCCTGGCCATAAATCGGCTGATCGAGCAGGAGTGCAAAGAGAATACCGCCGACCACGGTGATGACAAGTACGCCGGCAACCAGCACCAGCGTATTGATGAGCGCGGCGAAAAAGGCCGGGTCGGTGAGGAAGTATTGGTAGTTTAAGAGACCGACGAAACTCTCCATGCCCGGGTTGAGCAGATTGTAGTTCAGCAGGGAGAAGTAAATCGTCATCGCGAGCGGGACGATCATCCACGCGAAGAGCAGCACCACGGACGGTGCAATCATCAAACGTGCTGCGGAGCGAGTGTGAAACGTTGCCATGGCAAACCACCGGTCTGATCTGAAGCGGAAACGGCTGAGAAACAGCTTTGAAAAAAGCGGCCGCCGATGCAGTTCGGGCAATCGGCGACCCAGAGGTGCGGAATGTCAAACATTCCGTACGTTCTCAGGAGGTATTACTTGATGTAGCCCGCCTTGGTCATTTCGCGGGTGGTCAGCTGCTGCGCGCTCTGCAGGGCCTGGTCGACCGAGATCTGGCCGGCAAGGGCTGCGGAGAACTGCTGGCCGACGGCCGTGCCAATGCCTTGGAATTCCGGGATCGCCACGAACTGGACGCCGACATAGGGGACCGGCTTGACAGTCGGCTTGGTGGGGTCAGCGGAGTTGATGCTATCGAGCGTCATCTTCGCGAAGGAAGCGGCCTTCTGGTAGTCGGCATTCGCATAGAGCGAGGTGCGGGTGCCGGGAGGTGCGTTCAGCCAGCCTTCCTTTTCGGCGACGAGGTTGGTGTAGTCCTTGCTCGTTGCCCAGGCGATGAACTTCTCTGCTGCTTCAGTCTTCTGCGAGCCTGCCGGGATGGCGAGGTTCCAGGCCCAGAGCCAGTTGCCGCGCTTGCCGAGGCCCTTGTCCGGAGCCAGCGCAAAGCCGACCTTGTCGGCAACCTGCGACTGCTTCGGATCGGCTACGAACGAAGCAGCAACCGTTGCGTCGATCCACATGCCGCACTTGCCGGTCTGGAAGAGCGCCAGATTTTCGTTGAAACCGTTGGAAGAAGCGCCGGGAGGGCCGGCTTCCTTCATAAGGTTGACGTAGAAGGTCAGCGTGTCCTTCCACTCGGGCTGATCGAACTGCGGCTTCCACTGTTCATCGAACCAGCGAGCGCCGAAAGAGTTCGACATAGCCGTCAGGAAGGCCATGTTTTCGCCCCAGCCGGCCTTGCCGCGCAGGCAGATGCCGTAGATTTCCTTGTCCTTGTTGGTCACCTTCTTCGCAGCATCTGCGATGAAGTCCCAGGTCGGCGCGTCGGGCATCTTCAGGCCGGCGGCGTCGAACAGGTCCTTGCGGTACATGACCATGGAGCTTTCGCCGTAGAACGGAGCTGCATAGAGCTTGCCGTCCTGGCTGATGCCGCTGCGGATGGCCGGCAGCAGATCGTCCACGTCATAATTGGCGCCGAGGTTGTCGAGCGGCAGGAGCCAGCCTTTCTTCGCCCAGATCGGAACTTCATAGGTGCCGATCGTGAGCACGTCGTACTGGCCGCCCTTGGTCGCGATGTCGGTCGTGACCTTCTGGCGCAGTACGTTTTCTTCGAGGGTTACCCATTCAAGGTCGATGCCGGGATTCTTCGCCTTGAAATCATCCGTCAGCTTCTGCATCCGGATCATGTCGCCGTTGTTCACGGTCGCGATCGTCAGCGTCTCGGCCGAAGCCATGCCGGCAAACGCCATTGCTGAGCAGGCGCCCAGCAGGAGAGTTCTCAATGTCATATCTTCCTCCCAGAAGATGAGTGTGAGCATTCGCTTTGCTCATGGGCAATTACTCATCAAAGGGAAAAATTTGTCAATTGGCAATCGTTGCTGCGATGCCGAACAATCGAGTTATGTTATTGAACCAAAAAGGAAATATTTTTGCTCAGCTAGTGAGCAAAAACTCAGCAGTCTCTTCGTCGGTAATCAAACCGTTCACTTGATGGCCGGTGATGGCAGCTCGGATCGCCTTGAACTTGCGTTTTCCCTTGGCGATCCCGATCACAGTCGAGGAATCGCGTGGCGGGATCGGAGCGGATGCGACGCGTTCATTGATCGGGTTGTCGAGCAGCTTTCCGTCGGCGTCGAAAATCCAGCCGCAGATCTCGCCTGCCGCGCCCCCACGCATCAGCTCCATCATCTCGTCTTTTTCCAGGAAACCATCGACGCAGAGCGGGCCATCGATGCCGAGTTCGCCGATACCGACGAAGGTTACATCCGCCTGCGCGCTGATTGCGAGCGTCGAGCGCACGAGTTGCTGGCCGTGCAGAAGCTCCCGCTCCTCCGCCGAGGTGACGAGAACAGGCAGCGGCATCGGAAAGTGCCGCGCCTTGACGGCGTCGGCCATGCTGAAGATGACGTTGTAGTAAGCGGCTGAACCGTCAGGGGCGATATTGCCTGTCAGCGACACGATCCGATGATTGGGACATTCGATCGCCGGCAACTGGTCCACAGCCGCTTTCAGCGTTCGCCCCGTGCCGACGGCAAGTACGATCGGATCTGGACGTTTCAGCCAGCGCTCGATTTCGGAAGCAGCCGCCTCGGCAATTCCGACCGTCGTCGACGATGAACCCGGATCGCTGGGAACGATCTCGACATGCCTCAGACCGAATTTCTTGCGCAACTGATTTCCGAGTTCGAGGCAGGCGGCGATCGGGTGGTCGAGCCGCACTTTGATCAGCCGTTCGGCCACGGCAAGCGAAACGAGCCGCTGCGCCGACTGGCGCGAAATACCCATGGCGGATGCAATTTCATCCTGTGTGCGGCCGGCGACATAATAAAGCCAGCCGGCGCGCGCCGCATCGTCCAGCCGCCCTGATGTCTCCGATCTTTTTACCATCTATCGCCGCCAATTAATTTTTTTGAGTCTATCTGGCGCAGATCAAAACAAAAATCGGGCAAATGTCGAGGGCGTTGAAAAAGCAAGCAGTCGCTTCCTTATCCAAACCACCGCATGACGATGTAGATGGCCGCCTTGACGAGACCGTAGATCACCCCGCCGGCAACGACGAGCGAGACGGCTGTCATCGCAAAACCGAGAAGTGAAAACAGCCCGTCCCGACCGAGAATCGCAAAGGCAAAGAGCGAAATCGCAATCGCCGGCAGGATATTGCCGAGCGGCACCGGCAGCACGAGAACAATCGCCAGCACCAGACAGCAGAAGCCCGCCAGATATTCCGCCGGCGGCTCGACGAAAATGCTCAATCGTGGCTGCAGCATGCGCTCTGCCCAGGCGAGCCAGGGGTGAATGCGCCCGACGATCGTCTCGAAATCCTCTCGCCGCATGGAGCGCGCCGCGATCGCCTTCGGCAGCCACGGCTTCAGGCCGAAGGTCAGTTGTGCGGCAAGGAAGATCAGTGGCGCGCCGAGCAGCGAGGAGGTGCCGGGCGGCGTCGGAAAAGCGTTCGGCAACGCAAAGATCAGCATCAGCGCACCGATCGCCCTGTCGCCCATCGTCTGGAACAGGTCGCCGATCGATACGCGTTCGCGGCTTCGGTCCGCTGCCATCTGTCGCAAAATGGAGGAGAGCCGCCGACCTTTTGGACGTGGCCTGCGGACGGTGGTTCTCTGAGTTTCAGTATTTTCGATTGTCATGAATCCGGCATCGGAAGGTGAATGATGGAAAGCTTGCCCATGCAATATGCCAATAGCATGACCTTGGCGGACGAAATTGTCGCCTCATGGCGATCAGGCTTAGTTCATTTATCGAATAATCCTTGTAATTCGCCGCCAGGAGTGCGAGCAGACGCCAAGCACAGACAATTTGCAGGCATCAGATGATTATTTCATTCGATATCGGAGGCTCCGCCATCAAGGGCGGGATTGCGCGTTCGGAATCCGACATCATACCGCTTGGCCGCCGCCCGACCCCGAAGGATGACTTCCCGGCCTTCGTCGAGACGCTAAGGAGCATTATCGCTGAGGCTGGCGAGCGCCCCTCGCGCATTGCTCTCTCGATTGCCGGTGTCGTCGACCCGGACACGCAACGCCTCATCGTCGCCAATATCCCCTGCATCCACGACCGCAACCTTGCCGCCGACCTCGAGCGTGAGCTCGGCCTGCCCGTGCTGATCGCCAATGACGCCGATTGTTTCGCCATGGCGGAAGCCGAACTTGGCGCCGGTCGCGGTCACCGCATCGTCTTCGGCGCCATTCTCGGCACGGGCGTCGGGGGCGGCGTCGTCTCGGATGGTCGTCTCATCAATGCCTCAGGCGGCTTTGCCGGCGAATGGGGGCATGGCCCGATCATTGCATCACATGCTGGCACTCCGCCGGTCGCCATCCCCGCCTATGCCTGCGGCTGCGGCCAGAAAGGCTGTGTCGATACCGTCGGCGGTGCTCGGGGTCTGGAACGCCTGCATAAGACGCTGCACGACCTCGATTTCTCCAGCGAGGAAATCACCACCGACTGGCGCAACGGCGAGGAAAAGGCCAATCGCACGATCGACATCTATGTTGATCTCGTCGCCTCACCGCTGGCGCTCGCGATCAACATCACAGGCGCAACCATCGTGCCCGTGGGCGGCGGCCTCTCGAATGTCGAGGCGCTTCTGGCGGAACTGGATCATGCGGTGCGCGCACGCATATTGCGTAAATTCGACCGCCCGCTGATCGTGCGCAGCGAATGCCGTATCGAACCGGGCCTGATCGGTGCTGCCCTTTTGGGCCTCAAGGCCGAAGCCGCATAACGCAATTCCAATCTAATAGTGCCGCGACTTTGGATTGCGGCAGAACAGATTTCTAAAGCGTCGGCCACATCCGAACGATCGCGGCAAAGCGCAGCCAATCCTTTCGCAGAAAGGGCGTCCAGGCTGCTTCCGCGACGGCCGACAGCCGCGGAAAGACCAGCCGGTTGAAATAGCTCCGCGAGGCGAAATTCTCGCCCCAGATGCAGGCCTGGATACCGTGCATCCGCTCCCTGAACTCCTCCGGCAATTCGCCTTCGGCTTCGTAGGCATAGGTCTTTTCCGGTGGCGTGAAGCCGGCCCAGCCCGCGCCGGGCTCTCCCCAGTCTTCGCCCTGCGCCATGTCGAGATAGTAGGCCTGCCCAGGCGTCATGACGATATCATAGCCCTCACCCGCAAGCTCGATACCGACCTCCGGCTTCTCCCAGGCCATCAGCAGCGTGCCGTCGCGATCGACACCGCCGCCATGTGAGACCTCGTTCCAGCCGACAAGTTTCTTGCCGCGCTCGGCAAGCATCGCCTTGATCCGCCGCAGGAAATAGGATTGCAGTTCGGCCGTATCTGCGAGCTTCTCACGCTCCATCAGCATTTTGCAGAGCGGCGAGGCAAGCCAGGAACCGTGCGGCACCTCATCCCCGCCGATATGGATATATTGGGACGGAAAGAGCTGGAGCATCTCGTCGAACACCTTGCCGAGGAACTCGTAGGTGAATTCGACCGCCGGATTGAGCGCATTGTTGGCATTGTTCGGCTCGGGGCGATAGCCGCCCGGCGCTTCCTGTCGCTCGACGAGTTGTGGCAGGGAGAGCAGTGCTGCGGTGCTGTGACCGGGTATATCGATCTCCGGCACGACGTCGACACGCAACATGCCCGCATGAGCAACGATTTCCCGGACATCATCCTGGCTGTAAAATCCCGAATGAGGCTCCGCGCCGTCGCCGAATTGCGGTAGAAGCACTTCGTCAGGTCCGTGCTTGGCACCGATCTTTGTAAGCTCAGGATAGGCCTTGATCTCCAGCCGCCAGGCTTCGTCGTCGGTCAGATGCCAGTGGAAAATATTGAGCTTGTTCCAGGCGAGGATATCGATCAGCCGTTTGACATCTGCAACCGGGTAGAAATGCCTGCTGACGTCGAGATGACAGCCGCGCCATTCGTAGCGCGGCTGATCGGCGATGGTGCCGAAGACCGGAAACTGGAAGGTTTCCGGCTCGTGACGTGCTCCGTGCAGCAGTTGCGCAAGACTGATCAACCCATAAAGCAGGCCGCTCGCATCGTCGGTGCCAAGAATAATCTCCTTCCCCGTGAAACGCAGTTCGTAGGCCGCATCCATGATCGAGGATTCCCCTTTGAAGCGGATCTGCCGTCCTCCCTCAACCGGCTGAAGCGCGAAAGGCACGTCGTCGTCAGGAAAGAGCCGTTGGTAAAGCGCGAGCACTTTCGCCACGGCCCTGGTATTCTTGGCACTGGTGCCGGCTGCCGGATAGAGTGCGATGGGCGGCATATCGCCCGGCCGTAACGCCTGGTGCAAGGGCCAGGGCAGCAGCGAATACGGCTCGCTCACTTCACCCTTCGGCAGAAGCTCCGGCAACGCCCCCTGTTCCATGCCATCAAGCATCAGATCGCCAAAACTGACGGGTGCATGCCGGCCATCGCCAAGTGTGAGGTAGGCGGACTTGATGCCGGCCGTGACATGCTTCGGGCCATTCGTCAGCCCTTCGATTGTGAACCGCCAGCTGCCGCCCGGCTTGACGATGAGACCCTCGGGCGGAGAATATTCGTAAAAATTTGCAACGCGCCGCTTGAGCGTGGCACCTTCGGCCACGTGCTCGTCCGCCACGCGGGTGAGCGAAGTACAGGCGAGCGTAAAACCGGAGAGCGGTTCGGCGGAAAGATTGAAGAGCGTGAAGGTAAAGCGTCCAAAGCTTCCTTCGACAGGACTCCAGCTCGCTTCCAAACGGTAATCGGCCACAGTCGGATCCTCCCTCCAATGGATATAGGGCGATCTTTACTCCCGTTCAGGCCATCGTCTTCTCGCGCGCCTTCGCGCTACTGTCGCAGACGTCGAGGCCGCTGGAGACAACCCGCAACCTGACGAAACTAGTGGTCTGAAATAAAAGATGAGCTGAAACAAAAATGGCGCGGCCTCGACCGCGCCATTGTCTCATTCGGCTGCCAATGCCGGCGGATGATGAATGGTCCCATCCGCCTCTTCCTGGTTGGCATTGGCATGTTCGTCATTCCTGGCCTTCGGTTCGCGGCCGAAGAACAGGGCATAGCCGGCCGGCAGTACGAGGATGGTCAGTACCGTGGCGACGAGGATGCCGCCCATCATGGCGTAGGCGAGCGGACCCCAGAAGACGCCACGCGAGATCGGGATCAGCGCCAGCACGGCCGTCAGCGCCGTCAGCATGATCGGCCGGAAGCGGCGTACCGCAGCACCGACGATCGCTTCCTGCCGGTGCATGCCCGCCTTGATATCCTGGTCGATCTGGTCGACGAGGATGATCGAGTTGCGGATGATGATGCCGAGCAGCGCGATGACGCCGAGGATCGCCACGAAGCCAAAGGGCGCACCGCTGATCAACAGGGCCGAAGCCGCGCCGATGATGCCGAGCGGACCGGTGGCGAAGACCAGCATCGCCTTGCCGAAATGCTGCAGCTGGGCCATCAGCAGGATCATGATGACGACGAGCATGATCGGTGCCTTGGCGGCGATCGAGGCCTGGCTTTCAGCCGAATCCTCAGCTCCGCCCTGGATCTCGATCTTGTACCCGGCCGGCAGGCTGTCGCGCAGGTCCTTCATGTCGTTGTAGAGCTTGGTCACAACGTCGTTCGACTGGACGCCGTCAGGCAGCGTTGCCCGCACCGAGATCGTCGGCAGGCGGTCGCGCCGCCATTCGACACCCTGCTCCATCGACGGCACGACCTTGGCGATCTGCGAGACCGGGACGAAGCCGCCGAAATCCGTCGGCACATAGACCGAATTGACGGCAGAGAGCAGTGATCGGTTCGCATCCGGCTCGCGAGCGACGATCGAAACCGTTTCCTCGCCATCGCGGAAATCGTCGAGCGGCGCGCCGGACATGGCGGTCTGCAGCATCTGGCGGACACGCTGCGAAGTGACCCCGAGAGCACGGGCACGATCCTGATCGATGACCAGTTTCATGGCAGGCACCGGCTCGAGCCAGTCGTCATGAATGGCACCGAGCATCGGATCTCTGGTGAAGCGGTCCTTCACCTGATCGGCAATCTTGCGCACTTCCGCACGATCCGGACCCATGACGCGCATCTGCACCGGCCAGCCCGTCGGCGGACCGAGGAAGAGACGGTCGACCTTGCCGCGGACGGACGGGAAGTCTTCCGCCAGGATCGTCCGGACCTTGGTAATAAGACGCTCACGCGCTGGCTCGTCATTGGCCATGATCAGGAGCTGCGCGTAGTTCGGGTTGCGCAGCTGCTGGTCGAGCGGCAGGAAGAAGCGCGGCGCCCCTTCGCCGATATAGGTGGCGATGAACTTCTTGTCCGGATCGTCCATCATTTTGGCTTCCAGCGCCTTGGCCTGGACTTCCACTTCCTTGATGCTGGTCCCCTCGGGCAGCCAGAGATCGACGAGGATTTCCGGACGCGAGGACTGCGGGAAGAAGTTCTGGGGAATGAACTGGAAACTCCAGAGGCTCGCGACGAACGTGCCGAGCGTCAGCGCAAGCACGATGACGCGATGGCGCACCGCCCAGCCCACCGTGTGGCGCAGGCCGCGATAGAAGCGCGTGTCGAACACGTCGTGATGCTCGCCCACATGGTGACGCTGCTTCAGGATCATGTAGCCGAGCCACGGCGTGAAATAGACCGCCACGAACCATGAGGTCACCAGCGCGATGCCGACGACATAGAAGAGCGAACGCACATATTCGCCGGCCGTCGATGCCGCGAAGCCGACCGGAATGAAGCCGGCGGTCGTGATCAGCGTACCCGTCAGCATCGGGAAGGCGGTCGAGGAATAGGCGAAGCTCGCTGCATCGATCTTGACGAGGCCTTCCTCGAGCTTTCGCTCCATCATTTCCACGACGATCATCGCATCGTCGACGAGCAGGCCGAGCGCGATGATGAGCGCGCCGAGCGAAATGCGCTGCAGGTCGATGCCGAGCTCGTACATGATGGCAAACGTCGCAGCCAGAACCAGCGGAATGGCGATGGCGATCACGAGACCCGAGCGCCAGCCGATCGACAGAAACGAGACGACGAGCACGATGGCAAGGGCTTCGCCCAGCGCATGCATGAACTCGCTGACCGCATCCGTCACGACATCAGGCTGGTTGGAGATCTGATCGACGGCGACACCGTAGGGCAGCGAGTCCTCGAAGCGCTTGTAGGTCGCTTCAACATCCTTGCCGACATCGGTGACCTTGAAACCCTTGGCCATGACGACGCCGACCTGCACACTATCGTGGCCGTTAAAGCGATATTTGCGCTGATAGGGGTCTTCGAGCCCGGACGTGACGGTGGCGATATCGCCGAGCCGTGTCACCTGATTGCCGGAGCGCAGGCGCAGTTCCCTGATGTCTTCGACCTTGTGGACATTGCCTTCGACCGAGATGCGCACCGAGCGCAGGCCGGTATCGACATTGCCGGCCGGATCGACGGCATTCTGGCCCTTGATGGCGTTCTGCAGATCGGGGATCGTCAGGCCGCGTTCGGCAAGCGCCTTGGAGGAGACGTCAATATAGATTTTTTCTGGCTGGTCGCCGATGATGACGGCCTTCTCTACACCGGGCGTCGTCAGCAGCATGTCGCGCGCCTGGATCGCGAACTTCTTCAGTTCGGGATAGGAATAGCCATCGCCGCTGATCGAATGCAGCGTGATGAACGTGTCGCCGAATTCATCGTTGAAATAAGGGCCGAGCAGACCTTGCGGCAAATCGCTGTTGATGTCGCCGACCTTCTTGCGCACCTGATAGAAGGCGTCGGCAACATCAGCCGAATTTGTATCACCCTTCACCTGCACGGTGATGATCGTGCTGCCCGCGCGCGTATAGGACTTCACCCAGTCGAGATGCGGGGTTTCCTGCAGCTTGCGCTCGATCTTGTTGGTGACCTGATCTTCCATGTCCTGCAGCRATGCTCCAGGCCAGAGCGCCTGCACCACCATGACGCGGAAGGTAAAATCCGGGTCTTCCTTCTGGCCCATGCGGGTCAGGCCGAGCACACCCGTGATGAGGATCAGCCCGAAAAGGAAGCGCGCAATGCTCGGATGACCGATTGCCCAGCGCGAAAGGTTGAACGGTCGCTTTTCCGTAGTGGCGTTGTCCATGATCCTGTCCCCTCTCCCTGGCCGTTCAGCGGACGGCCGCGTCCGTTTCAGCCGAAGYCGATTGCTGGTCGGGAAGCTTGACCTGCAGGTTTTCGCTCATGAATTGCGTGCCGGCGGCGACGACGAGATCGCCGCTATCGAGCCCTTTGGCCACGCGCACGCCATCGCCGGTGAAATCCGCGACCTCGATGTCCCTGACGTGAACTGTTTCCGTACCACGGTCGACAGTCCAGACGACCTGCTTGCCGTCCTTCTGCGCCAATGCGCTCAGCGGAATGGAAACATAGCTGTCGCTATTGCTGACATTGGCCTCGATGGACGCCGTCATGCCGAGTAGTACACGAGGATCATTCGGCAGGCTGACACGCACTGCAAAGGTGCGGGACTGCTGGTCGGCGCTGCCGGAGACTTCGCGAACGGTGCCGTCGAGCACCAGCTTGCTGTCGGCCCAGAAACCCGCCTTCACGGTCTTGCCCGGCTTGAACTGGGCGATATCGTTTTCAGGCACCGCGATCTGCACTTCCTTCTCGCCGTCGACAGCGACGGTGACGACAGGTGTTCCCGAGCCGACGACCTGACCCACATCGGCATTGATGGTGGTCACGATGCCATTATGGTCGGCCTTGAGCTCGGTATAGCTCACCTGATTCTTCGCCTGATCGAGCGCAGAGACAGCAGCATCGCGAGTCGAAATTGCCTGATCATGGCTGAGAGACGCCTGCTCGACCTGCGATTTCGGCGCGACATTCTTGTCGAAGAGCTGTTCGGCGCGACGATTGACGAGATCGGCGGTTTCAACCGCCTTTTCGGCAGCAGTGAGATTGGCTTCGGCGGTATTCACGGCGAGTTCGTAATCGGTCGAGTCCATGCGGGCGAGGATATCGCCGGGCTTTACCCGTTCGCCGATATCGACGAGACGTTCGGTAATCTTGCCGTTGACACGAAACCCGAGGTTCATTTCCGTACGTGCCCTCACCGAGCCGGAATAATCGAGCGTACGGGTATCACCGGCCTTGGCGATCTCGACCACCTTGACCGGGCGGATGACTTCCTTGACCTCTGCCTTTTCTTCCGTGCAGCCGGCGACGCCGAGCCCGACCGCCCCAAGGAGCGCGAGGCTCATGACGGACGGCACGCGGTTGCTGAAGGTCTTGAGCGAAAACATCTTTCGCACTCCTGATTATCTAGGGTTTTCTTGGGCGACCTTGGCCGCGCTTATTTTCTAAGTGCCCTGATCGCAAATTCGATCAGTTCGTCCACGGCCGCACGGTTTGTCTTGGCAAGACATTGGGCAACCATTTGCGGGTGGCAGAGATTGATGGTCGCCGCTCCGAAGCAGCGGGAGGCGACCTCGGGGTCTTGGTCGGCGAATTCACCGGAGGCGATGCCTTCGCGGATAACGTCGGCAATCAATGCGTGAATGGAGTCGATGTGCTTCTCGATGACATGCCAGTCGCGTTCGATCGCGACGATCACCATCTCATGCACTTTCTGCTGATCGAGCATCGTGTCGAGCGTCAGCTGGTACTGGCTGCGCACGTACTGGCGCAACCGGTCGGAAGCGCTGATCTTCTGACGGCAGACATTGGCTGCAAGCTCATAGCTCATCGCCAGCATGCGTCCGCAGATCGCCTGGTGGATCTCAACCTTGGAGGCGAAGAAACGGTAGATATTGGCAGGCGACATGCCAAGGTCGCGGGCCACATCCGCGACGGTCGTCTTGGAATAGCCGTAGTGGCGGAAAAGCCGCTCGGCCGCATCCAGGATGCGGGTGATATTTTCCTGCCGTGTGACGTCCAGCGTGGTTTCCGCGAGGTCATTCATGGTTTCAGGCCTGATATTTTACGACTGACGAATTTTGAATTTCGTCAGTCGTAAAATATCATACTTCACTTGTCAATGATTTTGCGATGCAAACAAAAATGCCGCAGCCCGGTGAGGCTGCGGCATCAGGAAGAAAATAGGCTTGAAGGATCAGACGAGCTTGACGTCGAGCGTGATCGGAACGGCAGAAAGAGCCTTGGAAACCGGGCACCCGGCTTTTGCCATGCCGGCCAGCTCTTCGAATTTTGCCTGGTCGGCGCCGGGAATGCTGCCCGACAGCGACAGGTGGATGGCGGTGATGGCAAAGCCGCCTTCCACGCTTTCCAGCGTCACCTTGGCGGAGGTTTCCATATGGTCAGCCTTCAGTCCGGCTTCGCCGAGGATCAGCGACAGCGCCATGGTGAAGCAGCCCGCATGGGCAGCGCCGATGAGCTCTTCCGGGTTGGTACCGGCAACGCCTTCGAAGCGGCTTGCAAAGCCGTAGGGATAATTGCTCAGCGCGCCGCTCTGGGTCGTGATCTGACCTTTTCCGTCCTTGAGACCACCTGACCAATGGGCCGAAGCTGTACGATTGATCTGCATGCCGTCCTCCTGCTCGATTGAATTTTGAAGCGTTGCGCCGCTCCGCCGCGAAGAGCGTTCTGCCCTTCCGACCGGCAATATAGTCCTCTATCCGCGGAAGACGACACCAGATTGAAGGCAAATCATCATACAAGAAGATTGCCTGTGTATGATGATTAAGGTAAGAGACTTGACCAAGAGGAACTTTCCGATGCAGCCCGCAACAAGACGCGATGAGAAAACCGCAGCGCCCGAGCGCCGGCCGCGCGTCCGCCGTAGCGTTACGGCGGCGATTGCCGAGGATATCTGCGCCAACCGCTACCCCGCAGGCACGCTGTTGCCACGCGAAAATGACCTCTGCGAGCTCTATGGCGTCAGCCGCACCGTGATCCGCGAATCCCTGAAGGTTCTGGAATCCAAGGGGCTCGTACGCGGCAAACCGCGCATCGGCACCACTGTCTGCGACAAGGACGACTGGAACATTCTCGATCAGGACCTACTGGAATGGATGGGGCCGCATCTCGGCGATTTCGACCTGCTTGCCAGCATCCTCGAAGCCCGCCGCACGATCGAGCCGGCAGCGGCCGAATATGCCGCAAGTCGCGCCAGCACGCAGGAAATCGCCGATCTCGAAGGGGCCTGGCAGCGCATGCAAGCGGCGAGCGATGATGCCGAGGCCTTCACCGAGGCCGATCTGCTCTTCCATACCGTGCTGCTCAAGGCCAGCCACAACCAGGTCTTTCGCCGTCTCTCCAGCGCCATCCACGCTGCGCTCAAATACGCGCTGCACGCCTCCAACGTCGCCATGCCCGATCACCGCGAGGCCCTGGCCCTGCATGGCAAGGTGGTCGAAGCCCTGCGCCTGCGCGATGCCGCTGGCGCGCGCGATTGCGTCAACCGGATTCTCGACCTCGCCAAACGCGACCTGACCGCCGCCGGCCGGACGAAATGATAAGATATCAGCGGCCACGGCCGTCGATGGGAACACGAAGCGAAACGAAAGTGCGACTGTCATGAAGATCACCAAACTGACCACCTATATCGTCCCGCCGCGCTGGCTGTTTCTGAAGATCGAAACCGATGAAGGCGTCGTCGGCTGGGGCGAACCCGTTGTCGAGGGTCGCGCGCTGACCGTCGAGGCGGCCGTCCACGAACTCGCAGACTACCTCATCGGCAAGGATCCCTTCCTCATCGAAGATCATTGGACCGTGATGTATCGCGGTGGCTTCTATCGCGGCGGCGCCATCCATATGTCGGCGATATCCGGCATCGACCAGGCACTCTGGGACATCAAGGGCAAGGCGCTCGGCCAGCCGATCCATTCGCTGCTCGGCGGCCAGGTGCGTGACCGCATCAAGGTCTATTCCTGGATCGGCGGCGACCGCCCCTCCGACGTCGCCCGCAACGCCAAGGACGTCGTTTCCCGCGGCTTCAAGGCGATCAAGCTCAACGGCTGCGAGGAAATGCAGATCGTCGATACCAACGAGAAGATCGACAAGGCGGTCGAGACCATCGCGACGATCCGCGAGGCGATCGGCCCGCATGTCGGTATCGGTGTCGATTTCCACGGCCGTGTCCACAAACCCATGGCAAAGGTTCTTGCCAAGGAACTCGAACCCTACAAGCTGATGTTCATCGAGGAGCCGGTTCTCTCCGAACACCGCGAAACCCTGAAGGAAATCGCCAACCATTGCTCGACGCCAATCGCGCTCGGCGAACGCCTCTATTCCCGCTGGGACTTCAAGTCGGTCCTGTCGGACGGCTATGTTGATATTATCCAGCCGGATCTGTCCCACGCAGGCGGCATTACCGAATGCCGCAAGATCGCCGCCATGGCTGAAGCCTATGACGTGGCACTGGCACCTCATTGCCCGCTCGGCCCCATCGCGCTTGCCGCTTGCCTGCAGGTCGACGCCATCTCCTACAATGCCTTCATTCAGGAGCAGAGCCTCGGCATCCACTACAACAAGGGCAACGACATCCTCGACTACATCTCAAACAAGGAAGTCTTCCAGTATGCCGACGGATTCGTCTCCATTCCGCAGGGGCCCGGCCTCGGCGTCGAAGTGGACGAGGCCTATGTCATCGAGCGTGCCAAGGAAGGCCACCGCTGGCGCAATCCCATCTGGCGCCATGAGGATGGCAGCTTTGCCGAATGGTAAGCGAAAGGGCCGCGAAAGCGGCCCTTTTTCACTCTCCGTGTAGGATATCGGGCACTTCATTCGTCATTGTGAAAGCTCAAGGAGGAGATTTCACATGGCCAGAGCAATCGCAATCATTATTGCCCGCATCATCTTCAGCTTCATCTTTTTCATGGCCGCCGGCTTCAAGTTCGCCGATATCGGCGCGACGGCCGCCTACATCACCGCGGCAGGCTTTCCGGCGGCCACATTCCTTGCCTGGATCGCCGCCTTTTTCGAAATCGCACTGGCGCTTGCCTTCATATCCGGCGCCTTTTTCACAGAAGCGAGCCTGCTTGCCGGCATCTACGTGATCTTCCTGGCCTTTGCCTTCCATGGCCCGTCGCAATGGCAGCAGAACCAGGCTGAATTCGGCTTCTTCGTCGATCACTTCACCTTCTTGGCCGGTCTGCTCTTTGCCGCCGTTCACGGACCGGAACGGTGGGCGCTTCGCCACAGCCTCCTGAAATAATCCTCAACGCCACACGCTCCGGAACCAAGAGCCGCCCCGATCATTGCCTTTACCGGCAACCGCAAAGAGGAGCGGCTCATGGAGTTGCAGGGAAAGATCGCACTGGTGACCGGCGCAGGCTCCGGGATCGGCAAGGCGACTGCGCTGAAGCTCGCCGCTGAAGGCGCCAGGGTCGCGGTGCTGAGCCGCACCGAGAGCGAGGTGCTACAAACCTGCCAGGAGATCATCGCCGCTGGCGGTCAGTCGATCGAACTGACCGCCGATACGAGCGACGAGGCCCAAATGCGCGCGGCCGTCGACAAGATGACAGAGAATTTCGGCGGCATCGACATCGTGGTGGCCAATGCAGGCATCAATGGCGTCTGGGCGCCGATCGATGACCTCAAGCCCGACGAATGGGATCGGACCATGGCCGTCAACCTGCGCGGCACATACATGACCCTGCATCTCACCGTGCCCTATCTGAAGATGAACGGCGGCTCGATCGTCGTGGTCTCGTCAATCAATGGCACGCGCACCTTCACCACCCCGGGCGCCACCGCCTATACCGCAACCAAAGCCGGCCAGGTCGCCATGGTTCAGCAGCTCGCACTCGAACTCGGCAAACATGGCATTCGCGTCAATGCTGTCTGCCCCGGCGCGATCGACACCAGCATTTCCGCCAACACAACATCGCGCCATCGCGAGGAAACCGAAGTGCCAGTCATCTGGCCGAAGGGCGAAATCCCGATCACCGGCGGCAAGGCAGGGTCTAGTGACGATGTCGCCGAAACGATCCTCTTCCTTGCCTCCGAGCGCGCCCGGCATATTACTGGCACGCCTGTCTGGATCGACGGCGGACAGGGATTGCTGCGTTAGGCCGCTTCTGCGTCGTGCGACGATTGCCTTTGCTCGACCAGATCATCAGCGCATATATGCAGTTGCAGCAACGGCCCTGCCGGTCACCCGTTTAACCGCGCGCTTTCCAGCGTGTAAAGCAATTGCGGGCGCTTGACGCCGCGCAGCGCATAGCGGCCGATGCAGGCGAGGACGTTGCGCTCCGCCTCGGGGATCGCCGCTTCGAAATCCGACGACATCAGCACATTGAGATCGACCGAACGGCAGATCGAGGCGATGCGGCTCACCTCGTTGACCGCCGGCCCGATGACCGTGAAGTCCAGACGGTCCTGGCTGCCGATATTGCCGTAGAAGACATCGCCGATATGCAGGCCGATATAGACATCAGTTGTCGGCCGCCGGTCCACCTCGCGTGCTGCGTTGAGTACTGCAAGCTTCTGCCGGAGCAGGCGCTCTGCCTTCAACGCGGCAGAACAGCTTCCCGCCGGCTCCTCGCCCTTGAAGATCGCAAGTACCCCGTCGCCGATCAGCTTCAGAACATTCCCACCGGCTTCATGGATCGCTGTTATCACCGCCTCGCTATATTCATTGAGCAGCGGAATGATCTCTTCCGGCGGAGAATTGTCGGAGATCTTCGTGTAGTTCAAAAGGTCGGAGAACCAGAGGGCTGCCGAAATACGCTCGGTCTTGCCGCGCGAGATCTTGCCGTCCATCACCTGGCGGGCCGCATCCTCACCGAGATAGACCTCGGCGATCGTGCGGGCGATACGAGCAAGAGCCACGCATTTGATCGCCAGCCCCAGCACCGGCACCAGTTTGCGCAGGATCGCAAGATCCTGGTCGGAAAAGCCTCCCGGATGTTTCGTCGAGAAATGCGAGAAGAAGCAATCCATCTCGCCGATCGTGCCGGCCTCGGCAAAGCGATGCGCCATGGCGACGTAATCGGTGTGACCGAGCTTGTAGATCTGGTCCAGCATGATGAAATCGGTCGGATCGCCGAAGCCGATCCGGCGCCGCACCTCTCGATCGCCGCTGGTCCAGAGATGGTAGAAGGCCGAACGACGCCAGGTATCCAGCCCCTGGCCCTCACCCGAAGGGCCATATTCGAACTCGCCCTCAAAATCCTCAACGCTATCCCAGCGAAATGCGCGGCCTTCATGCACGGGATGAAGCGTGTCCATCAGCGCCATGGCGCGATCGAGCCGCATGCCGGCATTGCGGCAAGCTTCGCAGAAGCCGGCAAGCAGCTCCGCTTCGGTCGCACCGTTCAAGCCCTGTTCTGTCACCCATGCTGCGATTGTGCCGACGTCGCTGTGATCCATGCGCTCTCCTCACGATCCGCAAGCTGTAACGTGAATCTGCCGCAGATGAAAAGACAATCAACCCGAACAGACTATTGGCTTGTCGGCATATTATAGGGCGTAACGATTTCGACGGCCGAAAAGGACACCGGCGCCGTCCGGCTGACGGAGATAGTATGGGCCATGATTGCACGGAAAGCGGCGCGCGCATCGGTTCTGAGATCGTGATGCAGCACGAAATCGATCCGCCGTTCGGCTAGCAAAGCGCGGTTGTCGGCATCGAGATCATGCGCCACGAAGACCGAGACCGGCCTGCCGGCAGCCTTGAAAGCCGCAAGCACCGCGCGATTGCCGCCGCCGACCGAATAGACCGCATTGATCGAGGGATCATCGGCAAGGGCCTTGGCAACGAGCGTGCCCGTCGCGGCATCCGTGCCATGCCCTTCGCTCACTTCGATAATGCCAATTAGAGGATAATGCGCACGGATCACCCGGCGAAAGCCGATCTCCCGCTCCTCCTCGCCACGAAACCGGCCGCTTGACAGCGTCACCAGCGCCTTACCGCCGGCGGCACCAAGCAACCGACCGATGAGATAGGCCGCCGTCTCCCCTGCTGCCCGGTTATCGGCGCCGGCATAGGCCGACCGGGCGGAATTCGGCAGGTCGGTTACGAGGGTGACGACCGGGATATTGGCGGTATCGAGCCTTGCGACGGCAGCGACGATATCAGGCACATCAGGCGCCTTCAGCACAACGCCATGTGTGCCACGCAACCGGATCCGGTCGAGAAGCTGTACCAGCTCCGCGGCCCGCATCACCTCGGCAAAATGAAAGCGGCAGCGGAAGACGGTCGGCAGGAAGGTCGCAACCTCCGCTTCGAACGCGGCCCGCACCGCCGTGCTGAACCTGTCAGGCGTTTCCATGACGATATCGATCGTGAGCTTGCGGCCAGCCACATCGGCACCCGCCTGTTTCTCGAGCTCGGCGATTGCCGCCTTGACCCGCATCTCGGTCTGCCGCCGCACGCCGGGCCTGCCGTTCAGCACGCGATCGACTGTGGCAGTGCTGAGACCTGCCTGAAAAGCGATATCCTTGACGAGAAAGGGATGAGCCATGCTTGCTGTTTTGATGGATTTTTGATGGATTCCTGATCTATATCAGGATCGCAGGCGGCGTATAGTCCCTTCATCGGACATGGAGGAGCACCCGATGAAATCAGACAACCAGCAAAAATTGCGCGCCGACCGCGTCTGGCTCACCGAAGGCGCCTGCGATCTCAGCGATTTCCGCACACTCGCCGAAAAGACTACCGCCCTTGCCGACTATCCGACAGCCTCAGCCGTCGAGAAGAACGTTCTGATCTATGACAGCCGCAAGGTGATCGAGGCGGCGTCGACACTGGAAGGCCGTCGCTCCGTTCTCGCGGAAATCTGCGAAGCCTTCGGCATCGGCCCCGGCGTCGTCGTCTTCAAACATGCCTACGAAGACACCGGCATCATCGACCGGGCAAGCACGATCTTCGACGACATCATCGAAGAGCAGCACCGCAGCTCGACCGGCGGCGGCGATCATTTCGCCAAGCCGGGTGCCAATGACCGCATCTGGAACTCGCTCGAAAAGCACTGCCTTGCCGACCCCGAGAATTTCGCCCGCTACTACGGCAATGCCATCGTGGCGCTCGCAAGCGAGGCATGGCTCGGCCCGCATTACCAGATGACGGCGCAGGTCAATCGGGTGAACCCGGGCGGTGCCGCGCAATCGGCCCACCGCGACTATCACCTCGGCTTCCAGTCATCCAAGGTAATCGAGCAGTTCCCCGCCCACGTGCATCGCCTGTCGCCGGTGCTGACCTTGCAGGGTGCGGTCGCCCATTGCGACATGCCGCTCGAAAGCGGCCCGACGCTTTTCCTGCCGCACAGCCAGACCTACGAGCCGGGCTACCTCGCGCTCAAGCGCCACGAATTCAAGGATTATTTCGAGCAGAACCATATCCAGCTGCCGCTGGAAAAGGGCGATGTCGTCTTCTTCAACCCCGCCCTCTTCCATGCCGCCGGCACAAACCGCTCGAAAGACATCAAGCGCGTCGCAAACCTGCTGCAGGTCTCCTCGGCATTCGGCCGGGCGATGGAAACGGTCAACCGCGAGCGCATGAGCGCAAAGCTCTTCCCCGCCCTCAAGGCACTGACGGGCATGCTTTCAGCCGGCGAGATCGCCAATGCCGTCGCTTCCTGCGCGGAGGGCTACTCCTTCCCGACCAATCTCGACCGCGACCCGCCGCTCGGCGGCCTCGCGCCGAAGACCCAGGCCCAGCTGATGCATGAGGCGCTCGCCGAAAACTGGAGCGACGACGCCTTCACCAAAGCCCTTGCCGAACAGGCGGCTAGGAAGCTGAGCTGACAGGCCATCACAATACCATCATCCAAGAGCCCCTTGCCGCCGGTAAGGGGCCATTCGCATGTTATCAGGAGGAAAAGACATATGAGCACGGATTACGCCCGCCTCGACGGCAAGATCGCCATCGTCACCGGCGGCACGCAGGGCCTCGGCGCCACGATTGCCCGCCTCTTTGCCGAACGCGGCGCCAAGGGCATCGTCATCTGCGGCCGCAACGAGGCCAAGGGCAAAGCGAAGGCCGAGGAGATTGCGTCAAAGACCGGCGCGAAGGTCGTCTACGTCAAGGCCGATCTCGCCAAGGTCGAGGATACCAGGAATGTCGTCCAGGTCTGCGACCAGACCTTCGGCCGCGTCGATGCGCTGGTCAATGCCGCCGCCATCACCGACCGCGGCACGATCCTCGATACCAGCCCCGAACTCTTCGACAGTATGTTCGCCGTCAATGTCCGCGCACCCTTCTTCCTGATGCAGGAAGCGGTCAAGGTCATGCGCCGCGAGAAGATCGAGGGCACGATCGTCAATATCGGCTCCATGTCAGCCAAGGCCGGCCAGCCCTTCATCGCCGCCTATTGCGCTTCCAAGGGTGCGCTGGAAACGCTGACCAAGAACACCGCCTATGCGCTGCTGCGCAACCGCATCCGCGTCAATGGCCTGAATATCGGCTGGATGGCCTCTGAAGGCGAAGATCGCATCCAGAGGGAATTTCACAAGGCCGACGACGACTGGCTCGCCAAGGCTGCCGCAAGCCAACCCTTCGGCCGGCTGGTCGACCCGGAAGAAGTGGCCCGCGCCTGCGCCTATCTCTCGTCAGCCGAATCCGGCCTGATGACCGGCTCGGTCATCTGCTTCGATCAGTCGATCTGGGGCGCTTATGACGGCTCGCCGCATCCGGTCGCGGCGCTATAACGTACCATTGTAACGCTCCAGAGCCCGGCGCCTTTCCGCCTCCGGGCTCTGGCAGATTGCTTCGTTTCCCGCTACGAAGAAACAATATCGATCTGGAGGAATCGGGCATGGCCGGAAGCGAGCTTTATGATGTCAGGGACGAGCGCTTCAGAGCGCTGATCGCCGGCAGCGCGGTGCTGGAAGAATTGTACAGGGGCTGCCGCTGGGCTGAAGGACCTGTCTGGTTTTCCGATATGAACTGCCTGATCTGGAGCGACATTCCGAACGAACGCCTGATGCGCTGGGTGCCGGATGGCTCGGTCTCCGTCTTCCGCTCACCGTCCAACTATGTCAACGGCAATACCCGCGACCGGCAGGGCCGCTTGGTCTCCTGCGAACATGGCGGTCGCCGTGTGACCCGCACCGAGCCTGATGGACGCATTACCGTGCTGGCCGACAGCTTCAATGGCAAACGGCTGAACTCCCCGAACGATGTCGTTGTGAAGTCCGACGGCTCGATCTGGTTCACCGACCCGAGCTACGGCATCATGTCGGATTACGAAGGCCACAAATCTCCGGAAGAGCAGGAAAGCCGCAACGTCTATCGCATCGATGCCGCAACCGGCGATATCGAAGCTGTCGTCACCGACTTCATCCAGCCGAACGGGCTGGCCTTTTCGCCGGACGAGCGCCAGCTCTTCATCGCCGATTCCGGTTCCGCCAATCATGACGTCCCGCGCCATATCCGCGTCTTCGATGTCGTGGATGGCCGCAAGCTGATAAACAGCCGCTACTTCTGCTCGATCGACAGCGGCATACCGGATGGTTTCCGTTTCGATGTCTCGGGAAATCTCTGGACCAGTGCCGCCGACGGTGTGCACTGCTTTGCCCCTGACGGGACGCTGCTCGGCAAGATCAAGGTGCCGCAGACCGTCTCCAACGTCACGTTCGGCGGCCCGAAGAAGAATCGCCTCTTCATCACTGCAACGCAATCGCTCTATTCGATCTACACGACGACGAACGGCGCGCAGTACCCGTAAGCCTATGCCTTGCGCGCTGCAGCTCTGAGTGCCTGCTGGAAAACCTGCTTCATCTCGGCAAAACCATCAAAGCCGAGATGATGCGCGAAGCGGATGACGCTGGTCTGTGAAACATTGCAGCGCTCGGCGATCTTCTGGCTGCTTTCGAAAGCGAACACATCGGGCCGCTCGGCGGCGAGCCGCGCCAGCGCATCCAGCCGCTGCGGCAGATCGCGGTGGATGGAAACCCAGAATGCCTTGCTGAGAAAGGCATCTCCGTCGGCCTTCATCGAAACAGTCTGCATTCCAGCCTCCATCGTTTACCGCCCGTGGAGGCCAGGATCATCATGGCCCCAGCCCCCACGGGAGGAACTGTTTAAGCCTTCACCTTGTCCGGCCGGCCGTGCAGTGGCTCCTTGCGGTGCCAGTTTTCGAGGATGCGGCCGTCGGTGTGCTTCTGCTGCGCCCAGCGGATGCCGTTTGAGATGACCTTGTGCACCGTCTTGTCGTGATAGATCGGATAGGTCTCGTGGCCGGGGCTGAAGAAGAAGATGCGACCGCGACCGCGCTGGAAGGTGCAGCCGCTGCGGAACACTTCGCCACCGGAATACCAGGAGATGAAGACCAGTTCGTCCGGCTGCGGAATGTCGAAGGGCTCGCCATACATTTCCGAGGCATTGACCTCGAAATAGGGCGGCAAGCCCTCGGCGATCGGATGCGAGGGATTGACCACCCAGACGCGCTCCAGGTCACCCTCCGGCGTCTCGCGCCAGGAGAGATTGGCATTGGTGCCCATCAGCCGGCGGAAGAGCTTGGAGTGATGGCCGGAATGCAGGACCAGAAGGCCCATGCCCTTCAGAACCCGCTGCTGCACACGGTCGATCAGCCCGTCGCTGACTTCCTCATGCGCCATATGCCCCCACCAGAGCAGCACGTCGGTATCGTTGAGCACGGAATCCGGCAGGCCTTCATCCGGATCGTCGAGCGTGCCGCGACGGATCTCGAAATCGGGATGGGCGATACCGGCAGCGATCGCGCCGTCGATACGATCGGGATAAATATCCTGGACCTCCTTGTGGACCTGCTCGTGGCGTCCTTCGTTCCAGATCGTGACCTTGATTGTCATGCTATTCCTCGATGTTTCAAATTTGAGCCGAACGGAGAACCCGGCCGGCGGAATCGAACAGATGGCAGGCGGCGCGCTCGGCTGTGAGCGAAACGCGATCGCCGGGACGAATGGTCATGTCGCCTTCTGTGCGCACGACGATCGGCTGCTGCTGCGACCCGACCGTCAGATAGGTCTCGACACCAAGCCGCTCGACGATGACGACCTCGGCCGAAAAATCGCCCTGCCCCTGCGGCGCAAGCTTCAGATGCTCAGGCCGGATGCCGAGTTTCGCCTCACCCTGCGGCACGGAGCCATTGGCATCCGAGAGATCGATCGCAAGGCCGAGCGGGCTTTCCAGATGCACCTTGCCGGCATCCCGGCGTGTTGCCGTCATCGGCAGCACGTTCATTTTCGGCGAGCCGATGAAAGTCGCGACGAATTCGTTTTCGGGCTGATGGTAGAGCTCCATCGGCGCGCCCTGCTGGGCGACGACACCCTTGTTCAGAACGACGATGCGGTCGGCCATCGTCATCGCCTCGACCTGGTCGTGCGTGACATAGACGACGGTTGCCTTCAGCTCGCGATGCAGGCGCTGCAACTCAGCGCGCATCTGCACGCGCAGCGCAGAATCGAGGTTCGACAGCGGCTCGTCAAACAGGATCAGCGACGGCTTCTTGATGATCGCACGGCCGATCGCCACACGCTGCCGTTGGCCGCCGGATAGCGCACCCGGCTTGCGGCTGAGATAGTCAGTCAGCTGCAGGATCTCCGCGACGCCTTCCACCTGCTTCTTGATTTCGGTTTCCGGCACCTTCTTGAGGCTCAGCGAAAAGCCGATATTTTCAGCGACCGTCATATGCGGATAGAGCGCATAGGACTGGAAAACCATGGCGATGCCGCGCTTGTCCGGCGGCACGTCGTTGATGCGCTGGCCATTCAGCATCAGATCGCCCTCATCGATGCCTTCGAGGCCGGCGATCATACGCAACAGCGTGGACTTACCGCAGCCCGACGGGCCGACGAACACGGCGAATTCGCCATCCTCCACCGTGATATCGACGCCCTTGATGACTTCGAGCGCGCCGTAGAATTTGCGAACGTTTCTGAGATTGATCATTCGTTTCTCTTTCTTGATCTCAGCCCTTCACACCGCCCGAGAAGGTCTGGACGAGGAAGCGCCGCGCAAAGCCGAAGGCGACGACGGCAGGCAGCAGGTAAATGAAGGCGAGCGCCGTCAGCAGGCCGTAATCGATCTCGTTGATGCGCAGGAAGGCGCGGAAGAGGCCGAGYGGCAGCGTCTGCAGCTCTGGCGACGACAGGAAGATCAGCGGCAGCAGGAAATCGCCCCAGGCCGACATGAAGGCGAAGAGACCGGCGGCCGCGAGCCCAGGCATGGCAAGCGGGATCAGCACCCGGCGGATGCGCTGCATCATCGTCGCCCCGTCCATGACGGCCGCTTCCTCATAGTCACGCGGCAGGCCGTCGAAGAAGGTCTTCATGATCCAGAGCGCCAGCGGCAACTGCATGGTGGCGAGCACCAGCATGATACCGAGATAACCGTCGATGAACCCGGTCCAGCGCATGATATCGCGGGCATAGCTTCCGAAGATCGGGCGCAGGAGCGCGCCTTCCGCATTGTTGAGCGTCAGCAAGAACTTGTAGAGCGGCACGACGAGTGCCGTCGGCGGCAACACGCGGATCAGCAGGATCGCGTAGAGGAAGGGCAGCTTCCACCAGGCCCGCGTGCGCGACAGCGCATAGCCGCCGAGCCCCGCCAGAACCATGACGATAAGCGTCGCTCCGCCGACCACGAAAAGCGAGTTGAACAGCCACTTCGCCCCATCCTCCTTGGTGAAGACGCGCACATAGTTTGCGAACGTCCACTGCTCCGGCCAGCGCAGGAAGAGCTGCGCATTGCCGTCGAAGGAGGCAAGCAGCACCCAGAAGAAAGGCACAGCGCAGAAGATCGAGATGATCGTCAGTGTTGCGTAGGCAAGCAGGTCGGAGCGGGTCTTGTTGGCCCCTTCGCTTGGGGAAATAGCGGTCATGTCAGACCTCCACTTTCATGGCTCGGACATAGCCGATACCGAGGATCAGCGAGATGATGAGCGCGACGACCGCGACCGCAGCACCGTAACCGAGCTGGAAGGCCGTGAAGGACTGGTTGTAGATGTAGATGCTGACGACCTCCGTCGCCCCGCCCGGGCCGCCGCGCGTCAGCGCGTAGACGAGACCGAAGACGGCAATGGTGGAGACGGCCGAAATCAGCATGTAGAGCAGGATTGTCGGCATCATCAGCGGCAGGGTGATGCGGCGGAACATCTGCGACGGTGTCGCGCCATCCATGCGCGCCGCCTCGTAGATCTCGGCGGGGATGGTGCTGAGGCCCGCCGTCAGCAGGATCATCGCGGTCGCGATACCGCGCCAGGTGTTGACGATGATGATCATCGACAGTGGGAAGGCGTTCAGCCAGTCGGCCGGATTGATGCCGAAGAAGGCAACGATGCGCGAGAGCGTCGCATGTTCGCCGCCGGCCAGCATCGAGATCCACATGAAGCCGGCAACGACTTCCGGGGCGGCATTCGGCAGAAGAATAATCGAAGAGAAGAACTGGCGGAAACGGATCGGGCGGCGCAGCGCCATTGCCGAAATCAGCCCGAGCACGAACTGCCCGATGACGGCAGAACCCATGACGAAGACGAAGGTGACGAACAGCGAATTCCAGAACTTTGCATCGTTGAAGAGGCGCACATAGTTGCGGATACCGACGAAGCGCGGCCGCAGGGCCGCAGCTCCCGTCAGCGCCTCATTGGTGAAGCTCAGATAGACGGAATAGAGGGCGGGATAGATCACAAAGGCCAGAAGCAGGACCAGCGACGGCAGCAGAACCAGCAGGAGTTGGCGCTCGGTTCGCTTTTCATGAGAGTTTCGGGCCATTGAAGCTCACAACCTTATCGAATGAAATCGGGAAGACGCGGCGAGAATGCCGCGTCCCCGTCTTGGCGGGAGGAAGATATCAGTGGCTTACTTGACCATGTCGTCGCCGAGCGTTTCCTTGACGTAGTCGACAAGGATCTTCTGGGCGCCGGCCGCATCGGTTTCCTTGCGCAGCAGGGCTTCGGTGGCGCGTGCCACACCTTCGGCAACCGTGCCGAAGCCGGAAGCCTGCTTCAGGAAGACGCCGTTTCCGGCAGCAGCATGGATCGGAACGAGTTCCGTCAGCTTCTGGAATTCCGGATCCTTGGCGGCATCCTTGCTGGCCGGAATGTTGCCGATGCGGGCAGCATAGGAAACCTGTGTTTCGACCGAGCCGATTTCCATCAGCGCCTTCTTGGCCAGCTCCACATTGGCGGACTTGGAGTTGACGGCCCACGGAGCAGCGAGGTTGGCAAGCACGTACTGGCCGCCGCTCTGACCCGGAACGGTCCAGGTGCCGACGATCTTGGTCACGTCAGGGATCGGGTTCTTGCTCTCGCGACCCCAGTCGAAAATGTAGCACCAGGAACCGCAGGTGGTGGCGGCAAGCTTGCCGGCCGGGAACATTTCATACTTCGGCACGACCCAGGGCTCCGGTCCGAGCAGCGGCTGCACCGGCATCAGGTCCTTGTCGATCAACGTTTTGTAGACGTTGAAGACATCCTTGACGCCCTCGCCGTTCAGGTCGAGCTTGCCATCGGCACCGACGAGCTGCGGCGTCTTGGAGCCGACGAGCAGGTGCTGGAAGCCTTCGTCGAAGGCGCCGCTACCCCAGGAAACGCCGGCCGGGAAGAGCAGGCCGTAGGAGCCGGTCTTCTGCTTCACTTCGGCCGCGCGGTCGAGAAGCTCCTGCCAGGTCTTCGGCTGCTCGGTGGAGATGCCTGCCTTTTCGAGAACATCCTTGCGGTAATAGATTTCCTGGATGCCGAGCATGAACGGCATCACATAGGTTTCGCCGTCAGGGCTGACAGCAAGCTGCTTGGCGACGTCATAGAGGTTGGCGTAACCGTCCCAGGCCTTGAACTCGGTGGAAACAGGCGCGAGGTAGCCGGCTTCGACCATGTCGGCAACAGCAGCCGTCGTCGGGATGGAGAAGAGGTCGGGTGCGTTGCCTGCGCCAAGCTCAGTCAGGAGCTTGGTGAGATAATCCTTGTCGGGCGCCGGATATTCGACGACCTCAACCGTTACGCCATATTTTTTCTCGATCCGCTCGACGGTCGACTTCATCGCGTCGATGCCGGCCTGGCCGTGATTGGCGATACGAATTGTTTCAGCATGGGCCAGCGTCGAAACCGCGCTGAGCAGGATGGCGCACAGGCCACCGATAACCGTCTTCTTCAACGGAAGTCCTCCCTTTTTTAGAGCCACGGCGCCCTCCAGCACCGGTGACGAAAATGTACACGCATTCTGAATGCTGACAAGATGATTTTTAAAGCAGCACCCTTCTCAAATATATAATATTGATTTTATTAAGTTATTTATAACTTGCGCCAATCGTGACGTTTGTGTAATCGTTTGCACAACGATATCAGGGAGGATTTCGATGTCTCAGAAATTGCGCCTCGGCGTCATCGGCGCGGGCTTGAAGGCGGCTGAATATGCTCAGAGCTGGGCGAAGATGCCGGAAATCGAATTCGTGGCGCTCGCCGACACGACGGAAACCTCCAGAAAGCGCCTCATCGACGTCTGCACCGCAGCCGGAGCACCGGAGCCAAAAAGCTTCGAGGACTACCGCGACATGCTCGCAAAATGCCGCGATGAACTCGACATCATCTACGTCTCCACCCCGCACGCTTTCCATGCCGAGCAGGCGACTGCCGTTGCCGAAGCCGGCCTCGATCTTTTCCTCGAAAAGCCGATGGTCACGACCGTAGCAGAGGCCGAAACGCTGATCGCGGCGCAGAAGAAAAGCGGCGTCACTATCGTCACCGCTTTCCAGGGCGGCCTTTCGCCGCTTGTGCTCGATACCCGCAAACGGGCTCTCTCCGGTGAATTTGGCGATCTCATCGCCATTTCCGGCATGATCTGGGAAAGTTGGTCTTCCAACTATGACGGCCACTGGAAGCAGCAGCCGGAAATCTCCGGCGGCGGCTTCATGTTCGATACCGGCGCACACATGATGAACACCGTCTGCCTGCTTGCCAATTCCGATTTCGACAGCGTTTCCGCCTATATGAACAACCACGGAAAGAATGTGGATATCGCCACGGCCGTCTCCGCCCGCCTGAAGAATGGCGCGCTCGCGACGCTGACCGCCGCCGGCGAAGGCCCTCCCGGCTGCGCCTCCTACATCACCTTCTTCTATTCGAAGGCGATCGTGCGCATCGATGCCTGGGGCGGCTGGCGCGAGATCAGCGTCGGGCGCACGAGCGAGCCACGCGAAGAGGCCGAGATTCTCGGCAATCCCATGAAGAATTTCCTCGCCATCCGCGCCGGAACGATGGAAAACTCCGGCTCCGTTGAAATGGGTCTCAGATTCGCTAGGCTCTGGGATGCAATCAAGGAATCGGCAGCAGCCGACGGCACCCCCGTCAGGATTGCCGGATAGGCGCAAAATAATGAGCGGAACGAACAGACGGCGGATCACCTCGAAGGAACTGGCGAAACTCGCCGGTGTGTCCTCCGCGACGATTTCGAGGGCTTTCTCGCCGGATTCGCGGATCGGAAGCGCCACGCGCGACCGCATCCTCGCCGTTGCTCGCGAATATGGCTACCAGCCGAATGCGATTGCCCGCTCGCTGAACAACCAGCGCTCGCGCTTGGTCGCACTCGTGGTCAACGCCATCGGCAACCCCTGCGAGGCCGAGGAGCAGCAACTCCTCGTCCATCGCCTGCAGGCCCGCCAGCTCCTGCCGATCCTGCTCTGTTGCGCCGATCACTCCGATCGCCTGCAGCTGATGCGGCTCGCCTCCACCTATCAGGTCGATCATGTCGTCATCTTCTCCGACATGGTCTCGATGCAGGATGCGGTCGATATTTTCCACACGACCAAGCCGATCATCGTTTCCTTCGAGCCGCTGGAAAACGAGGATGTTTCCAACATCCGCATCGACGGCGCGGTCGGCGCCGGCGAGATCATCGACAAGATTGTCGGCGACGGAAAGAAGCGCTTCGCCTATCTCTCCGGCACCAAGTCGAGCTGGATTGACAAGCTGCGCCGCAGGTGGTTTGCCGACGCTCTGGCGCGTCATGGCCTTGCCTTCGAAGCGGAAGCCTTCGGCGACTATTCCTATGATTCCGGCTTCAAGGAAGCCGTCCTGCTGCTGCACCGCTCGAAAGTCGATGCCATCATCTGCGGCAATGACGTCATGGCGATCGGCGCGCGCGATGCCGCCCGCCGCGTCCTTGGCAAGAATACGCCCGAGGATATCGCCATTGTCGGTCAGGACGGTATCGCCATGGCCGCCTGGGATTGCAACGACCTGACGACGCTGAGCCTCGACCACGCAGCCTTCATGGATGCTGTCGTCGAAGTGATCGAACGCCACGAGGCCGGCGACGAAGGCCCGCACAGCATCACGCTTGCCTGCACGCCCCGCTGGGGCTCGACCGCCTGAGGGGGCGGTTCATTCATTCGCTTCGAGGAGGACTACCGATGATCACCCTTCCCCGCGCCGCTGCCAGACGCCACCTCTCCGCTGCCGCCTGCCGGGGAGAATGAGATGCGCTCAGTCGTTTCCTTGAATGAATCCTGGAGCTTCCACGAGGGCTTCGGCCAGAACCTGACGGAAGCCTTCGATGGCGCCGCGATGGTCCATCTGCCGCACACCGCCGTCGAGCTACCTTTYAACTATTTCGACGAGAAGCGTTATCAGCGGGCCTTCACCTATCAGAAGGTGCTGCGGTGGCTGCCGGAATTCGAAGGCCGCGAAGTTTCCATCCTCTTCGACGGCGCCATGGCTGACAGCGTCGTCTATCTGAATGGCGAAGAGATCATCGCCCACAAGGATGGCTACACGCCCTTTGAAGCTCGTCTTACCGGCAAATTGATCAAGGGCGACAACCTGATCACCGTTAAGATCGACGGCAGCGAGAACCCGGCGATCCCACCCTTCGGCGGCCGTATTGACTATCTGACCTATGCCGGCATCTATCGCGACGTCTGGCTGAAGGTCACCGACAAGATTTCGATCCGCAATATCAAGATCGAGACGCACGATGTCCTCTCGGACAGGAAATCGGCGACAGTACGTGTCGATATCGCCAACCCGCAGGGCCTCGCCTATGCGGCGACCGTCACCGGATCGCTGCGGGACGCGCATGGCAACATTCTGGCGAGTGCTGCCGGCGAGACGATCGGGACCAGCACCACTCTTTCCTTCGGCGGCCTGACCGACATCGAACTCTGGGATCTGTCGAACCCGGCGCTCTATGAAGTTTCCGTCGAACTGAAGACGGAACATGGCGCCGACCGGACCACCGGCCATTTCGGTTTCCGCACCGCCAAATTCACCCCGGAAGGCTTCCTGCTGAACGGTCGCCCCGTAAAGCTCCAGGGCCTCAACCGCCATCAGGCCTATCCCTATGTGGGCTACGCCGCCGGCCGCTCCGCGCAGGAGCGCGACGCCGATATCATGAAGACGGTGCTGAAGTGCAATATCGTGCGCACCTCGCACTATCCGCAGTCGAAATGGTTCCTCGACCAGTGCGACCGCATCGGCCTGCTCGTCTTCGAGGAAATCCCCGGTTGGCAGCATATCGGCGATCTCGACTGGCAGAACGAGTCCATCGAGAACGTGCGCCGCATGATCGAGCGCGACTGGAACCACCCCTCGATCATCATCTGGGGCGTGCGTATCAATGAATCGCTCGATAGCCACGACTTCTATACCGCCACCAACCGCCTGGCCCACGAACTCGATTCCACCCGCCAGACCGGCGGCGTTCGTTACCTGACGGAAAGCGAGCTGCTCGAAGACGTCTACACGATGAACGACTTCATCCTCGGCAATGAGGAACTGCCGGGTGCAAACCGCCCGCGCACGGCCCTTCGCAGCCAGCAGGAAAATACCGGCCTCTCCTACAAGGTCCCGTACATCATCACCGAATTCAACGGCCACATGCATCCGACCAAGATGTATGATGCAGAGCAGCGCCAGGCAGAGCATGTGCGCCGCCATCTGGAAGTGCTGAACGCGGCCTATGGCGATCCGGATATTTCTGGCGCGATCGGCTGGTGCATGTTCGACTATAACACGCACAAGGATTTCGGCTCCGGCGACCGCATCTGCTATCACGGCGTCATGGATATGTTCCGCGAACCGAAATTCGCGGCCTACGTCTATGCCAGCCAGTGCGACCCTTCGGAAGACGTCATCATGAAGCCGGTCACTTTCTGGGCGCGCGGCGAGCGCAGCATCGGCGGCGTGCTGCCACTGATCATCCTGACCAATTGCGATGAGGTAGAGCTCAAATACGGTTCGCTGACGAAGCGCACCGGTCCGGACCACGAAAACTACCCGCACCTGCCGCATCCGCCCGTGGTGCTCGACCACCGCCATTTCACCCAGGACGAACTCGGCCGCTGGGGCCTGGAATGGATCGACGGCGAATTCACCGGCTTCGTCAACGGCGAGCCTGTAGCCAGCCTGACGCTCGCGGCCGATCCCCTGCCGACCGCACTGGAAGTCGTGCCCGACAGCACCACGCTGAAGGCGCGCGAACGCGACACGACCCGCGTCATCATCCGCGCGCTCGACCAGCGCGGCCAGCGGCTGCCGTTCCTCAACGATGTTGCAACCTTGACCGTGAAGGGGCCCGGCAAGATCGTCGGGCCAACGGCCGTACCGCTCCAGGGCGGAACGACGGGCTTCTGGCTGGAGGCAACAGGCCTGACGGGCGAAATCACGGTCGAAGCGACCTCAAGCCACTTCGCACCAGTCACGATTTCCGTGGCGGCCGTCTGACGGCCGCCAGAGAATAATTTGCTGGCTAAGCGATCCGCAACTGGCTGGCGGGATCGAAGAAGACCGCCTTGTCGAGATTGAAGGCAAGGCGGGTATTCTGGCCCGGCAGGATGCCGGTATCCGCTCCAAGGCGCGCCACTACCGACTTGCCGCCGAGCTTGGTGACGGCAAATGTATCTGAACCGGCCGGCTCCACGACCTCGATGGCGCAATCGCCATGGACGACCGACTTTGCCTTGCGGTCAGCTCCGTCAATATCCGTCAGTGCTTCCGGACGGATCCCGAAGATGACCTGCTTGCCGGTATAACCTGTCAGGCTGTTGTTGCCGGCATTGACGGGCAGCTTCAGCGGCTCGCCATTCGGCCGCTCCAGCGACACCTGCAGCCCGCCGGCGCCATTCTCGACGGTGGCGTTCACCAGGTTCATCGCCGGCGATCCCATGAAATCCGCCACGAACACATTGGCTGGGCTGTTGTAAATCTCGGCCGGCGTGCCGAACTGCTGCAGCACGCCATCCTTCAGCACCGCGATTTTCGTCGCGAGCGTCATGGCCTCGATCTGGTCGTGGGTGACGTAGACAATCGTCGTTCCCATGCGCTGGTGCAGGCGTTTGATTTCCGTACGCATGTCGACGCGCAGTTTCGCATCGAGGTTGGAGAGCGGTTCGTCGAAGAGGAAGACCTGCGGATTGCGCACCAGCGCGCGGCCCATGGCGACGCGCTGACGCTGTCCGCCCGAAAGCTGCGACGGCTTGCGGTCGAGCAGATGGCCGATCTGCAGCATGTCGGAGACCTGCTTGATCGCCTTTTCGCGCTCTTCCTTCGGCACGCCGCGGATTTCCATGCCGAAGGCGATGTTGCCGGCAACGGTCATGTTCGGATAGAGCGCGTAGCTCTGGAAGACCATGGCGATATCACGCTTGGACGGATGCAGATCATTGATCGCACGGCCATCGATACGGATTTCGCCAGAGGTGATCGCCTCGAGCCCGGCAATCGTGTTGAGCAGTGTCGACTTACCGCAACCGGACGGACCGACCAGCACCAGAAAGCCGCCCTTTTCAAGCTCCAGATCGATCCCCTTGAGAATATCGACGGCGCCGAAACGCTTCTTGAGACCGGAAATTTCAAGGAAAGCCATGGATCACCCTTTGACGGCGCCCGCCATCAGACCGCGCACGAAATAGCGGCCGGCGAGGATATAGACGATGAGCGTAGGAACGGCCGCGATCATCGCCGCAGCCATGTTGACATTGTATTCGACGACGCCGGTCGAGGTATTGACGACGTTGTTCAGCGCCACCGTCATTGGCATGGATTCGCCCGTACCGGCATAGGCCGAGGCAAACAGGAAGTCGTTCCAGATATTGGTGAACTGGTAGATGACCGTGACCACGATGATCGGCAGCGAGTTCGGCAGCATGATGCGACGGAAGATCTGGAAGAAGCTCGCGCCATCCACCTGCGCCGCCTTCACCAGCTCCGTCGGGAAAGCCTCGTAGAAATTGCGGAAGAACAGCGTCGTGAAGCCGAGACCGTAGACGACATGCACGAAAACCAGGTTCACCGTCGGATTGCCGAAGCCGAAGCTGAATCCGGTCGCGTTCTGAAGGGTCGTGCCAAAACGGCCGAGAAAACCGAGAATGGTGGCCATCGGCAGCAGCACGGACTGGAACGGTATGAAGCAGGCAAACAGCATCAGGCCGAAAACCAGCGTATCGCCAGGAAACCGCCACTTGGTCAGTACGTAGCCGTTGAGCGCGCCGAGAATGGTGGAGATCGCGACTGCCGGCACGACCATCTTGATCGAGTTCCAGAAGTAGCCCTTGATGCCGGCGCAGGTGAGGCCGACACAGGTCTCGCCCCAGGCCTTGAACCACGGATCGAGTGTCGGCGACTGCGGCAGCGCCAGCATATTGCCGTTCTGGATTTCGTCCATGGTCTTGAACGAAGTCGTCAGCATGACGAAGAGCGGCATCAGATAGAGAACGGCAAAGATCAACAGCAAGCCGTAGATGACGACACGGCCGATCCAGCGACCGCTAGTACCGCCATGCGAAGTTGCGATCTCGGAAGAGGCAATGCTGCTCATCGTGCCTTCTCCCTCAATTCGGAATAGAGATAGGGAACGATGATGGCCGAGATGGTCATCAGCATGATGATGGCGCTTGCAGAACCGACAGCCATTTCATTCCGCTTGAACGTGTATTCGTACATGAAATTGGACGGCAGCCATGCCGAGCCACCGGGGCCGCCGGAGGTCAGCGCCACCACAAGGTCGTAGGACTTGATCGCCATATGGGCGAGCACGATGAAGGCCGACAGGAAGATCGGTCGCAGCAGCGGAATGATGATCCGGCGGTACATCTGGAAAGGCGAGGCGCCATCGATCTGGGCAGCCTTCATGATCTCGCCGTCGATACCGCGCAAGCCGGCAAGAAACATCGCCATGACGAAGCCGGAGGCTTGCCAGACACCGGCGATGACGACGGTGTAGATGACGAAGTCCTTGTTCTTGATCCAGTCGAAATGGAAGCTCGTCCAGCCGAAATGGTGCAGCGTCTGCTCGAGCCCGAGGCCCGGATCGAGGAACCATTTCCAGGCAACGCCTGTCACGATGAAGGACAGCGCCATCGGATAGAGGAAGATCGGCCGCAAGATGCCTTCACCGCGGATCTTCTGATCGAGAAGAATCGCCAGCATCAGCCCGAGCCCAAGGCAGATGAAAATATAGAGGAAGCCGAAGATCCCCATATTGGTAATCGACGTGTACCACGAGGACGGCGGGTCGCTCTCGAAAGTCCAGCGCCAGAGCCGCTCGTAGGCACGCGTGCCCGTTAGCGCATAGGACGGAAAGGTCTTGGAATTGGTGAAGGAGAGATAGGCTGTCCAGACGATGAAGCCGTAGACGAAAATCACCGTGATGAGAAAACTCGGCGCCAGCACGATCTTCGGCAGCGCATCTTGCAGCCGGCCACGAATGGACGTCCGGCTTGAGGACTTCGACGTCAGTATCGGGTCTGTGGTCGCAACTGTGCTCATGAAATCATCTCCTCCAGCACCCGCAGGGGCTGAGGCTTTCCCGCGCATCGCGCGGGAAAGCCGTTGTCGATGGGAATATTAGCGGGCGTCGTCGATGGCCTGGACGAGCTGGGTAACAGCGTCGTCGGAGGTCTTGATCTGACCATGGACGAACTTCGAGACAACGTCCTTGTAGGCGTTGGCGATAGCCGGAGGCGCGCCATAACCCTGTGCCAGCGAGCCGAACAGCGTGCCGCCCTCATTGGCAGCTTTCAGGTCGGCAATACCCTTCTTGCCGCAAGCGTCGAAATCCGTATCCGGAACGTCGGTACGGGCCGGAACCGAACCCTTGACGACGTTGAAAGCGGACTGGAAGCTCTTCGACAGCGTCGCCGTGGCGAGCGCTACCTGAGCGGCCTTGCGGTCGTCAGGAACGTTGAACATGCCGAACATGTCGGAGTTGTAGATCACGCTGCCGTCAGTGCCCGGGAAGCGGTAGCACAGGAAATCGGTATCAGGGGTCTTCTTGGCGGCAACGAATTCGCCCTTCGCCCAGTCACCCATGACCTGCACCAAAGCGTCGCCCTTGATGACCATCGCGGTTGCCAGGTTCCAGTCGCGGCCCGAGAAGTTCGGGTCGACATACTGGATGATCTTGGCAAGGTTATCGAACGACTTCTTCATCGTGTCGGACTTCAGCGAAGCCTCGTCGAGGTCGTTGAAAGCCTTCTTGTAGAATTCCGGACCGCCGGTCGAGAGCACGATGGAGTCGAACATCGTGGCTTCCTGCCAGTTCTGACCGCCGAGTGCGAGCGGAATGACACCGGCTGCCTTCGCCTTGTCGAGCAGGGCGATCAGGTCGTCGAAGGTCTTCGGCTGCGTGCCGCCGATCTTGTCCATGACGGACTTGTTGATCCACAGCCAGTTGACGGAGTGAACGTTGACAGGTGCTGCGACCCACTTGCCGTCATAGACAGAGAACTTCTGCAGTGCCGCCGGCACAGACTTGTCCCAGCCTTCCTTCTTCGCCGTCTCGGTCAGGTCGCCCATGACGCCAGCCTGGGCGTAGTCAAGCACCGTATAGCCGAGCATCTGCGAGGCCGTCGGATAGGTGCCGGCCGCGACCATCGCCTTCAGCGCGGTCATGGCTGCGTCACCGCCACCGCCGGCAACCGGGACGTCCTTCCAGGCGTAACCTTCCTTGGAAAGGTCGCCCTTCAGCACGTTGAGCGCCGCGGCTTCACCGCCGGACGTCCACCAGTGCAACATCTGAACTTCCTTGACATCGGCCGCATGGGCGCTGCCGAAACCAGCCATCATCACGACAGCAAGAGCTGCCGAGCTCAAAAACTTGCGCATGAATATCCTCCCGTTCGTAAGTGGGCGGCGAGACCCTCCTCAGCCACCCCGATGTCTTCCGCCCGTAATGACGATCAAACACCGCACCGCGCCTCCCAGCGCGATTGACAATTTAAAACGTTATAAACGCAGCGACGTCAAGCCCTTCCTCGACTCCCGAGAAAAATATGATTAACTCACACAATCGTTGTTTTTATTATGTTTTTTCCAAACGCCTAACAAATTGTAAAAATTTAAATCGTTTGCATTGATCGATTGCATGCCGGTTTCATCGTGTTATGGTAGCCGCGATCCAGCACGGAATGTCCTCAGTGACCGAATCGTCCCAACTGCAACGCGGTGAAAATCCGGATGGCGCGCAAAAGCGCGGCAAGCCGACCTTGCGTACCATCGCAACATTGACCGGTCTCGCGGTGACGACAGTTTCGCGCGCACTAAGCGACGCGCCGCAAATATCGGTCGAGACCCGCGAACGCGTTCATCGCATTGCCCGCGAGATCGGTTACCTGCCGGACCGGGCTGCCCAGCGCCTCAAGACGGGCCGCACAAACGTCATCAGCATCCTTCTCGATCCGCATCAGGAGGTCGTCGGCTTCGGCACCGCCATCATGTACGGCATCGCCAAGGTGTTGAAAGAGACATCCTATCACCTCGTCGTCGCCCCGAACTTCCTGTCGACGACGGATCTCGAAGCGGCGGAATATATCGTCCGCAACAATTTCGCCGATGGCCTGATCTTCACACGGACGGAACCCTTCGATGCGAGGGTGCGCATGCTGCAGGAGGTCGGCTTCCCATTCGTGTCTCACGGGCGCACGGAGTTTTCGACACCGCATGCCTATGTCGATTACGACAATTATGCTTTCGCCTACGAAGCCACCCGGCGCCTGATCGCCAAGGGCAGGAAGAAGGTTACAGTCGTCATGCCGCCGAAGCGGCTCACTTTCAGCCAGCATATCCTTCATGGCTTCATGACCGCTGTGCGCGAGGCTGGCGTGGCCTACGAGATACCGGAAGCCGTTACGCTCGATTCGCCGGCCAATGAAATTAGAGATTTCTTCCGCGCGCGCGCCACCGCACCCGATGTTCCCGATGGTTTTGTCTGTCCGGGTGAAGTTTCTGCGCTCGCGCTCGTCAGCGCCATGGGTGACGCGGGCAGTATTCTGGCCGAGGACTATGACATCGTCGCCAAGGAGACGTCGCATCTCCTCACGCATCTGCAGCCGAAGATCGAGACCATATACGAGGATCTGGTCGAGGCGGGCGAACATCTCGGCCAGATGCTTCTTCAGCGCATCGGCAATCCGGCAGCAGAGAGCCAGAGCCTGCTCCTGCCGCCGCAGATCAATTTTCCGGTAGCCTAAGCTGCGTCACGTCCGGCTGTCGGCTTTTCGCGGAAAGCGAAGACTTCGACCGGCTCCCCAAGCCCGCGCAGAGGAAAAGTGCCGAGATTGTCCATCTCTTCCGTGCAGGTCGCCATCTCAACGAAAGCGCGAGACAACAGTACTGGCCGCCTGACTTCCTTGGTCAGGGTTTCAAGCCGCGAAGCGACGTTGACTGCCGGGCCGATGACCGTGAAATCCAGCCGCCGGCGCGAACCGATATTACCATACATAACGTCGCCGACGTGGACGCCGACACCATAGCGCAGTGGATCACGTCCCAGGCGCTGATGTTGCTCATTCACTTTCGCCATCGCCGCCTGCCCTTCACGGATCGCCGTCAGCAGGTCTTCGCAGGCAGAAGGCTTCGACAGCGGGAAGATGGCGAGCAATCCATCGCCCATGAACTTCAGGATTTCGCCGCCGTGCCGTTCGATCGGATCGGACATGGCATCGAAATAGTCATTGAGCAGCTGGATGACGTCGTCGCGCGGCCAGAGATCGGAGATCGCAGTGAAATCGCGCAGGTCGCAGATCATGATCGCCGCACCGACGGTCGTGCCGCTGCCGCGGGTGATGACGCCGGAGAGAATCTGTTCGCTCGCATGCGGACCGACATAGGTCTGCAGCAGCGTGCGCGCCATGATGTTCTTGAGCCTGATCTCGCTGACGAGAGTGAGAGCCGGCAGCAGATCGCGCAGGAAATCCACGTGTTCGCCGGTAAAACCGCCCGGCCTATTGGTGGAGAACGTTACGACGTGACGCTTGTCGAACGTATGATCGATCGGCCAGGCGATATATTCGGAATAGCCGTCGTCGCGCAGTTCCTGGTAGAAGGGATAATCGTCGCCCTCCCACAAATCCTCCAGGTTCTTCCGCACCTCGTTGGCGCCGTTATGAATCTCGTTGACCGGGCTGTTGAGGAATTGCGGCGTGGTTTCCACCCCGTAGGCAAAGGTGTTGATCTTTGCCTCTTCCATGCCCTCCACCCACAAGATGCGGGCGCCGATCCATTGCGGATGGTTGGTGCGGAAATGCAGGCTGGAGCGGTTCACCGGTACGCCAGCCGCCAACAGCCGCTTGCACATCTCTACTAGGATATTGTCGATGAAACGCTCGCCGCGAGTCTCATTGATCAGCCAATCGAGAATTCGACGCCTGCGGATTGGCCAGACACCTTCGGCAGCTTCGCTTGCCGGATCAGTCGCTTCGAAAGAGGGCCTCATGAAAAACTCCCGCTACGCCACATTCAACGAACACATCGGGCTGAATGTGGGCGATAGCGGGCCGAATGATAAGAGGCTTCGTAAAGATAAACCTCAGAAATCCCAGTCTTCGTCCTCGGTCGCCACCGCCTTGCCGATGACATAGGAGGAGCCGGAACCCGAGAAGAAGTCGTGGTTTTCATCGGCATTCGGCGAAAGCGCAGACAAGATTGCCGGATTGACCTTGCAGGCTTCGGCCGGAAACAGCGCCTCGTACCCGAGGTTCATTAACGCCTTGTTGGCGTTGTAATGCAGGAACTTCTTGACGTCCTCCGTCAGCCCAACGCCATCATAGAGCGCTTCCGTATATCTAGCCTCGTTGTCGTAGAGTTCGAGGAGCAGATCGAAGGCGAAGTCCTTGATCTCCTGCCGGCGCTCTTCTGAGAGTTTTTCCAGTCCGCGCTGAAACTTGTAGCCGATATAATAGCCATGCACGGCCTCGTCTCTGATAATGAGGCGGATCATGTCGGCGGTGTTGGTGAGCTTGGCGCGGCTTGACCAGTACATCGGCAGATAGAAACCGGAATAGAAGAGGAAGCTCTCGAGGAAGACACTTGCGACCTTCTTCTTCAAGGGATCGCCGGACGCATAGTGCTCCATGATCAGCGCCGACTTCTTCTGCAGGAACTCATTCTCTTCCGACCACCGATAGGCATCGTCGACGTCGGGCGTGAGGCAGAGCGTGGAGAAGATCGAGGAATAGGAGCGCGCATGCACCGCTTCCATGAAGGAGATGTTGGAAAGCACTGCTTCCTCATGCGGGGTGACCGCATCCGCCATCAGCTTCACGGAGCCGACACCATTCTGGATCGTGTCGAGCAACGTCAGCCCGGTGAAGACGCGGATCGTCAGCTGCTGCTCGACCGGCGTCAGCGTTCCCCACGACGGAATGTCGTTCGACAGCGGCACCTTTTCCGGCAGCCAGAAATTGCCGGTCAGACGGTTCCAGACTTCGAGATCCTTGTCGTCTTCGATACGGTTCCAGTTGATGGCGCGCACGCGGCTGACCGGCTTGACTTGCATGTTCATGGTTTTCTCCGGTCGGTTATAGCGTACAGGAGACGCAGCCCTGCACCTCGGTGCCGGATAGCGCCATCTGGCGAAGACGGATGTAATAGATCGTCTTGATGCCCTTCTTCCAGGCATGGATCTGGGCGCGGTTGATGTCGCGCGTCGTTGCCGTGTCGCGGAAGAACAGCGTCAGCGACAGGCCCTGGTCGACATGCTGGGTGGCAGCCGCATAGGTATCAATGATCTTTTCCGCGCCGATCTCGTACGCATCTTCGTAATAGTCGAGATTGTCGTTGGTCATGAACGGCGCCGGATAATAGACGCGGCCGATCTTGCCTTCCTTGCGGATCTCGATCTTCGAGACGATCGGGTGGATCGAGGAGGTGGAGTGATTGATGTAGGAGATCGAGCCCGTCGGCGGCACCGCCTGCAGGTTCTGGTTATAGAGCCCGGAGGCCATGACGACCTTCTTCAATTCCAGCCAGTCTTCCTGCGTCGGGATATGAATGCCGGCGTCATCGAACAGCGCCTGCACCTTCTCGGTTGCCGGCTTCCACTCCTGCCCGGTATATTTGTCGAAATAGTCACCTGAGGCATATTTCGAATTCTCGAAGCCCTTGAAACTTGCGCCATGCTCGACCGCCAGGCGGTTGGAAGCACGCAGAGCGTGATAGGTCACCGTGTAGAAATACATATTGGTGAAATCGACGCCTTCTTCCGAACCGTAATGGATGCGCTCGCGGGCAAGATAGCCATGCAGGTTCATCTGTCCCAAGCCGATCGCATGGCTATCGTCATTGCCCTTCTCGATCGAAGGCACCGAAGAGATATGGCTCATGTCGGAAACGGCCGTCAGCGCGCGGATCGAGGTTTCGATCGTCTTGCCGAAATCGGATGAATCCATCGCCATGGCGATATTCAGCGAGCCGAGATTGCAGGAAATATCCTTGCCCATCGTCTTGTAGGAAAGGTCGTCGTTGAATTCGCTGGCCTCGCTCACCTGTAGGATTTCCGAGCAGAGGTTGCTCATGCTGATGCGGCCGGCGATCGGGTTCGCGCGGTTCACCGTGTCTTCGAACATGATGTAGGGATAGCCGCTCTCGAACTGTATTTCGGCGATCACCTGGAAGAATTCGCGGGCCTTGATCTTCTTCTTGGTGATACGGGCATCCGCCACCATCTCGCGATACTTTTCCGTCACCGATATCTCGGTGAACGGGACGCCATAGACCCGCTCCACGTCATAGGGCGAGAAGAGGTACATATCCTCATTGTTCTTGGCGAGCTCGAAGGTGATGTCAGGCACGACGACGCCGAGCGATAGCGTCTTGATGCGGATCTTCTCATCGGCATTTTCGCGCTTTGTATCGAGGAAGCGCATGATATCGGGGTGGTGCGCGTTGAGATAGACGGCACCTGCCCCCTGCCGTGCACCAAGCTGGTTGGCGTAGGAGAACGAGTCTTCCAGCAGCTTCATGACGGGAATGATGCCGGAAGACTGGTTTTCGATCTGCTTGATCGGCGCACCGGCCTCGCGGATGTTCGTCAAGGACAGCGCAACACCACCGCCGCGCTTGGACAGCTGCAGCGCCGAATTGATGGAGCGGCCGATCGATTCCATATTGTCTTCGACACGCAGCAGGAAGCAGGAGACGAGTTCGCCGCGCTGCTTCTTGCCGGCATTGAGGAAGGTTGGCGTTGCCGGCTGGAACCGGCCGGAGATGATCTCTTCCATCAGATCGCGGGCAAGCTGTTCATTGCCTCTGGCAAGCGCTAGCGCCACCATGCAGATACGGTCTTCATAGCGCTCCAGGTAGCGCTTTCCGTCGAAGGTCTTCAGCGTGTAGCTGGTGTAATATTTGAAGGCGCCGAGGAAGGTTGGGAACCGGAACTTCTTGGCATAGGCTTCGTCGAACAGGTCGCGGACGAAGTTGAAGGAATACTGGTCGAGCACTTCCTGCTCGTAATAGCCTTCAGTTACCAGATAATCGAGCTTCTCCCTGAGATTATGGAAGAACACCGTGTTCTGGTTCACATGCTGCAGGAAATATTGCTTGGCCGCCATGCGGTCCTTGTCGAGCTGGATCTTGCCCTCATCGTCATAGAGGTTCAGCATCGCATTCAGCGCGTGATAATCCAGCGCTTCCACGGCCTTGAGCGGCTTGACGCCCGCATCCCGCGTCAGATTTGTCCCCGTGTCCAAAATCGTCCCATCCCATCTTTGACATTGGCGACATCCTCGGCAGTCCCCAGGAGCTCGAACCGGTAGAGGTAAGGCACCTGGCATTTTTGCGAGATCACGTCGCCGGCAAGCCCGTAGGTCTCGCCGAAATTGCTGTTGCCCGCAGCAATGACGCCGCGGATGTTGGAGCGGTTTTCCGCATCGTTGAGGAAACGGATCACCTGCTTGGGCACGGCCCCTTTTCCGCCATCGCCACAATAGGTGGGCGAGATCAGCACATAGGGTTCGCGAATGTGGATGTCTTCAGCTCCGACGGGAATGCGCGCCGCGCGCAGTCCCAGCCTCTCGACGAAACGATGGGTATTCTCGGACCGGCTGGAATAATAGACGATCAGGCCCACCGCTTTTCTCCGGTCAGGAGAGCGCGCTGATCATGTCGGGACGGAAGCCCGCCCAATGGTTCTCGCCGGCAACGACGACCGGAACCTGCATGTAGCCCATGCCGCGCACGCGATCGAGCGCCTCGGCGTCCTCGGAGATATCGATGATCTGGTAGTCGACGCCCAGACGGTCGAGGGCGCGGTAGGTAGCGGTGCACTGTACGCAGGCAGGCTTGCTGTAAACGGTAACGCTCATCATGTTCCTCGTGATGTCAATGAATTCCAGACGCAGAACTAGGATCGGGCGCCTTGCGGCGTCCGAGGCAATGCTTGGTATTGATCTGACAAAGTTGGCGCTTTACACGCCGAACACTCTCCCCCGCACGATCTGCGCGGGCGGCGGTTTTAATGCTTTCAACATGACTTCAACCCCGAAGTGTTCAGCGGACATTCGGGGGCAGCGCAACAGGCGCGGATTTGACCCGCCTGCGTATACGCGACCTTCCGGACACCCCGCCCGTGGATACCTCGTTCAAGGCAGGTCTCCTGGCTCGCGGGTCGAAGCACCCTGCCCCCAGCCTTCCCAAAGCTTCATGCCTCAGTGACCTGAAATCGGACAGTTGCTCGCCGCTTACAGTTGCGGGGGCAGCTCCGGCTTTGTCGCGCCATCATGGCGAAACGCACCGTATTCCCATCTTAGCCCCCGACCCTCACGAATCGAAGGAACCTTGAACACTAGATATAGTACTCGAATCCCAGTTTGCGTCAACGGATGGTTTGTGCATCGCGTTACGGCATGTTTGAAATCACTGCATTCCTGTGAAAAACGTGGTTAATGAATGGTTAACGAAAGCAGGCTGTGGAGAAGGCAGCATTGGGAAGAGCCGGCCTCTATAGCCGGCTCTCCAGGAATCGATTAGGCGCTCAGGCGCGTGTCGGCGCTGCGGCAATACGCAACTGCCGAGCGGCGGCAACCATGTTGACCAGCGCCGGACGAACCTCTTCCCACTTGCGTGTCTTCAATCCGCAATCCGGATTGATCCAGAGCTGCCCGTCCGTCAGACGTTTCCGCGCCAGCGTGAGGAGCTCGGTCATCTCAGCAACATCCGGAACGCGGGGCGAATGGATGTCGTAGACGCCGGGGCCGATCTCGTTCGGGTATTTGTAGCTGCGGAAGGCTTCCAGAAGTTCCATCTTCGACCGCGAGGTTTCGATGGAGATCACATCGGCATCCATCGCGGCGATGGCATCGATGATCTGGTTGAACTCCGAATAGCACATATGCGTATGGATCTGCGTCTCGTCGGAAACACCGGATGCGCAGAGGCGAAAACTCTCGACCGCCCAGTCGAGATAGGTCTTCCAGTCGGCCTTGCGCAATGGCAGACCCTCACGGAGAGCGGCCTCGTCGATCTGGATCATCGCAGCACCCGCCTTTTCGAGATCGAGCACTTCGTCGCGGATCGCCAGAGCGATCTGCCGGCTGACATCGGCGCGAGAAAGATCATCACGCACGAAGGACCAGTTGAGGATCGTCACCGGACCGGTCAGCATTCCCTTGACCGGCTTGTCCGTCAGCGACTGCGCGTAGCGCCACCACTCGACTGTCATCGGCTTTGGCCGAGAGACGTCGCCGAAGATGATAGGCGGGCGGACATAGCGCGAACCGTAGCTCTGCACCCAGGCATGCTGCGTAAAGGCGAAACCGGAAAGCTGCTCACCGAAATACTGCACCATGTCGTTACGCTCGAATTCCCCGTGGACGAGCACGTCGAGGCCGATTTCCTCCTGCCAGCGGATCGCCGCTTCGGTCTCCTTTTTCAGGAACGCATCGTAGTCCGCCTCGCTGATCGTACCCTTTGCGAAGGCCGAGCGGGACTTGCGCACATTGGATGTCTGCGGGAAGGAGCCGATCGTCGTTGTCGGGAAGAGCGGCAGGCGAAGCTTGCGCGCCTGCAAGCTGGTCCGCTCGGCAAAACCGCTGCTCCGCGTCATCATCGTCTCATCGATTGCCGCGACCCGCTGCCTGACTTTGAGATCATGCACACGTGGAGAAGCCGCTCGAGAGGCAACGGCCTGAGAGGCTGCAGCAATTCCTTGATAAGCCCCGCCGGAGCTGCCGAGGGCAGAGAGTTCATCGAGTTTCTGGGTGGCGAAAGCGAGCCACGACGTCAGTTCCTCATCCAGTCCGGTTTCCAGATCCAGGTCGATCGGCACATGCAGCAGCGAGCAGGACGGCGCGATCTGCAGTCCATCCGCACCGAAGCGCTGAACCAGTGGCTCGATCTTTTTCAGGATCGCGGCAAGGTCCGCCCTCCAGATATTGCGTCCGTCGATGATGCCGAGCGACAGCGTCAAATCGGGGGACGCCTTGAGAAGGGCATCGATCTGCTGCGGAGCACGAACGAGATCGACATGCAGGCCGGAAACCGGCAATGCGAGCGCCGTCGGCAGGTTATCGCCTATATTGCCGAAATAGGTGGCGAGCATGATCTTCAGGTTCGGTACCAGCTCGTGCAGCGCACGATAGGCATGCTTCAATGCTGCCTGCTCTTCTCCTGAGAGATCCAGCACCAGGCACGGTTCGTCGATCTGCACCCAGTCGGCACCGGCAGCGCTCAGTTCCGCAAGCACCCTCGCATAAACAGGCAACAGGCGTTCAAGCAGGCTGATCGGTGCAAAACCTTCCTCGGTTCCCTTGGCGAGTTTCAGGAAGGTGACAGGGCCGAGGATGACTGGCCGTGTGTGGATTCCAAGCGTCTTCGCCTCGATGAAGGCATCGAGCGGCCTGTTTACGGTCAGCGCGAAGGATTGATCGGGACCGAGTTCCGGCACCATGTAGTGGTAGTTTGTGTCGAACCACTTGGTCATTTCCAGCGCTGGCACGCCATGACCGTGGTGATGCTGATGGCCGCAATCGGCATGCGCCTCTTCGCCGGTCGAGCCGCGTGCCATGGCGAAATAGGTATCGAGCGCAACAGGCCCGCCCTTCCAGCCATAGGCCGAAGGTATGGCGCCGACCATGACAGTCGTGTCGAGCACATGGTCATAGAACGAGAAATCGTTGGAGGGGATGATATCGATCCCCTTCTCTTTCTGCAGGGTCCAGTTTTGCGCCCGCAGCCGCTTGCCGACATCGAGAAGCACGCCGGCATCGGACTTGTCGGCCCAATAGCTTTCAAGTGCGAATTTGAGTTCGCGATGCTTTCCGATCCTGGGAAAGCCGAGATTTGCAGTCTTGATGGTCATTTCCTTACCCCGAAGGTTATGGGCAAGGCTCAGGCGCAACGCATCGACGAGGTGTGGCTACAGACGTGCCGTCTCGCGCAAAGCGGCACACCGGGACACCCCGCCCGTGGACGTTATCTATCGCGGCAGGTCTCCTGGCTTGCGGGTCCTCAACACCGTCCAGTCTTCCCAGGCGTCTTCCCAGTGACGTCGAAGGACGGTGTCTATCCGCTTACAGTTGCGGGGGCAGCTTCGGTCTTGGCGTTAGCCTCACCGAATTCCCTCTTAGCTCAGGATCGTCAAATCCAGAGAACCACGATGCGACAAGCATGCACCTGTCGCATCCGATCGTCAAGATGACATAAAGAAATCTTTATATCTTTATGCGAAGAAGGCGAAGTGCATTCATCGTCACCAGCACGGTCGCGCCTGTATCCGCGAGGATCGCTGGCCACAGGCCGGTAATACCGACGATGGTGGTGACCAGGAACACGGCCTTCAGCCCGAGCGCGATGGTGATGTTCTGGAAGATATTCCGCATCGTCCGCTTCGAAAGGTCGATCATGCGGGCAACGTCGCCGACACGCCCATGCAGTACCGCCGCATCCGCCGTTTCCAGCGCGACGTCGGTGCCGCCGCCCATGGCGATGCCGACATCGGCTGCGGCAAGTGCAGGCGCATCATTGATGCCGTCACCGACCTTGGCAACGAACAATCCTTCCTTCTTCAATTCGCCAACAATGCGCTGCTTGTCCTGCGGCAGCAGCTCGCCGCGCCAGTCGATGCCGAGGTCACCGGCAACGGCTGCTGCCGTGCGCTTGTTGTCGCCGGTCAACATGATGGCGCGCACGCCTGCTGCCTTCAGCGTCGCAAGCCCGCTCTTGGCGTCGTCGCGTGGTTCGTCGCGCATGGCGATGAGACCGGCGGCGACACCATTGATGAGCAGTACCGAGACGCTCTTGCCCGCACCATTCAGTGCCGCGACCCGCTCATCCTGTTCGGCATTCAGCGCCCCGCGCTCGCGCGTGGCCGGCGGCGACAGAAGATCGAGCGTCTCGCCCCCAACCTTGCCGGTCATGCCCTTGCCGGGCAGCGCTTCCACTTCGAAGGCCGGCGGCACGGGCACGGCATCGGCCTTGGCACGGTTGAGGATCGCCAGCGCCAGCGGATGGCTGGAGCCCTGCTCGAGGACGGCAGCACGGGAAAGCACCTCAGCCTCCGAGCGCCCATAGGCGATGATATCCGTGACCTGCGGCTTGCCTTCGGTCAGCGTACCGGTTTTATCGAAGGCAACAGCCGTCACCTTGCCGAGCGATTCCAGAACCGCTCCGCCCTTCATCAGCAGACCGCGGCGCGCACCCGCCGAAAGCGAGGCGGCAATCGCTGCCGGCGTGGAAATGACCAGCGCGCAGGGGCAGCCGATCAAAAGGATCGCGAGTCCCTTGTAGATCCATTCGCCCCATGCTCCGCCCATCAGCAGCGGCGGCAGAACGGCGACCAGGGCCGCCACGACGACCACACCAGGCGTATAGTAGCGGGAGAAACGATCGATGAAGCGTTCCGTCGGTGCCTTCGATTCCTGGGCCTCCTCTACAAGCTTGACGACGCGGGCAATCGTATTGTCCTCGGCAGCGGCCGTGACACGGACGCGCAATGCAGCGTCGCCATTCACCGTGCCGGCAAACACCGTTTCGCCTGCGCCCTTGCGCACCGGCGTGCTTTCGCCCGTCACCGGCGCCTCGTCGATCGCGCTTTCACCGGAAAGAATGGTGCCGTCGGCGGAAATCCGGTCTCCCGGCCGCACGAGAATGATGGAACCGACCGCAAGCGTCTCGGCCGGCACTTCCTTCACTTCGCCAGCCGCCTCGAGCAGTGCGTTCTTCGGCACCAGCGTCGTCAGCGACTGGATGCTGGCGCGCGCCTTGCCGGCGGCAACCCCTTCCAGCAATTCGCCGACGAGGAACAGGAACACGACCGTCGCTGCCTCTTCACCGGCATTGATGATGACCGCGCCAACAGCGGCAATCGTCATCAGCATTTCGATGGAAAAGGGCGTGCCGGAAAGTGCGGCCATGACCGCGCGACGCGCGATCGGCATCAGCCCCACCAGCATGGCGATGATGAAAGCATACGGAGCAACCGAAGGCACCAGATGGCCCACGACATAGGCAACGACGAGTGCAAGTCCCGAAAGGATCGTCAATCGGCCCTTCTTGCTCTGCCACCAGGGACCGGTCATCGGCCCATGATCATGGCCGTGCAACCCCTCGACTTCCTCGGCGCCATGCGAATGCCCGTGATCGGCGTGATCATGACCAGCATGATCGTGGTCGTGACCTTCGTGGTCGTGATCATCATGCTCATGACCATGGTGATCATGATCATACCCGTGGTCATGATCGTGGTCGTGATCCGCATGATCATGATCGGTCTTGCTTTCCCGGACAGGAGCCTTGCCCGTGAGCGGAGCAACCGAATAGCCGAGGCCGGTAACCTTTTTTTCGATCGCTTTGAGATCGCTGCTGCCATCGTGGCGCACTGTCATCGTGCCCGCCGTCACCGATACGGAGACGTCTTCGACGCCGGGCACACGCCTGACGGCCGTATCGATCTTTGTTGCGCAGGCGGCGCAATCCATGCCGCCAACCCGGTACCGTGCCTGTGCTGCTTCGCTCATGATTTCGATCCTTGCTTGTAGGCAGTATCGTTCCTACATCCTCTAGCGACTAGAGGTGCAAGAGGAAAATCATGAAAAAGATCACCATCGGTGAAGCCGCCCGCCAAAGCGGCGTCAAAGTGCCGACGATCCGCTATTATGAGGGTATCGGTCTGCTATCTGCGCCAAGTCGTAGCGAAGGCAACCAACGTTCCTACGAACCTTCCGACCTCAACCGTCTTGCCTTCATCCGCCACGCCCGCGAACTTGGCTTCGAGATCGAGGCAATCCGCACCCTGCTGCAGCTTCAGGATGATCCCCACCAGTCCTGCGCTTCGGCCGATGCCATCGCAAAAGCTCGTCTCATAGAGGTTGAACAGCGCATCCGCAGCCTCAATGCCCTGAAGGCCGAGCTGGAGCAGATGGTCGAAGGCTGTGGCCATGGCCGCGTCGATCAATGCCGGGTCATCGAGGTGCTGGCCGATCACGGCAAGTGCGTGCATCCACATCACTGAGACTTGCGCTCGCCGAGTGCCCACGCCAAGAAGGCGCAATGAAACAGAAGAAAATCGCGATCATCGGCGGCGGCCCCTCCGGCCTTTCGGCAGCCGAAGTGCTGTCGGCAAGCGGCCATGCCGTTTCCGTCTATGATGCGATGCCGACTTTTGCGCGCAAGTTCCTGCTCGCTGGCAAATCCGGACTCAACATCACCCATTCCGAAGACTACGAGCGCTTCGCCACCCGCTTCGGCAACGCCAATCCCCGCCTGCGCGCAGCCCTCGACGCCTTCACCCCAGCCGATATCCGCGCCTGGGCAGCGGGCCTCGGCACCGAGACCTTCGTAGGCTCGTCCGGCCGCGTCTTCCCCAACGTGATGAAGGCCTCGCCGCTGCTGCGCGCCTGGCTCGCCCGGCTGGAAGCCCGCGGCGTCAGCTTCTTCACCCGCCATCGTTGGATCGGGTTCGCAGAAGACGGCCATAATTTCGAAGCGCCTGACGGCCACAAGACCATATCCTGCGATGCAACCCTGCTCGCACTCGGCGGCGCCAGCTATCCGCGCCTCGGCTCCGATGCCGGCTGGGTGTCATTGCTCGCCGAGCGCGGGGTGGCGATCGCACCGTTTCAACCGGCCAATTGCGGCTTCGATGTCGCCTGGAGCGAGATCTTCCGCGATCGCTTCGCCGGAGAGCCGCTGAAATCCGTGACGGCAACATCACGCGCCGGGACATTTCCGGGCGAATTCGTCATCAGCAAGCACGGCATCGAAGGCAGCCTCATCTATGCGCATTCGGCCGATTTGCGTGATGACCTGCTGTCACATGGGAAGGCAAACCTGATAATCGACCTTGCCCCGGGCCGCACCGCAGATCGCCTGTCTCGCGATCTGACCCGGCAGGATGCCAAGATGAGCTTTTCCAATCGCCTGCGCAAAGGTGCCGGCCTCGATGGTGTGAAGGCGGCACTTCTGCGTGAACTGATGCCGGAGACCGATCGCAACGATCCGCACAAACTCGCTGCCGCCATCAAGTCGCTGGCTATCCCATTGCTGCGCCCACACCCCATCGCCGAGGCCATATCCTCTGCAGGCGGCATCGCCTTCAGCGAGGTCGACGAAACCTACATGCTGAAACATCTCCCCGGCATGTTCGCGGCCGGAGAGATGCTGGATTGGGAGGCACCGACAGGCGGCTATCTGCTGACTGCCTGTTTCGCAACGGGCCGGTCCGCAGCAAAAGGCATCGAGGCCTGGCTCAGCCGAAGGTGAAGGCGAAAGCCTGCACGCCGGGATCGAGGAAATGGATCTCGAACGTGTGGTCGCCGACCGGTCCGGCTTCGCGCACCAACTGATAGAGGCGCTGCCCCGTCACCGTGCCATTGCCGTCGGCATCCGTGTCCGCGCCGTGACCATCGTCGGGCGCCTTGCCATCGACCGTCACCTTGAAGCGCACCGGCTTGCCATCTGCGCCTGGACCGAGAACCAGATGCAGATCGCGGGCATGGAAGCGGTAATAGATAGTACCGTCGGCAGCATTCAACGTTGCCTGTTCGGACCCGACGGTCCAGTTGCCAGTCAGACCCCATTCGTTGAGCTTAGGCGTCGCGGCGACATAGTTATGAGCGGCATCGTTGACCGTGCCCTTGTCGTCGACAAAGTTTTCTGAGCGCTGATAGCCGACATAGGTTTCCGGCGATTGCACATTGGCAGCATCGGAAGCGGCTTCGGCACCGGTTGCCTTCACATCCACGATATCACTGGAAACACCGGTCTTGCCGGCTTCGGCCAGCAATTGCTGGATTATCCGTTCGGACTGATCGTAATCGCCCTCGCCGAAATGATGGTGGCGGACCTGCCCTTTCGCATCGATGAAATAATGCGCCGGCCAATATTCGTTGTCGAAGGCCCGCCAGATCGCATAGTTGTTATCGACAGCAACAGGATAGGTGATGCCGAGATCGGAGATCGCCTTCTTCACATTGTCGACGTTCTTCTCGAAGGCGAATTCCGGCGAATGCACGCCGATGACGACGAGGCCCTGGTCTTTGTACTTCTCCGCCCAGGCTTTGACATAGGGGATGGCACGCAGGCAGTTGATGCAGGAATAGGTCCAGAAATCGACGAGGACGACCTTGCCCTTCAGCTGCTCCACCGTCAGCGGCGTGGAATTCAGCCATTGCACCGCGCCATCGAGCGGCGGCATCAGGCCTTCGACCGGCAGCTGTTCGGCAGCACCCTTTGGCTTCATCGCCATCATCATGGTGTTACCGCTCATCGTGGCGGGATTGCCGGTCATCATCATCTGGTTGTTGGCGGTCATCGACATCGAGCCCCCGCCACCAGCCGGCATTAACACCGACTTCATCGAGCCACCGGCATTGTCAGCCGTCTGTTGCTGATGGAACTTGTCGACCAGACCCTGCTCCAGGGCATTGGTGCTGGCAAGCGAAGCCTGCGTCAGGAAGCCGGTATCAAGGCCGAGTGCAATCGCCACGACAGCCGTGAGAACCGCAACACCCACGCCACGCCGCAGCCATTCGCCGACGCCAAGCGAACGCTTCATCGCCTGATAGACCTTGCCGCCAATGAGGAGTGCCAGTGCAAGCGAGGTCGCAGCCCCCAGCGCATAGGCAAGCAGCAAAAGCGTCGTTCCGACATTCGCGCCCTGCAGCGCCGCACCCGTTAGTATGAGGCCTAGAACCGGCCCGGCGCAGGGTGCCCAAAGCAGCCCGGTCGCGACGCCGAGCAACAGCGAAGCGGCAACGGCCGAGCCGCCACTGCGTGTGTTTTGATCGGCAGACTGCGACAGACGCGCACCGAGCGAAACGAGCGGTCGCGTCAGGTAATCCGACAGCGCCGGGAAAAGCAGAATGACGCCAAAAACGGCAAGCAGCACGATCGCGACATAGCGGCCATATTCATTGGCTTGCACGGCCCATCCGCCGCCGACAGCAGCGAGGGTCGCGACTCCAGCGAATGTCGCCGCCATGCCGAGCATCATCGGCAATGTGCTGCGCAGGAAAGGTTGGCCGGCACGGGCGAAAACGAACGGCAGCACTGGCAGGATGCAGGGGCTGACGATCGTCAGCACCCCACCGAGATAGGCAAGGACGAAGAGAAGCATCCGAGTGTCCCGTCGATCAGGCAGAAGCCGGGTGGAATGTCATGGCCACGCCGTTCAAGCAGTAGCGCAAGCCGGTCGGCTTCGGCCCGTCGTTAAAGACGTGGCCAAGATGCCCGCCGCAGCGTCCGCAATGGACGGCATCGCGCACCATGCCGAAGGATGTATCGCGCGTCGTGCCGACGACCTTGTCATTGAGCGGCGCCCAGAAACTCGGCCAGCCTGTGCCGCTGTCGAATTTCGTAGTCGATGAAAAGGCTTCCTGATCACAGCCCGCACAGGCGAAATTGCCCTTGCGCTCCTCGTGCAGCAGCGGGCTAGTGAAGGGATATTCCGTTCCCTCCTGCCGCAGTACCGAATATTGATCCGCAGTCAGCAGCTTCTTCCACTCTTCGTCTGTATGGCTAACGGCAAAGGTTTCCTTCGCCATGGCTTGGCTGCCGAAACCCAAGCGCAGGGCGAAGGCGCCAAGTCCCGCAGTGATCAGCAGCAATCGTCTGTTCAGCATCGCGTCGCTCTCCTATGTCTACAGCATCTGCGACAGGCACTTTCATTCAGTAGACAACGATCGGCAGGTTTTATTCCCGCCATGCCGATCTTTTGTCCACGCCGAGAACTACGGAGCCAAGCAGTGTTTTGTTACGCAGTCGCCCATGGGGACACGCAAAAGTGAGAAGGCGCCATCCCGGATCGTTATATCCAAATAAATACGACGCTATGCCGTAAAGCGAGGCCGAGCAAGCGGATGAGCGGTCATATTATCGCGAGCATGATGGTCACCAGGCCCGGCACAACTGTTTCAGAAATGCGCCACTCGCGGCAACGCAAATTCGATCCATGCAATCTGCCGTCATGCCCGCTGATTGCAAAGCCGCCGCATTTACATCAGAGTATGCGCAAGTTCCGTGGGAGGAGCCTCAATGCACGAACAATCCGCGCATGCGGAACATGTCTATACGTGCGCCCAGCAAAATTCAGCTGCGGCCAGCTCTCCAATCGTCGCCTCCTGGCGCCGCTGCATGACCATGTATCAGCTTGCTCCCGAAGATAAGCGCGCGCCTCTACGTCTTACCGAACAGGAATTCAGCGTCGCCCGGGAGCGATCGGATCAGTTGATCGCCGATGCGCGCGACGAACTCGACCGGCTTTTTGCAACGGTCGGCAAGGCCGGCTGCTGCCTGCTCCTGACCGATCGCAACGGCATTGCGCTGGAACGCCGCGGCGCCGTCGGCAATGACAAGGAATTTCATGATCTTGGTCTATGGACCGGTTCGGTATGGACGGAAGCCAGCATCGGCACCAATGGCATCGGTACTGCGCTGGCCGATGATCGTGCAGTCGCTGTCTTTCGCGATCAGCATTTTTACTGCTCCAACATCAAGCTCAGCTGCACCACGGCCCCGATCCGCGATCACCGCGGCCTGCTGGCCGCTGCCCTCGACATCTCCACCTGCCGCGATGACGTCAACGAAATGACGCTGAGCATCCTCTCGCAAGCCGTGCGGGATGCGGCGATGCGCATCGAGCTCAATCTCTTCCGCTCCGCCTTTGCCGGTGCACGCTTCGTCATGGTGCCGGCCGGCGCCAATTCCGCGAACGCATTGCTGGCAGTCGATCGGCATGATCTCGTTCTCGGCGCCACACGCGCCGCCCGCCTCGTCCTTAAGCTGGATGACGTGCGCATCGCTGCCGGCCTTCCCGCCTCCGACGCCCTGCATGAAGGCCATGTTTCGCAGGAAAAAGAAATGGCCGAGGCCGAGAAAGCGGCGCTGCTGCGGGCACTTTCCCGCACCCACGGCAATGTCTCCCAGGCCGCTGCGGCTCTCGGCATCAGCCGTGCAACACTGCACCGGAAGATGAAGAAACTCGACCTCCACTAATATCGAGCAAGGGTTCGGTCACAATCTCGTGGTGACGCCGAAACCTGTCGCAACTCTGCGACACTGTGCGGTGCGGTATTGGCAAGCCGCCCTGTTCTATCGAGCCAAAGCGACACAGATTTCCTCCCACTGGTTCGATCCGGAACCTGTTCATCAAGGGAGGATGACATGCTTCATCAGAAAATCGTCGAGTCGCCGTTCAAGCTGAAATACGGCAACTATATCGGCGGCGAGTGGCGTGAGCCGATCGGCGGCAAATATTTCGACAACGTCACGCCCGTCACCGGCGGCAAACTCTGCGAAATCCCTCGCTCCGATGAAAAGGACATCAATGCAGCACTCGATGCCGCCCATGCCGCGAAGGAAAAATGGGGCCGCACCTCCGCCACCGAGCGCTCCAACATTCTCATGAAGATCGCCCAGCGCATGGAAGACAAGCTGGAGCTTCTGGCTCAGGCTGAAACCTGGGACAACGGCAAGCCGATCCGCGAGACCATGGCGGCCGACATTCCGCTCGCCATCGATCATTTCCGCTATTTCGCCTCCTGCATACGGGCCCAGGAAGGCACGATCGGCGAAATCGACCATGACACGGTTGCCTATCATTTCCATGAACCGCTCGGCGTCGTCGGCCAGATCATTCCCTGGAACTTCCCGATCCTGATGGCGACCTGGAAGCTGGCGCCGGCCCTTGCCGCCGGCAACTGCGTCGTTATCAAACCGGCCGAACAGACACCCGCCTCCCTGCTTCTCTGGGCAGAACTCGTCGGCGATCTGCTGCCGCCCGGCGTCCTCAACATCGTCAATGGCTTTGGTCTCGAAGCCGGCAAGCCGCTCGCCTCCAGCCCACGCATCGCCAAGATCGCCTTCACCGGCGAGACGACGACAGGCCGCCTCATCATGCAATATGCCAGCCAGAACCTCATTCCGGTCACGCTGGAACTCGGCGGCAAGTCGCCCAATATCTTCTTTGCAGACGTGGCGGCCGAAGACGACGATTTCTTCGACAAGGCGCTCGAAGGTTTCGCCATGTTTGCGCTGAACCAGGGCGAAGTCTGCACCTGCCCGAGCCGCGCTCTCGTCCAGGAATCGATCTATGACCGCTTCATGGAACGGGCCGTCAAGCGCGTCGAGGCAATCAAGCAGGGCAACCCGCTCGATCCGGCAACGATGATCGGCGCTCAGGCCTCCACCGAGCAGATGGAAAAGATCCTCGCCTATCTCGATATCGGTAAGCAGGAAGGCGCACAGGTGCTGGCCGGCGGCTCGCGCAACGATCTCGGCGGCGAACTGTCTGACGGCTATTACATCAAGCCGACCATCTTCAAGGGCCACAACAAGATGCGTGTGTTCCAGGAAGAGATCTTCGGCCCGGTCGTCTCGGTCACCACCTTCAAGGATGAGAAGGAAGCACTCGAGATCGCCAATGACACGCTTTACGGTCTCGGCGCTGGTGTCTGGACCCGCGACGCCAACCGAGCCTATCGCTTCGGCCGGGAAATCCAGGCCGGCCGCGTCTGGACCAATTGCTATCACGCCTATCCAGCCCACGCGGCCTTTGGTGGCTACAAGCAATCCGGCATCGGCCGTGAAACGCACAAGATGATGCTCGACCACTACCAGCAGACCAAGAATATGCTGGTCAGCTACAGCCCCAAGAAACTTGGTTTCTTCTGAGAAGCAGTCGATTGTGCTATCATCGAGCCTCCTCCCTTGACGGGGAGGAGGCATTGTCTTGGAGGAGGCAATCATGGAACAGATGGTCAATGGCGAACCGCGTGTACTCGCAACCGATGCGGCGCTCGACCTCATCAAGGAAATTCAAAGGGACTACCCTGATGTCCTCTTCCATCAGTCCGGCGGCTGCTGCGACGGCTCATCGCCCATGTGTTACCCGACGGATGATTTCATCGTTGGCGACCAGGATGTGAAACTCGGCGAAATCGGCGGCGTTCCTGTCTATATCAGCGCCAGTCAATTCGAGGCCTGGAAGCATACCCAACTCATCATCGATGTCGTACCCGGGCGCGGCGGCATGTTTTCGCTCGATAATGGCCGCGAGAAACGCTTCCTCACGCGCTCGCGCATGTTCGGCGGCGGCGAGGCCTGCGCCATTCCCGCTGCCATGACCCGCGAGACGACCTGAGCAGGAGCCCGGTGTAGTATTCCCTTAGTACCCGCGGCCCGCGATCCTTTGTTAAAGTCCATCTGTTGGTTTTTAGAGGAGGAAGAAATGCCAGCGTCCAAAATCCTGATGATCACAGGCGATTTCACTGAAGATTACGAAACGATGGTGCCGTTCCAGACACTGCTTGCCTGCGGCTACACGGTCCACGCCGTCTGCCCCGGCAAGACAGCCGGCCAGACGGTCGCCACCGCTATCCATGATTTCGAAGGCGACCAGACCTATTCCGAAAAGCGCGGTCATAATTTTGCGCTGAACGCCACCTTCGAAAGCGTGCGAGCCGAAGATTACGATGCGCTCGTCATCCCGGGCGGCCGCGCGCCGGAATATCTCCGCCTCAACCCCGAAGTCATCAAGGCTGTCAGGCATTTCTTCGATGCCAACAAGCCGGTCGCTGCCATCTGCCACGGCGCCCAGCTTCTGGCGGCCGCCGGTGTGCTCAAGGGCCGCACCTGCTCGGCCTATCCCGCCTGCCGCCCGGAAGTCGAGTTTGCCGGCGGCACCTATGCCGATATTGCCATCACTGATGCTGTTTCCGATGGTAATCTCGTCACTGCACCGGCCTGGCCGGCCCATCCCTCGTGGCTGCGCCAGTTCATGACGGTGCTTGATGCTGCAACGGTCCTGGAGACCAACGCCGCCTAAAGCATGTCGCGCAAAAGTGCGCAGCGGTTTTGCGATAACGACATGCAAAATCAAAGCCTTAAAGCGTGGCATCGCGGCACGCTTTAAATGGACCGGCGGGAGGACGTGATGTGTGAACTGTTTATCAAGGCGGATGCCCGGCTCTGGGAAAGCACCACCCGGTCGCTGCGTATCGACAGCATGGTGACCAGTGTGCGACTGGAGAATTTCTTCTGGTCGAAACTCGAGGAAATTGCCGCCCGCGACGGCATGAACGTGGTCCAGCTGATAACCAGACTGCACCACGAGTCGATCGACGCCGGCCATGATCTCGGCAACTTCACCTCCTTCCTCCGCGTCTGCTGCGCCCGCTATCTGGATCTCCAGCTCGCGGGCGATATCCCCGCCGATCTCTCAAGGCCGATTGCCGGCCTCAACGCCCCGGAAATTCTGGGGCGGGAGAAGCGGAAGTATCATTAAATTCGCCCTGAGCCCGCAGCGATGATTTTTAGATAGGCGCGTTGCCCCTCTGCGTGAGACAATCAGCCGGCCAGTTGGGAGGCGGAGGGGAAAATGACAGTGATCGCGGTTGTGAAGCGACGGCATTCCGTGGCTGGCGGTGGTGCCGATGACTGACAGCCCCGCCCTGCATCCCTTAAGCATAACGAGCCTGGCACGCGAGGAATGGTTCATTGGCGTCAGCGCCGCGACCAGCCTGATTTTCCTCGCTTTCCCCGATCCGATCTTCGCCCGGATTGCCGAGCCATTCTGGTTCGTCGTCATTTTTTTCTGGCTTTTCGCTGTCGTTCTAGGCTCCGCCCTGTCGGTCGTTCGCCATGCGGATCATCTGGCAGAGCAGCTTCGCGAGCCCTATGGGACCCTCATCCTGACCCTTGCGATTACCTCGATCGAAGTGATGGCGATCTCGGCTGTCATGCTGCATGGGGAAAATAATCCAACACTCGCACGCGACACGCTGTTTGCGGTGGTCATGATCATCCTGAACGGCATGGTGGGCCTGTCGCTGCTCTTTGGCGCCTGGCGGCGGGAAGATCAGCAGCACAATCTGCATGGCGCCAATGCCTATCTTGGGGTGATCGTGCCGCTCGCAACCCTTGGCCTCGTCATGCCGACTTTCCTCGCCGGCCCGGATGGTCCGCACCCCACGGCCGCGCGGCAGATGTTTCTCGGTATCGTCTCGATTGGTCTCTACAGCATATTTCTCCTGCTGCAGTCCGGCCGTCACCAGCGCTACTTCGCCGAAGACGGCAACAATCTTGAGCGGCGCGCAGTCGGCATTCGGCCCCACCGGGGGGTATGGCATCATGCCGTTCTGCTGCTCGCCTACATGGGGCCGGTGGTCTTCCTGGTTGAACAGCTTGCCAAGCCGATCGACTATGTGATCGAAACCCTGCATGCACCGGCGGCATTCGGCGGCGTGATCATGGCTGTGCTTGTCGCGACACCTGAGGCGATCAGCGCCGTGCGCGCTTCCGTCGCCAACCACCTGCAGCGCGCCATCAACATCTTCCTCGGCTCAGTCCTGTCGACGATCGGCCTGACAGTACCGGCCATGCTCGCTATCAGCCACTTCTACGGGCACCCCGTCACACTAGGGCTTGAGGGTCCGGATCTCGTCATGTTCGCTCTGACAATTACCGTCAGCATCATTACCTTTTCAAGCGGCCGCACCAATCTCATGCAGGGCGCAGTTCACCTGGTGCTGTTCATCGCCTACGTACTGCTCATTACTCAGCAATGAATGGAAAATATCCAGACTGAACCACGATAGGAATGCGGAGTCATCAATCGTTTAGACACAGCTAAATTGCATGCCATAAGCTATTGCAATTTCGGACGATTCCGCGACATAGTACCGCATGCCTGAAACACTTGGCGACTGATGGGGCCGCCACCAGGGCACGCATGACGACCGGGACACATAGATCATCGGGGCAGCAAGAATGCGTGAGGGATTGCATCGGGGCCTGCAGATTTCTGTGACACTCATCGGCATGGCAGCGCTCGCTGCCTGCGATGGAAGCAGCAATACCTACGTCCCGCCTCCGCCGCCGGCCGTCCGTGTTGCACAACCAGTCCAGGAGCCCGTCACCCTCTATTTCGAACTCACGGGCAATACTGCGCCGCTGAACTCTGTCGATATCGAAGCGCGCGTCCAGGGTTATCTTCAGTCGATCGATTATCAGGATGGCACGACAGTAACGAAGGGAACCAAGCTCTTCGGAATCGAGCGCGACACCTATCAGGCCCAGCTTGATCAGGCCAAGGCATCCCTCGCATCGCAACAGGCATCCCAGGTTGGTGCCAAGCAGGAGTACGATCGTCAGGTCAATCTGATGAAGCAGCAGGTCACGACGCAGACAGCCGTCGACAGCGCCAAGGCGACGCTCGACGAAGCCAATGCGCAAATCCTCAATGCCCAGGCCAATGTCGAACTCGCAACGATCAATCTTGGCTATACCGAAGTGATTGCACCCTTCGATGGCACGGTGACCGACCACCTTGTCGATATCGGCACGCTCGTCGGCGTCTCAGGCCCCACCAAGCTCGCCAGCATTGTCCAGACGGACCCGATCTATGCCTATTTCAACGTCAGTGAAACCCAGGTGCTGCTGATCAAGGATATGTTGAGAAAGCAGGGACGTACCTTCAAGCAGACGGATCTGCCGAGCATCCCAGCCGAACTCGGCCTGCAATCCGAAGAAGGCTACCCACATAAGGGACATCTCGACTACGTCTCGCCGCAACTCGATGCATCGACCGGCACGCTTCAGGTCCGGGCTCTGTTCGACAACAAGGACAAAGCCATGTTGCCTGGCTTCTTCGTGCGCGTTCGCGTGCCGATCGGCCGGAACGAAAAAGCGCTGCTCGTGCGCGACGATGCGATCGCCACCAACCAGCTCGGCAGCTATCTGCTCGTTCTCGGCAAGGACGATACGGTCGAGCAGAAGCAGGTGAAGACGGGTCAGCGCGAAGGCGGTCTCCGCGTCATCGAATCCGGCCTCGAACCCGCTGACTGGGTCGTCGTCCAGGGCATCCAGCAGGCGATCCCCGGGAGCAAGGCTGCGCCTGAGAAAATCGACATGAAACCGCAATCGGCGGCGGCCGGCACCGATGCAAAGGCTACGACGACGACGCAGTAATTTCGCCGCAACGCCTCATCCGAACGTCCAAGGGCAACAGCATGATCTCGCGCTTCTTCATCGAACGGCCGGTGCTCGCCAATGTTCTGGCCTTGGTTTTTGTTCTCATCGGTGCGGTGGCTCTCTTCCAATTGCCGGTCGCGCAATATCCGAATGTCGTTCCACCGACCGTGCAGGTGACGACCCGCTTCCCGGGCGCCAGCGCCAAGACGCTCGTCGATACGGTCGCGCTGCCGATCGAGCAGCAGGTCAACGGCGTGCAGGACATGCTCTATATGCAGTCCACGAGCGCAAGTGACGGCACCTATTCGCTCACCGTGACCTTCGCGATTGGAACGGATCCCGACCAGGCACAGGTCCTCGTGCAGAACCGCGTCGCGATTGCCATGTCGTCGCTTCCACAGGCGGTGCAGGTCCAAGGCGTCAGCACCCAGAAGAAATCGACCGCCATCCTCGGCTTTGTCACCCTGACCTCACCGGACAGCCGCTATGACAACCTGTTCCTCTCCAATTATGCGGTCATCAACCTCCAGAACGAACTTGCCCGCCTGCCCGGCGTCGGCAATGTCACGGTCTTCGGCGCCGGCCAATATGCCATGCGCATCTGGATGGATCCGAACCTGCTACAGGCCCGCGGGCTGACACCACAGGATATCGTCAATGTCGTGCAGCAGCAGAGCCAGGAGGTCACGGCTGGCCAGATCGGTATTCCGCCGGTACCCCAGGGGCAGACATTCCAATACACGCTGAACATCAATGGCCGGCTGAACGATGCTGCTGACTACGAAAACATTATCGTCAAGGTCGACGGCTCAGACGGCGGCCGGGTAACGCGCATCCGCGATATCGGCCGGGTCGAACTGGGTGCGCAGACCTATAGCCAGACCTTCATGCAGAATGGCCGACCGGCTGCGGGCATCGGGATCTCCCAATTGCCGGAAGCAAACGCCATTGCTGTGGCCCAGGCAGTCGATGTGAAGATGGCGGAACTGGCGAAGGCCTTCCCGCCGGGCCTCGAATATCATCTTCCCTTCGATACCACGAAATTCGTCAAGGCCTCGATCGACGAAGTCTATGTCACGCTGATCGAGGCAGGCGTTCTCGTTCTCATCGTCATTCTGCTGTTCCTGCAGGACTGGCGAGCCATGCTCGTTCCGGCGACCACTGTTCCTGTCACCATCATCGGCGCCTTTGCCGCGATGGCGGCCATGGGCTTCACGGTCAACCTCTCCACTCTCTTTGCAATCGTTCTCGCCATCGGCATCGTCGTTGATGACGCCATCGTCATTGTCGAGGGTGTGGCGAGACATATCGAGGCGGGCATGACCGGCCGTAAGGCCGCTGAAAAGGCAATGGACGAACTGCTCGGTCCCGTGATCGGTATCACACTGGTGCTGATGGCGGTTTTCATTCCAGCCGCTTTCTTGCCGGGGCTGACGGGCCAGCTTTACCGCCAATTTGCTCTCGTGATCGCAGCCACCGCGCTAATCAGCGCCATCAACGCCGTGACGCTGAAGCCGACGCAGTGCGCCCTGTGGCTGCGCACGCCGGTGCCTCCCGAGAAGCGCAACTTCGTATATCGCGGTTTCAACAGGATCTACGACTGGGGTGAACGCGGATACGTCCGGCTGATCAGCTCGATGACGCGCCACGCCGCGGTCATGGCTATTCTGGCGTTGGCGCTGATGGGAGTAGCTGTCTGGGGGCTGACACGCGTGCCGAGCGCGTTCCTGCCGATCGAGGATCAAGGCTACGTACTGATTGGCGCGCAACTGCCCGATGGCGCCTCCAAGGAGCGCACCGACGCCGTCATGGCGGAGGTCGGCAAGATCGCCCAGGAGACGCCGGGCGTCGATCAGGTCCTGACGATCAGCGGCATATCCGTTCTCGACAACAATGCCAGCCTTCAAAACGCCGGCGTAGCCTATGTCGTGCTGAAAGACTGGGACGAACGACTCAAGGAAAAGGGGCAGGATCTTCTGTCCATCTACCAGCATCTGAATGGCGCGCTGCAAAGCGTATTGGTCGCGAAAACCCTGGTGATCGTACCGCCGCCGATTCAGGGCGTCGGCAATGCCAGCGGCTTCACGATGCAAGTGGAACTCAAGAATGGTGTTTCCGACTATGCACTGTTGCAGTCGCTTACCGATACGATTGTGAAAAATGGCGAAGCCCAGTCATCGCTGCAAAGGCTGAGTACGTCGTTCCGCTCGAATGTGCCGCAGCTCGAGATCGTGGTCGACCGTATCAAGGCCGAGACATTGGGCGTCACGGTCGGACAGGTTTTCTCTGCGCTCTCGGGCTACGTCGGATCGAGCTACGTGACACAGTTCAACAAGTTTGGCCGCACGTTCCAGGTCTACGCCCAGGCATCTCCGGAATTCCGCGTCAGCCCTGACGATATCCGCAATCTGGAGGTCAAGGCCGGGGATGGCACGATGGTGCCGCTCGGAACCGTCGTCGACATCAAGCCGATGGAAGGCCCCTCCCTGATCAGCCTCTACAACCTCTACCCATCAGCAACGATCGTCGGCGGGCCTGCGACCGGCTTCAGCTCCGGCCAGGCACTCGATGTCATGGAGCAGATTGCCGACCAGACCTTACCAACGGGAACCGGCTATGAGTGGACGGCGCTCTCCTATCAGGAAAAGGCGGTCGGCGGACAGATCTACTATATCTTCGCGCTCGGCATGCTGCTCGTCTACTTCGTGCTCGCGGGTCAATATGAAAGCTGGATCCTGCCGCTCGCCGTATTGCTGGCTGTCCCGCTTGCCCTGCTCGGCACCGTCGGCGCGTTGATGGCGGCGGGCGTCGCCAACAACCTCTACACCCAGATCGGCCTGATCCTTTTGATCGCTTTGGCATCGAAGAATGCCATTCTCATCGTCGAATACGCCCGAGAAAAGCGAGAGGAAGGCATGGAAATCCTCGAAGCAGCCGTTGAGGCTGCCCGCCTGCGCTTCCGACCGATCCTCATGACATCCTTCGCCTTCATTCTCGGCGTCCTGCCGCTTGTCCTCGCGACGGGAGCTGGCGCATCTGCCCGCAAGTCGATCGGCATATCGGTCTTCAGCGGCATGATCGCATCGACCTGCCTTGCCGTTTTGTTCGTTCCTTCCTTCTACGTCGTGCTGCAGAGCCTTGAAGAGTTCAGAAGGCGCCGCGGTAAAGCGCCTGCTGTAACCGATACTGAAATGACGGCACAATAGGCTCGCAAACAGCCTATTGCACGATCACCTGAACATAGACGCCACCGCTCTTGGCATAGTAGAGGCCGCCGCAGCGATAATAATAGCCGCCATAATAAGGGCCATAGATGCAGCCTGGAGGCAGCACGGCGATCGTCGTCGCCGTGCGCCGGACTACCCGGCGGGTGGTGCGACGCGCCACTCCGGCATAGGAGAGCGGCGTCAAGGGACGGCCGATGACCGCCTCCGCCGGCGTGGCGAAGCCGATCGACAGCGGTAGCGGGCCTTCTCCTTCCAGGCGAAAATCGGTGAAGACCATCACGCCGGCGAGGCACAGAGCGAAAAAGAGCTTGCTGCGGATCATTGCATATCTCCTGTAACGGCGGGCGCCGGAAGCTCATCGATCGATTGAAGTTCACTCAGATCCACGGTTTTCGCATTGGCTGGGATGTCGATATTGTAGGAGGTGGCGGCGACATCCGCCCCGCTTTTGAAGTTGCTGATCTCGAGCGTATATTGCGGCGCCTGGACGACGTGTTTGCTGGTGATTACATAGCGCCGCGGTATCGGCTGCGAACCCGTCTGTATCCAGATCTGCCAGTCGAGTTCTGGTGTGCGGAAAGCCAGATATTCGCATTCCACACCGTCGACGAAGGCGCTGGAAATGTGCTTGGCCTCGGTCACGTCGGACATCAAGATGTCATAGACGTGAGACGAGAGCAGATCGGCGCCTGGTGCTTCCACGCCAGCATCGGCGAGCCTGTCGATCAGATCATCAAGCGAGCCCTTGCCATCGACCTTCGCATAGGCATCGAGGTTCTTGCCATGCACGGTCAGCGTCGAACCGTCGAAGCTGACATCGATATCGGCAAAGCCTCCGGTCCGCGTAACACGCAGTTTGTCGGGACGGGTGATATTGGCTGTACCCGAACTGACGAATTGCAGTTTCTCGAAGTCCGGGGTCACAGCCTCGAGTGATGATTGGTAGTTGAAGGATATGCTCTTCTGCGCCACCAGAAAATCGGACATGGCCTTCAGAAGATCTTTTGCATCATCCGCCCATGCATGGGTCGGCAGTACAAGGCCGACGGCAACAGCGGAATAGCTCAGTATTCGTTTCAATCGCGATAGAGAAGTCGATGACATGGCACTGCCTTTCATTTGTGTCGTCATTGAATTCATCGGATGCGGAGATTTCGGATCGTACTGCGACGATCTCGAAACGGCTGAGCGGAACCGTCAGGAGAATGCCTGACGGCTCAGGCATTCCCGGCGAAACCGGATAGGAATTGGAAGGCCGCTACAGGCCCGAGGTCAGCACCCTGTGACAGGCTGGCGACACGCGCTGCAGATTGTCCCGCAGGCACTCGATCACCCGCCCGCCGCCGATCGGCACCATGCGGCAGAAAGCTCGGAAGTCCGGCCCGCAAGTCTCGCGCACGATCATCACTTCCTCGCGGGGAGAGAAGACAGGCATCGCAGCCGGCCGGGTTGCCGGCGGTGTGGCTGCCGTTGCGGCACCTGCACCCGCACCGGCTGCGGGCGCGCCCGCCGCACCCATCGCCGCAACGGCCTGCTGGCAAGGCGCCGACAGGCGGGCACTATGCTGCTGCAGGCAGGAGAGTGCCGCGGCACCTCCCGGAGTCACTCCGGAGCATTGCGCCATAAAATCGGAGCGGCAAGCTGACTTGACGGCGTTGCGCTGTGCGTCGGTCGGCTGAGCCGCCGCTTGGGTGCCGGCTGCTGGTGCCGCGGTGGCCGCCCCTGCAGTCGCAGGCGCCGTCTGAGATGGCTCCGCGGATGTCGATTTCGGCTTGGCGCTGACGGCGGAGACTGCCTTGCGGCAGGCTGCGGAAAGCGTGGAATCATGTTGCTGCAGGCAGGTCAGCGCCTCGATACCGCCCGGCTGGACCCCTGAACACTGTGCGATGAAATCCGAACGGCATGCTGCCCGGATCTCATTGCGCTGCTCTTCGGTCGGCGCCTGTGCAACGGCAACCCCGGTCAGAAGACAGGCCGCGCAGATGACGCTTGATATCGATAACCCGAACTGAAACCAACGCCCCCTGCGTGGTATTGCCGATCGAGAAGATGCATATATCCGCATTGTTCCCCTCCCTGGAAAGTTCATCGATTTACGGCATGAAAAGAAGTACTCCGGCTGAACGAGACAGCAGACTTCGAAAAACCAATTGAAATCCGTGCGCAGAAATTTAAAGCGCCACGCGGATTTACTTTAGCACATTCGAAATTTTGATAGTAGACCCGAATATCCGGATGCGATTAGCTGACTGTGCTTAAGATGTATCGAAGCATCGGAAATATCCGCGCCGGGATATTTAGACGAGATGGAAGTGAGGGGAGATTTTGGTTTCGCCGCGTCGGCTTTGGGAGCTTTGGGCGTTTTGGCGGCTTTCGAGGCGTTGAACCTCGCCGTGTTATCAAACAAAAAAAGCCCGCTTGGATGCGGGCTATATGTTTGGTTGCGGGGGCAGGATTTGAACCTGCGGCCTTCAGGTTATGAGCCTGACGAGCTACCGGGCTGCTCCACCCCGCGTTATCCGATTTTTGCCTAAGGCAAAATATCGTATTTC